>JBAUMC010000020.1:0-79882 GCA_049578505.1 Bacteroidota bacterium | reverse complement strand
ACGCAAATGTTGCTCCTCCATCGCTAGAATACGATAGCATGATGGAATTCTTTTTAATCGGTGCGTTCGAGGCGGCACAAACAACAACGTTTGTACTGCCATCTCCTAAAACTATGATTTCCGGGTCGGTGCTTAGTGCAAGCCCAGTGTAAAGCAACGCTTTGTAAGCGTCGATAACACCCCAGCCGATAGAATCGTTCGGTGACATCGCATTGCTCGCAGTATTGCGCAGCGCATCCCGCACCTGGACCGGCGTCAGTTCCGGATGGGCGGACAAGATGAGGGCCGCCGCACCGGCAACGAGGGGCGTTGAAAGGGAAGTTCCCTCGAAACCATTGGTGTACGAAGATAGAGCACGCAACGCACAATAATCCTGCACCCCGTCAGCGGAAACATCAGGCTTTATCCTTCCATCCGCAGTTGGACCAACCGAGCTGAAACTTGCGTATACGCCTGAAATATTTACTGCACCAACCGAGATGATGCTGTCTGCGTCCGCGGGCGATGTCATGATATGCCAGCTTGTTTCGGCCTCGTTCCCGTTAGCACTGCAAACGACGACACCCAGGCGAGCCGCCATGGCGGCAGCCTTGGTGGTTGTTGCAGTGTGACCGTTCATATCCGCGGGAGTGTAGCTGTGTTGAGGATTTCCAGCTGCATCGGTGTCGTCGAACTGACTGTAGCCGAGAGAGCTGCTCACAACGTCAACTCCGTTTTGTTCTTCCCATTCGATACCGGCAACCCAGTTATCTTCTTCGATATTCGTCTCCGTCGGCACATATTCCGTTTTTGCAAGAATAAAACTTGACCCGAATGCGGGGCTGACCAATTCTCCTTCTTTATATCCTCCCACAAGGGAGAGCGTTAACGTCCCATGTTCATCCTGATCTGGCTCGTCGATCGGCGTGTTGCCAACCTGATTTGCTGTCACTGAATCATGTTGAATGAAGTCGTATTCTTTGATAACGTCCATGTTTTTTTCCGATTCGGGGACTTTCCAATCGAATCCGGAATCCAGCATTCCGATGAGAATCCCGCGCCCCGTAATTCTGAGATTATGGATATTGATGACGTCAATTTGATTCTCTTGATCAAACGACAGTCCGTAGTCGTGTAGGTTTTGAGTTGGCGAGACAGAGGCCTTTTTAAGGGGACTAGTCTGCGGCGTCAATTTTTTCCCCACAAAGGTCCGAACAAGTTCGACGTGATCGACAAACGGCAGCGTTGCGATACGCGCCTCCTGATCAAGTGTCAAAATTGCCGTTACTGCGTTGAACCACCGCGACGTATTGACTACGGAAATACCGATGCGAGCAAGTTGATCGATGTAGGATTGGGAGACGGGAAGATCCTCCGCTGAAATAAGCTGATCGGCTGGAAGCACCTTTGCCCGGCGTTTCAGGGCGCGCTCGGTGATCCCGGTGGCCTGCGAGATTTCACGGACCGTTCCGTTTTTTGAAAGAGTCTGGAGTACCGTTTCGTCTTTATCCCGGAAGTAAATCCAGCACTTGTGCGACTGTTCTTGCGGAAAGACGATAGAGGTCGTAAAGAAAAGGAGAGCAATAACTTTTTGCTTTTTGAAAATCACAGACTCTTTCTATGTGGCGTTCACGAGCTGAAGGTTCGGCATCGCCGCTGAATATGTCCTTATTACAAGCGAGAACAGTAAAAGTTGGTTATACGTTCGTGAGCAATTTTTCCACAATTGCGACAGCTGTTATGCCGTCCGCCTCTGCGTTGAAATTAGGTATAATACGGTGCCGCAGCACCGGTATCGCCATCGCACGGACATCTTCGACATCTGGATTGTATCTGCCGGAGAGTATTGCCCGCGTCTTTGCCCCTAAAATCAAATATTGCGAAGCTCTTGGACCGGCACCCCACGTCAGCCAATCTTTTATGAATTTGGGCGAGTGTTCGTCCTTGGGTCGCGTCTGTGCAACGAGCTGCACGGCGAAGCGTACTACTGCGTCCGCCGTCGGAACGCGCCGTATCAATTCCTGATATCTAATAATTTCTTCCGCCGCAAGCACCCGCTGAAGCGCCGGCGCATACGGGCTTGTGGTAGATTTGACGATGTCAATTTCCTCGTTGAAGGAGGGATATTCAAGCCACAGGTTGAACATAAAGCGGTCGAGCTGCGCTTCTGGAAGCGGGTAGGTTCCTTCTTGTTCGATCGGGTTTTGCGTAGCCAGGACAAAAAAGGGCTCATCGAGCGTATACGTCTGGCCGGCGGCGGTTACCCTGTGTTCCTGCATCGCCTCCAGGAGCGCCGCCTGTGTTTTCGGCGGTGTCCGGTTGATTTCATCCGCGAGGATAATGTTGCCGAAGATTGGGCCCCGCACGAATTTAAACGCTTTCTGTCCGGTTGAAATATTCTCTTCGATAATTTCCGTGCCGCTGATGTCGCTCGGCATCAAGTCCGGGGTGAATTGGATGCGGCTGAATTTCAAGTCGAGGACGTCGGCAAGCGTTTTTATGAGCAGTGTTTTTGCCAGCCCGGGGACGCCGATGAGCAGACAATGTCCGCGTGCTAGGAAGGAGACAATGAGCTGCTCGACAATGTCATCCTGACCGATAATTACTTTCGCGATTTCTTTTTTGATTGATTGGTACGCCGTTGTCAGCTCGCGTGCGGCTTCGACGTCGTCGAGTTTTCTTTCGGTTGATACAGTCGCCACTGGGTTTGGCACTTTCACGTAATGGGATAGATGAATAGCGCTTGTAATTAGCTGAAAGTTGGGAAAAGAATCAAGGAAAGAAAAACAGAAGTGCTAGCTCAATTTGTCATTCCCGCGAAAGCGGGAATGACAAATTGAGCCAGCACCAAAACAGAAGGCGGCTCGCTGGTTTTATTCTTTTACGTCTGTTCCCGAAACATCGAACCGCACAGTTTTTTCCCAAAACCGTGTATCTTTCTTGATGTATTCCGTGTATGCGGCCTTCAACACAATATAAATCCACAATTGACAATAGGTGAAATACATGAAGACGAGCAGAACGATTTTCCCGATGCTGTCTTCGTTGTCATAGGAAATGGCGAGCATGATTTCAACAAGGAAAAGAAAAAATGCCATAATCCAGACAACGGTATATGGGCCCGGAAGTGAAATGGCAACCAGGTTCAATCCGCTGAGAATAAAGAGGAGGTCGGAGATCAGGATTGCAGCGAAAAATATATAGTAGAGTGCGAGCGTGTACAAGAGGTCGAAGGCAAGCCACTTATTTTTGAAATTGGGGATATGTTTCAGGAACTTTGAAACCACATAATTGTTGCCTCGGACCCAGCGCATCCGTTGTTTTATCCAGACCTTCCATTCCTGAGGCTCCTGCTCGTAAGTGATCGCGTACGGGATATATTTGATTTTGTAGCCCGCTTCGTAGATGCGGATGCTTAATTCGGAATCCTCGGTGAGTGCTTCTTCATCCCAGCCGTTGAGCTGGCGAATGAGCGAAGTCCACATAACGAAATTTGTTCCGGGCAGCGTTGCAATGCTGTGCATCTGCCAGCGGCCGGCCTGCAGCATTGATTGGAAACTCAGCGTTTCTACGTTGATGAACCTCGTCAGAATATTGCGGTTCTTATTGACAGTCCGGAACTTTCCAATTACTCCGCCAAGCTCATTGTGGAGCAAAAGCTGGGCGACCAAGTATCGCAAAGAATTCCGGTCGGGAGTATTGTCGGCATCGTAGATAGCGATGACGTCCGAAGTTACGCGCTTCACACCCAGGTTCAACGCACGTGATTTTCCCTTGCCCCCTTCGCCTTTCGGTATATCGAACAATTCCACTCTCCTGTCGCGCTTTGCATATCCGCTGATGATCTCTTTTGTAGAGTCGGTCGATCCGTCGTTCACAACGATGACGCGCAATTTATCCTTTGGGTAGTCCAGCTCCAGCATCGACGCGATCGTTGCCCCGATAACTTTTTCCTCGTTGTGGGCAGGAATGAGAATCGAGCATGTCGGAAAATCAAATGTCCGCTCGTCGACGTCGTTCCGCTCCTTCATTGACCTGACGTAATTGATATACCCGTACACGGTCAGCACAAATTGATATGCAATCATGAACCAAATAAGGATGACGGCAATAACGAACAGAAAGCTCAGATCGACTTCTAGCACGGTCATGGCTTACAGTACCTTTCTCGGCGCATAATTGCGTTTGACGATTTTAAGGACAACGTACATCAAAAAAAGAGAACTTACGGCAAGAACACCGAAGATTGCGATTGCTGTTGTCGACCAGAGGCTTGTGACGTTCACGCCGAATGAAAATTGATCCCCCGCGATGAGTTCGACATAATGTCTGCCCGTGGGGAGAAAAATGCTGAAGCAGTCGTTTCCCTTCATGACAGTGATGGGATATTCTTCGTGGTCGACCCTGACGGCCGACGGTGCGACATTGAATGATGCGATCGTACGCGTGCTTGACTCGTACTCAAAGTTGATGGTGCGCAGTCCATGCGTCACCGTCAGCAAATTGCCGGCAATCGACATAATTTTTGCCTGGAGTTCATGAGTGGAAAACGTGTTGACCGCCTCCCGGTTCAGCGAGATCTGATGCCTTCCGGCCGGAATGACATATAAATTATCCCTGAACGGAGAGAGCGGTACATTGTCCACATTTATTTCGGAAATGGTCTTGGGCATTTTGCACACGAAGGAGTACGGTGAGTTCAATTGGTAACCGTCATTCGTGTAGCGGTATCGGACGTTCGCTGCAAGAGCGTTTGAAAGAAAACCCATGTCCTGCGGATTAATGCTTGATTCGGAATAGATTGTGAACCGCGGCGCTCCGAGCGCAGCGGCTTTCACGAGATAAAAACTTTCCGTTCCGGTCTGGATCAGTGTTGGAAACGGGGTGATCGCTTCTTTTTTTCTGAAGTTTACAATGTTGAGGTCAAACGCAAGCTTTGTGCTGTCGCCGAGGATCTTGGAGTATCGTTTGCCCATTTCGAGATACCGCCCAGGATCGGTTGACCAGAGAGTTTCCGGGTCTTCGACCTGAAGGACGAATTGATATTTTTTTTGCAGCGCGATAATTTGATTCATATCGACACCGAGATATTCCCGCAGTTCCGGAGAGCCGTACGCATCCATCGCCGTCACGACAATCTGAAACCCCGGCTTTGCGTTTGCGATTTGCGCGAACGACGATAGAAATGTTTCGTACGCCTGCGTCAACTGCCCCACTCTATATTCAATCACGGCGTTTGTTACGACCGGATTTGTTTTCCAGTAGTACGGTGATTGCGGGCTGAAGATCGAGTCGAGGTCGAACCCGTATTTTCTCTTTACCTCTTTTTGTGCCGAAGGATGCATCGGTGCAAAAATTTCAGGATTCTCGAACCCTTTTCCAGCTTCAAAGTACAGCTCAGCGAGATTCACACCGTCCCAGTCGTAGTCGTTAAGAATTTTAGTATACTCATCCGACATGACGGCCAGACAGCTGTCGTCTTCCAGAGCAACGGCATAGCGCCACATGGGGGGAATGTCTTCCCCCTTATAGTTTTTCTCCCTCCACCAGGGATGTTCATCCCAGAATTTTTTGCTCACCTGGGGGGGCTCGAGCCATGCGTAGACCAATATTCCGTTCGCGTGTGCGAGCGAGATGAGCCGTTTGTAATCATAGGTGTATTTCGGGAATTGATTCCATCCCGCAACATGGACGATGCGAATGCCCTCGTTCACCCATTGTTTGATGAGTGTTTCGATGCTGTACGTTTTCCGGAAGCCGGGGTCGAAGTACATTTCCAGATTTTCGCGCCGCACGATCGGCCGGAGATGAAAGTACTTCCTCACGTATTCCAGCGCAAAGGGGTACTGGCTGTACCCGTGCTGGGAATACGAGTCGAACGATGAATTGAAATAGATCATTTTTCCCTTGCCGATTTTCTTTCCTATGACCATCGGCGTTTCCGTTACATCGTCGACGCAGAAGACTTCGTCTACACCGTCGGTTTCAAATTTGCTGACAAGCTCCGGGTACCGCCACACAATCCTTTCTTCCGGAAAATAGCGATCGAGAATTTTGCTGACGCGGATGTGCGTTTGCGTAAAGCTGATGCCAAGTTCTTCGGAGAGATCGTTTTTTGTGTCGGTGATGATGTTCCCGCCGCTTTCAACGAAACTCTTGATAATGTCATAATCCGTTTGTTTCAGCGAGTCGATGAATGCATACGGCGCAATGAGCAGATTGTAGCGCGACAAATCCAGCGGCTGGCCGATGAAAAACGTATCGACCTGAACGTTTACATTGCGCAACAATGCCGCCAGCGACGACTGGTCGTGAAAGGCGGCTCCCTTGACGTGATGATTCCAGAGGATGGCCGCACGAATATCGTTCCATGCTTCCTCTTTGGCAAAGACATTTTCGTACAACTTTGCGAGCTTGTACTCCGTATTCTGAACAAACGAAAGGGGACGCTCACGAAATTCCGCAGGCTCGGCTTTGTACAGTTCGCCGGGTTCCAGCTCGATGGTTTTCGTGATGGGCCCTTTCAATCGCTTCTCTGATATTGTTTTGCTCTTGATTTCTCCGCTGTGGTCGAAGTACGATTCGTTCAAGTACTGGTCTTCAAGATGAAGGGTGTAGTTCTGAGTTCCCGTAAGAATAATTCTGTCTTTTGTTTTTACCCAGTTTTTCTGTTCGCGCAAATCAATATACGTGTAGCCAAGCTTTTGAATTCCATCAACCAATTGCTTCAATAAATCGAGGTCCAAGAACGGGTGAAAAAATACCGATGCGAAACCGTCGCGGACGTAGAGGTTCGTCTTTGCGTTCTTGATGATGGTTTGTACGTAGGCCTCACTTTCGGCTTTGTTCGGATTGAGCGGAACATAGCCGAGGTTTTCCGGGTATATCTTCTGCCCGAATAAATCCTTGTTGATGATGTAGGGAAAATACTGGCTGTAGTCGGCGTCCTCGATGGCCAACCGCTGCTCCATCGCCGAGCTGAAATATTTAGCAATGGTAGTATAAAGGGTAAAGGAGGCAGTGTAGTGCGGCGTCTCCCAGATAAGCGGCGAAAGCCCGTTCTTCATAAATTCCTGAAGGCCCAGTTCAATTTTTTTTGCGTCGCCTTCCGCTGTTTCGTCTTTGATCGGCTTGTCCGTGCTTCCGTCCCAAAATTCAAAATCGACCGCAGTAGTTCCTTTGTACTGATGCGTGATACCGTGCATGACAATCGTCCCGCCGTTTCTTGTCATGTACTTGATTGCGTCGACGAAGTCCGGCTTATCCGAGAGGCTTACGCGAATCCCTTCTTCGGGGTCGACGTAAAACGGAATAACACCGACAAGAAAAGGAATGCCCCGTGCCGATAAAATATCGGCGATGTCACGCAGCTGGTCCGGGCTTTGCAGCGGGTCGACGTCTTCAATGCGGATGAGCGCCGAGTGAGACTCTTCGTGCTGCTCATGGAGGATGTCGTGAAGCATGTCGGCAAAGAGGAGATAGCGGTCGTTTTCGGTCGCCGAAGCGAACGGCGAATCCGCGATATACATGAAATTCTTCGACTTGATGATGTACGGAATCTCTCTCCGTTTTTTTGTTGAATAAGCAACCGCGATAACGTTGACGAGCCGGCGGTTTGTGATTTCAATGATGTTTGCGTTCGGTTCCCCTTTGGTGAAGACCTTATTGTTCGATTTTACCATATCAAAATCGTCGAGAGAATCCAGCGTGGAAACACTGAAGCCGAATTTCTTCCGAAGATTGAATTTTTGCGAGAATTCGATCATTCCCGTGTTCATCCAGATAACCGGCTTGGCGGTTGCCAGCACGTCCTCCAGGAATTTTGCCGGCACAACGTTTCGCGCATTAAAGCCGATGTAAAACGTGTAGTCGAAATTATTTATCTCGCCCGGGATGTACTTGTTGACCCCTTTAATCGTCACCGTGGTATTGAAATGTCCCATGAGTTCTGCAAGCTGGCGTCCGTCGCCGATTGCGTAGTTTTTCAGGTCGGTGTTGCCTTCTACGGCGATCAGGATTTTTTTTAGAGGATATTCCTCGCCGCTGCTGCGCTGTGAGAGAGTAACAATTGCCGCAAGAATAAATACTAACGTGGTGTACTTTTTCATCTATGGAAAAACCTACCGTGGTTTGAATTCGTGAACGATGTTTCCGGGAATTCCGAAATATTTCTTGATAGCCTGCACTGTTCGTATCGATGCGCGGCCGTCACCGTAAGGGTTTGTTGCCGACGCCATCTTCTCGTACGCAGCCTTGTTTTCGATCAGTCGTTTCGCTGCGGCAATAATTTTTTTCGCGTCTAATCCGACAAGCTTCACCGTGCCGAAACGAACCGCTTCGGGGCGCTCCGTTACTTCTCTGAGGACAAGAATTGGTTTGCCGAGTGACGGGCCTTCTTCCTGTACTCCTCCCGAATCGGTAATAATCAGATACGATCTCGCCATCAAGTTGACGAAATCCAGATAATCGAGCGGCTCGATGAGGAAAACATTGGCGAGCGAGCCTAGTGTATCGTAAACCACTTCCCGTACCACGGGGTTGAGGTGAACCGGGAAAATAAAGTTTATGGAGGTGTACGTCTCAGCAAGGTGTCTCACCGCATTGCATGCGTCGCGCATCGGTTCACCCCAGCTTTCCCGACGGTGCATGGTGATGAGGACGATGCGCTTGTTCTCAGAAGCGAGCTGAGTGAGCGTGTGGATGCCAAACGCATAATGTTTCTTCACTGAAATTCTCAGCGCATCAATCACCGAGTTGCCGGTGATAAAAATATTTTTGCGGTTGACGTGCTCGCGAAGCAGCGCATTCTTGGCCGTTTCTGTCGGCGCGAAATGCAAATCGGCAATGCAGCTCGTCAGCCTCCGGTTGATCTCCTCGGGAAAGGGATTGGCTTTGTCATCCGTCCGCAAACCGGCTTCGACATGGCCTACCGGGATTCTTCTATAAAATGCAGCAAGGCTTCCAACAAACGTTGATGTCGTATCGCCTTGGACGAGGACCATATCCGGCATTTCTTTTTCGAGCACGGTATCTACCGCGGCAATCGTATTTTGTGTCAACGTCGCGAGCGATTGCTTGGGTTGCATGAGATCAAGATCATAGTCTGGGGCGATTTTGAAAACGTCGAGCACTTGATCCAGCATCTGCCGATGTTGGGCGGTGGCGATCGTCACCGTGTTGAACAATTTTTTCTCTTTCTTCAACTCGATAATAATAGGTGCGAGCTTGATCGTATCGGGGCGCGTGCCGAAGATTACGGCTATTTTTTTCAAACACTTCTCCTGAAAAATAAGAACGAAAAGCATCTTATTGGCACACAAAATATGAATAATTCCCGTCTATTGCTGTTAAAAAATCTTAAGAAAGGCATTAAAATGCCTTCGTTTTAGTAAGTCGCTTGTCTGAGTATTGAATTTGTGAGTTTGTATTCCTAACTTAGTTCACTTAAGCGGCGCTTGGAATGTTAAGTGGGAGTTTTGAAAAGACTTGCGCTCAAAAAAGTAGGCCATGAACCCAACGCTTGAAAGAATTGGCAAACATCTTCGTAACGCCGAAGACTTTGCTCGATCCAAACGCTATTCCGAAGCGTTAATAGAAGTCGACTATATTTTTCAGATCGACCCGAAGAATTACCAGGGACGCACTCTTCAAGAGCGAATTCACGCCCTCCAGAAAAAAGAAGAAGAAGCTCCTCGGAACCCCGTTGCCGCCCCACTCACGAAGGAAGGTATCTACAGACATCTCCGGATTGCCGATGAGCACTTCATTGCAGGCCGGTACGACGAAGCCTTAATCGAAACCGAACGTGTATTACAAACCGACCCTGACAACTATCAGGGTCGCTCTTTGTTAGATCGTATCCGAACCATGCAAAAAAGGGCTGAGTCTGTAACGCAAGCACGTGCCAATACTCAAGCCCTTACGCTGGAAACGAAAATCTCTTTGATTTCCCAGTACCTGCGCGAGGCCGATAAATTTATTCAACTTCAGCAATATCAACGCGCTCTCGAGCAAGTTGCAAAAGTATTTGGCCTTGATCCGACAAACCATTTTGCCCAGGCCTATTCGCAGAGCATTGAAATGTTAATGAAGAAGGGAGCCACACCGATCCCCGCGCCGGTTGCGCCCCAGGTTAAGCGAACAGCACCTCCACCAGTTCCTGCATCGACCCCGGTTACACCGCCCCCGGCTCAGCCAGCTTCAGTCCAGGCTCCTCCGAAACCGGCACCCGTTCCCGCGCCTCCGCCGAAACCGTCTCCCCAGCCGGCAACGCCGATCCCCGTTGAAGCAACGAAGGAATTGGAAGGAAGGCTGAAGATGTACCGCGAGATTCTGGATGAGATGTGGTTCGACGGCATTCTCACAGAGAAGGAGGCCGCTGAATTGAAAAAGATTCGCGGCTTGTTCAATATATCCGATGAAGAACACGCGCGGCTGGAGAAAGAAATTAAGACCGAAGCATACGTTCAAGCGTTGCGCATCGTGTTACACGACGGAGTCGTAAGCGAGAACGAAGAACGAGTTTTGGAGTTGATGCGCAAGAGATACGGGATTACAATGGAAGAGCACAAAGACGCCGAAGCCAAAATTTTGGAAGCACGACGGTCCCCGACGTCGCGCGGATCCATCCTCATTGTTGACGACGAGAAGACCATCCTGTTGACATACTCCGTTATTCTGCGCAGGCACGGGTATACAGTGCTCACGGCCGAGTCCATAGAAGATGCGCTGGCAATTCTGGAGAAGCAAACGCCCGATATGATTCTCTCCGATGTGATGTTCCCTTCTCCAACCGAAGGAGGATTTGAATTCTACAACCAGGTGAGAAACAACCGGCGCTTTGACCGGGTCCCGTTTCTTCTCATGTCCGGGATAAGCGATGAGTATGTAGTGCGGGCGGGGATGAGGCTGGGCATTGACGGATATCTTCCTAAACCGTTCGATAACGAATTACTTCTCGCAACCATTGAAGGAAAATTGAAACGGTGACGGTGTTGCTCAGGGGTGTTTAAGAAAAAGTTCCTCTGTCTTTTTGGGGCGCCCCGCGATATCGAATTACGTGCAATGGGGGAAATAAAATGCTGAACTTCTAACGCACACTAGCAGCATCGTAGCATATCCAGTAGATCATCATTCCGCAATCATCAGGGGGGCCTATGATTTCACGACCGCTGTTCTTCTCCGCAGTTTTCTTTTGGTTTACCCAATCATTTCTTGAAGCTCAGACTTCGTCTTTTCCCTTCGTTGAAAAATTCGATTCGGTCGTTGCACCACGGCTTCCTTCCGGTTGGCTCACAAGCGTCCGCAAATCTTCGTCGGGAGATTTTTCAACGTCGGCCTCAACGCCGTTGAGCGCTCCAAATGCTGTGGTGTCGGTGGATGCAAGGATTGGCCAGAGCCTCACCTCGCCACCGATAGATTTTTCCGGAAGAATCGCGGGGACGCTTGAATTTTACGAACGACGAACATTGTCGTACAACTCCGGACTTGTCATCGAGGCTTTGGTGAACAACGACTCCGCATCTGCAATGCAAATAGGCGACACGCTAAACAATACCGGCGCCACGAATTATGTGATGCGAAGCGTGCCGCTCCCTTCAACCTTGAGCGGCGAGCACGACGTACGCTTTCGTTGGCGTGTTGTGGGGAATGGGACAGGGGCAGCCGGGACATTGAGAATAGATAATGTCGAAGTGAGCGTGCAGAAAGTGCTCGATCTTGCTCTCACAGATGTTCAAATCGAGCCCGCATATCCTCGTGAGGGAGAAAATCTTACCGTGCATGTCGGCGTTGTCAACCGGGCACTCAGCGGCTCATTGTCATTTAGCCTGCAATTATTTGACCGTAAATATTCCGACTCAATGACAGCGGGAGTGGAATTGAGCGAGCAGCCATTGACCCGCTATTTTAATGTTGGCGATTCAGCGGACTTTACCTTTAGCGATCCCGCAATTTCTCCCGGCAGCCATCAATTCACAATACGATTGATTCTCCCGGGCGATGAAGACTCGACAAACAATGCGTTGACAGATACAATCTTTGTCGGATACCCGTCCCGGTCCGTACTCATTAACGAAATCATGTACGCCCCCTCAGCGGGACCTGAGTGGGTTGAATGTGTAAATAATTCCACTGACACACTTTCGGTTTTTCGGTGGAAGATCGGAGATAACACTTCTTCCCGTGCGGCGTTGGGCTCTCAATCTCCGTGGATTCTTCCTAATCAATTTTTCGTCATTGCCAAGGATTCTACAGTTCTGAATTATTATCCTTCAATCCATGTCCCGCTAATTAAAGCCACATTTCCGACGTTGAACAACGATTTCGATGCCGTTGTTATTCTCGACGCAGCAGGATTTACGATGGACAGCGTGGCGTACTCCTCTTCATGGGGCGGTACGGGCGGGAAATCACTTGAAAGAATCGACACGGCATCGGCATCAAATCAATCGAGCAACTGGGGGAGCTCGCGCGGTCCTCTGGGTGCGACGCCCGGAGCCGTGAACAGTTTGGCAAAGAAGGAATACGATCTGTGGGTGGAGAAAATATTTTCGTCCGTTTCTTTTCCCGTTGCCGGACAGCGCTTTGAAATTGCAGCGATGATAAAAAATATCGGCCGCCAGTCGATATCGAATATTTCCGTTCTGTTCTTTCTAGATGCAAACAAAGATTCTATTCCGCAGCCGGGAGAGTGTATCGGAGAGGAGCGCGTAAGTTCACTCTTGCCATCAGATTCTGACGTAGTCTCATTCTCGTTGAGCATCGCCGCGCAGGGGGAAGAACGGGTCTTTGCCGTTGTAAAAACTGAACGAGACGACGATTCCACAAACAATACACAATCGTTATCGTTTGTCGTCGGCGTGGAACAGCATTCAATCGCTATCAATGAAATCATGTATGCACCCCCTGGAAATATGCCGGAGTGGATTGAGTTTTACAATGCGAGCGTCAACGCAATCGATATCAGCGGGTGGAAAATTTCCGGCGCTAATGTGAAATCAAAAGCCGTCATCGTCAGCTCACAATTCGTTGTCCAACCGGGAGCGTATTTTCTGGCAGCGTCAGATTCAACATTAAGGAACTACTTTCCGATATCTGCCCCGGTGTTTGTCACATCATTTTCTGCTTTGAATAACACAACCCCCGATGCCGTGGTGGTGTACGACAACCGCGGCGCCACTATGGATAGCGTTTGGTATAAACCGACATGGGGCGGCAACAACGGTAAATCCTTAGAGAGGGTCGATTATTTGTCATCTTCGGTGGATTCGGCAAATTGGGAAAGTTCTGTGCCGTCGCCCGGAATCGAAAATCACTTTGCAAAAAAAGATTTTGACCTGGCAGTTACGAACGCAAGCGCAGCGTCGATGAACGGCGGATTCCATATCAAAGCATCTATTCGCAATGTTGGAAGAAGTGCAGCAAGCGGATTCGCCCTCCGTTTTTTTCACGACGCGAACAACGACAGCACGGCAGCCCCTGAAGAGCTTCTGCAATGCGTCGATGGTGTTCCCTTATCGCCGGACGATTCAATGACGGCGCAATGCGATTGGCAGACGACCATACACGGCTGCATATCGATTATTTGCGAGATCGATTTTCCTCAGGATCAGCGGGCATCGAATAATGCGCTGGTTATTCAGGCTGCAAATAAGTTTGAATCACAATCGGTTATCATCAACGAAATAATGTATGACCCGCTTCAGGGGCAGTCGGAATTTATAGAGTTATTCAATCGGACCATAGACACCGTCGATCTTCAGGGGTGGACAATTATGGATGCCCCGTCGAGCACGGGAAACAGAACGGTGATCAGAATTTCAGATACACCGCTCTTAATGCCGCCAAACGGCTACATCGTAATAAGTGCAGACTCGACACTCATGCGGCAATTTCCTCTTCTTCATTTGTCAACAGGGAGGCTGATCATTGCCAACAAAGATTTATCGCTCAACAATACTGGCGACGATATTGTTCTTGTGGATCTGACCAACACTCGAATTGACAGCGTTCGGTATTCTCCGTCATGGCATAATCCTGCATTGAACACGTCTACGACCGGAAAATCTCTCGAGCGTATCAACCCCTCCATCGCGAGCAACGATCGGAAAAATTGGAGTTCGTCAATCGCTCCGGCAGGCGCAACTCCGGGACAACGTAACAGCATTTTTACGGTATCGATCCCATCTTCAGCGCACCTTACTCTTTCGCCCAACCCGTTCTCTCCCGATAACGACGGTTTTGAAGATTTTCTCTCGATTCAGTACTCCTTACCTTCGGCGACTTCAATGATCCGTGTGCGATGTTACGACGTTCAAGGGAGGTTGGTTCGGACGCTTGTGAATAACGAACCTGCCTCTTCTTCGGGGACAATTCTTTGGAACGGACTCGACGACTACAATCGCCGCGTGAGAATTGGAATGTACATCATCCTTTTTGAAGCGCTTGACTCTTCCGGCGGCGTTGTGCATGCATTGAAGGACGTAGCAGTCGTGGCAACAAAATTAAGATGAGAGAATATGATTGATCCCTAAAAAATGATGCCATAATTTTTATTGTTTCAGACTTACGCCTTGCGAAATTATTCTTGTATCAGTTGAGCAAAACATGGCATCATTCGGGTCCCGGCCCCGGCGTGACTACGAAGTATAATGGTATTTGTAAGTCGAGATGCTCTTCTTTATATTATCCTATCCAGTTATTCTTCCTTCGCCGTCAGTGACAATCAAAGATCGTTATACCTCTGAGTCTGCTGAAATATTTCAACTGCACCGTAACGGGGCGGATGGTTTCACCGTCGGTGGCCGCCTGACATCGCTTGTCGATAGAACACTCTCCGATCTATGGAAATCCAGCCCCGGCCTCAACGATTTTGCTGTCGTCGCATTGGGCGGGTACGGCCGTTCCGAACTTTGCCCTCATTCAGATTTTGACCTGATGATCCTGGCCGAAAACGAAAAAGCGAAAAATTCGGGCTCCGAAACTATTCAGCAATTTCTTCGCTTGTTGTGGGACGCCGGCTTCAACGTTGGGCACAGCGTGCGGACAGTGCAGGATTGCGTCAACCTCTACGAGACCGACGTTGATTCATGGGCCTCAATCCTGGAAAGCAGGTTCGTCTGCGGTAGCGAAAACGTCCTGCGATTGTATGCCGATGATGTTTTCAAACAGATTCAAAAAAAATTCGATCTCGTTTTCGTAAAAGCAATCCTGGTCGGAATGGACGACCGCCACGAAAAGTACGGCAATTCAGTAAAATTGCTCGAACCGAATGTGAAGAACAGTGCTGGGGGATTACGCGATCTCCACAACCTCCTCTGGGTGTACCGGTCGACGGATACCGAGTATTTCACAGAATCGCCTTTCCTGAACGTCGAGTCATCGTGCAAACTCATGATCGACACATTTTATCGCAAAAACGTTATATCCAAAGAAGAACGCGATGCGGTGATCAACGCGCTTAACTTTTTGCTCCGCACCCGGCACGAAACCCACTACTTCGCGAAAGCCATCCACGACTCCCTCGATTTTTCCATTCAGAGGGAAATTGCCAAGGGGCTCGGCTTCGGTGACGACCGGGAGTTGAAGTATGTAGAAAAATTTATGCGCGAGTATTTTCTTCATGCGCGCAGCATCTTTCGTCTCAACCAGCGCCTGATCAATCATTTCCGTAAAAGTGTTGAACCCTCTTCGTGGAAAAAACCGAAGGAACAAATCCTTGACGCTCATTTCATCGCGCGCGGCGATGAGCTGCTGCAGCGCAATACTGCGGTCGAAATTTCCACACCGGCGGAAATTCTTAAAGCATTTTATTGGTGCGGCAAACATTCGTTGATGCTCGGGCATTCGCTGCAGGGAACTATTGCCACGATCGGCCGATCGTCGCAACTCTTTAACGCCCAGAGCATAATGGCTGAAGACGCCGCTCTTATTTTTCTCGACATTCTTCGACTGCCTTCCAACGTCGCATCAACGCTGACTGTAATGAACGACTTCGACGTTCTTGGGAAATATATTCCGGAATGGGGAGAGCTTGTCGCGTTTTTTCAGCACAGCGTCTATCATTACTATACCGCGGATGCACACACGCTGATTGCAATCGAACACGCGGAGCGGCTTGCCAACGGCAAGGGAGCTCTTGCGGGGGCATATGAGAGGCTTGAAAAAAAAGAATTCCTGTATCTCGGTTTGCTTCTCCACGATATTGAAAAACCACATGGAATTGAAGAGCATGAAATCCGCGGCGTCGATGTTGCACGTCGTGTGCTGGCCCGTCTTCATTTTCCGGACGAACACGGCGACATTGGCTTTCTTATCCGCAATCACCTTGCGATGGAACAAATTGCGTTTCGGCGCAATATCAGCGACCCGAAAACTGTCGCCGAATTTGCGGAGATATTCCAGCGGCCGGAACAATTGGATTTGTTGTTCCTTGTTACGTATTGCGATCTCTCCGCCGTGAATAAAAATGTCTGGACGTCCTGGAAAGAAATGCTCCTACAAGAGCTGTATCTTCACACACGCAGTATTCTGGAACGGAAGCTTCCGTTTAAAGAAGCGGTGTCTTTCCAGCAAGAACAGCACCAGGAATTGGCCCGGTCGGTCATCCACACAATGTCGGAACTCTTGCCCCGCGACGAAGTGGAACGCCACATTGTCTCAATTCATAATGAAGCGTACCTGCAAATTTTTACCCCGGAGGATATCGCGGGTCATCTTGCCGGCATCCGCAGCCTCGGAACGATTTCCTCAATCATCAATCATGAGGCATCGTACAGCGCAGTCACCGCGATCACGCACGACGCGCCGTTCGTTCTTTCGAATTTATGCGGTGTGCTCTCGGCCAACGATGCGAATATTTTCGATGCTCAAATCTTTACCCGCGATGACGGGATCGTCATCGATCAATTTCGCGTCGTCAACGTCGCGACGAAAGGGAAACTCCTCGACGACCAGGTCGAAAAAATCAAACAAGATTTTGGCGATGTGATGCAAGGGAATGTTTCGCTTGAACATCTTTTTGAACGGCATCATCGCCGCTGGAAGCGCCGCCCCAAGCCTCTTTTCCATCCGAACATACGGATCGACGTTGCGTTCGAAGATGCCCAGGACTTTACCATTATCGATGTCTATGCACCGGACACGGTGGGGTTTTTGTACAAAGTGACCCGGACATTTTCGCAGCTAGGCTTGAACATTCATTTCGCTAAGATTGCGACACGCGTCGACGGTATCGTCGATTCATTTTACGTGCTCGATGCTGATAATATCCCGATCCGAAGCGACGAGAAGAAACGGCAGATCAAAGAAAAGCTTCTGCATAGAATTTACCAACTCATCAATATTCAGTTGTCGTCCAAATAATATGAATACCAGCAAACCCATAGGTGTTTTTGATTCGGGGATCGGCGGACTCACTGTTGTTCATGCCCTGCTTCATCGCTTGCCGCAGGAAAATATTGTCTACTTTGGGGATACCGCTCGCGTTCCGTACGGTCCGAAATCGGCGCACGTTGTCCGCGAATATGCGGAAGAGGATGCGGAATTTCTTCTTTCAAAGAACGTGAAGATGATAGTCGTCGCCTGCAACACGGTTTCGGCAGTTGCGCTTGATGTTGTGCAAAAACGGGCGAAGGTGCCGGTTGTCGGCGTTATCATCCCAGGCGCAAAAGCTGCTGTGGCAGCATCGAAGAAAAAAAGAATCGGTGTGATCGGAACCATCGGCACCATTTCGAGCAATGCGTATACGAACGCCATCAGACAACTTGATGAAACGGTATCTGTTTTCAGCCGTCCGTGTCCGCTTTTTGTCCCCCTCGTCGAAGAGGGGTGGATCGACCATAAAGCAACGGAAATGATCGCGAAGGAGTACTTGTTCCCGTTCTCGCAGGAAAAAATTGACACGCTTGTGCTCGGTTGCACCCATTACCCGCTGCTCAAGAAGGTCATCTCGAATGCGTTGAAAAGCACCGCTGTGTTAATCGATTCCGGCGAAGCAACTGCGCTGGAGGTGGAAGCCGCGTTGGATGAACATCGGCTAAAGAACTTGAGCAAGGAACAACCGAACTTGCAATTCTTTGTGAGCGATATTCCGGCAAAATTCACGGAGATTGGCGAGAGATTTCTCGGAGCGAAAATGGGGGTCGTGAAGAAAGTAGGCGTCGGAAGAGTGTAGCCCTCCGGTTTGGAGCATCAATATGCTTTTGCCGGTTTCTTTTCTAATTCTCTTATTACCTCCCTTCCAACTGAGTGCGATGTGCCGCGTCATCGGCTCAAGGTTCATGTAGGAATAGTCGTAGAAGAAACCTCGTTATCGGTGTTCCGTAAATGCTTTTACTATTTCAAGGACCCGGTGTCCAATAGTTATCCGTTGAGAAGTACCATCTGGAAAGAGGATAGATGAGTACGATTCAACATTCCAATCCAGTTACCCCGTTGGGTGCTGGCTCTATTTCAGGAAAAATATGTCATGCCCACGTGCCGAAGGCATCCTCCGAAGGACTCAGAGTGTGTGAAAACGAATCCTCCGGTTTTGTCATTCCCACGAAAGTGGGAATCCAGTTTATGTTCCCAGGGTATGGATCCCCGCTTTCGCGGGGATGACACCTCAGTGGACTTTTCACACACTCTGAGTCCTTTGGACCCTTGGGAAAGGTGGGCACCCATGTATTAAAAAACACAATGCTGGATTCTCGCCGAGTCGAGAATGACAAATTGAACCAACACTCACCGTTGGGTAGTGGTGCACTTTCAAAGTAAATGTCATTCCGTTCGCCAGACTACGACGACTCGTCGAGCGAAAGCCGGTCGAGGACTCGATTCGTCGAGAATCCATTTAGGTAGGCCTGGATGTCCCCCTTAGGGGGGCATGACAATTCCTTTTTTATCCTGAATACTCATAATAGCCCACTACCCACCGCTGCAGTATCTTGTAACTCATCGTTGAAAGTGATATATTTTTAAAAAGGAACCAGGAAGGAAGAGAGTGTATGAGCGAGAAGTTACGCAATCTTATGCCGGTGATGATCATGGTAGCGATACTGGCAGGATGCTCTTCGCAAAAGGAAATCGAGCTTCAGAAAAAGCCGAGTGAAGCCGAATTGCAGGCTCAAAGTGACAGAAAGTCAATTGCGCTGCAACATTTCATCGACGGCTCCTTGTACGAGAGTAAGAACCAGTACGCCGAGGCGATCATTGAATTTGAAGATGCGCTGCGGTACGACAAAGACCCGGCGATCTATTATGCGCTGGCGAAGGATTATTCTGCGTTGAACAAACCTGCCCTTGCGGCCGAAGTAGGGAACGAGGCCGTGAAGCTCGATTCAACGAATATCACCTACCGCGAAACACTCGCTGATATTTACATCAAGGCCCTTCAAATTGACTCCGCGATTGCACAATACAGGATGATCCTGAAAATCGATTCCACCCACGTCCAGAGCATGTTCAATATTGCTCAGTTATTGGCACCGAAGTCCCCGCAAGAGGCGTTGGAAATGTATAATAAAATTATCGAACGCAACGGCCCGGAGTGGGAAGTCCTTTTTAAAGTCGCAGAACTGAATTCGAACCTTCATCGGTTCGATAAGGCCGCCGCCGCATTTGAGGAAATGGTAAAGCTCGACCCGAGCAACGTGTCGCTTAAACAAAACCTCGGCGAGATGTATATCCGCTCGGAGCAGTACGATAAAGCCTTGGCGCTCTTTAACGGCTTGCTGGCGTTGGACTCCAGCAGTGTAGAAATACGCGGTGCCATTGCAGAGATTAATCTGCAGCAAAACAGATGGGATAAGGCGCGCGAACAGTTTGAAACAATTTTGAAAAGCGACTCGCTGACGGCGGATACTCGTTTTAGAATAGCAGTAGCCTATCTTGAACAAAGCCAGAAAGACTCGACGCTTCTCACAAACGCAAAAGAACAATTTGTAGATTTTCTCGACCATTATCCCGATGATTGGCGTCCGATGTTTTACCTCGGCCGGCTGGCGATCATCGAGAAAAATGACAGTGCAGCGTACGAATACTTTGATAAGGTCACAAAGGTCGCGGGCTGGAACGCCGAAGCATGGTGGTATCTGGGATCTATCCTGTTTGACAAAAAGGATTTTAACCAGGCAATCTCGGTTCTTGAGAAAGCCCGACAGATTGTTCCCAACGACGGCGGAATAAATTTTTTGCTCGGCTATGGCTACACGCGTGTAGACCGGAACGAAGATGCTGTTGCCCCGCTCCAGCGGGCAATCGAAATAAATCCTAAAGATATCAATGCACTATCGTCGCTTGCATCGACATACGACGCTCTGAAACGGTACGATGAGTCCGATAAAACGTTCGAAGCGGCTCTGAAGGTCGACTCGCTTAACGCGATGGTGCTTAATAATTATGCGTACAGTTTGGCAGAACGCGGCGAGCAGCTTAACCGTGCATTTATGATGTCGAAGGAATCGCTGGTAAATGATTCCCTCAACACGTCGTATCTCGATACGTTTGGGTGGATTTATTTCAAACTCGGCAATTACATTGAAGCCGAAAAATACGTTAAGAAAGCCATCGATGCAGGGGAAGCAAGTGCCGTTGTGTATGAGCATCTTGGTGATATTTATTCAAAGCTGAGCCAGATCGACAAAGCGAAAGAGTATTGGGCGAAAGCATTGGAACGAGATTCAAAGAACACGCAGCTCAAAGAGAAACTGGCGCGTGGCTCGCTATGAAGAGAGCGCTCATCTTCTTTTCGATGATCGCGCTTTCGGGTTGTGCTCCGACCAAAGAACTTCGCAGGCCTGCGGCGAACCGTTCCGCACAAGAGGTGATCGACGCCGTCAACGCGCACAGGCATGATGTTACCACCCTCGAAGCTAAGGGATCAATTTCAGCAGAGACCCCCTCGTTTGCCAATTCAGGTTCGTTCGAACTCCGGTTGAAGAAACCCGACTCAATTCTCGTCGATATCGAAGGACCGTTTGGAATCCACGTGGCGTCGGCGTTATTTGCAAAAGACCATTACATTTTCTATAACAGCTTCAAAAACGAGGTCATTGAGGGGGATGTTGACAAAGGCAATTTGCCGGCCTTTATGAATATTCGTATCGATCCCGCCGATGTTGTCGATATGTTCTGCGGCACGCGGACATTCTTGCCGGAAGAAGCGTCACCGGACAGTTTTACGATCGGGGACGATTCTTACGTTCTTTTCTTTCGTCATAATAACGGGGCGACGCGGTACATCGTGGACGGCCAGGTTCTGCTTATTACCGGTATCGAGCACATCGACTCTGCGGGTGAGGTGTGGAGCGAAGAACGTTTTGAATATGACCGGCGCGACGATGGAACGATAGTGCCGCAAACCGTTCGCTTGAGCCAATACACATTGCAAACTTCGGTGTCGCTCGAGTACGACGATATTCATATCAATGTCCCCCTTGGTCCAATGACGCTCCATATTCCGCCCGACGCACGGCGCGTCACGAAAGAATAAACCGTTTCACTCCGTCTTCAACAGGCATCCTATGAAACGCGTATTGATGTTCGTTGTGTTGGTCGCGGCAGCGTGCTCTGTGCTGAACGGCGGCGAACAGGACATCAAAAGAAAAGAACGGGCACTGGAAAAACTTCGGAAAGAAATCGATTCCTATGAGCAGCGCATACAAGAGAGTGAGAAAAAGGAAAAGGTAACACTTGAACGTATCGACAATTACGAGAAACAAAGCAATCTTGTTCATTCGCTCCTTGGGGAGCTCAAGGATGAAGAAGAAGAGCTTCAAACTTCGATCGCCCTGGCCTCGGACAATATTACCTTCTTAGAAAAACAGCTTTCCTTCCTCAAGCTTCATTACGCAAAATATGTCACTGCTGTGTACAAGTTCGGGAGGGTCTATGATTTGGAAACGCTCTTCTCTTCGAATTCCATCAACCAGCTATATATCCGGATTGAATACCTAAAACGATTCTCGGAACAGCGCAAGAAAGATTTGGAGAAAATCCAGGACAAACGCCTTATTCTCGCGGCGGAGAAAGTTGACTTGCAGCAAAAACTTGATGAGCAGCATGAAGTAATATCAAGCAAGGAACAAGAGGAACAGTTCCTCGAAAAGAAAAAACATAAACGGGCGCAGGCGCTTAAGGTGATACGAAAAGACAAAGCCGCGATGAAAAGAGAGTTGGTGAGGAAAACGCGCG
Organism: Bacteroidota bacterium; assembly: GCA_049578505.1. Classification (GTDB taxonomy): domain Bacteria; phylum Bacteroidota; class Ignavibacteria; order UBA10030; family UBA8401; genus JAGVPT01. The sequence continues at coordinate 57,727 of JBAUMC010000020.1, read as the reverse complement.
CCGCCGAGGAGCTGCAAAATCTTATCACCGACCTTGTTGAGAAAGATCGCATTCGGAAGGAACACGAAGAAAGCCTTGCGCGGGAACGTTCAGCTGAAAGGGAGCGATTGAAGCTGAAAGAAACCGAAGAACCGCCGGTTGAAACGGGAGCGTCCTTTGAATCACTCAAAGGGAAATTGCCGTGGCCGGTGTCGGCCGGAGCAGTCGTTGCGCACTTTGGCAATCAGGTGCATCCTGTTTTGAAAACGATAACGCAGAATACCGGAATCGATATCTCAATTAAAACCGGCTCACCGGTGAAGTCTGTTGCGGACGGAGAAGTGGCGATGATTCACTGGCTGCCGTCGTACGGAAATCTCGTTATTCTCAAACACGCCGGCGGATTCCATACAGTGTATGCACATCTTTCGGACATCGAAGTTACCGAAGGGGAGCAGGTATCGGACGGAACAGTGATTGCAAAAAGCGGCGATTCCGTTTCCGGCAGCGTGCTCCATTTTGAGGTTTGGAAAGAGAAAGAAAAACAGAACCCCGAAGTATGGCTTTCTAAACGCCGTCGTTGACGATTTCGGCGACTCTATCCTGAACGACCCCCGCTCAAAACCTCGCAGACTGAATTGTGCCCCCGCAGTTTCTCAGCTTTTGGTATTGCAAGAATTTCGAGGCTGTTATTGAAATGAACTTGGAACGCCGCCCGTTTTGCGAGTCGACCCCGCCTCTCCATAAATGCTAAAAAAACCTCTCTTTAAGGAATTCTCTCAGGCTTTGGAACCTTTCCCCAGTTGTTTTGTTTTTACTAACTGCCAGTCAATAATTATTCTATCGTTGATTCTTTGTGCGGCTGAATTCAATCTTCGGCAGGGGATAATTTTAATTTCTTGGTAGAGGTGACGGTCACCCCCTATCAAACTTGAGTGGAACCCAAGCTTCCGCTAATTTTTAATTATAAGTTTTAACTGTGAAGTGGAGTATTGTATGGGAATTATTGAAAGAAAAGAGAGGGAAAAAGAACATCGCCGGGAAGAGATCATTGATGCCGCGCAAAAGATATTTTTTCAAAAAGGGCTCGCCGTTGCAACAATGGATGAGATAGCCGAAGCTGCAGAATTAAGCAAAGGGACTCTCTACCTCTACTACAAAAGCAAAGAGGATCTCTACTTTGCTGTAATGCTTCGAGGAATAGATATCCTGTACGAGATGTTCAGCAATGTTCTCTCCGACGCTCATCCTACTCTGAAGACGATTGCAAACTTCGGTGAAGCCTATTACGAATTTTTTAAACAACACCGTAACTATTACCGCATGTTTCACCTTTTCGAAAACCCGCAATTCCATAAACAGGTTTCTGAAGAAATGCTGCAATCATGTGCGAGTCATAATCAAAAAGTATGGGGAGTGCTCATCGACCTTATCAGGCGGGGCATAGATGAAGGAGTGATCCAACCCGATCTCGACCCGAAACAGGCTGCGGTTATTCTCTGGGCAAGCTCGAACGGCTTGATGCGACAGATGGATAGAGAGGACAATTACTGGAAAGACGTTATGGAACTCAACCTGGAGACTGCGCTTCGCCGGGTGCATGCGATGCTTCTCGAGGCGATGATGACGGAAGAAGCAAAGAAAATGTACCGTGAGATAGCTTTGTACCAAAGCGTGTGAAGAGATTAAAGGTTTCAATTTCTATCAGACACATTTAAGTGAGGGAGTAAAGCATGAAGAAGATGAGAATTATTGTCGGCGTTGTCGTTCTCTTCGCGTTAATGATTGTTGTGTTGTTGAACAACAAATCGAAAATGCAGGCGAAGTCAAAGAACGATGAAGTAAAATTTCTACCCGTTACGCTTGTTCAGGTTCAAAAACAAGTGCTGTCGGAAGATTTTTCGTTGACCGGCACTATCACCGCATTCAACGATGTTGCGGTTCTTTCCGAAACGGAAGGACGCGTGACAAAGGTGATGGTAAACGTCGGCGACAAAGTGCAAGCCGGGGCGGTTCTCGTTCAAGTTGATGACGAGCTGAAGCAAGCGAGCTATGTTGCGGCTGAAGTGAATTATCAAAAGCTGAAAAAAGATTTGGAACGGTATGAAAAACTGTACAAAGAATCTTCCGTTTCCAATGAACAGCTTGAATCGGCTAGGCTCGGATTTAAATCCGCCGAAGCGCAGTATATTATCGCCCGCCGCCAATACAACGATACGAAAATCAAATCTCCCATATCGGGAATAGTCAGCGCGCGTCCTGTCGACATCGGTGCGATGGTACAAAAGAATAATATTATTGCAAATGTTGTCGACATTTCAACGTTGAAGGTTAAGCTTAATGTTGCAGAAGAGGATGCATTCAAATTGAAAGTTGGTGATACTGCAGAAGTTACAACCGACATCTATCCGGGAGTTACATTTACCGGGAAAATTGCAACGATCAGTGCAAAGGGGGATGAAGCGCACACATATCCGGTCGAGGTACAGCTTGCCAACAGCGCTGCGCATCCGCTAAGAGCGGGAATGTTCGGACGGGTGTCGTTTGTTTCGATCCGGTCGGGCGAAACGCTTTCGATCCCCAGGGAAACGCTTGTCGGCAGCACGAAGGACGCCCAGGTTTTTGTGGTTGAGCAGGGGATTGCTCATCTCCGGAATGTTGTGGTCGGCGCCGAGGTTGGGACGAATTTGCAGGTCCTTTCAGGCCTGCAGAATGACGAAGAGGTTGTACTCAGCGGCCAGAACAATTTGAAGGATAAGGACGCCGTCACGGTTGTGAAATGAATTTATCTATGGCACCAGTAGCATTGGTGTCCAACACGATGGAGAAGAGATATGACACTGACTGAATTATCGATCAAGCGCCCCACGATTATCGTCGTGATTTTTGCAGCACTGGGCGTGCTCGGAATCTTCAGCTATTCTCAATTGAAGTACGAGCTGCTCCCCAAAATTTCGTCCCCTTATGTCACGATCACGACGATTTATCCCGGAGCATCGCCGAATGAAGTACAGACATCCGTCACAAAAATTATCGAAGACGCTGTTTCCGGAATCGACAAAGTGTCCGCGGTCTATTCGACCTCTTCGGAAGGGCTTTCCTTTGTGAATATCGAGTTTCTGCAATCTGCTGATGTAAACGTTGCATTGCAGGATGCGCAGCGCAAGGTGAATGAAGTGGCGTTCACGCTTCCGGAAGGTGCAAAAACGCCGACCGTTACAAAGTTTGCCCTCGACGAGCTCCCCGTGATGCGGATGGGTGCGACAAGCTCGATGCCAAGCAGGGAATTTTACCAGCTTCTTAAAGACCGCGTGCAACCTCGTTTGTCGAAAGTGCCGGGGGTTGCGCAGATCACCCTTGTCGGAGGGGACGAACGCGAGATTCGGATTAATGTCGACGCGCAGAAACTCAGGTCATATGGTATGTCGATTCTGCAGGTGGTGCAAGCCGTAAAATCGTCGAACCTCGACTTTCCTACCGGCAAAGTCGAGCAAGGCGAAACCCAGTACACGGTTCGGATCGCCGGAAAATTTGCGACGGTCGACGATGTCCGCAATCTTGTTATTGCGCAATCGAAAGAAGGGGGCGATATCAAGCTCTCCGATGTTGCCGAAGTGCAGGATGGCCAAAAAGACTATACCACGCTGAGCCGTATCAACGGGATCACTTCCGTTGGTTTGTTGATCCAAAAGCAAAACGACGCCAATGCCGTTGAAGTGAGCGGGTCAATCCGGGCCGAGCTTCCGAAAATAGAAAAAGATTTCAACAGCATAAATTTGAAATTCAACATTGCCCAGGACGGCTCGACGTTCACAAAAGATGCCGCGGACGCAGTGAAACATGATTTGACGCTCGCTATTTTCTTGGTTGCACTGGTTATGCTCGGATTTCTCCACAGCATTCGCAACTCGATTATCGTAATGATCGCGATTCCGGCATCGATGGTTTCCTCGTTCATCGGAATGTATATTTTCGGGATGTCACTGAATCTCATGACACTTCTCGGATTGTCGCTTGTGGTCGGGATTCTTGTCGACGATTCGATCGTCGTCCTCGAAAATATTTATCGTCATCTAGAGCACGGTGAAGATAAACGAAGCGCTTCAATTAAAGGAAGAAATGAAATCGGCTTTGCCGCGCTCTCGATTACGCTTGTCGACGTTGTAGTTTTTCTGCCTCTCTCTCTCGTCTCCGGGCTTGTCGGCAACATCATGCGCGAGTTCGCATTGACGGTTGTTTTCTCAACGCTCATGTCCCTTTTTGTCTCGTTCACCGTTACGCCGCTGTTGGCCTCGCGGTTTGCAAAATTGGAACGGCTCACCGACCGGACATTATTGGGAAAATTTGCCGTCTGGTTCGAGGGAATGTTTAAAAAACTTTCCGACGAGTACGTCAAAATCCTTCGGTGGAGCCTTCACCACCGCAGTAAGATTATCCTCCTCGCCGTCGTGTTGTTTTTTGCCGCACTGTCGCTCCCGCCCTTGGGTTTTATCGGTTCGGAATTTATCGCAGTCGCGGACCGTGGGGAATTTACAGTTACGCTTGAGCTGCCGCCGGGGTCCACGTTCGATAACACGAATTTTGTAACGCAGAGGGTCGAAAAGATCATTTCGGAAATTCCGGAAGTGCAAAAAATGTTCGTCAACGTCGGCGCGTCAAGCGAAGGGTTGCTGGGACAAACGTCGAACAACAACTCGGAATTAAACGTTACGCTTGTGCCGCGCGATCAGCGCACCCGTTCGACGGATGATATCGCCGGGGAGATCAAGTCAAAGACTACCGAAATACCGGGCGTTAAGGTTCGCGTCAACCCGATCGGCATTTTCGGCACGGCGAATCAGACGCCGATTCAGTTGGTTGTCAGTGGGACAAACTACGACGAAGTGCGTTCGGCTGCATCGAAGGTCGCTGACGTCATGCGCAAAATTCCGGGGACGGCTGACGTTCGGCTTTCATCCGAGGACGGGAAACCGGAAACGCGGGTCGAGATTGACCGCCAGCGAATGGCTGCCTTCGGGTTAACGCTGGCCGATGTCGGCTCCACACTTCGGGTTGCTCTTGAGGGAGACGACGATTCTAAATTCCGTCAAGGGACGACCGAGTACGACATGCGCATCGTTCTGGACAAGTTCGACCGCTCCAAAACATCCGATGTTGGCGGTATCACCGTTCTCAACCGGAAGGGAGAATTAGTGGAGTTAAAACAGTTTGCAAACATTTACCAGACTACGGGGCCGACCAAATTACAGAGACAGGATCGGAATTTTTCCGTCACGGTTTTTTCACAAGCAATCGGCCGCCCGAGTGGGAGCATCGGCGCGGACATTCAGAAAGCTTTGTCGAACGGAGTTGTACCTCCGGGAATCCAAATCAGCTATATCGGCGATCTCAAGAATCAGTCGGATGGATTCGGCAGTCTGGGATTCGCTCTTATTGCCGCCGTATTGTTCACTTATTTAATCATGGTTGCGTTGTATGATTCGTATGTCTATCCGTTTGTCGTGTTGTTTTCGATCCCCGTCGCAATGATCGGCGCGCTGCTGGCACTTGCGTTGACGATGAAAGCGCTCAGTATTTTTTCCATTCTCGGCATCATCATGCTCGTCGGCCTTGTGGGAAAAAATGCAATTCTTCTTGTCGACCGGACAAATCAAATGAAAGAAGAGCGCAACCTGCCGACGTACGACGCGCTGCTCGAAGCGGGTGAAACACGTCTCCGTCCGATTTTGATGACGACCGTCGCAATGGTTTTCGGCATGCTGCCGATAGCGATAAGCACCGAAGCCGGCGCAGAATGGAAATCGGGTCTTGCGTGGGCGCTCGTCGGAGGACTGACGAGCTCGCTCCTTTTGACACTCGTGCTCGTGCCGGTGATGTACACGTATGTCGACGGCTTGAAGGAAAAACTTCCGGCGTTGTTCAAACACGTTGCATTGCTGCCGAAATTCCGGACTAACGGGAAGAAAGTTGATGTGCAGGCGGAATTGCAGCCGGAATAGAATTACCACCCTGAAGCTTTGCGTTTTTCCCTCCTCATTGAGGAGAGGTATGGGGTGATGAGTGACTTCTTTGCAATAGATTTTTTGATTCGCTCTCAACACAGTAACTCGTTTGGCACGGCTCGCCTTGACATCCCCTCAAATTATCAGTACCTTTTTAACATACAACCATAAATACATTGCACCAAAACCAAGCGGATTGTTTTCCCGCTTTTTCTGTCTATATTCACCCTCATAGAACTAGAGCATTATTGAAATGGCAATTGAAAAAGTGAAGGATAAAGAATCGAAGATCGGCACCGTCGATTCTATTCCAACAACGCTTCCCGTACTTCCGTTGCGCGATGTCGTAATCTTCCCGCACATGATCTTTCCAGTGTTAGTTGGACGCGAATCGTCGCTTCGAGCGGCAAATTATGCGCTGGAAAATGAAAAGTACATTTTTCTCGCGGCACAGCAGGACCCATCAATCGACGAACCAGGCGCCGACGACATCTATAAAGAAGGTGTCGTCGCGAAGATCATACAGATTCTCAAGCTTCCCAACGGTCTGCTCAAAATTCTTGTCGACGGTATCGTGCAGGCATCAATCAAGAAATACTTGACGAGCGAAAAATATCTTCAGGCAGAAATAGAAATCCATGTGGGCATTCCCGAAGAAAGCACCGAAATGGACGCAATTATCAGACATGCGTCGACGCTTTTCGGCGAATATGTCCGCGCTAACCGCGCCATTCCCCCCGAGGTCCTTTCCGCCTATGATAACATCAAGGACGGCCAGCGCCGGCTCTATTACATCGCGGCAAACATCGTGCAGAGCGTAGAAGTCAAACAGAAAATTTTGCGCATCCACAACACGCGCGAGCAATTCATGGAAGTGATTCGCATCCTCAACAGCGAAATCAGCATGTTGAAGATCGAACGGGAAATCGATTCGAAGGTGCATGACAACATCCAAAAATCGCAGCGGAAATTTTTTATCCAGGAACAGATAAAGATTTTGCAGGACGAATTGGGCGAAGACGAAGCTTCACCCGAACTGGCAAAGGTAAAGCAGGATATTGAAAAAGCCAAGATGCCGAAGGAAGTCCACGCAAAAGCAGTAGAAGAGTTCAACAAGCTGAAGAAAACTCCGGCGATGTCTCCCGAGTTTACCGTTACACGAAATTACCTCGACTGGCTGACAAGCGTTCCATGGCAGAAGCGGACGAAAGATAATCTGAAAGTTGACCACGTGAAAGGAATTCTCGACGAAGATCACTTCGGACTGGAGAAACCCAAGGAGCGGATTCTTGAACACATAGCAGTCCTCAATCTCGTGAAAGAGATGAAAGGTCAGATATTGTGCCTCGTCGGACCGCCGGGTGTGGGAAAAACGTCTCTCGCAAAATCGATTGCACGGGCCCTCGGAAGAAAATTTGTCCGCATTTCGCTCGGCGGTATCCGGGACGAAGCGGAAATAAGAGGACATCGAAGGACTTACATCGGCTCGATGCCGGGCAAGATCATTCAGTCGATGAAACGCGCCGGTGTGGTTAATCCCCTCCTCTTGATGGATGAAGTTGATAAGATGAGCATGGATTTTCACGGCGACCCGGCTTCGGCTCTTCTTGAAGTGCTCGACCCTGAACAAAACAGCACGTTCAACGACCACTATATTGATGTCGATTACGACCTCTCAAACGTCATGTTCATCACCACCGCGAACGTGCGCTACACGATTCCTCTTCCCCTTCAGGATAGAATGGAGATCATCGAGCTTGCGAGTTATCTCGATTTCGAAAAACGGGAAATCGCGAAGCGTCACATTATTCCGAAGCAGATGGGAGAACATGGCTTGAAGGAAACAGACGTGACGATCGGCGACGAAGCTATCAACAAGATTATTCAGGAATACACGCGCGAAGCTGGCGTTCGAAACCTTGAACGCGAGATCGCTTCCGTCTGCAGGAAAGCGGCAAAAGAAATTGTACTCGGCAAACAGAAAAACGGGCATAAACACGGCGCGCCGAAGAAAAAACACCCGTCCATTTTCGTGGATGGAGAAAAAATTGTCAAGTATCTCGGCGTTCCGAAATTCCGCTCTCGGGAAGCGGAACGCAAACCGCGCATCGGCTCGGTCACCGGCCTGGCATGGACAAGTGTCGGCGGCGAAATTCTCGAAGTCGATGTGACGATGATGCGGGGACCGGAGCGGTTGACACTGACGGGACAGCTGGGCGATGTGATGAAAGAATCGGCCCATGCCGCTCTGAGTTATATCCGTTCGAACGCGAAGTCATTGAAACTCAATCCCGATTTTTTCAGGAAGAAAGAAATTCACATCCATCTTCCCGAGGGGGCGATTCCGAAAGACGGCCCCTCCGCCGGCATTACAATGGCCATGGCGATGGTTTCTGCGATCAGCGGAAAGCCTGCGCGAAGCGATGTTGCGATGACAGGCGAGATCACTCTCCGCGGCAACGTCCTTGCAATCGGTGGCTTGAACGAGAAGCTTCTCGCTGCCAAGCGGAGCGGTATCAAGACGGTCCTTATTCCAAAAGAGAACGAAAAAGATTTAACGGAGATTCAAGATGCGGTAAAGGATGGATTGACGATCGTACCAATTGAAAAGATCGAAGATGCACTGAAGTACGTGTTTGGTGGAAAGAAGTTTTGAGTAATACGTTGTAAGTTCTACGCATAACGTACAACATAAAACATCTTAACAACTCGACCATTCTTAATTTTTAATTCATAATTCTTAATTGCTCTCCATGCCTTACCAGGTTACAGCCCGCAAATGGCGGCCGATGGTGTTCGAAGACGTCATAGGGCAGTCTCATGTTACCAGCACGCTGAAGAATGCGTTGGCGACGAACCGGCTTGCTCACGCATTCATTTTCTGCGGCGGACGCGGCTGCGGCAAGACGACCACGGCACGGATTCTTGCGAAAGCCATTAATTGCCTTCATCCGAAAGAATCAAACCCGTGCAACGACTGCGAAGTCTGCAGCGAGATCACGAACGGACGGAGCCTTGACGTCGTAGAAATCGACGGCGCATCTAACCGCGGGGTCGACGAAATTCGTAACTTGCGCGAATCGGTTCGCTATGCGCCGGCGCGCGGCAAGTACAAAGTCTACATTATCGATGAAGTTCATATGCTGACAAAGGAAGCGTTTAACGCGCTTCTGAAAACACTCGAAGAGCCGCCTCCGCACGTCCTCTTTATTTTCGCAACCACCGAAGTGCACAAAGTCCCGGCGACAATTCTCTCCCGGTGTCAACGGTATGATTTCCGCCGCATCACGGTCGAAGATATCATGTCCCGGCTGCGGTTCATTGCAGGAGAAGAAAAAATCTCAATCGACGACGATTCGCTGATCATCATCGCGAAAAAGGGGGACGGGTCGATGCGCGATTCGCAAAGTATCTTCGACCAGGTTGTCTCGTATTGCGGAACGACAATCACGGCCCAGCAGATTATCAGCTTGTTGAACGTGGTCGACCAGGAATTTTTCTTCCGAGTGAGCGATTGCATCAAAGCGCATGATACGCAGACGGGGCTTGCCCTTGTGGATGAGATCGTGCGCAACGGGTTCGACATCAAGGAGTTCCTTGCAGGCCTGACGGAGCATTTTCGCAACCTCCTCATCGCCCGTGCCACACAATCGGCGCGCTTGATCGAAGCCCCCGAGGTCTACCGAACGCGTTACGCAAACGACGCGCTGTTGTTTAACGATCTTGACATCCTTCGGTTGATAAAATTGACCACGGATCTCGAATCGTCAATCCGGTACAGTTCGCAGCCGCGGTTCAAACTTGAGGTTGGCATCATCCAGATGACGAAAATGGAACAGTCGGTGAAAATTGACGACCTTCTTCAGCAACTTGACGAGTTGAAAAAAAAACTTAATTCCGGAAACCATCCTCCTCAAAAACCGTTCAGCGTCAACGTAAGCAATGCATCTCCGGTCCAACCCCCGTCGGTTTCGGTACATGTTGCCGAGGAAATGAAGGCCGAGGATCTGTTAACTTCCTTTAAGAGGGCTTCGGATTCAGCCAAGCCTTCTCCCGAGAACCTACAGAAAGGACCCCCCGTACCAATACAGGCAGTGCCGGCGATCGGAGCAGAAGCGCTTCCGGAAGGTCAAGATTTGCTGGAGCAAATCAAGCATGAATGGAACAATATTGTAGATGACGTACGGAAGAAAAAAATTTCAGTGGGGATGATACTAGGCGAAAGCCTGCCGGTCACCCTCGTGCATGAAACACTTCAGATTGCCTGCAGCGACGATTTTCATTTCTCTTCTTTAAAGAGAAATCAAATGTTTCTCACCGATACCCTTAACACCATGCTGGGAACGAAGCTTCGAATCGAACCGGTGCTTCGACCGTCAACACCATCGCCCGTCAAGCCTTCCTCTCATGAAAACAACAGTTCGCCCCCGGCCACTTCACAAACAAAAGAACCTTCTTCAAAAGAACACCCACTCATTGAAACGCTCTATAGAGATTTTGGTGCTGAACGGGTTTGAATAAAGAGTTTCTTTCCGGAGTTTTTTGATCACAATGAGAATCGTCCGCGTCATATTTTTATTGTTGCTTGCAGGCTATCATCTCGATGCCCAACAGAAGCTTTTGATCCCGATGGACCTGAAACAAACCGACCACTTGAAGGCGTATGGAATCGCCTTCTGGGCGCTGCAGCACGGAATTCAAGTTGATTGGCTCTTAAATTATCGGGGAGGCTCGTTCATGTTCGATTATCTCCCGACCGAGGAAACGGAATGCCGTATTCGCGGCGTTGCGTTTGAAACGCTCACCGGTTCCGATGCTGCGAGAATTTATGCAGAGATAGCTGACGAAAATACCAATATGGATGCAGTGAGGCTAGAGAAAGTCCCGAAAATCGCGGTGTATGTCCCGCCGGATTTCAAGCCATGGGACGATGCCGTGACTCTCGCTCTCGAATATGCAGAAATTCCTTACGAAAAAGTGTGGGACGCCGACGTGCTTCAAGGAAAGCTCTCCCAATATGACTGGCTTCATTTACATCATGAAGATTTCACCGGCCAGTACGGAAAATTCTACGCTACCCACCGTAACGCGCCATGGTACATTGAACAGCAAGTTCTTTACGAGCGGGAAGCAAGGGAACTGGGTTTCAAAAAGGTTTCGGAAGAGAAAAAAGCAGTGGCACGAGCGATCAAAAACTTTGTTGCAGGCGGTGGCTTCATGTTTGCCATGTGTGCGGCGACCGATACCTATGACATTGCATTGGCTGCCGAGAACACCGATATCTGTGATGTGATGTTTGACGGCGATCCTCCGGACCGCGATGCGCAGAAGAAACTAGATTTTTCGAAAACCTTCGCATTTCAGAACTTTACGTTGGAGATGAATCCCCTGAGGTACGAATATTCCGATATCGACATTCCCCCGAGCGATCCAGTTCCGCTGCGCGACCCCAACACGGACTATTTCACGCTCTTTGAATTCTCGGCGAAGTACGACCCCGTTCCGACGATGCTTACGCAAAACCATGTGAACGTAATTAAGGGCTTCATGGGGCAGACGACCGCGTTCAAAAAAAGTTTGATAAAACCAAGCGTGACAATCCTCGCCGAGCGTGAAGGAACCGAAGAGGTGAAATATATTCACGGCAACTACGGACGAGGGACATTCACATTTTACGGCGGGCACGATCCGGAAGATTACCAGCACGCTGTCGGCGCACCTCCTACAGATTTGAGTCTTCACAAGAATTCTCCCGGTTACAGGCTTATTCTTAACAACGTCCTGTTCCCCGCCGCGAGAAAGAAGCAGCAGAAAACGTAAGTTCGACATCTGCTTGAATTCTGGCGCTGGCTCAATTTGAGAAAAAATATGTCATGCCCACGAAAGTGGGCATCCATTATACAAAAAAAAACACGATACTGGATTCCCGCTTTCGCGGGAATGACAAATTGAGCCAGTACATGAATTCCACCGGTTTTTGAACTCTCCAGGATTTTTTGTACCTTCTTTTACCGTGCTGATGAATTGCGTTCAGATTCATGGGCAGGGGTTTTTGCGTTTATAATGGACAGTCTATGCTTACCGATGTAAAAAAGAAAATATTTTCTTCAGCTGAATTTCAGAGCTTAAGCGTTGCGGAACCGACTCCGCCGGGACCGGTATATCTTCGCGGAGTTTCCGGGTCGCTCTGGGCATTTATCGCGGCATACCTGTTTGAGGAGTTTCAAGGACAAATCCTTCTTGTTGTCCCGGAAAAAGATTTGGCCGAAAAACTGAGCGACGATTGTTCTCAGTTGGTTTCGGAAGCAAACGTTCACTTGTTCGCGGTTGAATCGATTCACGGGGCCCAACCGCTCGATATGACGGCGACAATCAGCCAGGTTGAATCGCTGAAGGCGTTATCCGCGCAGCTCCCCGGCATTTATGTCGCACACGCAGCTTCCATGGCATTTGCCGTACCCCCGCGGGATCAATTCATACGGGCAACTATTGAGCTTTCCGCCAACACCGAAACGGGCTTCGAAATGCTGATTGCAAAGCTTACCGAGCGCGGCTTTGAGCGGAAGCCTCTTGTCGAAACGTATGGGGATATTGCCGTCCGCGGCGGCATCGTCGATATATTCCCGTTTATCGGCGATAACCCGGTGCGGCTTGAGTTCTGGGGTGACACGATTGAATCGATCCGCGAATTCGATGTGCTATCCCAACGCTCGATCCGCGAACTGCAAAGTGTAAGCATTGTTCCGAATATTTCGGAAATGGTCTCAAGAAAAGATCCTCCGGATGGCGCAGCCCCCTCCGTAGCCCGCGCTGAGAAAGTCTCTTTTGTAGACTTCTTTATGCCGCAAGCGATTCTTGTTAGCGAAGATCTTGGGCTTATTGAGAGAGAAATTCAAGAGCTCGAAGCGGAAGGGGCCGCTCTCGATTATTCGTTCAAGGAGATAGAGGAAAAATTTCGAACACTCCCATCGTTCATTCACTCGGTCATCAGCAAATCCTCGACCGGGCCGTTCATCGATTTTCAAGCGACACCTCAGCCGCCCACGAACGGCAGCATTAAAATACTTCTCCAACAAGCTGGAAAACTGGCGGAGAAAAAATTCGAGATCAATGTCGCCTCCGATACGGCGGAAGAATCGGAGCGCATTAAAGAATTAATCGAAGAAGCGGTCGAACAGCATAACGATTCGATGCCTCAAGTGATCGCTGACGATGATCAACGCGAATCGAATACCCTCGGTTCAGTCTTACCGCCGGTCAATTATATCTCGGAAACGGTCCATTCAGGATTTCTCTATCCTCCCGCTCGCATCGCTCTTTTTACGGAGCATGAAATCTTCGGACGGATCAAACGCCGGGGCACTCCACAACGCCGTCGTTTCAGAGGAATTTCGCCGAAAGAGCTTCACGCGCTTCGCCGAGGGGATTTTGTTGTTCATGTAGACCATGGCATCGGAAAATTTTTAGGGCTTGAGAAAATTTCGATTCGGGGGACAGAGCAGGAAGTTGCAAGACTCGAGTACGATGAGAAGGGAATTCTTTTTGTCAACCTGAATTACATCAATCGCATCCAAAAATATTCTTCGGCAGAAGGTCATACGCCCAAGCTCAACAAGCTTGGCGGGGGCGAGTGGGAAAAGCTGAAAGCCAGGGCGAAGAAAAAAATCAAAGATATTGCACGCGACCTCATTGTTCTTTATGCAAAGCGGAAAAATGAGGAAGGCGTTCAATTTTCGCCCGACACGCACTGGCAAAAAGAAATGGAAGCTTCGTTTATGTTTGAAGACACTCCAGATCAAGCTGCTGCGACAGCCGAAGTAAAGAAAGATATGGAAAGCGCCAGTCCAATGGATAGGTTGATTTGCGGGGATGTCGGGTTTGGCAAGACGGAAATCGCCGTGCGAGCTGCGTTTAAAGCGGTCCTCAATAATAGACAGGCCGCCGTTCTTGTTCCCACGACGATTTTGGCTCAACAGCATTTCACCACTTTTTCCGACAGACTGAACAGATACCCGGTCCGCATTGCATCGCTCTCGCGATTCAAAAGCGCGAAAGAGCAGGCGGGGATTATCGAGGGGCTTGGGAACGGCACGGTCGACATCGTTATCGGTACGCACCGATTACTATCGAAAGATGTCCACTTCAAAGACCTCGGATTACTGGTCATCGATGAAGAGCAGCGTTTTGGCGTAGCGGCGAAAGAAAAGCTACGCACGCTCCGTTCGAACGTCGATACGCTGACCCTTACGGCGACGCCGATTCCGCGAACGCTCCATTTTTCTTTGATGGGCGCCCGCGATCTTTCCATTATCAATACACCCCCGCGAAACAGGCTTCCCATCTACACGGAAATAGCTCAATTCGATAAAAAGATAGTTCGTGAAGCTGTATTGAAAGAATTACATCGGGGGGGACAGGTTTATATCGTCAATGACCGGGTGGAAAATATCGATTCATTTGCAGCGACTCTTCAGGAATATATTCCGGAGGCACGGTTCCGTGTAGCTCACGGCCAGTTAAAGGGACATGAACTGGAAAGGGTGATGTTGGATTTTCTTGAAAGGAAATGCGACGTTCTCGTTGCGACTAAAATTATCGAGTCCGGGTTGGATATTCCAAATGTGAACACGATTATCATCAACAGGGCTGACCGGTTCGGGCTTGCGGAGCTGTACCAACTGCGGGGCCGGGTGGGCCGCTCAAACAGCCAGGCGTATTCCTATTTGCTCGTCCCGCCGATTTCTATCCTTCCGAAAGCAACCCTCCGGCGGTTGCAGGCGATCGAGGAATTTACGGAGCTAGGATCGGGTTTCAACTTGGCAATGCGCGACCTTGAAATTCGGGGGGCGGGGAATATGCTTGGGGGGGAACAAAGCGGGTTTATTATGGAAATGGGTTTTGAGATGTACACAAAAACACTGGAGGAGGCGGTCAGTGAACTAAAAAATCAGGAATTTTCAGAGCTATTTTCGGGAGAGCAAAAGGGAACACCGATAACGCGGACAGATACCATTATCGAAGCCGACATCGATGCGTACATCCCCGAATTTTATGTTGAAGATGATGCCGAGCGCTTAGATATTTACCGGCGATTGTATAAAACTGAAACAATTAAAGCAGCGGACGATATCCGCTTGGAACTCATTGATCGATTCGGCTCTTCGGTAGAAGAGGTAGAGAATCTATTTAGGCTCTCAAGCCTCCGTGTGCTCGCGGCAAAAGCGGGCTTTCGAAAGATCGAGTTGAATAAGCACACGCTGCGGCTCTATTTCCCCCCGGACACGGAAAAAGAGTTTTATGAAAACGGCAGCTTTCAGTCCATTATGGCAAAAGCCGGAGAGATACGCACGCATAAAATTCAATTGAATCAAGAGGGAAGGCAATTATTGGTCCACACCACTCTCACGAATGATGCAGGCCCTGATCGCATCCTCGAAACTCAAAAACTATTGGAACAATTATAGAAGCAGGATTACATGTGAATAAAATTACCACCGTCATCTTCGACATGGGCCGGGTGCTTGTCGATATCGACTTTGAATCGTTTCCACGAGAGCTCGGAATCGAACGGGGTCGTACAAATTATGCCGATGAGAGGGCGATTGAGCGAATGGCGAAAGCTTACGAGACGGGGCGAATTAGCACGGAGCAATTTTTCGATTCAGTTGACGGAGTATTTAAAGGCAAGTACACCAGGATGCAATTGGTGAATGCATGGAATGCAATCATCCGGGAAGAGAATTCAGCGATCATTCCCATTGTAAACGCGGTACAAGCGAAATATCAGACCGCAATTCTTAGCAACACAAGTCCGACACATTTTCAAAGATCGCTCGATACAACGGCCATCATCAAAAAGTTCTCTAAACGTTATCTATCGTTTCAAATTGGGGCTACCAAGCCCGACCCCGCGGTGTATCAATATGTTATTCGTGATTTAGCGGTCGAGCCATCCGCTCTTCTTTTCATTGATGATATTGAGGAGAACATAGCTGCTGCCAAGGAATGCGGTATAGAAGGGATTGTTTTTAAGGGTGTTTCCCAGCTCCAGACAGAATTGCAGTCCCGCAAGATATTGTAATTGGCCGTGACTCAGTTTCGATGGCAGACTCTTGATCGATCTACTTCTTCTTTCTCTGTTGCCAGAGAAAGAAGCAAAGAGAGCCTCTCGGAATCGGAACCCTAGCGATGCTTCCCCCGCACAAGCCGGAGAAAACGGCTCAGCTATGTTTGTCCTTTAATGAGCCGTTTTCTCAACGTACGCATCGCTTGCCTTCGCACAACGCCGCCGATTCCGAGAATTTTCCTCAGCCGGCGTTTACAATAAATCGAAATCGTTGGGTGTGCGGGTGGGTAGGATTCAATCGAAGCGTTTTAATTTCGGTGCTAGAGCACAATTTCAGCATGTTCATTGATCTATGAGCACCGAAATTGACGGCATGTGCGATTGGGATTGAATCCGTGCGTTACGATTTCCCCAAAGGGGTCCTTCGGACGAAAGATTTCTTTGGTTACTTTCTTTTGCCGAAGGCATTCCTTACGGAACTCGGAAAGAAAGTAACAATGCCAATCCATTTGCATTATTTCTCAAAATGTCTCCCTGCTGGTCACGGCCTATCCTTGACAAACAAAATCTTTTTCGTCAATTTTGTAACGACAGTTTTATGGAGTTTCTTGCTCATTGCTCTGGACGGTTGACTCACAAACGGCTTGTTGGTTAAGTAGAACGTATTTCTGAACAAACGAGAATAGAAATTCCTTAATTTTTTCTAAATGATCGGCATCGAAATCATTGACCAGAACTCCACTTAATTTCGTATGGATAAAAGACGCTAATTGATCGTCCGAAGGAAGTTCAATCATTGGATAAATCTCAAAAAGAAAAATATTTCATAGCACTAGGTGAAATTTCTGCCTATACAAACTTACTTGAAAGGCACATTTTTAAGTTTATTCAATCTATCGGCAAATTTGATAAGGCCACTAGCTACTTTATATTTGCAGGCGAAGATCAGAAATTGTTACTCAAAATATTAGATGTAATAATTAGATTAAGAATAACCGATCCCGCCGCCATTTCTCCGTATGAAAGAATAAGGGGAAAAATTTCAGAAATCTTCGAAAAGCGAAATGGGTATTTACATGCCGTGTGGCTTTTCAAGGGTGATGGCGATGAAGCCATACGAAGTAAAATGCCACGAAAACAGCTCGGAGAGTTTTCTATGCCAATAGAAGAACCAGTCCCGTTAGACGAACTAAACGAGTATATTTCTGAGATCATAGACGCAACGTTTGCGTTAGTTGGTTTTTGCATTAAACAATTTCCAGACGAAGCCAATGAAAAAACCCAAGACACAAAAACCGAAAACGATAGCCAAGCGTGAAAAGCCTCTCAAGCTCGAAATGAGCTTTGATGATGCGATGAGACGCATTGTCAACGTGAAACGCTCCGAAATCAAAAAAGCATAGGTAAGATAAATTCTCTCCATTGTAATGTTACAAAAACCAGAGGGTGCCTTTCGGATTTTTGAACTCTCTTTAAGTGAATGGGCGTCCGCCATCGCAATTCTAATGGCTGGATACAGCATATATCAACAACGCAAACAACATAGAATCAGAAAACCCAAAATAATAAATGCCATTGATCCATTTCCGCCTACTCACCTTTTTCTGAACATTGCCACTACATCCCCCGATGGCACTATTGTCGAAAAAATATATCTTCGCAAAAAATCACTCCGAAATCTATTTAATCGCGTAAACGTAAAATGGTATCACCCATCAGAAGAATTTTTACAATTCAAAGCCGTTCTTCACGATAACGCTTTATATGAAATTGACATTACTCCTCTCGACCTAACATGCGTCTATAAAATCGTCGTAAAAACGAATACCGGCTCTTGCTCTGCTTTTTGGCAAAGGGGTAAAGGTATTCTAAACGGATAAGCGAAATCCAGCTTCCCACCATTGCAATAACTGCAATCACCTTAAACCAATCCTCCCTACTCATAAATCCCCCCGCTGGTCAAACAAAGGCCGAGTTTGTGGCTCTTGTTTGGTGGGTATATAATCACCTAATCACCCCATAGCATACGTATCTCCGTCACACCCCTCAAAAAACCCTCAATTTTCTTCAGTTTTCACTTGACTTTAAGTCTTAAATCCATAAATTTCGTGCATCATAGTGGGTAAAAGTGGGGAATTTAGCTTCTCAAATCGTGTTGTTTTAGAGGATTTTCTGAAAGCCGTGGGTTCTTATGTCATCATTTAAAGGATCGTATTCTTACTCTGTGGACAGCAAAGGGAGGATAAATATTCCCGCGAAAATGCGGAAAAATCTCTCCCCCGAAGCAAACGACCTTTTTATCATCACCCGAGGGTTCGAAACTTGTCTATTTCTGTACCCTAACGACGAATGGATCAAAGTCGAACACTCGTTGCGTCAGCTTTCTCCCGCGGATCCCCGTCATCGGTACGTCACCCGTACCCTTTTACAGTATGCTACTGAAAGTCAGCTTGATGGGCAATTCCGAATAATTATCCCTAAAGAACTCCTTCAGTTCGCAAAGATCGAGAACGAAGTTCTGATACTGGGAATGCTGGAACGTATCGAGGTTTGGGATCCGAAGGTCTACAATGAGTATATGACGGCGCAATCGCAGAACGAGAGTTATGAAAGTGTCGCCGCGACAGTCTTCAAACCGTCGCAGGAATAATTTCGCCAAATCATGTGAGCAGTCCATATCACATTCCGGTGCTGCGGGATGAAGTCATTAAGTTCCTTATCACCACGCAAAACGGCGTGTATGTTGACGGTACACTCGGCGGCGGTGGTCACGCCGAAAATATTTTAGATAAAATTTATCCGTTCGGAACACTTATCTGTATTGATGCCGACGCGGATGCGCATATGGAGGCCGAAAAACGGTTGCAGCGTTTTTCATCCAAGGTCGTCTTTACCCACGATAATAATGCCAACATCAGGTCCATTCTTCAATCGCATAATATTTCCTCAATTCAAGGCATGTTGCTCGACCTTGGCGTCTCATCGTTTCAGTTGGATGAGGGAAGCAAGGGGTTTTCGTTTCGCAAAAACGATGTGTTGGATATGAGGATGGACCGTCGCCAGTCTTTCAATGCTTCAACGATTATTAACACATACTCGGACGAAGAGCTGGCTGATGTTTTTTGGAAGTATGGCGAGGAGAGGAATTCCCGAAAAATTGCCCGGGCGATCGTAGAACACCGGGGGGTGAAAAAGATAGAAACGACAGGCGATTTGGCAGCCATTATTGAAGGAAAGGTTTTCGGGCAATTTTTAATGAAAACGTTAGCCCGTGTTTTCCAGGCGTTGAGGATTGAAGTAAATCACGAGCTCGACTCCCTTTCTCAGGCTTTGAATGGGGCGATTGGCTTCCTTGCGAGCGGCGGCCGCATTGTAGTGATTTCCTACCACTCACTTGAAGATAGAATTGTGAAGAATTTATTCATGGAACAGTCCGCTACGGTTATTCCATCCGGGCACAAACTTGTGCCAGACATTCCGGCGACTCCTACACTCAGGGTTCTGACGAAAAGACCTATCGTGGCTACTCGTGAAGAACAATTGTCAAACCCGCGCTCGCGGAGCGCTAAAATGAGAGTTGCAGAGAGAATCTGATGGCGCGCATTTACAATGAGCATACTTCTCCATTAAGCACTTCCACAGTCTCCGACGGACGGTACATCTACAACGGGAATGTTATTTCCGGGCAACATGCTGCGGCTTCAACCAATGAAATCCGGCAGAACAGAAAAGCAGTTCGGCGAAAGCACTCGACGTTTAATATCGTCAGCGCACTTTTTTTGCTCGCCGCGTTAAGCTTGCTGTATACGGGAAATGTCATCGCAGTGAATCAGCTGATGAAGGAAGTAAACGATCTCAACAACCGGTACAACTCCATTGTCAGCAATACTGAAGTTCTGAAAGCCGAGATTGCACGTAAATCGAGCCTCGACAGGATCAGCCTGATGGCAAAGGAAGAAATAGGGTTGACCAACCCGAAAGAGCCGCCGGTGTGGTTTGAAGTAGACCAGGACAAGATTGAAGAGGTGACAAAGAAATAGCTATGTTCGGTTTCGGCGCGCAAAATAAATCGGGCGAGAATTTAGGACAACCGAAGACGGGATCCGTCAACCATCCGGCCCGCTTGCTAACAACAAAGATCGTCCTGTTGATGGCTTTCGTCATTGCGGCCTTTCGCTTGGTGCAAATCCAGGTCATAGACTCGGGCAAATACCAAGCGATTGCCCGGAAACAGTACGAAGTCAAAATTGTATTGCCGTCAACGCGGGGAAATATTTACGACCGGCGGGGGAATATTCTTGTTTCGAATTCGATGTTTTTTTCTTATGCCGCAGATCCGAAAATAGTCGGCGACGGAGCCGCTGCCGTTGCAAAGAAATTTTCGAGAGTATTCGGAAAACCGGAGCAATTCTATCTTCAGAAAATGCAGGACGAGAAGCGTTTCGTTTGGCTTGAGCGTCACGTGAGCCCCGAGGTTGCCAAGCGTCTTCAGGCAAACTCGTTGGAAGGCGTTGCGGAATTAAGTGAGCCAAAACGGTTGTATCATTACGATAATATCGGCGGTCAGGTCATCGGTTGCACCAACGTTGATAACGTTGGCATCAGCGGAATAGAGTATTCGTACGACAAAGAATTGCGCGGGGTTGACGGCTTTGTCGTTATGCAGCGGGATGGCATGGGACGCCAGCGTCCCTCGGCGGATTATCCCCGCCAGGAACCTGTCCATGGGCATTCAATCGCACTGACAATCGATGTTGGGTATCAATCCATCCTTGAAGACGAGCTAAAAAAAGGGGTTGAACGGACAAAGGCAACTGCCGGGCTCGCCATGATTCTTAATCCGAATACCGGTGAAGTGCTGGCGATGGCCCATATCCCGAGCGTTAATCCGTACGATGTCGCTCATACAGATGTGCAGACGTTGAGAGCTCGGGCGGTCTCCGATATGTTTGAACCGGGCTCAGTGTTTAAAGTAGTAACGGCATCGGCAGCATTGGAAAATAAATTGATTGCTCCCGGTCAGATGTTTTTTGCCGAGCACGGAAAATATAAAGTTCCGCTCAACGGAGGCAAGTTTCGATTAATCACCGATACCCATGAAAGCGGAATGATCACGTTCCAGCAAGGGATGGAGTTGTCGAGCAATATCGTGATGGCGAAGGCGAGCGACATCATCGGCGCAGAGCGGCTTTACACGCAAGCGCGCGATTTCGGATTCGGTATGCCGACCGGAGTTGAACTTCCCGGAGAAGCAAGCGGGGAGTTGAAAAAACCTGTTGAGTGGTCTGGAGCAACCCTTAACTCTATTGCCTTCGGGTATGAGGTCGCAGTGACGCCGCTTCAAATTGCCGCGGCATACTGTGCAGTAGCAAACGGCGGCATTCTTATGAAGCCGTATGTTATTTCGAAAGAAATGGATGAGACCGGAGATGTGATCTATACCGGCCGTCCGGAAAAAATTCGGCGAGTGATTTCCGGAGAAACCGCAAACACACTCAGAGATTTTTTTATCGGCGTTGTTGAGAGGGGGACCGGCCAAGCGGCAAGAATTCCGGGGATAACCATTGCAGGAAAAACGGGAACGTCGCGCAACTATCTCGACGGAAAGTATGCCTCGGGAAATTACAACGCGACGTTTGTCGGATTTTTCCCTGCAGAGAAACCCGAGCTTGTCTGCTTGGTAATTATGGAAAACCCGACGGCTGGAGGGTATACTGCCGCCCTTGCAAGCGCTCCGGTATTCAAGGCGATCGCGCAGCAAATCATCAACAACAATGGACTATTTTCGCGAGCTGCTTTTGCAGAAAAAGCTAGCGATGAATCCCAGCCGCTCGCTCAGGTACCGGACGTTTCACATCTTCAGCGAACAGCGGCTGAAGAGATCCTGAAAAGCAATGGCTTTCGCTCCAGCACGGTCGGTGACGGAGACGTCGTAAGTCGACAGGTTCCCGAAGCCGGGAAAGAAATTGGCCCCGGAGAAATAGTGCAATTAATTCTAAGTCAGTCGAGCGGCACACCGCTTAACGGAGGAATTGTTGTTCCCGATCTTTACGGCTTGAGCCTGCGGCGAGCAATCAACACACTGACGGCCGAAAAATTTGACGTTGCTGTCGTCGGTTCCGGAGTTGTTGTCCATCAATCCCCTGACTCAAATACGCCGGCAAAGCAGGGGGAAAGAGTAATTTTGATATGCGAGCCGAAGCCGTTGGCAACGGCCCAGCTGTATTGATTCGAAGAACGAAAACATGACGTTATCATCGTTGTTAGAAGGCGTGACAGTTACCAAGATGTTTCAAACCACGTACGGCGGTATGGTGGTGACGCATGATGTCGAGATTGGCGGCTTGCAATACGACTCACGGAAAGTCCAGCAAGGCGATATGTTTATCGCCATAAAAGGCGCGGCCAGCGATGGTCACAAACATATCGATTCAGCGGTATCCAGCGGTGCGAAAGCTGTTGTAATGGAAAACGATTCGTCCCTTCCCGACTCGTTTTTCATGCACGCGGGGGTCGTAAAGATCGTTGTCGCCAACTCGCGCAGAGCCCTTGCCGTTATGTCCGCGAATTACTACGGTCATCCTGCAAAACAATTGCGGCTAATCGGTGTGACAGGAACAAACGGGAAAACGACAACGACATACCTCATCAAGCAATTGCTCGAATTAAGCAGCCCGACGATGCAGGGTAAAGTCGGCTTGATCGGGACAATAGAATATATGGTGGGGGGAGAAAAATACCCCGCAACGCATACAACGCCGGAATCCCTTGAACTGCACAAGCTCTTTGCAACCATGGTCCGGAAAGGATGCACACATGTTGTTATGGAAGTATCATCGCATTCGCTTCATCAGGACCGCGTTTACGGCCTCGAGTTTTCAGCGGCGGTATTTACAAATTTGACCCAGGACCATCTCGACTATCACGGCACAATGGAAAATTATTTCCAGGCCAAGAAAATTCTTTTTGATTGCCTCCCATCATCAAGCCGAGCAGTTACGAATGCTGACGATGCGGCAGGGTTAAAAATTGTCAAGGGAACACGCGCTTCCGTAATCACATATGGTGTCAACGGGGCCTCCGATGTCAGCGCTAATAACGTTTCACTCTCGATCGACGGCACAACATTCGTACTTCGGCATCACAAAGAAGAAATCGAAATCCGCTCTCATTTGGTTGGACGGTTTAATGTCTACAACATTCTTGCAGCTTGCTCTGCCGGTATTGCGCTAGGAATTCCGGCGGCGTCCATCTACGCAAGCGTTGCATCGTTCACTTCTGTGCCCGGACGCTTTGAGCGGATGCTCTCCCCCGACGGATGGTCGGCGATTATCGATTATGCACATACGCCCGATGCCCTGGAAAAATGTCTAATGACGATTCGTGATGTTTTACCGGCGCAAGCTTCAAATAAAATCGTCACCGTGTTCGGTGCGGGCGGCGACAGAGATAAGACGAAACGCCCCGTGATGGGGAAAATCGTTGACACATTGAGCGATGTTGCGGTTGTAACGTCCGATAACCCGCGCTCTGAAGATCCCAATGCAATCATCAACGATGTTCTGGCAGGAGTTCATCGCAAGAACGAGTTGTTTGTAGAGCCTGACAGGCGTCGTGCAATTACCGGAGCGCTCTCCATGGCTCGACGGGGAGATGTCGTACTTATTGCAGGCAAAGGGCATGAAGATTATCAGATAATCGGGAAAACAAAACATCATTTCAGCGACAGGGAAGTTGTTCAGGAATACATTACATCGCGATCATCATGAAACTCTCCCTGAAAGACTTTCAAAAACTTGGGCAGGCAGAAATCATCAACAAGGAGACGCTGAAGAATAAGACAATTACCGGCGTTTCAACCGATTCTCGCACGATTGAACCGGGAAATATTTTTTTTGCGTTACGGGGGGAAAATTTTGATGGGCATAAGTTTATTGAAGATGTCGTCAAAAGGAATGCTGCTGTGGTTATTGTGGATGCGGCGTGGGAAAAAAAGAATCATGAGTTGTCGAAGCGTTTGGAGAGCGCCGTTGTGGTTGTTCCGGATACCATTAAAGCGCTGGGTGGTTTGGCAAATATTTATCGAAAGAAGTTTTCTATTCCCGTGATAGCGATAGGCGGCAGCAATGGGAAGACTACAACAAAAGAAATGATCAGCGCAGTGCTAAGATCCGCATATTCTGTTTTAAGCACCGAGGGAAATCTTAACAACCATATCGGCGTGCCGCAAATGCTCTTCCGGTTGACGTCAAAACATGATATCGCCGTTCTCGAACTCGGCACGAATCATTTTGGCGAAATGAAATACCTGAGCAAGATTGTCGAGCCGACCCATGCCCTCGTGACAAATATCGGCAAAGAGCATCTGGAATTTTTCGGCGATGAGCGCGGAGTAGCGAAAGAAGAGACGGAATTGTTTGCTAAGATTTCCGCGAAAGGCTTTGCGTTCATTAATGCGGACGACGGTTATCTCGTGAGAGCGGGGAAGAAAGTTCGTCACTCGCTTAGCTACGGATTGGCCCGAACGTCGGATGTGCAGGGGCGCCATGTTCGCACAAATGAAAAAGGCCAGCCTTTGTTTGAGCTCGCCGTAAAAAAGAAAACAAGCGACGTTTGTCTCTCCGTGACGGGGTTGCATAACGTTTCAAACGCGCTTGCAGCGACGGCAGTCGGGGTGGAGTTCAAGGTTCCGGAAAAAAAAATAATTTCGGCAATTCAACAATACGTCGGAGCCAGCAAGCGAATGGAAGTCATCAGGAGAAGTGGCATCACTATTATTAACGATACTTATAATGCCAATCCCGATTCGGTTCTTGCTGCGTTACGATCGCTTCAATCGATGAAGGTTGACGGGAAAAAAATTGTCGTCCTTGCAGACATGCTTGAACTCGGAGAAAAGGCCGAGAACGAACATGCGAAAATCGGCCTTGCAGTAAGCGATCTGGAGTTTGAGTTTCTCCTGACGTTTGGCCCGCTCTCTCGGTTCACGCATGAAGCGTCGAAGCTGGCCTTTGCAGAACATTTCGAATCGAAGGAGGCACTTATCGCATCGCTGAAGAGTCAGGTCGCTCCAGGAGATGCCGTGCTGATTAAGGGTTCGCGCGGAATGAAAATGGAAGAAGTGACGGCACAAATTTAAACGGTAAAGTACGCAAACATGCTTTATTATTTTTTGAATCTTGTTGAAAGGCTTTATCATCCGCCAGGGTTCGGTATCGTTCGGTATTTGACGTTTCGTTCGGCAGCTGCGGCAGTCACAGCACTTATTATCAGCTTTTGGATTGGTCCAAAAATTATCGCCGCGTTGAAGAAACATCAAATTGGAGAAGCAGCAAAGCTTGAAGCGCCGAAAACCCATCTCAGTAAAGCGGGCACTCCGACGATGGGAGGCCTCATTGTGCTCGGTTCGGTATTGATCCCGACGCTGTTGTGGGGCGACCTTAAAAACATGTATGTGCTGCTGATCATTTTTGTCACAACCGGCCTCGGCCTTGTAGGGTTCTTCGATGACTATCTGAAAGTCGTGAAGAAAAAAAAGAAAGGGCTCATCGGCTGGTATAAAATTGTGGGTCAGGTGTCGGTCGGAATCGTGTTAGGAGCCGCGATGTATTTTTCCCCGGAGTTGAAGGCGATGAACGCAAACACGATCACAACGGTACCGTTCTTTAAGAATCTTAATTTCGATTTTTTCTTCATGTATATCCCGGTCGTCGTGTTTATTATCGTGGCGACGTCGAACGCAGTGAATCTTACAGACGGGCTTGACGGGCTTGCAATCGGCACCGTCGGCATTGTCGCGTTAACGCTGGCGGTCATTAGCTACATTTCCGGGAACATTGAATTCAGCCACTATCTTAATATCATCTATCTCCGTGGAAACGGCGAGCTTGTTATTTATTGCGCGGCATTAGTAGGAGCGGCCCTTGGCTTTCTCTGGTTCAATTCGTATCCGGCACAGGTGTTTATGGGGGACACCGGATCGCTCGCGCTCGGCGGTGCCATCGGGGCGATCACCGTGATGATCAAGAAAGAACTGATTCTCCCTATTCTCGGCGGAATATTTTTTATCGAAACCGTATCGGTGATTATTCAACGCTTGTATTTCAAATACACGAAGCGAAAATACGGCGAAGGCCGCCGCGTATTCCGCATGGCGCCCATTCACCACCACTTTGAAATGATGGGAATACCGGAGCCGAAAATTGTTACGCGTTTTTACATCATCGCGATTCTGTTGATGATTGTCAGCCTTGCGACATTCAAGGTACGATAATGATTTCGCTGATTGCGCAGATTGTGCTCAGATTACAGATCGCGCAGATGAACGCAAGAAGAAGTGAAATAATTTTGCGACGAATAAATAATCCATGATTAAATCTGAGGAATTAGTTCCAAAGGAATCCCTTCGGGACAATCTGCGCTGAATCTGGGAAATCCAGGCGATCCCAATGGAACTATCACAGCTACGCAACAAAAAAATTTCTGTCATTGGGGCTGCCCGCAGCGGTGTAGGGGTGGCGCGATTACTTACGCGGAGCGGCGCGCAGGTGTTTGTCAGCGATCGGCAAAATGTATCAAAACTTGAAAAAAGCGTTTCAGAATTACAAAAAGAAAACATCGCATTTGAAACCGGTAAACATACCGAGCGTGTTTTCGATTGTTCATTGATGGTTCTCAGTCCGGGAGTGCCGAGCGATACTCCCGTTGTTCTCGAAGCAAAAAAGCGCAGCATCAGCGTTGTAAGCGAGCTGGAAGTCGCAAGTTGGTTTTGTAAAGCGCCGATTGTTGCCATTACCGGCAGCAACGGCAAAACGACAACAACCACATTGTTAGGAAGGATCTTCAGCGATGCAAAGAAAAAACATGTTGTTGCGGGCAACATTGGCGAGGCATTCTCAAATTTCGTTTTGGATGTGGCTGAGACAGATGTTGTTGTTCTGGAGGTGAGCAGTTTTCAGCTCGATTGTATCGAGTCATTTCACCCCAACGTGTCGGTCATTCTCAACATTACGCGGAATCACATGGACCGGTACGAAAATTCAATGGAAAAATATGCTGACTCAAAAACGCGAATATTCATGAACCAAACAGCGAATGATGTTCTCATCTATAACGCGGATGATGAGTTAACTCAGTTAAAAGTTAAAAGTGCAAAGTGTAAGATGGTTCCATTTAGCACTTCGCGAAAGATAAATGACGGAGCTTTCCTCGACCACGGCATCCTGAGAACCGTTGTTGGCGGACAAAAGTGGGAGATTATTGAAGCGACTCAAATCAGTATCAAAGGCGAACATAATCTACAGAATGCAATGGCGGCGACTCTCGCAGCGCAAACAATGGGCGTAACTTCTGCGTACATCCGCTCTACCCTCAAAAATTTTAAAGGTGTAGAACACCGTCAGGAATTTGTGCGGGAAGTGAACGGGGTGAAATACGTGAACGATTCTAAAGCGACGACCGTCGAGGCGGTGATGCGGGCGTTAAGTGCTTTTTCGGAACCGATTGTGTTGATTCTCGGCGGGAAAGACAAGGGAAATGATTATTCAGGAATGATTGCAGCTGTAAAGAAAAACGTCCGGGCTATCGTCGCGGTCGGACATTCAGCGGAAAAAATCGTCCAAAATTTTTCCGGCATAGTCCCCGTTAGCCGCGTGGAGGCAGTCGGGATGGACATTCCAAATATTGCCTCGATGAAGAAGACAGTTGAGGTTGCAACTTCGCTCGCCCGCCGGGGCGACGTTGTACTCCTCTCACCAGCGTGCACATCGTTTGATTGGTTTACAGACTTTGAAGAACGCGGAAAAGTATTTAAAGCGACGGTCCATTCGTTGGAAACGAAATAAATGCAGGCGCAGCGAAACCATATTGACAGGGTCATTCTCATCGTCGTCCTTTTTTTGATGGTGGCGAGCACTGTAGTGGTTTACAGCGCTTCGTCGACATGGGCGCTTCAAAAATACGGAGCGACAAACGGGCTGGTCAACAAGCACATCCTCAAAGTGCTTGTCGGCCTTGCGACGATGTTCATCGCGATGAGCATCGATTACAAATATTACAAAAAGCTGACAAAATTTGCCCTTATCGCCTGCCTTGTCCTTTTATTCTTTACCTTGGCCATTGGCGGTGAAATAAAAGGAGCTGCGCGGTGGCTCAGTTTCGGCGGATTCAACCTGCAGCCTTCCGAAGCAGCGAAGTTTGCTCTCGTGTTTCATCTGAGCGCGCTTCTTGCCACAAAAGGGACGAAGCTGTATGATTTTAAAACGGGATTTTTACCGCTGATGCTGTGGGTTGGAGGGGTTGTTGTGCTAGTGATGCTTCAGCCGAATTTCAGCACCGGTGCCATGATTTTTATTCTCGGGATGGTGATGGTGTTTACAGGCGGTGCGCGGTTTAAACATATTTTCCTTTCAATGTCGGCGATCATCCCGATCGTATTTGTGTACATGATCAGCGCAGAATATCGCATGAGACGCATCCTGTCGTTTATCGGACACGACAGCGCTACCGCGGCGCCGAGCAAAGCAAATTATCAGCTCTGGCAGGGGATCATCGGTTTTGGCAATGGCGGGCTATTCGGCGTTGGAATGGGGGCAAGCAAACAACGCGATCTTTTTCTGCCGGAATCGTACGGGGATTTTGTTTTCTCGATTATCGGAGAAGAATACGGGCTTATCGGCACGATAATTTTTATGGCTCTTTTTTTGACAATTCTTTTGCGTGGCTTTAAGATTGCAAAGAATGCGCCCGACGATTTCGGAAAGTTTTTAGCGATCGGCATCACATCGACGATTGTCGTTTACGCTCTCGGCAATGCCCTCGTCACGCTCGGCGTTTTTCCGACGACCGGATTGCCTATGCCGTTCATCAGTTACGGAGGTTCTGCAATCGTCTTCTCATCTTTTGCAATCGGCGTGCTGCTGAATATTTCAGCGCACACGGATTTACATCCGCGGCAAACGAAGGAAATCGCGGAACCGATGCCGGTAGAAGTAAACGAGCCAGCGGTCGGAAAGGTGTATTGAGAAAAGGGAAAGAGAGCAAATGGATGAACCGGGAACAAAGCTATGTCAATTGATTCAGAGCCGCCTTCGATACTTTTTGCCGCCGGCGGAACGGGCGGGCATCTTTTTCCCGCAATTGCGATCGCAGAAGAAACAAGAAAAATTCGCCCCGACGCGCGTATTACATTTGTCGGAACCAAAAATAAAATCGAGGCGCGTGTTGTTCCCGAAAAAGGGTTTGCATTTTATACGATTTGGATCAGCGGCTTTCATCGGCGGTTAACCATTGACAACCTGCTCTTCCCCGTGAAGATCGTCGTATCGATAGTGCAGTCGTTCTTTCTCATTCGGAAATTAAGGCCAAGCGTCGTTGTCGGGACGGGAGGATATGTCTGCGGGCCCATTCTCTCCGTCGCATCGTTGATGAAAATTCCGACCGTCGTTCATGAGAGCAACAGTTATCCGGGCGTGACGACGAGGATAGTTGCGTCAAGGGTTTCAAAAGTATTCCTCACGTTTGAAGCGACAAAAAAATGGCTTCCGAGTCTTGACTCAAAAAAAATAGAATTAGTCGGCAACCCAACACGCGACTCACTCGGTAAGATTTCCGCAAGCGATGGGTTGAAATATTTTGACCTTGAACAGAATAATAAAACGCTACTTGTGTTCGGCGGAAGTCTCGGCGCCGCATCGCTCAATTCGGCGATGGACAAAATTATAGGAAAGTTGATACAATCGGGCATTCAGGTGATCTGGCAGGTCGGCGAAAAAGATTTTGATCGTTATGGATCGAAAAGGAATAAAAATGTGTGGGTCGGAAAATTCATCGACAAGATGGAATATGCATACGCCGCGGCGGATGTCGTCCTGTGCCGGTCCGGTGCGACAACGCTAGCCGAGCTGACACGTCTGGGAAAACCGGCGGTTTTGGTGCCGTATCCCCACGCTGCAGCGAAACACCAGGAACTCAATGCTCAGACCTTGGTCGAAGCAGGCGCGGCCGTGATGATTAAGGACACAGATTTGGACGCAAAAATATTATCCACACTGAAAGAAATTCTTTTAAATGACACAGTGCGAAGCGATATGGGAAAAAAGAGCTTACGTCTTGGGAAACCGGATGCCGGAAAGGAAATTGCTCAAAAAATCTTAGGGTTAGGTCTTTTAAAATCGTAAATCGGAAATTGTCAATCGAAAATAAAAAGATGCCTCCTAAAGAGTTCAAATACAAGCTCGACTTCTATTATCAGCAGGCGCTGATCTATTTAGTCACGCTCATTTTATACGCTGGGGTGAAAGGAAGTTTCATCGAGAACGAGTTTACGCTGGTGTTTAGAGACCCGATCCTTTACATCATCGGATTCTTTGTTGCAATAGCTTTCGTGACATTGGTGCTCAACAAAATTCGAGACCGCAAGCTTATTATCGAGCAGAACGGAATTGTTTTTCAACACAAGTTTACGAGAAGGGAAATCCCGTTCTCGGAGATTGAATGGTTTCACATCGGGCGTGAACGGATGGTCCAGACGGCGGGAAGATTTCAAGTGATCGTTTTTAAAGTAAAAGGGCGCCGACGATTATACAGGGTCCGCATCGGTAGGTATGAGCGGGAAAAAGAGTTGATTGCGGAGATGGAGCGCGTTGCCGCTCATGTTCCAAAAGGCGAACGGAAAAGGTTTAGAGTGCGGAGTAAAAGATAGGAAGGAAGAGATAAGGGGTAAGAAAGGTAACGTTCGGTAATTCTGTAAAAAACTTTATTAAGGGAACATGTTCAGCTCAATCAAGAAAATTCATTTTGTCGGCATTGGCGGTATCGGCATGAGCGGAATTGCGGAAATATTGATCGATCAGGGATTCAAAGTAAGCGGGTCGGACAGGGCATTAAGCGAAGTGACGGAGCGCCTTCAATCGCTGGGGGCGAAGATCTACGAAGGGCACAAAGCTGAGAATATCGCCGCCGATGTCGATACGCTGGTCTATTCTTCCGCTGTTGGCATGGAAAATCCCGAACTGGTCGAGGCGAATCGGCGGAAGATTCCAACCGTACGACGCGCTGAAATGCTCGCAGAAGTGATGCGCTTGAAATACGGCATCGGCATCGCCGGAACCCATGGAAAAACCACAACAACGTCGATGGTAAGCCTTGTGCTGTTAGAAGGGGGCTTTGATCCGACGGTGATCGTCGGCGGAAAATTGAGCGGACTTGGCGGGACTAATGCACGCCTCGGCAAAGGAGATTTTATTGTTGTTGAAGCAGATGAATTCGACCGTTCATTTTTGTCCATTACACCGACGATCGCCGTCCTGACAACGCTCGAGACAGACCATCTTGATTGTTACCGGGACCTTGAGGATATCAAGGGAGCGTTCATTCAATTTGCAAACAAGGTACCGTTCTATGGTTTCATCGTGCTGTGCCTTGATGAGCCCGCGCTCCAGGACATCATGCCGCAGATTAACAAGAAAAAACTCCTGACGTACGGGCTGACTCCCCAGGCAGATATTCAAGCCATTGATATTCAACATAAAGAAAACGTCAGCACATTCACTGTCGTGCGCGGGGCCGAAGACCTTGGAAAGATAATGCTGCAGATTCCGGGGAAACATAACATCCAAAATGCCCTTGCGGCGATAGCGGTTGGTCTACAACTTGGAGTTCCTTTCTCAAAAGTCAAAGCGGGCATCGAAAAATTTACCGGCGTGTATCGTCGTTGGGAAAAGAAAGGTGAAGTGAACGGGATTGCAGTCTACGATGATTATGCCCATCACCCGACAGAATGCCGGGCGACACTTTCTGGCGCGAAAGCCGGCTGGCGAAGAAGGGTCGTATGCGTATTTCAGCCGCATCTCTATTCGCGCACGCGCGATTTTTACGAAGAGTTCGGAAAGGCATTTCTTCTTGCCGATGTGCTTGTGTTGACGGACGTCTATCCGGCACGCGAGGAGCCGATTCAGGGCGTTACTGGTGAATTGATCGCCAACGCTGCAAAACAGTTCGGGCATAAAGATGTCCATTACATTCAGGATAAAAAACTTCTTCCGGAGTATTTGAAGAAGAGCACTCGCCCGGGAGACATTGTAATCACCATGGGTGCCGGGGATATCTGGAAGTACGGAGAAGAATTCTTAGAGCAATTAAGAATTATGAATTAGGTATTAAAAATTAAAAGACCAATTCCTAATTCATAATTTAAAATTCATAATTCCTCAATGGTTTCTGTAGAAGACATACGAAAAGTTTTTCGTGGGCATGTTGCAGTTGCCGAGCCGCTTGCAACGTACACGTCGTTCCGGATCGGCGGCCCGGCAGATTTCTATTTAGAACCAGTCGACAAATTCGACCTGATTGAGGTCGTTCGCTTTTTTAAAAAATTCGACTATCGGTTTATGATTATCGGGAAAGGTTCGAACCTTCTTATCAGCGACAGTGGATTTCGGGGCGCTGCGATCAATCTCGAAGAAGGGATGGGAACCGTGAATATAGAGCGCGGCTTGATTGTTGCCGGTTCCGGCGTTCGCTTGAGCAAATTCGTCGACTTCTGCATTCAACACGAAAAAGCGGGAGTGGAAATGCTCGCCGGGATTCCAGGAACAATCGGCGGTGCGGTGATTATGAATGCAGGAGCGTACGGAGGAGAAATTTCCGACCATCTCGTTGAAGTAGAAATTTATAGGGATGATGCGATCCAGAAAATAAAAAAGGCGCAGGGCGGATTTTCCTACCGTCGTTCAGGGTTTTCCCGCGACGTAGTGTTGAACGCGTCGTTCGAGCTGCCGCAGGGAAATTTATCGGAGCTTTTGAAACGCCGCCGGGAGCTTTTGTTGAAACGCAATCAATCGCAGCCGCTGAATCTACCAAATTCGGGGAGCATGTTCAAAAATCCCGAAGGGGCTTTTGCCGCAAAACTTGTGGAAGAAGCGGGATTGAAAGGTAAACAAATCGGCCGCGCCCAGATTTCCGACAGGCACGGCAATTTCATCGTCAACCACGGCGATGCGACGGCGCGCAATGTATTCGATCTGGTGCGGCTTGCGCGAAAAAAGGTATTCGAACGCAGCGGCATAAAACTTGAACTGGAGGTTAAGCTGGTGGGCTTTGAGGAGGAAGAAATTGCCGAGGCGACAACATGAGAGAAGGAGAAAACATTGAGCAACCGCGTCAGCGTGCGCATGGAAAGAAAGTATATGGAATGTTCGCACTCCTCTTCATTCTGGCCATTGCGGCATGGCTTGGAACAATGCAATGGAAAGAGCATCTGACAGTGAGCGGTATCATTGTCGAAGGCGAGCGCATCTTGACAAAGGAAGAAGTGGTGAAACTCGCCCAGGTTTCGCTGAAGACAAAAATGTACGACGTCGATTTGATCTCGATTCAAAAAAATATTGAGCAGAATCATTTTGTAAAAAATGTGGTAGTGGCAAGAGATGCGCCGGCAACGATTAGAATTTCAATAGAGGAGCGAACGCCGATCGCCCTTCTCTCAATTCCGGGGAGGGCCGACATGTTGTATATCGATGAAGAAGGCTACGTTCTCCCGCACGTTTCGTCGCAGTCGATTTTTGACCTCCCCGTCGTCAGCGGGATCGATTCGCTTGCAGACGTAGCGGTTGGAGAGCGGACGACACATGCCGATCTTTTGGCTGCTCTCGAAGCGCTGGAAACAGCCCGGCGTGTCGGCGGCGAACTCTTTCGCCTGATCTCGGAGGTGCGAATTCATAGCGGGCACGACATGGTGTTGTATTCCGCAGACACCGGGGTTCCGATCATATTCGGTCGGGGCGACGCGGCGAAGAAAATGGTGAAACTCGACGCCTTCTGGAAAAAGTTTGTCGCTGAGCAAGGCTCTCAGGACATACGGTACATTGACATCCGTTTTGATGACCAAGTAATCGTTTCATCGATGAAACCGGCGGATTCCCACAATATTAAGAAATCGTCATAGTCCGAAAGAATTATTCGGAGAAAAAGGAAGCAGTATGGAAAATATCTATGTTGGGCTGGATATCGGAACGACAAAAGTGTGTGCGATTGTTGCGTCGCTAAGCGAGAACGGCGAGATCAATATCCTCGGCATCGGCAAAAGTAAATCCGAAGGATTGACTCGGGGGGTCATCACGCATATTGAAAAGACCATCGCCTCAATACAAGCTGCGGTTCGCGAAGCAGAGCTTCAATCGGGAGCGAAAATTCAAACAGTCGTGGCGGGGATCGCGGGTGACCATGTGCAGAGCTTTCAAAGCCGCGGAGTCATTGCGATCAGCGGACCCGAACAGGAAATCACACAGGCGGATGTAGATCGTCTCATTGAAGATACTAAAAAAGTCGCTCTCCCCTCCGACAGAAAAATTATTCACGTTATCCCGCAGGAATTTATTGTTGACGGGCAGGACGGTGTGTACGACCCGGTCGGAATGTCCGGGGTCCGGATGGAGGCAAACGTTCACATTATTACGGGGCTTATTTCTGCCGCACAAAACATTTTGAAATGCGTCCAACGTGCCGGCGTTTCGGTGAGCGACATCGTTCTTGAACCGATTGCGTCGAGTGACGCCGTCCTCGATAAGGAAGAAAAGGAAGTTGGCGTTGCTCTCGTTGACATCGGCGGCGGCACGACCGACCTCGCAGTCTTTGAAGACCGCACTATCCGGCACACGGCGGTCATCGGTATCGCAGGTAAAAAAGTGACAGACGACATTCGCCGCGGTTTAGGAGTTCTTTCGGATCAAGCCGAGCAGTTGAAAATCGCACACGGCCACGCGCATTTACCTTCGATTATGGATAATGAACCGATAACGGTTCCTGGAATCGGCGGTCGGCCGCCATTAGACATCGACCAGCGGCTGTTATGTCAGATCATTCAACCGCGCATGGAAGAAATTTTAGAAATCGCCGGGATGGAAATCAAACGCTCGGGATATCAGAAGCATTTATCCGCAGGTGTTGTGCTGACGGGCGGAGGATCTCTCATTAAAGGGACGGCCGACCTTGCACGCGAAGTGCTTGGAATGCCGGTGAAGATAGGAATTCCGCAAGGATTTCGAGGGGGTCTCGTTCGAGAAATAGAAAATCCGATGTACGCCACCGGTGTCGGACTTGTACATCATGCCATTAAACACCGGCAGCGGCCAAATATTGAAAATCTCAGAGGGACAAGAATGGACGGAAAGTTCCCGACGATTTTGAAACGGATGAAGGGATGGTTCGATGAGCTGTAAGGTGGAGCAAGAATACAGAATATAGGAGACAGGAGACAGGAAACAGAAGACAGAAGACATATACAATAGGTTCACTCTGGGAAAATTTTTTCTCTCATGTATTCTGACTTCTGTATTCCTGTAGTTACATATCAACAGAAAACAAATTGACAGTGAATCTCGATAAAGGAAGAAACCGAAATTATTAACATCACATACATCACTCACTAAACACAAAGGAGTACCATGATAGAACTTGACAACCCCAAAGACGGCGGCGCGAAGATCCGGGTAGTGGGAGTTGGCGGAGGCGGGAGCAACGCGATTGTCAGCATGATTGACAAAGGGCTCAGCGGCGTCGATTTTATTTGTATCAACACCGACACGCAGGCTCTTGAGCGAACCAACTCTCCGAACAAGATTCAGATCGGAAAGAATCTTACACGGGGGCTTGGTGCAGGCGCAGATCCGAGTATCGGCCATCGCGCTGCTGAGGAAGACCGCGAAGAAATCGCGCGTGCCCTCGCCGGCAGCGATATGGTGTTCATTACCGCAGGTATGGGCGGCGGCACGGGCACCGGCGGCGGCCCCGTCGTGGCGAATATCGCAAAAAGCCTCGGTGCTCTGGTCGTGGGCATCGTGACGAAGCCGTTCAATTGTGAAGGGAAGAAACGATTAACACAAGCGGAATACGGTCTCGAAGAATTAAAAAAACAAGTTGATACGCTCATCGTTATTCCGAATCAAAAGCTTCTTTCGATCGTAGAGAAAACCACGCCGCTTGAGGAAGCCTTTGAAATCTGCAACCGCGTTCTTCACAATGCAACACGCGGCATATCGGAATTGATCACCGTTCCCGGCCTGATCAACCTGGATTTTGCAGATGTCCGGACAATTATGCGGGAAATGGGAGATGCGCTGATGGGGTCAGGCGTTGCGACAGGAGAGAACAGGGCTGTTGAAGCGGCGAACGCTGCAATTTCTAGTCCGTTGCTGGAAGGCGTGTCGATCGCCGGTGCGCAGGGCGTTCTCGTCAACATCACCGGTGGAAAGAATTTATCCCTGGTTGAAGTGGATGAAGCGACGAGCATTATCCATGAAGCCGCAGGCGACGACGCCAATGTTATTTTGGGCGCAGTCATTGACGAGTCGATGACTGAAGAACTGATGGTCACCGTGATCGCGACCGGTTTCAACAGGAAAGCTTCTGCTACCGCGCGTCCGTCGAAAAATGTGCGCGTGCTCGATCATATTCCTACGGGAGTCCAGGATTTGAAAAAAATGGACGAGCCGGCGTATATCCGTAAAGGGTTCCAAATTCCGACGTCGACGATGCAAGCGAACGAATCCCGTTTTTCACAGCCGATGACCGACCGCAGCGATACCGACAAACCGGCCTTCCTGCGGAAAATAATGGATTGATGTTATCGTGAGTGATGTGATGAGGCGTCCCGTTCGGTCGAACAGGCTGAACGGGACGTTTATGTTTATAGCGTGCGCAGGTGTCGGACACATTAGCCCGGAAATTGCGAAATGTTGAAACATTTGAGAGCGTAAATCAAGAGAGTGTCCAACATCGATCCAGACCAAAATCTTTTTCTTCCTTGCTTCTCCCTTCCCGATTCGATAAATTTTCTTCATGAGAATAATCATTCTTGGCGTTCTCTGCGTCATGGCGGTCTGTAAATCCGTCGAAGCACAACCCAAACGTATCGAATCTCAGTTTCGCATTGCTCGTCTTAAATATTCCGGCGGAGGGGATTGGTACAACGGTCCCTCCGAGGAAGTGAACCTCCTTGCATTTGTCAAACAACACGCAGGCATCGACACAGATCCCACATACGAGTTTACTGAAATCTCCGATGACAAATTTTTTTCGTATCCTTTTGTATTTATGACGGGACACGGCGGCGTTATTTTTTCGGATTACGAGGTGAAGCGGCTCCGCATGTATCTTGAACACGGAGGGTTTCTTTACGCCGACGATGATTACGGCATGGACAAGGCATTTCGAAGAGAAATCAAGAAGGTGTTTCCAGATCAGGAGCTTGTCGAGCTTCCTTTTTCATACGGACTGTATCACTGTTTTTATGACTTTCCGAACGGAGTCCCTAAAACCCACGAACATAACGGCAAACCGCCGCAAGGGTTCGGGATTTTCTATAAAGGGCGGCTTGTTGTGTACTATACATACGAATCGAATCCGAGCGATGGCTGGGACGATCCCGACGTGCACGGCGACTCGGTAGAGAAGAGGGAGGAAGCGCTCCGGTTCGGGACTAATTTGCTTGTTTGGGTGCTGACGCAGTAATAAGTGGAAAGTTAAGCTTTGGAAGTAAAGAGCTATTAGGTTTTGGGGTTGAGATAAAAGCAGTTGGTGAAAATGACTACTAACGTAAACCATAGCACGCCAATTTATTCGGAAATGCGCCGCCGGCTCGCCGCCGTTCGTACGCATCTCTATATAGAGAGGGTGGCATATGGATCTCTGCTTACCGTGAGTTCGATTGTCGGTTTAGTGGCAGCAATGTCGGCGGCTGAGGCGTTGTTCAACGGAAGTATTTTTTTTAGAACAGCAATTTTCCTTGCAAGTGCGGCGGGCATTACCGTTTTCGCAGGATTGCTTATTGCAGTTCCGTTGTTACGCTGGAAGAACATATTGCGGGGCCTTTCAGAAAAAGAAGTAGCGATCCAGGTTGGCAATCAATTTCCCGAAATCAAAGACCGATTGTGGAACATTCTGGATATTTTTGGAGAGCAATACGCGAGAGAAAATGCAGCCGCTGGGTTCCGTCCGCGCTATTCACCGGAGCTGATCGACGCGTCGTTTGCGGATTTGCAGCAGGCCGCGGCTCGCCTTCGCTTTTCGGAAATTGTATCGTATAGGGCGGTTCGCAAGGCTGGAAAAAAGTTTTCGATTATTGCCGCGTCTTTCATTCTCGCATTTTCCATCCCTCAATTTGATTTACTCCCCGCGGCTTACCGCCTCGTTCATTGCCGCACAGGATTTCGCCTGCCTCCGGCGTTTTCATTTCTTGTCCGGCCGGGCAACGTGGAAATTGTTAGCGGCGAATCGGTGCCGGTGTCAATTTCGCTTACCGCGAATGCGGAAACGGCAAACGGTCTTCGTCGTTCCCTCCCAAAGAGAATTACGCTTTCGATTCTGCAGGCAGATATATCTTCGAAAGAACAATATGAGGTTCAGGCCGATTCTTCGGGGCAATTTCTCTATACACTTGGGTCCATCAGACAAAGCGCTGAATATTTTTCGGAGGCGGAAGGAATCCAGAGCGACAGATATACAATAAACGTAATCAATAGACCGGTTGTTCGGTCGCTTAAAGTTCAGCTCATTCCTCCTCCGTATTCTCGTATGCCGGAGCAGTCGCTCGACGAAAATATCGGCGACGTGCTAGCGCTGCCCGGGACGACGGTACGCTGGCACGTCGATGCGGACAAAACGTTGCGGCAGTCGGCGCTTGTGTTCAACGACAATAAAGAATTGGCCCTTGAATATCGCGAGAGCGCTTTTGTCGGACAAATTGTGCTCCGCCGTCAAGCGACCTATCATGTCAAGCTCGAAGATGACGAGGGATTCACTAACGCCGACCCGATTGAATATAAATTAAATACTTCGGTCGACGAGGCACCGACGGTTTCCATCACCTACCCCGGGAAGAATATCGATGTTGTTGATAACGTGCAATTACCGCTCCAACTGAAAATCCACGATGATTTCGGATTCACCTCGTTAAAACTTGCATACCGTCTAGTTCATTCGCGGTATGAACGACCTGACAGCAATTTTTCCTTTATTTCCATCCCCATTTCAGACGAAGGCAAATCCTCTATCGATAACGACATCGATTTTCAGTGGGATATATCCCCGATGGGCCTGGTTCCGGAGGATGTGGTGGAATATCATGGTGAAGTATTCGACAACGACAATGTTTCGGGGCCAAAGAAAGGGGTCAGTGAATCGTATTTGCTCCGCCTCCCATCGCTTGACGAAGTGTTTGCCGATGCCGACAAAAACCAAAATGACGCAATCGAAAAACTCGACAAGTCCGTTCAAGAAGAGAAGGACTTGAAAAAAGACCTCAACGAGATTTCAGAGGAACTGAAAAAAAATCAACCGCTAGACTGGCAGAAACAAAAAAAGGCCGAAGAGACTCTGAAGCGTTACCAGGAACTAACAAAGGACATCGACGAAGTGAGCAAGTCGGTCGATACAATGACGCAGGTAATGCAGAAGAGTAATATCCTTTCAACCGAAACGCTGCAAAAGTACACGGAGCTTCAGCAACTGATGCAACAAATCAATTCACCCGAATTTCAGGAAGCGATGAAGCGCATGCAGGAAGCCATGCAAAACGTTTCACCCGATCAGCTGCGGCAGGCGATGCAACAGGTGCAGTTTTCAGAGGAAGCGTTCCGCCAGAGCATCGAGAGAACGATGGAATTGCTTAAGCGGATTCAGGTTGAACAAAAAATGGACGAGATGGTAAAGCGCGCCACCGAACTTCAAAAACAACAAGAAGATTTGCAAAAGGAAACCTCTGAATCGCCTTCATCGGACAAACAAAAAGCGGAAGAACTCGCGCAAAAGCAGGATGACATCAACAAGGAATTGGCGAACATCCAGCAGCAATTGGCGGAATTACGGAAAAAGATGGATGAATTCCCCACGGAAATGCCGATGAAGGCGCTGGACAAAGCTGAGGAGGCCGCACACGACAGCGCAATGGAGCAATCGATTCAGCAAAGCTCGGAACAACTTCGTCAACAGCAACAGCGGCAAGCGCTCCAATCACAGGAAAAAGCGAGCAAAGCGATGGAGCAAATGTCCAAGAGATTGTCGGAGATGCAGGAACAAATGTTGAGTAACGAAACAAACGAAGCGATGAACACGCTGCGCAAAGCAATGCAAGATTTTTTGGACATTTCCCAGCAGCAGGAGGATTTAAAAAACGAATCCCGGTCGCTTTCGCCGAATTCGGAACAATTTCGGGAAAACGCGGAGAAGCAATTGGGATTGCAGAACGATCTTTCAAATGTAACAAACAACTTGGTAGCGCTGAGTCAGAAATCGTTTGCCGTAACATCGGAAATGGGGAAGGCGGTTGGGAAAGCGATCTCGAATATGTCACAAGCGATGAACGGGCTGGAGCGCCGCAACGGCCAATTCTCAAGCGCCGAACAAGCCGAAGCGATGGCGTCGTTAAACAAAGCGGCATCGCTTGCACAATCGTCAATGGATGCCATGCAGCAAGGGGGTCAAGGGGGAGCGGGCGGTTCTCTGTTACAGCAATTGCGGCGAATGGCAGGGCAGCAAGAAAGCATCAATCTGCAGACGGAACAGCTTTCTCAAGCAGGAGGATTGTCTCAGGAGCAAATGCAACAAATGGGGAGATTGGCCCAGCAACAAGACGCGGTGCGAAAATCGATGGAGGAACTCAACAAAGAGGCACAAGAAAGCCAGGATAAAAACAGAATTTTAGGAGACCTTCAGAAAATTGCAGACGAAATGAAAGAAGTTGTTGGGAACCTGCAGCAGAACAATGTTAATCCGAACACGATCAAACAGCAGCAAAAAATATTATCCCGAATGCTCGACGCGCAGACATCTATGCGTGAGCGGGACTTTGAACAGCGCCGCACGTCGACGGCCGGCACAACTCCGGTGCGGCAAAGCCCTGCCGAGGTTCAAGTTGTATCGGCGCAAAGCCAGCTTCGTGAGGATCTTTTGAAGGCAATGGAAGAAGGGTATTCGAAAGACTATCAGGATTTAATCCGCAAATATTATGACGCCTTAGATAAAACGCAGGTGAAATAATGATCCGTGTCAAGGTTTCAAACCTTGACACGGATGAATGGAACGATTGCCCACCCATTTTGGTTTAACTGCCATACCCATCCGTATTTTTTCCCGTTTCGCCAGGGGTAGAATAACTCTACACGTAAAATGATTTTTACAATTTTAGCCTGAGGTAGACTATGGTGGTAGTGGTGTTTTTTTTGGTGCACTGGTTCTTGTCGCTGTTTTGTCAAACTTTTTTCCTTCACCGTTATTCTGCGCACAAAATGTTCACGATGTCGAAGTTCTGGGAGAGGGCATTCTACATCGCTACGTTTATCACACAGGGATCTTCGTTTCTCAATCCCCGCGCCTATGCAATCATGCATCGAATGCATCATGCCTACAGCGATACGGAGAAAGACCCTCACTCCCCCCATTATTTTCGGAGTATGTTTAAGATGATGTGGCGGACGAAGGACATTTATCTTGGTTATTTGCTTCACAAAGTTGAACCGGAAAAAGGGTTCGATAAAAATATTCCGGAATGGAAAGCGTTCGACAGGTTTGCGGATTCATGGATGGTAAGATTTCTGTGGGTCTGCGCGTACGCATTATTCTATATCGCATTCGCGCCAAGTCCGTGGTTTTTTCTTCTCGTTCCAATCCATTGTATTATGGGACCTATCCACGGAGGCATTGTGAATTGGAGCGGGCACAAATACGGCTATGTGAATTTCAAAGACACCGGTGACAAATCGCGGAATTCGCTTCCGTTCGATTTCCTTACACTCGGCGAGCTATTCCAAAACAATCATCACAAATTTCCCGCAAGAATAAATTTTGCCGTGAGGCTGTTCGAGATCGATCCGACGTACCCGCTGATAAAGATTCTAAGTTGGTTGCGAATCATAAGGTTTAACAAATCCACCGAGGCCGCTTAACAGCGAGAGGTTAATAGACGTGGTGCATTGGAACCGTAAAGACGTCAAGCTTGCAAAGACTAACTGATTCATCTTTCTTTGCGCCTTAGCGTCTCTGCGCGAGAAATTACAATACATTTAAAAATAGAAAGGCGGATCCTATGGGCAAGAAAATGGACAAAGACACTAACGCAATAAACTATTTTGAGATAGCGGCAGTCGATATTAAAAGAGCGACAAAATTTTATGAGACGATCTTTGAAATTGCTTTACGGTCCGGAGAATGGAATGGGATGAAGATGGCGATGTTTCCTACGGACGGCAACAATGGAACGGTGAGCGGTGCGCTCGTCCAAAGCCAGATGCATAAACCGAGCACAACGGGTGCCATCGTATATCTCAACGCGAACCCCGATATGCAGTTGGTGCTCGACCGCATCGATAAGGCAGGGGGAAAAGTAACGATGCCCAAGACGCTGATTGATAAACAGATCGGGTATATGGCATACTTCATCGACACCGAAGGAAATAAAGTCGCCCTTCATTCCAACGCCTAGCCGCTTCTAAGTAGTGGCTTAATTTGAATAAAGAATTGTCATGCCCACATTCCGAAGGAATCCCCTCGGGAAAAGTGGGCATCCATTGCGAAACAAAAAGAGAAAATTTGGATTCTCGCCGAGTCGAGTCTTCGACCCCCTTTCGGGGGAATCACAATCTGAGCCAGCACCCGCTTCTGGTAGTGGTATACTTTGAAAGTCAATGTCATTCCGGCGAAAGCCGGAATCCATGCAATTAAACCTGGATGTCCCCCTTAGGGGGACATGACAAATCTTTTTTATTCAGAATACTCAAAGTGTAGCACTACCCCGCTTCTATTGTTCATGTGTCCCTCCTTTGGTATATTGAATTGAGCTCCTCCGCGTTCCACCGACTTTGGACCCAGGACTTGGGACGCACAACTACGGACTCAGGACTTCGGACCACAAGACTAACATGTCAACCCCTCCCGCTCTTCTCAGCGACGAAACCGACGAAAGACTCATCTTTCCTATCATTTATTTTTTTGTAGGAACATTTATTGCCCTGGACCTCCTTGCATCGTTTGAGCCGACGGCATGGAATTGGGGATTTCATTTTCTCGCCTTCTACGATACAGAAGTCAGAGCTGCCGTCGTTATCTCCATGATTATTCTTTTAATCCCTACCGTACAGTTCTTTTTGATTGATCTTATTCGATCGGTTGTCACATGGATAGGCGATCGGGGATCGGTGATTCGGTGGATATTTGGGTTCATCGGAATATCTGCGCTTGCATTGGTTTTTGTCCATTTCCGAGTGGCAACCTACTTTCTTGGAGACGGTTACTTGCAGCTGCGAAGCCTCAAAGCTCCAGCGAATATTGAAAGTCTCAACCTGACAGGGTTCGCGCGTGAACCGCTTGTCGGGGTTTTTGTTTTTTACCTTTCCCGGCTTTTTATTTTTCTGGGAAGCACGACGCCTCCCGAGGATGCCTACCTCTGGCTGAGCATCCTTTCCGGAGTTTGTTTCGCCGTCATCGCCTGGAAGGGGATTGGACTCTTCACCGAGGATGAAACAGACAGAGTCCTTATCTTTTTCTTTCTTCTCTCTTCAGGAGTCAACCTTCTCTTTTTCGGTTACGTCGAAAATTATGCCCCTGGGTATGTTGGAATATTTCTGTTCCTCCTTCTCGCCGCCGCTTATCTAAAAGAAAGGATCTCGATTTACTGGCCCATGGCGGCGTACGGATTCCTGTTGTCGATGAATTTCGGCGCCGCGGCATTTCTCCCCGCCCTCGTATTTCTTGCGTACATCGGAATCCGGCGGAGAGAAGTAGCGGCAACCGTCGTGGCGCTCTTCCTTTCCGGCGTCGTTTTTATTTCTATGTTGTTGCTTGCAGGATATTCTCCATCCTATTTCCAGCAGATTTTTGAAGACGCGAGCGTCAGCCTCCTTCCGATTACCGGCCCGGCCGAAAAGCATCAGGCATACAACATGTTCACGCTGAGCCATGCGGCGGAATTATCCAATCTCTATTTATTGTGCACTCCAGCGGCGGTTGCACTTCTCACGGTGGCGATCGTCGCGGCGTTGAAGAAAAGAAAACCTTTTGAAACATACCAGTGGTTTCTCCTCCTCGCAATGTCGTGCGGGGCCGGTTTGATCGCCGTCTTGAATTGCACGCTCGGGATGAGCAGGGATTGGGATATCGCGGCCCCCTTCAGTGTCGGAATTCCCGTGGCAGCAGTTGCAATCTGGAGCTTTGTCGGCGGGGAGGGCGAAATGAGACAGCGAGTCGTCTTGATTCTCGGCGTCGTTACTTTTATTCAGACCGGATCCTGGGTTACGCTCAATGCTGACGAACATCGAGCGGTAACGCGGTTTGAGTTGCTCGACGAGAAACAGCTGTGGGGTGTTCAGGCGTGCCTCGATGCGAATGAGGAATTCGCTATCTATCATCGCGACAGGCACGAATATGCCGAGGCAGCGGCCTGTTATGAACGGTATGTTGCGCTCGATTCGACGAACACTAGGGTATGGCTTAATTGTGCAAGAGCTGAACAGGCGGCCGGAAATTTCAACAAAGCGGTCGGAGCGTACA
Organism: Bacteroidota bacterium; assembly: GCA_049578505.1. Taxonomy (GTDB): domain Bacteria; phylum Bacteroidota; class Ignavibacteria; order UBA10030; family UBA8401; genus JAGVPT01. The sequence goes on along the minus strand of JBAUMC010000020.1, from coordinate 13,144 downwards.
AAACTCTCACCCGTCTCGAACCGGCGAACCCCGAAATCCTCGCGGCGCTCGGCGCGCTTTGCGGGGAGACTGGACATTTTGACGAGGCTCTTTTCTATTTGCATGAAGCTGAAAAATTAGCCCCGAATGCGCCGAAGATCAAGAACGACATCGGAGCCATCTTCGCCAATCAAAAGGAGTATTCGAAGGCCCTTCCATATTTTCTCGAAGCGATACGGCTCGATCCCAATTTCCAGGGAGGATATTTCAATACCGCGGCATGTTACGCAGCGCTCGGTGACAAAGATAAAGCGGATCAGTATAGAGTGATGGCGAGAAGGAAACAATGAGCAATCAACACTGATCAATGATCTGCAAGGATAGATGTCAGACAATGTGGAGATGAAATCGCGGTTAGCTAAACCTCTAGAAGGCTACAAAGAAATAATCCTCTGTGCGTCAAAATTTTGAACGGCTCGGATAAAATTATAAACGCCAACTCGTTTCCATTTCAAACATCTCCGGGAATTTATGGATACGACGCCGTTGTTTCGCCACACCTCTTGACAAAAGAGCAGAGAACTGCTACTTTGATCAAAGCTCTGCCGCCCCATGTATCTGCAGACGAACATCGCTAAGAAAAATTAATACTATTATGATGGTGTGTATGTACCACGGCAAGTTAGGATTTGAGTGAACAGACTAATCACGATAACATCAAGAGAAGATATTCTCCCCCAATACCGTGAGACCCCTATCGGTCTCCTGCTCGAGTACCATAACCTCGGGAAAAATTTCGACCCTTTTACCACTGCCCGGCTGTTGATAGGAATGTGCATGGACAACCGGAAGCATCTTCACATCCCTGATAATTTTGCATTCATCATTCGCACCGGCGGTGCGAACTTGAGGTACAGCGAATTCAAAGTTTCGTACGCCATCGCCGTCGGCGGAGTGCGTTGCATTGCGTTGATCGGACATTCTCAGTGCGGCATGGTCAACCTCAATGCACGCAAGGAGCAATTCATTCAAGGACTGGTCGACTCGGCGGGCTGGGGGCGGAAATCGGCCGAGGAACACTTTTCCCACTTCGCCCCGATGTTCGAGATCGGGAATGAAATCGATTTTATTCTGAGTGAAGTGAAGCGGCTCCGATTGCGGTATCCTAAGATTGTGATCGCTCCGCTGTTGTACCGGGTTGAAGACAACCGTCTCTATCTCATCCAAGAAAATGCGGAGAGTCAAGTGATACCATGACTCAAAGTCACGGCATCACTATTACGTTCCCAATCAGAGCTTGGGAACGAGAAGATTGGCTCCCCGCTTAACACAAGCGCGATCAGCCCCCTGCTGAAAATCCTCCAGGGCTGTTCCTGCCAAAGTCCAGTCCTTATCCCAAACGTGAAATTGCTTCAAAAATATTTTGCCAGCCCTGTCCAATTCTGAAATCTCAATCGTTCTTAGGGTATAATTCACAACATCGTAACAATTAAGGAGAGGGATATGACAGGAAAAATGACCTTTAACCTGCTTACCGTTCTGGGGAAAGCAACGACAGCCAGCATCGAAGCGACCTGTAAATTGCACAATGAAACCGCCGGAAATCCGGGAGGCGTGGCCGCCGCTAAAGCACTCGGCGATATGAGTCATATGACCTTTATGCCAACAAATGCCGCTGCTTCTTTTACCGGCGAGTTGCTCTTTATGGATATTTGGAACAGCCTCGACGGCCTTAATAAGTTTTTCAACAACACGGATGTTCAAACCGGAGGTAATATGATGTTTGCCTCGAGGGAGGCTGTCGTATGGAGTAAATTGGATGGGTTTCTGAATTTCCATTTTCCTTCTCCAACGGGCAAGAACGATAAGATCGTTGGCCTGGTAAGAGGGAAAGTTAAATCGCTTGAGGGTGCGGAAACTATTCACAACACCGCAATCGGGAAACAGGTGAATCAAGCCCGCGCAGCAGGAATCATATCCCACGAGTTTTTTGTTAGAATGGGAGCTCCGGGTTCACCCGAAACTTTGGAGGTATTGGGAATTGACCTATGGATGAACCAGGAGAACATGATGAAGCATTATATGGGTGCTGATTTTCAAAACTCCGGATTGTACACGATGTTCGTTTCCAAACCTGTTTCCTCGACCTGGGTTCATCCGAAAGGAAATTGGGTTGAGTGGTAATTTTAGAAAAGCAAAAACAACAGTAGAGAGCGTTCCTCTAAGGCTTTGTGTCTTCGTGGCAAGCCTTTTAATTCCGGAGAAACGCCGGATAATACTTCAATTAAATAGTTGAAAGGGAAGAAGATGACAGCAAAAGAAAATTCACTTAATTGGTTTGAGATTTCTGTCAAGGATATCAAACGTGCAAAAAAATTCTATGAAAAAGTGTTCGGCATTAAAATGGACGAACAGGAAGCGATGGGCATGAAAATGGCCTTCTTTCCTTCAGCGGACATGAACGCAAAAGTCTCCGGCGGCCTCGTGCAGGGTCCTATGCATAAACCGAGCGTGAACGGTGCAAAGATTTATCTGAACGGAAATCCCAATCTGGCAAAAGCCCTCAGCAAAGTTAAAGCAGCCGGAGGAAAAGTAACGATGCCCAAAACAAAGATTAGTGACGATATTGGATTTATGGCTCACTTTATCGATTCGGAAGGGAATAGCGTAGCACTGCATTCAAGTAAATAATTTATGGTATCCACGAAGAGCACGAAGAAACACGAAGGCTCCTATTTGCAAAGAATTTACGGAATGATTATCTATAGGATGCTTTCCCTTCGTTTTTCTTAGTGAACTTCGTGGATGTTTCAATAACAACAAATAAAATAGAAAATTATGGAAGAATTCTTATTGGTTTTTAGAAGGGACGCAGTGAGCAACGAGCCGCCACCGTCCCCCGAACAGTTGCAATCGATGATGAAACCATGGCAGGACTGGATGGGGGGCATCGCCGCACAGAATAAATTGGTAAGTTCGGGGAATCGTTTGGCTTCCGACGGGCGCGTGGTAAAGCCCAATAATGTCATCACGAATGGACCGTACGTTGAAATTAAAGAAGCAATCGGAGGTTACATTATCGTGAAAGCCAACTCCATTGACGAAGCGGCGGAACTCTCGAAGGACTGTCCGATTCTGAAAATGGGAGGCAACGTAGAGGTAAGAACCGTCGTGCCGATGTACTAAAACGCATAAGGGAAACAAAAGCGCCTCCGTCGCTCGCGGAGGCGTTTCCATATATGGATGAACAAGAACTGATACCCCACTTATTCAGGACGGAGTACAGGAAGATCATTTCTGTGCTCTGCAAGCTTTTTGGCATCGAACATATTGAAATTGCCGAAGATATCGTCAGCGACACTTTTCTTTTAGCTTCCGAAACCTGGGGCCTCAAAGGCCTCCCCGCAAACCCTACTGCATGGCTCTACGCAGTTTCCAAGAACAAAGCCAAAGACGTTTTAAAACACGATTCAATCTTTGCGCAAAAAGTTGCCGCAGAATTAAAACAAGCGGAAACGAAATCGCAGGAAATAGAAATTGACCTTTCGAACAAAAATATCAGCGACAGTCAGTTGCAGATGATGTTCGCCGTATGTCATCCCTGTATTTCAACGGAAGCTCAGATCGGCCTCTCGTTGAACATTCTTTGCGGATTCGGCGCCGATGAGATCGCCGATGCATTTTTAACGAACAGGGAGACCATCTATAAACGCCTGGCTAGGGCTAAAGAAAAACTAAAGATTGAAAAAATTGAGGTTGAACTTCCCGCGAAAACGGAAATCTACAGCAGACTAGAAACCGTTCTGACTACGCTTTATTTGCTCTTTAGTGAAGGGTACTACTCCACCTCCCAAAACACAACATTGCGGAAAGAACTTTGCGTCGAAGCGATGCGCTTAAATGTCATGCTCACAGAAAATGAGCAGACCGATACCCCTTCGGCAAACGCATTGCTTTCGTTGATGTGTTTTCATTCGTCGCGATTTGAAGCGCGAACAAATCATAACGGAGAAATCGTTCTCTATGAAGATCAGGATACCGGGCTCTGGAGCAAAGAGTTAATCGACAAGGGAGAGTATTATCTCAACAGAGCGTCGAAGGGGAGGCATCTATCGAAGTATCATCTGGAAGCGGCCATCGCGTACTGGCACACAAAGAAAACGGATAGTAAAGAAAAGTGGGAAAACATTTTGCAGCTTTACAACAGATTGCTCCAAATAGAATATTCGCCTATTGCGGCGTTGAACAGGACATACGCCCTTTCGAAAGCTAACGGGAAAAAGGAAGCAATCATTGAAGCTGAAAAATTACATCTTGAGGAAAACCATCTTTACCATTCGTTATTGGGAAACCTTTATGCTGATGTGGACAATGCAAGGGCATCGGAACATTTTCATACAGCATTGATACTCGCAAAGACAAACGCGGATAAAGCCATTATTTCGAGTAATATTGCACATCTGGCTGCTAAATGAAATCATTCTCCGCGAAAATACTCACGCAAAGTCGCAAAAAACGGACAGGATGACGACGGGTCGGCCTTTGCGAGCTTATCTCGTTCCCAAAGTCTCTTTGGGAACGAGACGTATTGAATGCCCTGCCTCGCGAAGAGAGAAAATCGGTCGGATACACGTTCCCAAGCGGAGCTTGGGAACGAGATGAGCATGGCGGCTTTGCGTGAATCTTTTTTCCTCAATAAATATTTGAACAGCTCCTAAAGTCTTTCCAACTTCTTATCAAGCTATCACTACCACCACCCTACCCGATCCCTCGTTGCTTTTTGAGGAAGCGATTATTAAGTTTCGTGGGTTTATTTTACATCATAAAAGCCGGGTCTTTTCTGTGTTGGGGAATCACCGAAACTCACACAACTTTCATTGAAAGGGAATCTTATGGAGCAGCAAAAAGTCGACATGTACATGATGATGTCCTCCAAGTACTTTGAAGGATATCAGCTTAATGCTATCCGTGAAAAGTTAATGAAGCTTGATGATTCAAAGCTTCTTTTGGTACAGGGTGCAAACCTCAAAGACCCGACAACGATGCTCATTGTTTCACTCATCGGCGGCCATTTCGGAATTGACCGGTTCATGCTCGGCGAAATTGGTCTTGGGATTGCAAAGCTGTTGACGTGCGGAGGGCTTGGTATTTGGACAATCGTTGATTGGTTCCTGATCCTTGGAAAGACCCGCGAATTTAACTTACAACGGATACTGCAAGTTTTGTATTGATTCTCGTATGATCAGAAAAAATCTTTACATCGTTCTCGCCGGCCTATCGCTGGCCGGCTATGGATGGCTTGGCTGGAATTTCATTGAAGGCTCGGAAACTTCTGGATTACCATCGGTCTGTTTGTTTAAAGAAATTACCGGCCTTCCGTGTCCTTCCTGCGGTACGACCCGTTCGCTTCTCCTCCTTATGAGTGGGAGGTTGCATGAATCGTTGATGATGAACCCATTCGGGATCGTGCTTGCCCTTGCTCTGGTCATTGTTCCTTTGTGGATCATGATCGACACATTCGGCAGGAGCCACAGCTTCTACAGACGGTATGCGCAGATCGAACATCTTCTTACACACAACAAATTGCTCGCCGCTTTTGCCGTTGCCGTTGTGATGCTCAACTGGTTCTGGAATATTTCGAAAGGGTTATAGGGTGGCGCTCCAGGAATTCTCCTATCCCCCCGATGAATACGAAGCTGAAAAAGCATCCAACAGTTATTTGATGTCGCTTGTCGTGATTATGGTCGGGCTTCCCTTGCCGATCGTCAACCTGATAGCGTCGGCGATTTTTTATTTTGCGAACAGGAAATCGGCCCGCTTTGTCCGTTGGCATTGCACGCAGGCGCTGCTGGCTCAAGGGTTTACGCTGCCGGTCAACGCTGCGGGTATGTATTGGACACTGGGAATCATTTTCGACCGCACAACGGCATCAAATAATTATGTCGCGTACATCTTTACCATCATACTGTTTAATCTCGTCGAATTCATCGCAACCATTTACGCAGCCGTTCAAACGCGCAAGGGAAGACATGTGACCTGGTGGTTCTTCGGCCCGATGACAGAGACGCTAGTAAAAGGATAGTATGGTAAAGATCGCCGGTCAATTCATCGTTCTTGCTGTTTTGTTCTTCGGTATATGGTTCCTCCTTGGCAGCTTCGACTACCTCGGATATTTCCGTGTTGAAGAGCTGACGAAGGGGACTGAACAGAAATTAGGCGAATTGATCCTCGAAGAACTGCAAAAAGGGGGCGAAGAGCTTAACTCGGATACCGTCTACACATTTGTCAACGGCATCAAGAATAGACTTTGCACAGCGAACGGCATTAACGACTCCTCAATCACTCTCCATATTCTCGTCCGGAACGAGGTGAATGCAATTGCTCTCCCCGACCGGCATCTCATTGTCTACACAGGAATGATACGGTATTGCAAGTCGCCGGAAGAATTGAGCGGTGTTCTGGCGCATGAGATCGCTCATATCGAACATGGGGATATCATGAAGGGGCTTAAAAAAGAAGCGGGGCTGTCGATGCTGGCGGCTCTTGCCGAAGGTGAAGCAAACGGAGAGATCGCCCGCGAGACGGCAAGGCTCATATCATCGACCGCCTTCGACAGGCGCCTGGAAAGCGAAGCTGATGCCTCTGCCGTCCATATAATGGCGAAAGCGGAGATCGACCCGGTCTCCTTTGCCGATGTGATATTTCGTTTATCGCAAGAAAAAAACAACACTCCAAAACAATTTGAGTGGATCAGCACGCATCCAAATTCCCAGGATCGGTATTCCGAAATCCTCCGGCTGCGAAAGCTTGAGGTCTACCACACCATGCCGATTGCAGACAGCACCGCGTGGGCATACTATAAAAAAATAATCCGACGGAAACCGGTCGCCTTAAAATAACAGTTCCCTCACAGTTTCTTTATTGCCTCTCACACCGCTTTTCAATATCTTCATAACAACTCAAATCTCTCTTCATGTCGCTGATTCGTGCTTACGTTCGTCTTCGTCGTTCCGTCAGTTGGGTCGACCCGCTGGTCTTCCTTGCGCTGGCGGCATTGTTGTATAGTCTCGTCGGCGTGGGAAAAGAGTGGAACGGTGTCCTCCGTCCAAAAGTCGACATCGATCTTTCTCCCTTGGCGCTGCCGAAGTACACATTCTTCTCCCTCGTGAGGGGCTTCGTTGCGTACGGCATTTCTCTGGTCTTCACGATTTTGTACGGTTACGTGGCTGCATACAACAAAAGAGCGGAGAAGGTCATGATTCCGCTTCTTGATATTCTGCAAAGCATACCCGTTCTCGGTTTTCTCCCGACGTTAGTGCTGGCGTTTGTTGCCATATTTCCGACATCAAATGTAGGGCTTGAACTTGCCGCGGTCATTATGATTTTTACGGGTCAGGTTTGGAATATGACTTTCAGTTTCTATAATTCCCTCCGTTCTATCCCAACGGAGCTCCGAGAAACGGCACGCGTTTACAAACTCGGCTGGTGGCGTCGCTTCACGCAGCTGGAATTGCCCTACTCGGCGATGGGGTTGATCTGGAACAGCATGATGTCGATGGCTGGGGGTTGGTTCTTCCTCACCATCAACGAGGCCTTTGTGCTGGGGACGAAAGATTTCCGGCTCCCCGGCATCGGCTCTTACATGAGTGTCGCAATCTCACAAGGGAACGTACCGGCAATGATCTACGCCATTATCGCCATGACGACCATGATTGTCCTCGTCGACCAGTTCTTCTGGCGTCCGATTGTTGCCTGGGCGCAGAAGTATAAATTTGAGGATACCGAGGCATCCGAGACCGAAAAATCCTTCGTGCTTGAGCTTCTTCGTGAATCAAAGTTACTGAAATTTGCCCGCGAGAGCGTCTGGGACCCTCTCTACTCCTCCGTCTCGCTGCGGGTCACCAACGGAGTCATTGCTTTCGAAAAACAAGAAGCGATCTCCTCAGTCTACACCGGTAAAGTTTTCAAGAAGATTTCCGGGTGGATCGTTACGGCGCTTATGTTTGCCGTCATCCTCCTCGGCGCGTGGAAAATGTTTTCGCTATTTGCCGAGTTGAACCTTGAAGAATGGTTGACAATATTTTCACACCTTCTCTTCACTTTTGGCCGCGTCCTTGTGGCGGTTGTGGTCGGAACGCTGTTGATGATCCCCATCGGCGTTGCGATCGGGTTGAATCCGAAGCTCTCACGCGTGCTCCAGCCGGTCGCTCAGGTTGCTGCGTCCTTTCCCGCGCCGATGCTTTTTCCGTTGGTGATTCTTGCGCTGTCGGGGGCAGGAGTCGGCATCGAGTATGGCGCCATCGTTCTGATGATGCTCGGAACGCAATGGTATATTCTCTTTAATGTCATCGCCGGAGCGATGGGAATTCCGCAGGACCTCCGCGAAGTTGCGCACGTCTCGCGGCTGACGCGATGGCAAACATGGAAACGGTTGATACTGCCCGGAATATTTCCGTCATTAGTCACCGGGTGGGTGACGGCGACCGGCGGCGCATGGAATGCGAGCATCGTTGCGGAGTATGTTCACTTCGGCGATAAAATTCTTATTGCAACGGGTCTCGGATCGATGATTACCAATGCGACCGACAGCGGCAATTTTGGGGTCCTCGCAGCGAGCGTGCTTGTTATGGCGGCAACCGTCGTTCTTATCAATAAACTTTTCTGGAAAAAGCTCTACCACATTGCAGAAACTCAATTCAGCCTCAACAAATGAACTCAAATGCCATAGCCGAACTGCGCAACGTCTGTAAAGAATTCACTCTGCCAAACGGAGCGGAATTGAAAGTGCTCGAAAACGTTTCGCTCCAGATTCACGCAGGCGAAATTGTCGCACTCCTTGGGCCGTCGGGGTCGGGCAAGTCGACCATGATGCGCATCCTGACCGGTCTGATTAAACCGACGACGGGTGACGTGCTTGCGTATGAAAAACCGTTGGTCGGATTCCACCCTCGCGCATCGATTGTTTTCCAGAATTTTGCTCTCTATCCGTGGTTGACAGTACATGAAAATATTGCCATGGGGTTGGAATGGCTTCAATTGCCGGACGAAGAGGTGCGCTCGCGTGTCCGGCAAGCGGTGGACAAAGTCGGCTTGGAAGGATTTGAAGAAGCGTACCCGAAGGAGCTTTCCGGCGGGATGAAACAGCGTGTCGGGATCGCGCGGGCAATTGTGGTCCAGCCGGAGTTGCTGTGCATGGATGAGCCCTTCAGCGCGCTCGATGTGCTGACGGCGGAGAACCTTCGCGCAGAAGTTCTTAATCTTTGGCTCGATCACAAAGTAGAAATCAAAAGCGTCCTCTTTGTTACTCACGATATTCGCGAAGCGGTGTTCCTCGCGAACCGTATTGTCGTGCTCAGCACTAATCCAGGCGCGATCCGGGTTATTTTACAAAATGAAATGCCTCATCCACGGGATATGCGTTCGCCGGCGTTCTTAACCATGATCGACCATATCCACGACATTATCACCAACGCTATCATCCCGGATGAAGTTGTGCCGGCCGTACAAACCGCGGTCGCACGGCATATTGAACCACTGCCGTATGTCTCACCTGGCGAAATTCTCGGGTTGCTGGAGATTCTTGACGACCATAACGGGACGATTGATATTTTCGACCTTGCCCAAAAGACAGGGAAAGATTTCGGTTCGACAATTACCGTCGTGAAAGCTGCCGAGCTGCTCGATTTTGTCGACACGCCGAAACATAACGTTGTCTTCACCGATACCGGCAAACAATTTCTCAAGGGAGATGTCAACAACCGGAAACTTCTTTTCAAACAGCAGATGCTCTCTCTTCGATTGTTCGAAGTCATTTCCGGAATGTTACAGCGGAATGAGGCCCTGAACCTTGACGAAGAAATTATACTCGAGCAGCTCGCCATCCTTCTTCCTAACGAAGACGTCGAAAAACTCTTCGAGACGATGGTCGCATGGGCAAGGTACGGTGAGTTGTTCGGTTATAACGCCGACGATAAGGTTCTTTATTTAGACACCGGGCAAGATGCGGCTGGGTAAAGGATGTATTTTCCGGAGATGGAGGACATCTTCATGATTAGATTTGGATCATTCTTGACCTAGGTGCTATTTCTCCAAAGAAGAGTTGCTTTATCTTTATTTTATCTCGTTCCCAAGCTCTCCCGCTGCTGCGGGACAGGCTGCTTGGGAATGCTAATTTCAGGAGTTCAATGAGCGATAATAAAATCATCTTCTCGATGGTCGGCGTTGGGAAAATCCATAAGCCGAACAAACAAGTTTTAAAAGATATCTACCTCTCTTTTTTTTACGGCGCAAAGATCGGCGTGCTGGGCCTGAACGGCGCGGGGAAGAGCACGCTGCTGCGAATTATTGCGGGACTCGATAAAGAGTATATTGGCGAGATCACCTCGCAAAAGGGAATATCGTTTGGGTATCTTCCGCAAGAACCGCTGCTCGATGCGACAAAAACAGTGAAAGAGATTGTCGAGGAAGGTGTTCATGAAATTGTTGCACTCATCAAAGAGTACGAAGCCGTCACCGCCAAATTCGGTGAACCGGACGCAGACTTCGATAAGCTGCTCGAAAAGCAAGGAAACCTTCAGGAAAAGATAGATCATCTCAATGCATGGGACATCGACAGCAAACTTGAGCAGGCTATGGACGCTCTTCGCTGCCCTCCCGGCAGCACTCCGGTGAACGTCCTGTCCGGCGGAGAGAGGCGCCGCGTTGCTCTTTGCCGCCTTCTCCTTCAAGAACCCGACGTGCTGCTTCTCGACGAACCGACCAATCATCTCGACGCCGAATCTGTCTCCTGGCTCGAACATCATCTCAGTCAATACAAGGGGACCGTCCTTGCCGTGACGCACGACAGGTATTTTCTCGATAACGTGGCGGGATGGATTCTGGAATTGGACCGGGGCGAAGGGATTCCTTTTAAAGGAAATTATTCTTCCTGGCTCGAGCAGAAGCAGCAGAGGCTTGGGCTCGAAGAGAAACAGGAATCGAAGCGTCAGAAGGCATTATCCGAGGAACTGGAATGGGTGCGTATGAATCCGAAAGGGCGCCATGCAAAAAGCAAAGCCCGCATTGCGGCGTACGAAAAAATGCTCGCCGATGAATCGGAAAAGCGGGATGAAGATCTTGAAATATTTATTCCTTCCGGTCCCCGCCTCGGCGATGTCGCAATTGAGTCCCACAACGTATCGAAGGGGTACGGCGATAATTTGCTGTGCGAGGAGATGAATTTTGTTCTCCCCCATGGCGGCATCATCGGGGTCATCGGTCCTAATGGAGCGGGAAAAACGACATTGTTTCGCATGATCACAGGGCAGGAGAAGCCGGACAGCGGCGAAATCAAAATCGGCGAAACGGTAAAACTCGCCTACGTCGACCAGAGCCGTCCGCTCGACCCGGAGAAAACAATCTGGCAGGAAATATCGGGGGGTGAGGATATATTAAAGCTTGGGAACCGCGATGTGAATTCGCGTGCTTACGTAGCGCGATTTAATTTCAGCGGAAGCGATCAGCAAAAGAAAACCGGAGAGCTTTCAGGAGGAGAACGCAATCGCGTCCATCTCGCAAAAATTTTAAAGCAAGGGGCCAACGTCCTTCTCCTCGACGAGCCGACAAACGACCTGGACGTGAACACGCTGCGTGCGCTCGAAGAGGCATTGATGAATTTCGCCGGATGCGCCGTCGTCATCTCCCACGACCGCTGGTTTCTCGACCGCATTTCAACACACATTTTAGCCTTTGAAGGGGAAAGCAAAGTTTTCTGGTACGACGGGAATTATTCCGAGTACGAAGAAAACCGAAAGAAGCGCCTCGGCATCGCCGCAGATCAACCGCACCGGATCAAGTACAAGAAGCTGATGAGAGGGTGAGGGGTCTGAGTTGTAAGTTATAAGTTTTAAGTTATACGTTTTACGTTATTAGTAGCATCTTTTTTAACTTACAACGCACGACGTAAAATGTAAAGCCTAAAGCCTAAAACCTAAAACCTAAAACATATAACTTATAACGTATAACTTACAACCCACCACACACCACCGCCACTTGACAATATCCCCATATATCCCTATACTTGCTCCGTCTTCGAACCACAAGCAGCATTTTTCCACCTTCATAATTTAGGAGAGGCACAATGAAAAAAATGTTGATCGGTTTCGTAGCAGTTTTCATCACCCTCGAAGTGCTCGGTTTCCTTATCCACGGCGTTATTTTGTCGAGCACTTACATGGCCATGCAGAATGTGTGGCGCGCGGATATGAAGGACAAAATAATGTGGATAATGCCTATCGTAAATATTATTACAGCGTTCTTTTTTGCCGTTATCTTTTCCAAGGGGTACGAAAATAAAGGAATTATGGAAGGCATCCGATACGGCTTTTATGTCGGAATGATCATCGCCAGCGGATTCGCGTTTGGGTCGTATGCAAGTTTTCCTATTCCTCATATGCTGGCACTACACTGGTTCTTGCTTACGTTCATAGAGTATATCATTGCAGGGGTTGTGCTCGCATTAGTGTACGGAAGAAAAGAAGCTCCCCCCAAAGCTGCGTAATTGCATAAAGAAAAATACGAACCCCGATTTTTTCAAAAGTCGGGGTTCGTTGTTTGCATGAGGTCCTTCGGCCATCAAATTCTCCCTCTAAGTAATTTCTTGCCATTGAACCAATTCACATTTATTTTAGCCGAATGATCACAGCAACGTTGAAAGGGAAAAAATGGAATCGGTAAAACGAGTCGCGCTTGTTGCGCACGATAATTGCAAGAAAGATATGGTGGAATGGGTGAGCTTTAACAGCGGCACTCTCCTCAACCACCGGTTAATTTGTACAGGCACAACCGGGAAGTTGGTGGCCGAGGCGCTCAAGAAAAATGCCGGCTCGAAACATCGCGAGGATGTAAAAATACTAAAGCTCAAGTCCGGACCCTTCGGCGGCGACCAGCAGCTTGGCGCCATGATTGCGGAAGGCGGCATCGATATTTTAATTTTCTTCTGGGATCCCATGGAGCCGCAGCCGCACGAAGTCGATGTAAAAGCCCTTCTCCGTATCGCCGTTCTCTATAATATTCCGACCGCCTGTAACCGCTCCACAGCCGACTTTCTTATTTCTTCTCACCTCATTAAAGAGGAATATACGCCCGCTCCGCCGCGCGACTATTCAAAATATTTCAGCAGAAAACT
>JBAUMC010000019.1:0-10327 GCA_049578505.1 Bacteroidota bacterium | reverse complement strand
TTGCCATGGGTCCCATGGGGCCGAAATGAACTTACCCGTTATTCCGTCAGATTCCCCGGAAAGCAGGAAACAAGTCAACTCTGCAGCCTTCTCGGGGGGGACGCCGCCTCCCTCAATCTGCTTCTTTGTCGTTTCATAAAAGGCTTCTCCAACCGTCCGGTTCCCCGCAGCAATTGTCTGCTGATGCAGGCGCGTAATGACAAAACCGGGGGCAACGCAGTTAATGTCGAAATCATCCGACAATAATTCCAAAGCAAGATTTTCAGTAAATCTTACGATCGCCACTTTGCTTATTGCATAGGCAGAGTAATTCGGAAAGGGGGAAGCTGCGCCGCCGCCGGAAAAGTTAACAATCTTTTTTCGACCGCGCGATTTCAGCGCCGGCGCAAAGACGCCGCACATATAAATCGTTCCAAGGAGATTTATCTGAATTGCCTTTGACAGTTCGGCCAAATCAACGTCAGGCGTTTTCCCGATCGGACCGTATACCCCGGCGCAATTCACGAGCGAGTTAATTTCAAGTTTTTCATCTGTGACCCACTTCATAAAAGCTCGTACATCTTCAAGGTTGCCGACATCGAGCGAATAACTGCGATGATTTTTTGAGCTCTTCTGCGACAATTTCTTTACAGCCTCTTGCAATTCATTCCGATTACGTGCAACGAGAATCACGCTGGCCCCTTCAGAGACGCATTTCTCCGCAACGGCAAAGCCAATCCCCTGGCTTCCGCCTGTTATAATGATCCTATGAGAATCAAGCATTCCCATTTTTATCGTCCAACGGAATAATATTTAAAGCCAGCCGCGATAATGACATTCCGATCCAGGAAATTCTTTGTATCGAATACAGTTGGGCGCGACATTTGGCCCTTCGCAAGCTTCCAGTCGATCTGCTTGAATTCACTCCATTCCGTGAGAAGAATAGCCAAATCGGATTTTTGAAGCGCTTCTGGAACAGACGTGCAAACAAGAAATTTGAACGGGGTGTTCAATTCAGAAAAATCCGCCTTCGGGTCAAAAACCTTTACTGTCGCCCCTTCATTGATTAATACGTCAACGATTTCGAGCGGAAGGCTTCGTCGCAAAGTACTCGTACCTGGCTTATACGTAACTCCCAACACAGCGATTTTCTTGCCCTGAAGGGTGCCGGTGATTTTTTTTATTCTCTGGACAAGAGCGATCTTTCGTTCGCCATTGAGCTGGTGGATAAGGCCAAACAATTTTGCGAACCCGTTGTTTGAGTCGTTGATAGATTGAAGAACTCTCAAATCACGCCCCAACGTGCCGCCGGAGAAACCGACTCCGGGGGAGAGATATGCCTTTGCGCCGATGCGCGGGTCCGTTTTCATACCCCGCACTACATCATCGATAATTGCTCCATTAGATTCACATATCTCCGCCAAGTGATTCGCGAATACAACAGAGTTTGCAAGAAAGGAGTTGATCCCGTGTTTTACCATCTCGGCACTCTCAAGATTCATGCAGAGAAGGTCTGCATTTATTTGAGAGAATAATTTACGGCATTGGATTTCAGTTTTTGCATCGGCCGTCCCGAGGATTATTCTTCCCGGCTGCATATAGCATTGAAGCGCTTCTCCAAGTCTCAGATTTTCCGGTGAGTACGCAATATCAACCGCAGGATTTGCTTTTTTCAAAATCCCGCGCAGTTCGCTGCAAAATCCCGCCGGCGATTGTGAGCTGACGATCAACACCGCTCCACTTTTCAGTATTTCCTTTAAGTCGTTCACCGAATCCGTAAGAACCGTTGCGTCCGTCGAATCATCTTCTCGTACAGGAGTATCATACGATAAGAAAACGAAGTCGCATTCAGAAAGGTCGGCAATGCTGGTTGTGAAGGAGAGTGTTTTTGCAGCCAATGCGGTCGTGATAGACTCCTTCAAACCGGGTTCGAAGAGAGGCGGATCACCTCCCTTTAAATTCTTTACCCGGTTCTCGTCATAATCGAAACCGATCACTTCATTTCCAAGTTTCGCCCAGCTTGTGGCGATGATACATCCGAGATGCCAGAGACCGACGACACCAATTTTCATAGCAAGCGACCCGTTTCTAGGATTTTATTGATTGATTGTACATTTCAGGCGTATCGAATGCGAGAACCTCGACTTTTTGACGTACTCCATAAAGCGACTCTCCGGAAGCCAACAGCTTCGGAAAAATATCCTTGGCGAAATCGGAATAACCGCTGGGAAGAAACGAAAGAATTTCTTCCCGAAAATAGTAGATGCCTGCGTTGACCCAATGGCTGTCACTTTGCCCGGGCGCCGGTTTTTCGATAAATCTGGATATTCTTCCATCCTCGGCAAATTCTGCCACACCACTCGATGATGTATCCTCTCTCCAATGAAACGCGATCACCCCAAGGGCCGAATGTTCTTGTTGTTTCTTCTGCAAAGCGGAGAGGTCATAATCAGAATAATTATCACCGTAGAGAACAAAGAACGGGCCGTCCGATAGAAAGCTCTGAAAATTCCTGACTGCACTCGAAGTTCCAAGCAGCTCCGGTTCAAACGTGTATTCAATGTGCACCCCCCATCGAGACCCGTCTCCAAAGTATCCCCGAATAACTTCGGGCAAATGGTGCGTGTTGATAAAGAGGTCGGTCACTCCAAATCTCCGACATAGCTCGATGTTGTGTTCAAGAATCGGTTTGCCGCGGAATCGGATCATCGGTTTGGGAATGTTCTCAGTAATCGCTCGGAGTCGTTCTCCCTTTCCGGCAGCAAGGATGACAGCTTTCATCACGCGACTTTTCCTTTCGCGATCTCTGCGCGCAAATAAGCTATTGAAGTTTGTATACCTTTTTCGAGACTTACTCTCGGACGCCATCCGATCTTTTGAGCGCTGCTGATATCGGCGAGATTTGCGAACGCCTCTCCCGGAAGATCGGGCTTGTGAAGAGGATCAACATGGGTTCCAAGAAGAGACGATATAAGCGCATAAATTTCATTAACTGAGTAATTGGTGCCGGAACCGAGATTAAAAACCCTTCCGTTTGTTCGATCATCCGTCATGCATTGAAGATGAAAGTCATTGATATCGTCAACATGGATGAAATCTCTCCGCTTTTCACCCGTGCCGAAGATAGTGGGCTGTTGGCCGCGGAGTAACTTGATGATGAACGCGCTGAATAAGGGAGGGATCGTGCGACGGTAGTCCTGACGCGGGCCATAAACGCAGAAATAACGTAACGCTGTACTCTTCATGCCATAAAACTTCGCGTATGCCTCGGCAAAGTACATCGTTGAAAACTTGCTGACGGCATAGAAACTTTCCGGATGGACTTCAGTTTCGGGTGTCGGTAACAGCGAAGACCCTTCATACAGCGCGGAAGATTCTGCATAGATGATTTTTTTTACTCCTGCGCGCCGTACTGCTTCGAAGACATTGACCGTTCCCCGGACGTTGACATCTGCTGTATCGACGGGGTCATTTTGGCAGTCAATGATGCTGTTCTTTGCGGCAAGATGATAAACGTAATCAACGCCTTCGAAGAGCCCGTAGATCGAGAAATCGCGAATATCTACCTTGTGAAATTCTACCCCAGCCGGGATTTGTTCTTTAATCCCGTATGCAAGGCTGTCGATTCCAATAACCCGATATTTTTTTTCTGAAATAAGTCGGTCGGCTAGGTTTGAACCAATGAATCCCGCAACTCCGGTCACCAGGATGGTGGTCATATATTCACCAAGACTTTGCTCCCCTCCCAATCAAACTGGAAATCCATGTAGCGAAGCCCTTCCTTTTCCATTGCTGACCTTAGTTCGCGGCGTTTTCCATTCTTACAGCAAAATAGCAGAAAGCCTCCCCCTCCTGCGCCCATGAGTTTGCCCCCGAGGGCGCCATGGTGCAAGGCTTTTTCGTACCATCCGTCGACATTTGAGCTGGACATCTTACTTGAGATCGCCTTCTTCTCTTGCCAATGGTCATGCAACAATTTGCCGAACCCATCGATATCTCCCCTCTCGATCGCTTCCTTCACCATCGTTCCTATTTCTTTGATTCTGTGCATAGCTCTCACGGCAACCTTCTCGCCCGTCTGTGCCTTATGGCTCTGTTCAGCAAGGATATCATTCGCATCCCTTTGGATGTTTGTATAAAACATCATTAAGCGATGTTCGAGCTCAAAAATGGTCTCATGTTCTATATTGAGAGGTGTTACGTTAACCCTTCCCAGCTTATCTATCTCCAATAATATGATGCCGCCGTAGGCTGCTGCGTACTGGTCCTGTTTCCCAATCGGTTTCCCTATCAGGTCAATTTCCACTTTGCAGGCTTCTTCGGCCAATTCCTGCACAGAAACGTATCGTTTCTTAAGGGAATTAAGCGCGCGAAGCAGACCGACCGTGTAGGAGCTGGAGGAGCCCATGCCGGTTCCCGCCGAAAGATCGGCCATGGAGCCGATTTCTATAGGCTGCTTTATTTTAAGGTATTGGAAAGTTTCCCTAACAATATCGTGCTGTATATCCTGTATTTTGTTAATATCAACAATCTCGGTCTTCGAATAATTGATTTTGATTTTTTGAACAACCGACGGAACGTTGACATTGATATACATGTACTTATTGATGGCGGCAGTTACGATAAAACCT
The DNA here is from genome assembly GCA_049578505.1 of Bacteroidota bacterium. Classification (GTDB taxonomy): domain Bacteria; phylum Bacteroidota; class Ignavibacteria; order UBA10030; family UBA8401; genus JAGVPT01. The sequence continues at coordinate 5,717 of JBAUMC010000019.1, read as the reverse complement.
TCGTGCTTCCTATAATAGGAAGGTAGATCAGTTCCTCCGCCCCCTAACGGCAGCCGAAATGGTGTCCTCACTACAATCATATTTTATCTCATTGTAATAGAATGTGCGTCCATGCAGGACTCATGTGCTTCAACTTGCACCCTTGTGGGTGACGACCGCCTGGACAGTCTTGAGGAGTATTTGAATGTCGAGCCAAACTGACCAATTGTCGATGTACTCCAAATCCAACCGAATCCATTCATCAAAGTTCTTTATGTGGTTTCTTCCGTTTACCTGCCAGAGGCAAGTAATGCCCGGCTTGATACTGAGTTTTCTTCGGTGCCAACTTTCATATCTCTGCAACTCGGCGATACCTGCCGGACGCGGGCCCACCAAACTCATGTCTCCCGTAATGACACTGAAAAGCTGCGGCGTCTCATCTATACTCCATTTGCGAAGCCACTTTCCAAAAGGGAATATGCGGGGGTCATTTGTAATCTTGAACACCGGGCCGTCCATTTCATTCATATCCATAAGAGATTCTTTGAGATCGTCTGCGTTCCGGACCATGGTGCGAAACTTCCAGCTCCGAAAAGGCTTCTTATTGAGCCCGTACACATTCCACTCATAAAAAATCGGCAACCCATCCGTAATGAGGATGCCAAGAGCTGCCATAATCATGAACGGAGAAAAAATCACAAGAGCCACCAAAGCTCCCGCTATATCAACGAGGCGCTTGAGCACCAATTGGAATTCTGATATTCGGAGAGTTGAAAAACTGATGATGTTAAGACCGTACACATTGTCAATGCGTACCTTCTTGGTGATGTGTCCGAAGAAATCAGAATTGAGTCGAACTTGAACACCTTCTCGTTCGCAAGTTTCCATCACATTACGCACTTGATCAAATTGTTTTGTTGAAATTGTGATGATGACTTCTTCAGGATTGACCGTTCGAAGAATATGTTCAATTTGATCAAAGGTATTTAATACTTTAAATCCATAGAATGATTTTCCTACTTTTTCAACATCGGCGGTAAGGAACCCAACGACATCGAGTCCCCAATCGAAGTGTTCCTGAACGACTTCTATGAATTTCTCGGCACGGCTATCTGTGCCAATAACGAGAATCCTTTTTCGATTGGTTCCAGCGGCGCGCAGTGTACCAACGATGTAATACATCAGTATTTTCTGAGCCGATACAAATCCGAATACTGCTACAAATGAGAAGACAAAAAATGCTCTCGGAATGTTGATCTTCCCCGTGAAATAAAAAAGCACGACGGTAATGATCAACGTTAGAATAGCGGCTCGAGCCACCATCAACAGCTCTGTGATAATCGAAGTAAATCGCTGGTAGCTGTAAGCCCCTGAATCATTTAAAACAATAACGACGACAACGGAAAACGCTATGGGCGCTTGGATATGAATGAGATATTGAAGCAGGTCCACAGAGGCTGAGGGGACTTCACCTAGCTTGAGCCAAAGCAGGTACGCGATACCTAGGCTCAGGTAAACCGTAACGAAGTCTGCGACTCGTGCTAGCCAGCTATTGAGTGAGGATCGCCAGATCATATCATTTTTCCAAGAGAATAGACGTTCACGACGAGGATTTGCTGCAAGGACCACATTTCCCTGGTATCTATAATGATACGAAAAAACCAAGGAAACCTCAACCCGGTTCGATGGAGAGGCATTAAATTCGCCCCTTTTATGTTCTCCGTCACATTGAGGATTTTACTGGAAATATAAGAATTGTTAACTCTTCCGGTGTTTTTGACAAGGAGATCGGTCCGAATGAGATTGTACCCATACGAGCTGTTTGTTTATTCAAATCAGAAGAGGGTTGGCGCCCCCAAATGATTTCTGCCTAAGCAAGGTTTCATCATGGTCGGTAGTGGCTTAATTTGAATAAAAAATTGTCATGCCCACGTTCCGAAGGAATCCCTTCGGGAAAAGTGGGTATCCATTGTGGTGCAAAAGAGAAATATTTAGATTCCCGCTTTCGCGGGAATGACAAGTGGATTAAGCATCCACTTAAAAACGTTCAAGCCGTTGTCTGAAAAATATGGACAATGTACAGTGAACACAATCCCGCTTGTTTCTAACGTTGAGTATTTGCTAATCTTCGTCAATCGATTGGCATGTCGTGCAATGAAGATGCTTAACAATTCTGACTGAACTGCGATGTGCGGTCTTTTTCATGGGGCAAGGTAGAAGAATGATGATCTTTTGAAATCCTGAGAACAACTTACTATGGTTTGTCACTAAGCTTCACTAAGGGCGTAGTTCTGATTTTCGCTCCTCCTCGATTTGATAATATAATTGTGCAGTTCGCCTCTTCATCACCTGTTTCCACAACGGATTCATAACAAAAGGAAATGTATCAAAGCACCAGACGACCAAGCCCAACCAACTTGGAACATATGTAACCACCCGATCGCGGAGTATGGCGCTAAGAATTCCTTTCGAAACTCTCTCGAGATTCGGAGTCAGCCTCCCTTTTTTCCGATACGGATCACGTCTTCTAAAGGTAGCATGATCATGGAAGTGGGTTTTCACGTACCCCGGGCAAACGACATTTACTGCAATATTAAACTGTGCCAATTCATGCCGAATGGCCTTCGACCATGCGACGATTCCATGTTTGGCGGCACAGTATGCTGCATTAGGAGTGATAATGAGTTCGCCGCCGATGGAGGAAATATTGACAATTCGCCCCTGGCGCCTGGCGATCATGCCAGGCAAAAACGCTTTTGCACACCGCATTGAGCCGGACAAGTTAACATCAAGAATGTCAAGGCTTTCTTCGAGCGAACTCTCTTCGAAAGGCCGATAAACAGCAAAGCCTGCATTGTTCACTAAAATATCTACGTGCCCATAGCGAGAAGCGCAATAGCGCGCCAGTCCCTCAACTTCTTCTTTATTCCGGATATCGCACGCTCGCGCATCGATATCTGATCCAAACGTTTTAAGGTATGACAGGGCGTCGGCGAGCCTTTCTTTGTCGTTGCTGCAAATAACGACGGATGCTCCGCATTCCATGGATAGCTTTGCAAATTCTCTTCCTATCCCGCTCGACCCGCCAGTAATCACAACAATTTTTTTGCTCAAAGAAACAGCTGAAATTTTCATAATAGGCTTGCCATATATGATTATACCCCGCGCCAAATTAATATTACCAGCAGGAGCAAAAAAACTCCAAGGCCCAATCTAAAGAGCTTCATGCGCAGTAAAGAATCCGACCTTCCATTTTTCACTTTGTCCAAAAGATCGACGTATTGGGCTGTCACTTGTTCCCAGCTGTAAGCTTCCTTTATCCGTTGCGGCGCCATAGCTCTAAGGCGAGCAACCTTGTCCGGATTATTTTCAAAATTCTGCAATTTCATCAGGAGATCACCGGCGTCCTTTTTCCACAATTCACCGAACGTTCCGTTGACAAGCACTTCCGCATTGAATGGCGTATTGAGTGCCAGGACAGCCGTGCCGTATCCCAAAGCTTTTAGAAGAGCCGGGTTTGTTCCCCCAACGGAATGTCCGTGGATGTATCCATAACAGTTGCAATAGAGTTCCTTGAGCAGCTGCTGGTCGTGAATGCGGCCGACAAACCGAATCCGCGGATCTTTTACGTTGCGCAATTGCCTTTGATAATCTCCATCATAATTAGCGTCACCCACAACAACCAGTTGCCTATTCGATGATACTTTTTGGTATTCTTCAACGATGAGATGGATGTTGTTGTCCGGAATCAACCTTGTGACAACAAGATAATATTCAAAGGGTCTAAGCTGAAGTTCATCAAGCAGCGCTGCATTTGCAGATTTTTCAATATACGCACCGTAACTAATCATATCCAGTGTTCGGTGAAATTCACGTCGGTAATATTCCACCATTGCGTTTCCATCGGTCAACAAGACGTCGCAGGAAAAAAGAGCCGCCCTTGCGGCCAGCTTGAAATACAACTGGCCCATCGAATTCCATTTTGGACGCGCCCAATCCAATCCATCCACGTTCAGTAATGTTTTCTTTCCGAATAGTTTCGCTGCAAGGCAATGAAATCCTGATCCGACATTGACAAATAAAAAGACATCATGATGCTTTCTCACAACAGCATATCCAACGGCACTGGTTATCGCAGTTAAGAAAGAAAGTGATTTAGAATTTATCGTCGGGACGTAAATAATATTTACGCCTTTATAATTGGGAATCCTCTGAGAAGTCGTATAACATTCACGCCGGCTGTAAACGGTAACCTGATGACCCAAGTCCGCCAAACGAATTGCAACTTCGCTATAGACTGTTTCGAACCCTCCGAATGTACGGGTCGGTATGTTCATTCCCCATAAACCAAAAATGCCGATGTCCACAAAATTACCTTTTAAAAAACCTATTCATTTAACAATATGGCGACCGATAGGAACGACACGTATTTCCTGTTCGTGGAAGCAGCAAATCATTCACTTCCGCGCCCTCATTATTCTGTAATACTATTTCACCAAGCTATACATTAACACATAATCGCGAAAGGATTATGTTCGCGGGGGCTCCAATAGAGAGCGGCAGTGTTCAAGCAATTGTAAAGAAGTTTTCTCCCATGAAAATTTTGCGGCGTTCTCCAATCCTTCCAACTTCTTTTGTTGATACAATTGACGATCATTGACCAAATTGTCCACAGCGTGTGCAATATCCTCAGGACGATGTGGGTCCACGTAGAGCGCAGCGTACCCGCATACTTCCTTCAGCGATGGGAGGTCGGAAACTACGACGGGTATGCCGGATGCCATTGCCTCAAGTGCCGGCAGGCCAAATCCTTCGGCAAATGACGGATAACAAAAAATGGTCGCGAGTGAATAGATACAAGTCAATTCCGCCTCGCTTATATTACCGGTGAAAATTACCCGGCTAGTAAGCCCCAATTTTGCGATCATTGCAGTAAAATCTATTTTTTTAATTTCCCCTTCTTGGCCGCCGACGATCACAAGAGGTACATCCGATCTCATGAGCGATAGCGCCCTAATCACGGCAATGATGTTTTTTCTAATATTGAGTCTTCCGACAAAAAGCAAGAATTGTTCCGGCAAATTAAATTTTTCACTAACGGCTAATAATTTCTTGCCGTCGCACTGTTCCTTTGGCTTATACATCTCACTGACACCAAGATATACAACCGTAGGATTTTTGTTGAAGCCATGCCGAATCATTCTTTCTTTTTCTTGTACGGAGATCGTACAGACGAGGTCGGACATTTTACTCGATGGTTTTACCAGCGAAAAGTACAAGCGCTCGATGTAAGTAAAATATTCGGGGTTCGACAGAAATAGAACGTCATAAATGAAGGTGATTTTTTTAAATTTTCCCCATAACGCGGTAAAATGTTGAAAGATTACCACATCCAATTCCATGTTTTGGGCGGCCATGGGCAGACTAAAACAACCAGCGATAAAGCTATTTGGGGCCCATATGTATTTTATCGTAACGAAGGAATAGGAAGAAAAATGCGATGCAGCATTTTTGTCGTTTTTATTTAAGAACAAAACAATTTCGTTCTTTACATTCATTTTGAGTAAAGTATCCACCAGATTACGAACAACAACGACTCCGCTCGGTGGACCGTGAAAATAGTGTTTTGCATCTATGCCAATTTTCAAACGGAAACCTCTTTCGAAGAGAAAAAGGAGCTGATGAAGTTTTTCCGAAGGGTTCGCAAATAGGTTCTACATTGAACACGCTTTAGACTG
>JBAUMC010000018.1:0-13991 GCA_049578505.1 Bacteroidota bacterium | reverse complement strand
CTCTGGTGTATTTGACGGACGGAGTATTCGAAAGAAGGGCGGAGAAATCGTTCGTAAATACAAACGTGTCGGTGTAGCTGGGATTTGTTTCACCGTTTGCCCGCTTGTTGCCAGGGCATAAATAGCAGTCCGGGTCGTATGCGGGTCGTTGTTCGCTTTCGCGGGATGAAATTTCGCCTCGCCACGGCCGCTCCGTTCGGTGCGGCGAAACAAGTACCCATTCATTGGTTAAGATGTTTCTTCGACGATGAGGGTACTCTGAAGGCTCAAACCTTTGCGCTTTCATTCACGCCTATAATGCTTGTTCCCGAACTGATCGATGTGATATACGTCGATGTTTCAATATTGAATTTTTCGGAATATTTTTCACTCACCATTTTGACGACCTCGTCGATGGATCCAGGTTCGACGAGATTGATCGTGCACCCTCCGAATCCTCCTCCCATCATTCGCGAGCCGTACACGTGGGGATTGTCTCTCACTAAATCCACCAAATAATCGAGCTCTCTGCAGCTCACTTCATAATCCCGGCTTAAACCGTCGTGCGCATTGACCATGATTCGGCCGAATGTGGTGAGATCCTTTTTTTCAAGTGCACTGCACGCTTGAAGCAACCGGTCGTTTTCCTCGATAACATATTTGCATCGCCGGTAAACGGTCGGGTCGAGCGTGGACTTAAATCCATTCAGCATATCAATCGATACATCGCGAAGGCTCTCAACTTGCCCTTCATATTTTTTTATATGATTGACCCCCTCGGCGCACTCGATTCTTCTTTGATTGTATTGAGATGACGCAAGAGAGTGAGACACGTTTGAGTTGATAAGGAGAATCGAGACATCGTCGAAATCGAACGGGAAATAGCGATGTTCCAAGGACCTGCAGTCAATCCGAAGAACCGTCCCGCTCTCACCGAAGATGTTGATAAACTGATCCATAATTCCGCATTGTACGCCGACAAATTCGTTCTCCGCCTTTTGTGCCAGTTTCACAAGAGAGAGCTTGTCGATATGCAAGTCGAAAATGTGATTCAGTGTAAAAGCAAGACCCGCTTCCAGGGCAGCTGACGATGATAACCCTGCTCCGACAGGAATGTCTCCGCCGAACACGCAATTGAAACCGTCAAATTTGCTCCCTGCTTTGTTCAGCTGGTCGAGGACCCCCATCAAATAATTCGGCCACTCTTTTTTGGATTTTTTAAGATTGTCGATGCTCGTCTCAAAACTTTCATCCATGTTAAGGGCATAAAGCTTACAATACCTGTCTTGGCGAGGAGTAACGGCAAAATAGATGGCTTTATCGATCGTGCACGGCAAAACGAAGCCCATGTTATAGTCGGTGTGCTCGCCGATCAGGTTCGCTCTTCCGGGTGAACGAACGAGTACAGGCTGCTCGTTGAATAGATTTTTGAATCTGTCTTCAACCGTTTCAGGGAAATTTATCATATACTTACAGCCATTACTTTCTTGTCTTTATGTACATCGTTCCACCGAAAATGATCATCAGTGCGCCCCACCAAATATCGGGGTGGATTTCAGCCAGAATTGTCTTCACGGCGGGCGGGCTGATCAGATGATAGATGCCGCTCGCCGTGATAAGCGCCCCCATAATCATAAGGATCAGGCCGACGAAATACCAAATAGGTTTCATTGCATGTTCTGCCATAACCAGTCTTCCTTCGTTACCAGAATAATGCGTTTAAAAGAATGAGCACGGCGAGCGATATGATGGCATAGAATTCCGGCCGTTTCCTAAAAGGAAGATGCCGATCATAATTTTCTACCGTTAACCCTTTGACCAGACCGACCAACTCCGATTTCGCTCTTTTCTTAGTAAAGAGACTGATCACAACGGTAACTACAGCGCAGATGAGCCAAGCCCACCATGCCCGCCAGAAGTTTGCCGCCATATCGCTCTGGACGCTCGACATCGTAAGATAGCTTTCTGCAAACCAATGGAATTTTACCGCAAGATACATAAAAAACGACGATGACATTCCTGCAACCAAACCCCAAAAAGCGCCGCTGGGTGTGATCCACCAGAGGAACATGCCAAGGAGCATCGTTGCAAACAGCGGTGCGTTAACCCATGAAAAAATTGCCTGCATATAATCCATGATACTTGGAAAGCTTTTCGCCCAATACGCGGTGATAAGCGAAATTGCAACTCCTACAATTGTTGAGACGCGCCCCATCCAGAGCAAGTGCGCGTCCGATGCGTTTTTGTTGAGTACCGATTTGTAAATATCATACGTCCACACGGTGTTGAAGGCACTCACATTCCCCGCCTGTCCCGCCATAAATCCTGCGAGCAATGCCGTGACCCCCAGTCCCACCAACCCGGCCGGATAGTACCGCGCAATCAGCAGCGGAAGCGCCGAGTCGTAATTTATCTGGCCGCCGTCGTGCAATAGCGTAAACCCGCTCTTCGGGTCGATCGAGAGGGCGATCGCGATCAGGCCAGTTAGGATAACGATAAACGGCAACGCCATTTTAAAAAAGGATGCGAGGATCGGCGTTAGCCGTGCAGTCCGCAAATCTTTTGCGGAGAAGGCGCGCTGGACAACAAGAAAGTCTGTTGTCCAGTAACCGAACGACAAGACAAACCCCAATCCTAAAACAATCCCTCCCCAGCTGACAAACATTCCGTTCTGCGTAGGGTCGGATGACGTTGACCAGAGCGTCGTAAAGGAAACTTGCGTACTAAAGGTATTGATTCGCGCCATGATTTCTTTCAGGCCGCCGATTTCAATGATCCCGAGGATTGAGACTAGAAAGAGGCCGAACCAGATCAGAAAAAATTGTATGATCTCGGTGAAGATCGCAGACATTAATCCGCTTAGCGATACATACGCCGCAACCGTTATGGCAGACGCCCACATACTCACATCCCAATTCCATCCGAGAAATGTATGAAGCACAAGAGCCATGGCGTAAAGATTGATGCCTGAAACAAGAAGCGTCATGATTGCAAAGGCGATTCCATTGAGCACTCTGGTTTTTTCGTCGAACCGAACTTTGAGGTAACCCGGAACTGAATTGATCTTGCTGCTGTAGTAAAACGGCATCATGTAAACGCCGAGGAAAAGCATCGCCGGAATCGCTCCGATCCAATAAAAATGAGCGACGTACATTCCGTACTTAAACGTGTTGCCGGTCATTCCAAGCAGCTCAAGAGCGCCGAGATTTGCGGAAAGAAAAGCGAGGCCGGCAACCCAAACAGAATTTTTTCGCCCCGCAAGAAAAAAATCCTCCTGGCTTAAGGTATACTTCCGAAGATACATGCCGATCCCCAGCACAAACCCGAAATAAATAATGATAATCGCCCAATCAATGAACGAAAGTCCGATTGCTTCCATTTATTATTCCTTGTTGCAGTTTAATCGGATATTGCTAATCCGTTGATATCGGCGTTTCGAAATTTGCTTTCGGCCATCGGCTTTCATGTCGACGCTGATATTTATGTTCCTAAGAAGTTAAAAGCTCATCGCAAACGCCATAACCTAAAATTCGTTATTTCCGCTGATTGACCTGGACGAGCATTTCAATTTGACCTGTCGCGTCTCCGCCTCCGCAACGAGCCTGCGAGGTAATTACTTTCACAGTGAGCCCGAAATTGGCGGAAGGAATGAAGTGACATTTTGACCTTAGCTTTTGGGAGGCCTTTTTAATTCCAATGTCGGCATAAGGTTCTTGAGAAATGCTAAGCTTGCAACATAGCCTTCGTTCATATGGCCAAGAGCCATTCTAGCGGAGACGATGGCTGCTAAAACATCAGAATAATACGCAAACATTCTTTATTGCACCACTAATCGGGTGCTATCAATTGCATCAGATGTAGCGAGTATGGTCACATCAGGAAAAAGAAATTGGGCCGGATTGACCAAATAATAAACGGAATCCCCCGCGATGACGTCCGGGTTCCTCAGAATCCGGTGCTATGACTGGATTAGTGTGCGTTCCGTCGCCGTTGTCGCTAAGTATTTTCGGCGTCACTGACTCCGCAGTGGTTATTCAGAGAACTTTGAGATGCCAACAGGTTTGAAGAGGAGTTGAGCGAACAAATACAAATCGTTTTTCCAAACTTTGAATTCGTGTTTTCCCGGCTCGATATGATAAATATGAGGGACATTATTCTTTTCAAGGTAATCATGGGTGCGGCTGCTATACAGGATAAGGTTGTCACTATCACCGCACGAAATCCATAACAATTTCAGTTCATTTCTCGCGACGTCCGGATGAGGAAGCAACACTTCAGGCGTTTTAGTGTTTGGTGCAGCCGAGAAACTACCGACCCAGGCAAATACATCGAGATTGCCTAATCCGAAATTCAACGATTGCCCGCCTCCCATCGACAGGCCTGCAATTGCTCGATTCCCACGATCGGTGTAAACGGGATAAGTTTTTTCTATGAAAGGAATGAGATCGTCGAGCAAGTCTTTTTCGAAAGTCGAAAACGCCTGAACCTTGGCACTGTCGAAAATATTTCCAATCGCTCGGTCATCTTTCATGGCACGGCCATTGGGCAAGACGACAATCATCGGCTCAATCTTCTTTGCAGCATAAAGATTATCCAGAATCACCTGGGGATGTCCGTTTGTAATCCATTCAAATTCGTCCCCACCGATGCCATGCAAAAGATAAAGCACCGGATACTTTTTGTCTTTTGAATAGCCCGGAGGAGTATAAACAAGGGCTCTCCGTGTAGTGTCAACTGTCTTTGACCGGTAATAAACGGTGTCGATACTTCCGTGCGGCACAGCACGTAATGAGTCAAAAACCTCCGGGGCATTTTGAACAACGTTCTGAGAATTAGCGTGGAGGGAGAACAATAATATTACAATAGTCAAAAGAATTGGTTGTTTCATAGCGTAGATCTTTTATTTTCGCACCAACGAGTGGATTAGTAGGCTTTGCTCGGATTAATGTAGACTTTCTTATCTAAGAATGCAAGAGTGGATTGATACGTGTGAAGGTAGAAGTAAGAATGATGCGCAATAAGTTAATACGTCATCAATTTATCCGCGCTGATCTATAAGTACACTGCAATCGATGATGCGACGCGGGTAAAAGCTCTCAGAAGCTGAGCGTTCTAGCCACATGAATGCGAACAACTTCATAAGAAGCTAAGAGAATGGGAACGCAGCTGCTACAATCCTCCCGGCGCCGACTTCAAAAGCAATACCCATACGAAGTGCTAAAAAGTCTATTGGAATAACCGTATAATTGTCTCAGAATGTCCGGCATATGACAGTATACGGCAATACGTCCGTATTGCAAATTCCATTCCTTCTAGGCATCTTATATGGATGATCTCCGAATCCGTCCTCAATAAATATCGTGCAACGGTCGTTCATCTCAACAAGGGGAAGATGCTCTTCCAGGAGGGCGAGGCGGCCAACTTTTTCTACATCGTGAAGTCCGGAAGAGTGAAAATGTCAAACTACAGCGATGATGGACGCGAATTTGTCCAAGGTTATTTCTCTGAAGGGCAGAGCTTCGGTGAACCCCCTTTCTTTTCTCACGGTCCCTACCCTGCTTCGGCTGTTGCAGTGGATGACAGTAAGGTGTGGAAAGTTTCCCACCACGAATTTCTCAAACTGCTCAAGAACAACTTCGAAATTCATTTGGAGCTGACACGCATCCTCTGTGATCGGCTCATCTACAAATCGACGATGCTTTCGGAGCTTGCTATCGAAGAAGCAGAGCACAGGTTAACAACATTGATCCAATATCTTGTCACGCCCGTCGACCAACAGGCGAAAACTCACAAGAAACTTATCTTCACCCGCCAACAACTCGCCGACATGACCGGTTTGCGCGTCGAGACCGTCATCCGCTCAGTCAAATCTCTCGAAAAGAAACGCTTCCTTGAGATCGATAAAAGCGGTAAGATCATCTGGAAGCGGCAGGTGAAATAACCGCCTTCCGTAATCAGGGCGGCGTATCCCGCCCGAAAAACCTCGGAACATCGCTCGTCATATTCCCCCGCCTCAAATCTTATGACATACATCATAAACTCCTTACACCTTCATTGAGCTACATTAGTTCAACGATTCAGGCTATCCTAACTTAAACACTAAGGAGTAACTCCATGATAAGTCCTAATTTTCTCTCTTCCAACCTCAAAGATATTGTAATAGAAGATTTCCACACGGCTGCCGTCTTTGAAAAATATGCACTCGATTTTTGCTGCCACGGCGGAAAAACCATCGATGAAGCCTGTCGCGAAAAAGGCATAGAAGCTTCCTCGGTGCTGAGCGAGCTCGAAAATCTCAATGTGAAATCTGAGGATTCATCGCCCCGTTTTGGCGATTGGGACTCTGATTTTCTCATCGACTATATTGTAAAAAACCATCACTCCTTTGTCTCCAGGATGATCCCGGTACTTCGCACTCACACTCAGAAGATTGCATCCGTGCACGGGGCACGCCATCCTGAAGTTATCAAAATTGCGGATCACTTCAATACCGTCGCCAACGATCTTCAGCAACACATGCAAAAAGAAGAAGTGGTTCTTTTCCCGTTCATCAAAGAGCTTGCACGAGCCAAAAAGGCTGGACAGAACACGGTGCGACCTCCGTTCGGAACCGTCGGCAATCCAATCCGCATGATGGAGGCGGAACACCAGGCTGCGGGAGATGAGATGAACGCAATCCGGAAGCTTAGTAACAGCTATACTGTTCCCGAAGATGCTTGCACAACTTACCGTGTGACGTACCAGGAATTGCATGATTTTGAGATGGACTTGCATCAGCATGTCCACCTTGAAAACAATATTCTCTTTCCAAAGGCGATCCTTTTAGAGAGCGAACTCCTCTCGACGAATTGATTTAAACAGCATAACAGATGCCGAGCCTTGTTAGCTTTTTGACAGACTTCTGCCATGACAGAGGAGTTCGCGTTAATAGCACGACGATCCAGGCGATTTAAATTAAATTTCTTATATCAGCAAGGCTTCAAGTGCGACGATCTGACAAATTTTTAGGAGGATTTATGGCGAGCTTTTTAACTGTCCTGAAAGGAAGAACCTCGATCTGGCTCGGTGTGATCATTCTGGTCGCGATTTCTTCATACCTAATCGGTAATTTTTCCGGCGAAAAAAAGTATAAGCACATCAGCGGTTTCGCGTGGAGCTCGGATGAGTGGGCGGCTCGGTCGAAAGGTGTACGCACGAGCTACAACCCGGACCACGATTTGAGCACGACTGAACTCACCCTGGTACCGGGCGATGAACGATGGCTCGACTTCGTCTTCTGGTGCTTCAACAATAAACTGGCCGAGCACCAGGTAGAAGCGTACGGCGGCACGGAGTGGGACGGACCAAAAGGAGGCGTTATCTTCCACTGGGCTCCCGGCTCACGTTGGGAAACACATACATTGGCGAGTTTCGGCTTTACGATCGGACATACCATCGGCGAACACAAGTGGAAGGATACTCAATTCCCAGGATTTTTCGAAAAGTATGGCGGAGTGTACGGTGTCAATGTCAAAGACCGACTGGTTGAGATTGATTCAACTTCGCCGGCTCCATGGATTGATTTCCTCGAATACTGCGGAGGACCGGATAGTCCGTACTATCGATACTTGTTTCATCAGGAGGCCATCGTTGATCCTGTGCGCGACAAAATTTACCTAATCGGCGGACAAGGTGTCGGCTTCGAATATTCATTCGAGCGATACTACCATGAAGTGAGGGAAGTATTGACCGATGCAAGAGCATTTCAGTTCTTTCAGCTTTACGATTTGTATGGTCCCGGATTCGCCTGCGAAGGTGGATGGGCGAAGAACAAATTAAGCGCTGCGCTTCATGGAATCTATTTCACCGACGACACAAGCAAGTGGTCGACCAAACCCGGCGTCGCAAAGCCGGTGAAGTACAATCCGAACATACCTTCTCCACCGATCCCGGAGGGCATTCCAGATCGTGAAGCAGCTCTTCGCGGGCAGATAGTTTATAAACAACAATGCACACCATGCCACGGCATCACTGGCGACGGCAATGGATTTTTGGCGCCGGGCTTCGATATCAAACCGAGAGACTTCCGGCAGGGTGTGTATAAATTCCGCTCGACGAAAACAGGTGAGTTCCCGACAATTGAAGACCTTGAACATACCATTAGTGTGGGAGTGGCGAACACAACGATGCCGGCGTGGGCACAATTCCTCAGCAAAGATCAAATTCATGATTTGGCAATTTACGTCATCACATTCTCGGAGCGATTTACTGAAGCATGGAAAGCGAGTGCAAAACCTGATATGCTTGCTGTCCCGGCAGTTCCATCCAACCTGATGGCGTATGCTGCTAACGGAAAGAAAATATATACACAGTTTCAGTGTGCGGATTGTCACGGAGAAGGCGGGAAAGGAGATGGAAAATCAGCAGCGGGAATGGTCGACGATTGGACAAATCCGATCACGCCGACGGACTTGACATATAAATGGGTGTTCAAGAATGGACATGCGCCCGGAGATATTTATCGCACCTTCAACGGCGGCTTGAACGGCACTCCTATGCCGTCATACATGGATAGTTTTATAAATGATGATGATCGCTGGGCACTCGTCGCATACGTCTTATCGCTCTCTCCCGAGAAGAGGCCGATTCTTCCGCTGGCTCAATTCAAGCAGAAACTCTCAAAAGTTCTCGACGCAAACGGATTTGTAAGGTGATAATTATGCGATCTCCAATTTTTAAATCGATCACTCGTTCGGCACTGTTGGGAATTCTTGTCGTAGCTCTGCTATGGTTCTTTGATCATTCTTATGGCCAGAAACAAGTTCAAATGACTCACGTGGGAGGCCAGATGAATCAATGCAATTGCACTGATCGCATAGAGAAGTGACGAGAACACAAGTTTTCAACGGCTCGATATTTTGTCAAAACAAGCTTGGCATTTGTTCTTCTTGGGTTTCTGACCGGCGTAGAATTCCGGTTAGGCGGAGGCGCACAAATCGCCCTCCGCCGGAACCGGTAGCTCGCTGAATGGTTTCCTCGTCCTCCTCCGTCTCTAGGTTATTGAAAAAGTTGATGCTGTGATCAGGAAAGGTCGAAACGGTCGAGCATCATTACTTTGTCCCACGCCGCTGCAAAATCGTGTAGGAACTTCTCCTCCGCATCCTCACACGCATAGACTTCAGCCAAAGCCCTGAGTTGGGAGTTCGAGCCAAAGATCAGGTCGACACGCGTGCCGGTCCACTTAAGTGCGCCCGTCTTCCGGTCGTGCCCTTCGAAGAGGTCAGCGTCCCTCGAGACCTCCTTCCATTCCGTCCCCATGTCGAGCAGATTCACGAAGAAGTCATTGGTAAGTGCCTCGGGCCGCTTGGTAAAAACGCCGTGCTGGGATTTTCCGAAATTAGTATTCAAAACCCGCATGCCGCCAACGAGAGCCGTCATTTCAGGAGCGGTCAGTGTAAGTAATTGCGCCTTGTCAACGAGTAGCTCTTCAGCTGATACTTCATAGCGGATCTTCTCGTAATTGCGGAAGCCGTCCGCGCGCGGTTCAAGCACGACGAAGGAGGCAGCGTCGGTTTGGGCTTGCGAGGCATCCATGCGTCCCGGCGTGAAAGGAACAATCAATTTGTGTCCTGCATTTTTAGCACCCTTCTCGACACCTGCGCAACCGGCCAGAACAATCAGGTCGGCGACAGATATCTTCTTTTTACCGGAGTGAGTTCTGTTGAACGCGCTCTGGATTCCCTCCAGGGTCTTAAGCACTTTTGCCAGCTGAGTCGGCTGGTTGACTTCCCAATCCTTCTGCGGAGCCAGACGTAGACGGGCGCCGTTGGCGCCTCCGCGCTTATCCGAGCCGCGGAAGGTCGACGCCGATGCCCAGGCAGTTGATACCAGCTCCGATACTGAAAGGCCGGAAGCGAGTATCTTCTTTTTAAGGGCGGTGATATCCTTTGCATTAATCAGCTTGTGATTGACTTTAGGGATGGGGTCTTGCCAGATGAGATCTTCTTTCGGAACTTCCGGACCAAGATAGCGCGCGCGCGGACCCATGTCGCGGTGCGTCAGCTTGAACCATGCCCGCGCGAACGCGTCTGCAAACTGATCGGGGTGTTCCATAAACCTTCGTGAAATTTTTTCGTAAGCAAGGTCGAACCGTAGAGAAAGATCGGTGGTCAGCATCGATGGCGCATGATGCTTTGACGGGTCATGTGCATCCGGCACCGTGTCCGCACCTCCTCCCCCTTTCGGTCTCCACTGGTTTGCACCGGCGGGACTCTTCGTCAATTCCCATTCGTAGCCAAACAGGTTTTTGAAGAAGTCGTTGCTCCACTTCGTCGGTGTCGTGGTCCAGGTGACTTCCAGCCCGCTCGTAATCGCATCGCCGGCTTTGCCTTTACCAAAGCTGGACTTCCAACCCAGGCCCTGTTCCTCGATGCCGGCCCCCTCGGGCTCACGACCGACAAGTTTTGCGTCACCGGCTCCATGGGTCTTACCAAAAGTGTGCCCCCCCGCGATGAGCGCCACTGTCTCCTCATCGTTCATCGCCATTCGAGCAAAGGTCTCGCGGATATCCCGCGCGGCAGCGATCGGGTCCGGGTTACCATTCGGTCCTTCCGGGTTTACGTAAATCAGTCCCATCTGCACGGCGGCAAGTGGATTTTCAAGGTCCCGATCTCCGGCATAGCGCTTGTCCCCCAGCCATTTTTCCTCGGAACCCCAGTACACATCCTTTTCAGGTTCCCAGATATCCACGCGCCCTCCGCCGAAACCGAACGTTTTGAAACCCATCGATTCCAGCGCGACGTTGCCGGCGAGGATCATAAGGTCAGCCCAGGAAATTTTCTTCCCGTATTTCTTTTTGATTGGCCAAAGCAGTCGGCGCGCCTTGTCAAGGTTTGCATTGTCTGGCCAACTGTTGAGGGGAGCAAATCGCTGGCTGCCGTTTCCCGCGCCGCCGCGGCCGTCTCCGATCCGGTAGGTGCCCGCACTATGCCACGCCATGCGGATCAATAACGGCCCGTAGTGGCCAAAGTCTGCCGGCCACCAGTCCTGAGATGTCGTCATCAGCTTGCGGAGGTCCTTTTTCACCGCCTTCAAGTCGAGACGCTTGAACTCTTTCGCATAGTTGAAGTCTTCGCTCATCGGGTTGGACTTAGAGGAACGTTGGTGCAGGATATCAAGGTTCAATTGGTGCGGCCACCACTCCCGGTTCGTTGTACCGCCGCCAGAGGTATGAATGGGACACTTTTTTTCATCGCTCATGTTTCATTACTCCTTTCGTGCTGATAAAAAGATTAGTGTAGCAATGAGGCAGTTCGAGGCTAGGATAGATTATCTGCATTCCGTTAAAGAGTTAGCGGGGTCATTTGCCCCTTTGCGTCCTTTGCGCTTTTCTTTTAACCGCCAAGGGCGCCAAGCCGTGCAATATGCACCAGCATCATTATTGTGAGTAAGTACCATATAATAATAATTATTAAGTAAAAATAATAAAATATTACTTTCTTTTGCAATCCGAGCACAAAACATTAACGTGAACGCTATATCCCAGAATCGTGTTCTCACGGCGAACGTGGTCCGGGATACGGACGGGGCTAATCTCATCGTCAGCCAGATTCACAACTTTCTTGCACCGAATACAAATAATGTGGTGATGAGGTTCGGTCATCGGGTCATAACGAACACTCCCATGAATAGGGGTCAAACGCGAGATGATGCCGTGCTTTTCGAATGTATCCAACGTCTTGTGGACAGTTGCGACGGAGATTGTCGAATGCAGCTTACGAACACGTCGATATACTGTGTCGGGGCTGGGGTGGGAGGTGTCACCTAACAGTGAACGATGGATTGCCAGACGCTGAGGCGTGACGTTCAAGCCAATAATCTTACATTGTTCTATGAACAGCTCAATCTTCTTGTGTTCGTTATTCTGTTCCAAATTGAGTTCCAATGAACGAACCAATAAATCGCAAAATGAGTATCTGGGTCGCAATAATACCAGAATGTACAAAAATTCTCTTTTCGTTTCAAACGTCAGTGCTGGCTCAATTTGTCATTCCCGCGAAAGCGGGAATCCAATAGTGTGTTTTTTATTGCAGAATGGATGCCCACTTTCGTGGGCATGACATATTTTTTCTCAAATTGAGCCAGCACCCAAACGTCCTAGCGGGAACAAGATGATGAGGAGGAATGGTATGGAACTATTCCCGCTTAATTCATCCACAAATTTCTGTCAAGACTCCGGTATTGAATCGCTTCTCCCAAATGCTCCGGCCGGATTTCGTCGGATCCTCCCAGATCAGCAATTGTGCGTGCGACCTTCAGTATCCTGTCATACGCTCTCGCCGAAAGACCGAGTTTTGTCATCGCCATCTTTAACAATACCTCTCCGTCGGAATCTATTTTACAAAATTCACGGATCTCCCGCGACTGCATGTCCGCATTTGAAAATAGGCCAGTCCTTTTTATGAATCGTTTTGCCTGACGTCCGCGGGCACAAATCACCCGGTCACGAATTGCATCCGACGGCTCACCCGGCCTCTTCTGACTTAGCTCCGTCACTTTCACCGCCGGCACTTCGATGTGAATATCAATCCTGTCTAATAGCGGACCGGAAATCTTTGCCATGTATTTTTGAATTTGCATCGGTGAACAGGTGCACTCGTGGTGAGGATTACCGTAATTGCCGCAGGGACATCCCTGCGTTGCCTTTTTGCCATATTCATCTTTCGGCCAAAATACCCCAAAAAGTACAATATACCGAGCCGCCCAAGACGATAGGAGACCATATAAAAAAGAGAAGACTTCAACTCGGATGGGGGGCAATGCAACTAGCCGCGTTGCTCAAAGTCTCAAAAGATACTGTATACAATTGGGAAAAGAACCGGGGCGAGCCCATGGTGCATCTGATACCCCGGATAACGCAATTCCTCGGCTATACCCCTCCACTGTTTGCCGAACAGACAGCCGGACAGAAGATCGTCGCTTACCGGCACGTCCGGGGAATGAGCCAGCGGGCATTGGCCATTGAATTGAAAGTCGATCCGGGGACATTGGGGCGGTGGGAAAGAGATGAAAGCTTGCCGACAGGAAAACTCAAAACAAGGCTCGAGCCATTCTTCAAGGAAATTATTTCAGGCGACGGAAGGACTGATGGTTGATCTGATAAGGCATCTCCAATCAAATAAATAAAAATCCCCGAAACATCACCTGCTTCGGGGATCGTTTAATCAACAAGAGAAGATTGGAGTTACTTGAGAAGTAACATCTTCTTAATCGTGGTATATTCGCCCGCATGAATGGAATAGAAATAGATGCCGCTTGCAAGACGCGACGCATCGAATTGCACGGTATAACTACCAGCTGGCTTGAATTCATCTGTCAGCGTTCTTATATCTCTCCCCAGAATATCGAATACCTTGATCGTGACATGACCATCTGTCGGGATTTGATAAGCGATGGTAGTCGTTGGATTAAACGGGTTTGGATAATTCGACATGGTGATTCCCTGGCTGACTACAAGTCCGGTGCTCCCCGCACTTTCATTTGCCCCTCTATTCATGGATTGCAACTCATTTTGTGCTAAACGAGCCGCTGCGGACCCAGGATAATCATTTACTATCGTTGAAAAACATGCCGCTGCGTTATCCGGCATATTTTTGTTATAAAGAAGTATTAACCCCTTCTTGAGTATAACATCTGGAACTAAGTCGCTGTCATTTTTACATTCGCTGACGAAAGCATCTGCTGCACTCATCGCGCTATCATAATTGGTCGTGTTTCTATAGTAATCCACCATGAAGTCCTTAGCTGCGTCTTTCAGTTGTGCCAGCTTACCGTCGGTCATGATTTCGTCTAGAAATCCTCTCATTTCCTCGTAATCCCCAAAGACGCCGTAGCCATTTGAAGCCGATGTCAGCGCAACCACTGCTAAAGGTGATTGAGGATTATTCTTGATGAATGCCTTGAAGTCATTAAGTACGCCCAAATACTCGGCATGCAATTGTCCGTTTATAGATAGTCCGTTCTTTTTGACTTCT
>JBAUMC010000017.1:0-19204 GCA_049578505.1 Bacteroidota bacterium | reverse complement strand
GTCGGCGTTGATGATTTTGCACAGCGATCCATCGGGAAGCTCGCCAAGATTGAGTTACCCAAGGTGGGGTCGGTAGTCCGGCAAGGTGAAACGATGGTCACGATGACGCACGGAAATAAGTCTCTTTCGACTGCAGCCCCGGTATCGGGCACAATAGTTCAAGTCAACACACGCGTCAAGGACTCCCCCTGGATCGTTAACGATTCTCCGCTGGAAAAAGGGTGGATCGCCAGGATCGCCCCGCAAGACTTAGCAGTCGAGTTGCACAATCTTTTTAAGGGCGTCGTTGCAGATCGATGGCAGGAGGCAGTGCGGGCGCATTTGGTGCACTGGCTCTCTCCTCACATCGGAGCGGTCATGCAAGACGGCGGTGACATCGTCGATAACGTTAGCGATCTGGTCAATGATCAAGAGTGGCATTTACTCGTCGACGAGTTTTTTCCAAAAGATTTAAACGACACACACTACAACAATACTGAAAAAGGATTCTTACTATGACAGTCCTGTTATTTTTGACAATGATAATCATGTTCCTAGGCATCGATTTTGCCGTCCAACGTAAGAACAAATATGTCCCGGCCGTCCACCCCGCAGAACTCCTTCCCATCCGGGTGCCATCAGGGATCTTTTTTGCCCCATCGCATACATGGTTAAGTCTTTTCCCGTCGGGCAATGTTCGTATCGGCGCCGATGATTTTGTTCTTCGTATGATGAGAACTCCGGATATTGCTTTTTTGAAATCCCCGGGGTCGCCGGTAAAAAAGGGTGATCCCCTTATCCAGCTGAAAGAAGGGTCGAAAACGCTCACCGTTCATTCTCCTATAGACGGAGAAATAATCACACTCAACGAAGAGCTGGAAAAGCACCCTCAAATGTTGAAAGACGAACTCTTTAGCAACGGGTGGGCATATACAATAAAGCCGCATCGGACATCGGAATTGACTCAGCTTTTACTCGGTGAGCGAAGCCGCGCATGGATACAGCAAGAACTCGGGCGGCTGCGGGATTTCATTGTGGATACCACTCGTGTCGGGTTACAGGCTCCAGTGCTGCTTCAGGACGGTGGCGCACCAGTCGAAGGATTGCTCGACAACCTTAACGCCGAGCAATGCGAGGATTTCGAGAAGCAATTTCTTTTTGTTAAATAAGGCCCGTGGAGATGACGATGATAAAGAATAAAGCATTATTGATCGATGTTTCAAAGTGTGTTGGCTGCCGTGAATGCGCACGGGCCTGTGCAGATGCGAATAACCTTCCTCAAGAAGAAGCGACCGAACTTTCCGCAACACACTACACCGTTGTTCAGAGTCTCAACGATGATCAGAACTTCGTCCGGCGGTTATGCATGCATTGCAATGAACCGACATGTGTTTCTGTCTGTCTCGTGGGCGCTTTTAAAAAAACAGAAACCGGCGCCGTCATTTACGATGAGTCAAAGTGTATCGGCTGCCGCTATTGTATGCAGGCGTGTCCATTTGAGGTCCCCCGCTATGAATGGAGCAGCCTTTCACCAAGAGTGCAAAAATGTAAAATGTGTTATGAACGGGTCGCGGCAGGCGGAAAGACTGCCTGTTCCGAAGCGTGTATGTTCGATGCCACTGTATTCGGCGACCGTGACGATATGATCAGGGAAGCCCGTAAACGTATTGACGAAAATCCGACGACATATATAAACCATATTTATGGGTTGACGGAAGCTGGCGGAACATCAGTACTCTATATCTCCAACATCGCGTTCGAGAAACTCGGACTCCCGATGGACCTTCCGAACAATCCTATTCCCCAGCTTTCATGGAAAGTCCTTTCGCAAGTTCCAAAGTATTCGGTTGCGGCAGGAGTTGTTTTATTCGGTATCCATTGGATAACCGCCCGCCGTTCGGAGGTGGCGAGATTCGAAGCTGAAGAAAGAGAAAAAAAACTGAAGTCTTTGCGAAACTGAGAAAGAAAAAAATATGAGTATCTTACAATCGTATAAACCGACTTTTTGGAAAATCACCGCCACGGTCTTAATAACCGTAGGAGCAGTTGCAGCATTTCAACGATTTACAATGGGACTTGGTGCGACAACGCACCTGAGTGATCAATTCCCCTGGGGATTCTGGATTGGATTCGATTTTATCGGAGTCGGTCTGGCAGCAGCGGGGTTCACCATCGCCGCGACCGTTCATATCCTGAATGCCGAACGATTCGAACCCATCGTGCGGCCGGCTATATTAACCGCTTATATCGGCTACATGCTGGTCGTTATGGTGCTTGTCGTGGACCTCGGCCGTCCCCAAAACTTTTGGCATCCGCTCGTCATGTGGAATCCGCACTCGGTGATGTTCGAAATTACTTGGTGCATCATACTCTACACTACCGTGCTGACATTAGAATTTGCGCCGGTCGTTCTTGAAAAATTTCATCTGCATGCGCCAATCAAAGTGTTACGCACAATTTCATTGCCCGTCGTCGTTGCTGGTGTTATTCTATCTACTTTGCACCAATCATCCTTCGGTTCATTGTATCTGGTCGTACCTGGACGTATGAACCCTCTCTGGTTCTCCGACATCGTTCCATTCCTCTTCTTTATATCCTGTATAGCGGCGGGCATTTCGATGGTAATATTTTCGTCCTTTTTGTCAGCCCGCGCATTTGGTCGAGAAATTGAGCTGCCTCTCTTTTCAGAGCTCGCAAGAGTGCTGACTGTTGTTCTCGCCCTTTTCTTTACGGTCCGAGTTCAAGACTTGATGAGCCGAGATGCGCTCCAGTATGTGTTCCAGCCTACCTACCAAAGCGCATTGTTCCTCGTTGAGATCCTGGTGGGAGTCGTCATTCCATTTTCTCTCCTCCTCTTCAGGAAGATTAGAACAAGTCATAATGGGCTTTTTTATACCTCAGTCCTCGTCATTTTGGGTTTTGTTGCAAACAGGATGAACACTGCGGTTACAAGCATGGAACATTGGCCCCAACGAACGTATTTCCCCTCGTGGCAGGAAGTTTCCATTACCGTAGCTCTGAGCACTGCAGGGTTTGTCGCGTTCTATTACGTGGCAAAAAATTTTCCGATCTTTGAACTCCACAGCAACCATGTACCGTCTCAACCGGCGGATCAGGAATGGCTGAAAGAACTGGAATTCGAATCTAAGCAACACTGAAAAGTTTGTCAACTATGGAACAATTGAAAATTCGAACTGTATTCTGGTCCAATTTGTGAGCGAGAAGTGGCTGTCGAACAGAGGGATGCGAAGCAAATGCTTCGTTCACCAGACAGACTTCAAAAAAAGAACTTCATAATTCTGCCACGGACGTCTCCATGGAACATTCTGATACCTTACAAAAATATTTTGAGCGAAGCCTGGAGGATTTTTTTCAACCTCTTCTCGCCACGCCCCTGCCAAGTGACCGTCTGTACAGCAAAGGTCACGTGTGGATTAAGAATGACTCGGCCTGCACTGCCACAATCGGCATCGACCATGTCGGATCATACTTTCTACGACCGGTTGTCAGTGTTGTACTGCCGCAGATCCCTTCTCGGATTGAATACAATTCACCGTGTGCGTGGCTCGTGCTAAGGGAAGGAACAATTACAGTTAGGTCAGCTGTATCGGGAATCGGAACAGAGTCAAACACAAATCTTCTCGAGCATCCATACCTCCTCCTCGATGACCCGTACGATTCCGGCTGGATTCTCCGGACCTCTGACAACGAAAAATCGGGCACCGATTTGCTAAACGCTGATGAGTTTACCCCCATGATCCATAAAGAGATGGCTCTAATAAAGGATAAATTTTACACCTCGTTTAAGAAAATGCAGCCTGCTGTAGGTTCCACGTTATATGACGGCGGCGAACCGGTGAAAAGTATTCATGAGATTCTCGGACAGAAAAAATTTTTCGAGGTTATGAGCCGGCTGTTTTCAATCGGATAAATTATTCCGAGACTCTACTCAACTCGCAAAAAACAAGAATTAGGGTACTCAATTCGCATTTTTGCGTAAATAGCCCATTCTTACCCCCCATTTTTTAACCCTTTCAGACTGGTTTCCCAATATCTGGAAATGGCATGGTACTTGTCTATTTCAGGGGTGGAGAAACTTATGAAGTTCCTGAACCTGCTCGCATTTCGCGTTTTTTTGATCATCCTGTTCGTCATGCTGCTTGGAACTGCCCTCCTTACAAAGCTGAGTGTTGACCATCTTGCAGATCAATATTTGCGCGACGCAATCTTTGGGGCAAACCGTATAGGCGATGTGATCAAACGGTCGACTAATTACAGCATGATGCTGAACAGACAAGAAGACATCCACCAGATCATCAACACGATCGGCAATGAACCGGGCATTGAGGCCATACGGATTTATGATAAGAAGGGAGAAATTAAGCTTTCGACTGTTGAAGGCGAAGTAGGAACATACGTGAACATGAGCGCTGAAGCATGCAATGCGTGCCATTCAGCAGGAAAACTTCCACTCTCTCCCAAACCGCATGAATTGAGCCGGATCTTTTATTCTCCTAAGGGATACAGAGTATTGGGAATGATTGTGCCTATCAAGAACGACTCCTCGTGTTCGACCGCAGATTGTCACGCTCACGCCTCATCGCAAACGATTCTTGGAGTGCTCGACGTCATGATGCCGCTGCGGGAGATCGATGCAAACCTGGCGAGCTTAAACCGCTCCCAATATTTAAACGCCCTGTTAATGTTTTTTGTAATGACGACATTCGTCGGCATTTTTATTTGGATCGTTGTGAACATTCCAGTCCATAAATTGACTCTTGGCACACAGGAAATAACAAAGGGAAATTTAGACTATCGAATATCCGGGAGATCGAACGATGAGATCGGAAGGCTTGCAACGTCCTTTAACCAGATGGCAGACGAATTGAAACGAGCAAGAAATGAATTAACGCAGTGGGGACAATCGTTAGAGGGACGTGTCGCGCAGAAGACGGAAGAACTCCGACGAGCCCATGCAAACATGGTCCAGATGGAAAAAATGGTTTCTTTGGGAAAGCTTGCTTCAACGGTCGCCCATGAACTCAACAACCCGCTCGAGGGCGTCCTAACGTACGCGAAACTCATGAAGAAGATGGTGAAGGAAGGGATGCTCACGGCTGAAACGGCGGAAGAAATTCAAAACGATCTTTCGATCATTGCCGACGAAACTGCCCGGTGCGGAAATATCGTGAAGAATCTTCTCCTCTTCTCTAGACAGAAAGTCGGAGAATTTGTGGAATCTGACCTCCGCCCGACGATTGAGCGGTCTTTGAATCTTATCGACCATCATCTGAAGATACACAACATTACGCTGGAAACCGATTTTCAGCGCGAGCCCCTCATGTTGTATTGTGCCCCACAGCAAATTGAGCAAGCCCTTCTCGCCATCGAGATCAATGCTATTGAAGCAATGCCCGAAGGGGGTGCGTTGAAACTAGAGGCGCACCGCAACACGGCATCGGACACAATACTGATTACCGTCGCTGACAGTGGAATTGGGATTCCGGATGATGCGTTGCCCCACATTTTTGAACCCTTTTTTACAACGAAGGAGAACGGGAAGGGAACGGGGCTCGGCCTCGCAGTCGTATACGGAATCATCGAACGGCACGGCGGAACGATCAATGTTCAATCAAAGCTTCAAGGCGGAACAACCTTCACTCTGCTCTTGCCCCGTATCATCACGCAGGCGCCAAACAGCACTTCGGCTACTTCACTTACTTTTGACTATGACCATGAACGACAAATTAAATAAACAGAACAGTCTCCTTATCGTCGACGATGAACTAGTCGTGCGCGATTCACTCTCCAAATGGTTTAAGCAGGACGGCTATCGCGTAGAGGCGGCGGAAGACGCGGCCCATGCGATCAAAAAGATGAGCAACGGCCCTTGGAATGTCGTACTTCTCGACATCAAAATGCCCGGCATGAGCGGCCTTGAACTGCAGAAACGATTACGGGAAATCGATCCTGGGATATCCACTATTATGATCACCGCATTTGCCTCGGTGGAGAGCGCGGTGCAAGCGTTGAAGGAAGGGGCGTTCGACTATGTGACGAAGCCGGTCGATCCCGACCATCTCTCTCACCTGGTCTCAAATGCGCTCCGGCAAAAGAAACTCACAGATGAGAACGAGCAGCTACACGAGCATATTTCCGAAATGGCACAAGGAGACGAGATCGTCGGCAATAGCCCGCAAATGAAAAAAGTAATCGAACTTGCAAAGACGGTTGCACAAACCGACACGACTGTGATGATCCGTGGGGAAAGCGGGTCGGGAAAAGAGCTGATCGCCCGGGCGATCCACATCAACAGCCCACGGCAATACTTTCCGATTATCGCAGTGAATTGCGGCGCCGTACCGGAGACTCTTCTAGAAAGCGAGCTTTTTGGCCATGAAAAAGGAGCGTTCACCGGCGCGCAGTACCGGCGAAAAGGAAAATTCGAGATGGCCGACGGCGGAACAATTTTTCTCGATGAAATCGGAACAATCACCCAAAAGATGCAAGTGCAACTCCTCCGCGTTATCGAGTCCAAGCAGTTCACACGTGTCGGGGGAAACGAGGTAATTCACAGCGATTTCAGAATAATTTGTGCAACGAACCGCGACCTCGAAGGAGCAGTGAAAGAAGGAATATTTCGCGAGGACCTATACTACCGGCTTAATGTGTTCACGGTGTTCATCCCGCCGATCCGGGAACGCCGGACCGACATTCCACTTCTTGTCCATCACTTCCTTAAAAAGTATTCTGCCGTTATGAACAAGCCGGTAACCGAAGTGACCCCCGATACGATGGATTTGCTTGTGCGGTACGATTGGCCGGGCAATGTTCGGGAGCTGGAGAACGTTATCGAGCGCGCAATGGTGCTTGCCAAACCCCCTGCGATTCGCCCTGGAGATTTGCCGTTCCAGCTCGGACTGAACCATCACATGCCGGCGGACGATTCAATCGCATCGGTTGAGAAGGCCCACATCGAAGCGGTTCTCGCGAAGGCGGGCTGGAACATCACTCGGTCCGCGGAAATTCTCTCTATTGACCGGGTGACCCTGTACAATAAAATCGCCAAATACGGCCTTATTAAACCGTAACTCATGTCGCGCATACTCGTCGTTCCGGTACAGCCATGCGATAACGATTACGTTAACGCCCTCATTTCTCCACTCAACACAATTTTCCGGTTCCCTGCATCGGTCAATGCAAAGGAAGCGGTAGACCCCTCATCTGCATTCGACACATACCGGAATCAATATAATTCTACTGCTATCATTTCACTGTTCGTCCAGCGATTCAAGGAATGCGAAGGAAAAATTATCGGGGTAACGTCGGCGGATTTATTTGTCCCTGTGCTGACGTATGTGTTTGGGGAAGCGCAGCTCGACGGACCGGTTGCCGTCGTTTCCGCGCATCGCCTCGACGATACGCTGTACGGTCTTCCCCCCAATCGAACACTGACGATTGAGCGGCTTCTCAAAGAGGCCGTCCATGAACTCGGCCATACATTCGGCCTCGTCCATTGTCACGATTACCGCTGCGTCATGCACAGCTCAACTACAGTAGAGGAAATCGATATAAAGTCGAAAACATTTTGTGCCTCCTGCGATGGATATTTGAAAACGCAAGTCTTGCACTAAAGAATGACGATTTTTCATTTCCATTTCGTTGACTTTCGGCCGATTTTTCGATATTATTTGCAGCACTCCAATTTCTATTTGCCTTATTCTAGTTTATGAGAAAGTCATGACCGCAATCGATTACATCGCAGCAAAAGTAAGATTCCTTTCCCAAAAAGGGCAGGCCTGATCGATGGCGTGCATCTTCTGTAAAATCATCGCAAAAGAGATCCCAGCCGAAATCCTTTTCGAGAACGATTGTGCAATTGCGATCCTCGACGTCAACCCTATTCACTACGGCCATGCACTCGTCATTCCAAAAAGTCATCACAAAGATTTTCTGGAGGTCCCCGAAAAAGACCTGGCCGGCATCATGCACGCTGTCCACATCGTTTCGCGCGCTTTGGTGAAAAGCTTCGACCTCAGGGGGTTCAATTTTTTTTCAAACAACGGAACGGTAGCAGGTCAATCGGTTTTCCATTTTCACGTTCATATCACGCCGCGGTATGAAGGGGACAATATCCGGTTTGTCCTGCAGTTGAAGCGTTATGAAGGAAATGACATGAAAGATATCGCTTCAAAAATCCGCTCGGCGATCCATGAATAATTTGTCAATGTGAAGGAAGCTAGTATGCCCCATTATATAAAACTCGTTCCGCCTCCGTCCGGAGATAAAATAACTGCCGTCAGTGGAAAGCTCACTGTGCCCGACAATCCGATTATTTGCTTCATCGAGGGGGACGGAACCGGACCCGACATTTGGCGGGCATCTAAAAAAGTATTTGACGCAGCAGTCTCAATAGCGTACGGCGGTAAAAAGAAGATCAGTTGGTTTGAAGTGTACGCGGGGGAGAAAGCAAACACGATCTATGGCCAGAACACCTGGCTTCACGACGACACCCTTGAGGCAATTAAAGAATACACCATCGCAATCAAGGGACCGCTGACAACCCCCGTCGGCAAAGGAATCCGGTCTATTAATGTTACTCTTCGTCAACTGCTTGATTTATACGTTTGCCTTCGTCCCGTTCAATATTTTGCCGGAGTCCCCTCTCCGGTAAATCATCCGGAACTCGTGGATATGATCATCTTCCGCGAGAACACCGAGGATATTTACGCCGGCATCGAATGGAAAGCGGGAACCCCCGAAGCAAAAAAAATCATCGACTGGCTGGAAAAGGAGATGGGGGTGACGAAAATACGGTTCCCTGAAACATCGAGCATCGGAATAAAGCCGGTGTCACAGGAAGGGACGGAACGGCTTGTGCGTGCTGCAATAACGTATGCGATCGCAAACAAGCGGAGGTCCGTTACGCTTGTTCACAAAGGGAACATAATGAAATTTACGGAGGGAGGATTTCGCGATTGGGGTTACGAACTCGCGAAACGCGAATTTTCGAAGGAAGTAGTTTCTTGGGAAGAGTGCGGCGGCAACCCGCCCGCAGGAAAAATTGTAATTAAAGACGTCATCGCCGATGCCTTCCTGCAGCAAATTCTTACCCGTCCTGCCGAGTATGAAGTTATCGCGACGCTCAATCTGAACGGCGATTATATTTCCGATGCACTTGCCGCTCAGGTAGGCGGCATTGGAATCGCCCCCGGAGCCAACATCAACTATCAAAATGGATATGCAGTCTTCGAGGCAACCCACGGCACAGCACCGAAGTATGCCGGGATGGACAAAGTCAATCCAGGATCACTTATTCTGAGCGGAGAAATGATGCTGCGCTACATGGGTTGGGCCGAAGCCGCGGATCTGATTCTAAAAGGCTTAAACAAAGCTATCCAGGCAAAGACGGTCACGTATGACTTTGCGCGTCAAATGGAAGGGGCAAAAGAAGTCAAATGCTCCGTGTTTGGTGAAGCAATCATCAAGAACATGTAATCGGATGTCTACAATCGACCCAACGATTCAGCATAAGTTAGACCTTTCGAGTCGGCCACTTCTTTGAAACAAATGCAAGAACAAGTCCGGCTATCGAACCCTCTATAAACACATGGTAGCCTGAGTCGACGACAAAAACGATAAACGGCATGTTAAATGTCGCTACCTCGATAATTCCTCCCTGCAAAGCATCAACAGCACCCCCATGATAATACCGAACCGCAGCGCTGTCGGAATTCGCGAAGAGCCTTTATAGTAATCAACATACATCGGGAAGAAATACGAGAGCAAGAAACAATAGACGAGGTATGCGAGAGCAATGTAAGGGATAATGAAGTTATCCCGCACGATCGCCGCTTCTTGTTGATGGAACCATGTACCCATAAGCGGTTCATGAAATACGAAGCCCACATTAAAAAGAACAAGGAATAGAATAGCCGTAGATAACGTCACAAATTTTTTACTCATAATGGTTCCTTTGAAAAAGAAATTGCTTTACGACCCGGAGGGTTTCGTCAATTGCAGCTTTTCTAACTCCTTCAGCGATTTAAAAATTTCCTGATGCCGTTGCAGGTACTGTACCGTTTCCTCTCCGTTTAACGATGCATCCTTCATACGGCGCTGATTCTCTGCAAGCTCCTCTTCCAAAACCTTCTTCTTCATCCGTTTGATGGCTCCTTCTGCCCTTTCCGACGTCCGGGTTTCGCTCAGACGCGCTCCGACCTTCTCCCACCGCGAACCGAGTTGGTATGGAGTGAATGACAATTCTGAAATAAGCTTTCTAACGGCGTCGGTCGAGGCCGTCGGCAAAAGTTGATGAACATCGACTTTCCCCTTGCTGTCGAATTCATCGATGAGAAGGTGGGCGATTTCTCTTGTCTGTGGATGGGAAAACTCTTCCGCACGAATGTGCGAAAAAATGAACGGAATCATCTGCAGCGGCTCCTCAAATGCAACAAGGAGTAATTCTTTTTCCTCGACTGGAATTTCCTGCTGCTTCTTGATTTCCGCGAGCCCCTTAGCGTCCTTCGCGGTTGATATTTCACTCCCTCCGACACGCGAACTGACAAGGAAGCGTTCCGGAACTTTCCGCGTGAATTTCTCCAGTTCCGTGATTAATGCCGATTCATAGAGTTTGTATTTCTCTGCTACATCCTTAATGAAAAACGTCTGCTTCAGCGGATCTTTTATTTTCGCGATCGATTGCACCAAAGTCCGGACCGCCTCGGCTTTCCCCTCGGGAGAATTCAATTTCCCCTCGCTCACAAGCGCAGCCGCTTTGAAATCGATGAATGTAACCGCCTTTGCCAACGCGTCTTCAAATGCCTCGCTCCCATTTTTCTTGATGAATGAATCCGGGTCTTCCCCTTCCGGAAGTCGCGCAATCCGCACATCTAAATTATTTTCCAGTATAAGGTCGATGCCGCGAATCATGGCGGAGACCCCTGCTGAATCGGCGTCATAGACGAATTTAACTGTCTTGGTATAGCGGGAGACTAGCTGAATCTGCTCGACGGTAAGCGCGGTACCGCTCGAGGCAACAACGTTGCATGTGCCGGATTGAAAAACGGAAAGCAGGTCGGCGTACCCTTCCACTAAAACAACGGCGTCCTTCTCGCGAATGGCCTCTTTCGCCTGGTACAATCCATAGAGCACTTTGCTCTTATGATAGATGGGAGTTTCCGAGGAATTGATGTACTTTCCCAAAGTATCATCGTCGTATAATTTTCTTGCACCGAATGCGATCACTCTTCCCGTTGTCGAAAAAATAGGGAACATCGCCCGTCCACGAAAAGCATCGTAGTATCCTCCGTCATCCCGTTTACGCGCTAATCCGACCTTTTCCAAATACTCAGGCTTGATTCCATTTTCTCCAGCCTGTTTCACCAACGCATCCCACGCACGAAGAGAGTATCCAAGCCCGAAGGCAGCGATCGATTTATCCGAGAATCCCCTTCCCTGAAAATATTTTAGCGCGAAAGTACCTTCTTCGCTTTTCATCATATTTTGGTGGAACATTTTCGCGGCAAAAGAACATGCTGCGTAGAGTTTTTCTGTTTCACTTGCGGACTGGATTGACTCCTCTGTTCGAACGATAGTGATCCCGGCCCGCTCGGCAAGGATTTCGATTGCTTCGACGTACGTTGCCTTCTCCCACTCCATCACAAATTTAATGACGTCTCCTCCACGACTGCAGCCAAAGCAATAATACATTCCTTTGTCGGGACTCACATTAAACGAAGGCGTTTTTTCCGAGTGGAACGGACACAATCCGAGGTAGCTTTTTCCTCGTTTCTTCAACCGCACAAAAGTACCGATGTACTCAACGATGTCTGTCGCGGCGCGGATTTCTTGTATTTTGTCGTCGGGGATTCTCACACGAAAAATTTAGCCAAAAGAGAGGTGAGAAACAAGGAAGGGGTGATCCGGATACTAATGCACTTTGCATAACTTGGCATCCGTTGTGTCCTTGGCGGTTAAAAAGAAAACCGCAAAGACGCCGAGGCGCCAAGAAAGTTCAAGTCTCCTTTTTTACTTTACATTTTGTCTCTATGCGGTATGTATTTCTGCAAGCCCTTTGTTAAACGTTTTCCGACGCAGGGAATTTTGACTCTTCGAGCCTGTCTTGCTGGTATAATTTGAAGGAAAGGTTTACTCCCCAAATGATCGCGCCGAGCGCCGCAATCAGCCCTAAATAGAAAAATAAATTTCCGAGAGGAACTCCCCAATTGAGCATATCATGCTCACCGAGGAAGGTTGCCCAATCGTGCTTTGTGTGCCCTCCGCCGAGCAGCGGCAAGATTCTCGTCTCTGCGTCCCGGACATAAATACTGACATCGACCATGCTCACCCCGGTGAAGAAGACTGCAACCGGTGCATTCGCCGATTCCTCACGCCACGCAACCAGGAACCAGACAAACGGAACCAGCACTTGCATGATCGAGCCGCCAAGTATATACATCGACTCTCCGAAAATCCTGAAAAAGAAATGCCCTGCTTCATGGATGTACAAAATGAACAGGTGGATGAACCACAAAATTGTCGGGAGATGGAATGTCGGAGTTGGCACGTACAGATTGAAAGGAAGAAGGAGCCAAATGTAAAGAAGAATTGAGTAGCCTAAAAGCCGTCCTACAAGTTTGTTTCTCGACATCAGCAACCCACAATTATCGGTAAAAAGTCCATCCTTCACGTTCTCGTCTATGGCGGTGAGTGTTAAGCGTCAGAGAGAGCGGTGAGAAGGGTTTCAAAACAAAAAGTCCCGCTGCTGAGCGGGACTTTAATTTTTATTCTGCCGAAACCTCGGCGCGGGTCGGGTTGGTTTCGTAAACTTTTTTTCGAACCGGCTTTGTTCGTTTACGCATGTAGCGCCTTTCGAGCTGAGCCTCCGGCTTTTTCTCTTCTTCTTCGACATCGGGATATTGGTAGATGTCGTATTTGTAGTTTCGCAGAATAATATTGTTGCCGTTCCTGCCAAGGACGTATTGTGGAAGGAGGGGAATTTTCCCGCCCCCGCCCGGCGCGTCGATCACAAAATGGGGGATCGCAAGTCCGGATGTGTGTCCGCGCAATTTGTCCATGATGTTCAAGCCAACGCTGACGGGCGTACGGAAATGGTTCGCCCCCTTCGTAATGTCCGCTTGATACAGATAATATGGACGCACTCTCATCATCAGCAGTTTGCGCATCAATTCCAACATGACATCCG
Source organism: Bacteroidota bacterium (assembly GCA_049578505.1). Classification (GTDB taxonomy): domain Bacteria; phylum Bacteroidota; class Ignavibacteria; order UBA10030; family UBA8401; genus JAGVPT01. The sequence continues at coordinate 6,018 of JBAUMC010000017.1, read as the reverse complement.
GGTCGTCGTTGACGCCTTTCATCAGAACTGCCTGATTACCGACCGGTATACCGGCATCGGCCAGCATTTCGCAGGCACGCTTTGCTTCAGTCGTACATTCCCATGGATGATTGAAATGCGTGTTCACATAAATGGGGTGATATTTCTTGAGCATTTTGCATAACTTCGGCGTGATCCGCTGCGGCAGCACACACGGCATTTTTGTGCCTAGGCGGATAATTTCAACATGCGGAATCGCCCGCAGACCTGAAACAATTTTTTCGAGCATGACATCTGTCAACATCAGCGGGTCGCCGCCGGAAAGAATGATGTCGCGTACTTCGGGATGAGCGGCAATGTAATCGAGTCCCGATTGGATGAATTTCATGCTGATTTTTCCCGAGTCGCCGACTTTTCTCTTTCGTGTACAGAACCGGCAGTACATCGAGCACTGGCTTGTGGTCAAGAAGAGTACGCGATCGGGATAACGATGGGTAATGCTTGGAACCGGGCTATCCGCTTCTTCGTTGAGCGGGTCGAGCGGAAAATCGTCGGGGACTAATTCCTGCGCATCGGGAATGCATTGCAGCCAAATAGGGTCGCCCGGATACCGGATTAGGCTGAGGTAGTACGGGTTGATGCGGATATGAAAGAGCGAGTTGAGCTTGTCCGCAAGTTCCTTGTCAAAATTAAATCGTTCCACCAAATCTTTGCCGCTGTCGACACTTGCCCTCAACATTTCCTGCCAGAGTTCCATAAAGAGATTTACCTGAGATAGTTATAGATTTTTGCCGTAGATGATCAAATCATCTCCGGGCTTGTAATACGCCTCGATCCGGGCCTGAAGCTGAAAACCTTTTCGTTCGTAAAATGCGCGTGTCTTTTCATACTTCGGCGTCGAGGAAGTTTCGGCGATCAACAAACGCCCCCCTTTAGCTTTAATGTGCTCCTCGGCGAATCGGAGAAGCTCGGAACCGATTCCCTTCCCATGCACTGACGGCGATACCGCGATCCAATACAAATCGAACGTTCCCTGCGTCGACGGTGTCGGACCGATACATACGTAACCGGCCACATGCTGATCGTCGTCGACATAAGAAAATATTTCATAATCTTTCTGATCCGGATCCTCAAGGCAAATTTGGATCAACTCAATCGCAACATCAATTTCTTCATCACTGAAAACATCCGTTGCTCGTATGAGATGTTGAATCGGCTCTTTGTCCTCGCGTTGGAGGAGACGGATGCTCATTGCTCAAATGGAAATATGAAACGGCGCTGCTACGGGTTTCGTTTCAACGCACATTCAACGATCTTCCCGATCGTCTCATTAAATGAATATCCGTATGTGGTCGTCGAACGGATAAATCCCGCATCATCCGAAATATCAGGATTGGGATTTACCTCCAGAACGTACGGTTTGTTGTTTTTCGTCAAACGAAAATCGACCCGGGCATAGTCCCTGCATCCCATAATGTTGAACGATTGCAGCGCAAGGTCTCTGACTCGCGCCTCAACCGTCGGAGGCAGTTCGGCGGGACACATCCCTTTTGTTCCTTCAAATTCCACCGAGCCATTGACCCACTTTGCATCGTACGTGACAATTTTCGGATAGCCGGCCGGAAGCCCGGAAAAATCTATTTCAGAAATCGGAAGCACGGTAGGCTTACCATTTCCCAGAACGGCAACATTCAGTTCGCGTCCCTCGATATATTCTTCTACAATGGCCGGCTGATCATACTGCTGAAAGATGTACCGAACGCGTTTCTTCAAAGCGGTAAGCGATTCTACGACAGACTCATTATCGATACCCGTGCTGGCATCCTCCTTTGCGGGCTTGACAATGAGCGGGAACGCCAACGCGAAGTCATCGCCGTTGATTTCATTCATCTGCTTGCAGACAATAAATTTTGCGGTTGGGATGCCATGAAACGAGAGGATCTCTTTAGTCCTGGCTTTATTCAAACATGTACCCAGAGTGACGGTGGGAGAGCCTGTATAAGGAATTTCCAGGATTTCATAAATACCAGCAACGTGCATTTCATGAATCGCCTGATCGCCCAAAGACTCGACCAAATTAAAAATAAGGTCGGGCTTCTCGATTTTTAAAAACTCCAACAGCTTCTCGATATTGTTGGACATATTGAAAATCGATGTTTGATAGCCCAACTCGGTCAACGCAGTTTGAATCTGTTCTCTCTCCTCGATCACGCCCACCTCGGACATGTCGACCAGCCCGTTAGCGCGCGCTGTAGCAAGCGCAGCCCCTTCCTGAATCGTACCGGATTCGGAAATAAACTTTCGCCCCTTCGACGTCTGAATCGTCGGCTGGTTGAAAATAACCGAAACATGTAGCTTTTTTCTCATACTGTCGCTCCGTATTTGTGAAATAAGCGTGCCTGCATCTTGTTCATTTTCAACGAGTTAGGAAACATCAGAGCAGCCCATAGCGTTTGCAAGCTTCGTCCAATACACGATTTAGCATTTCGTTATACGACAGACCTGCGGCGCGAGCTGCCTTCGGATAACATGAGTTGTCTTCGGGCTTCGGCAGAATACCGGGAAGAGGATTGATTTCAATGATGTTTGGAACTCCGTTCCTATCGAGACGAACGTCGATGCGAGACCAATCGCGGCACCTCAAAACCTTGTATGCTTCTTTGCAAAGTTTCACGATTGAAGTATGGAGCGACGGGGTAACACGGGCAGGACACTCAAAAATATCGAGCGGATTTGAAGACTCATCCCAAATCCATTTTGCTTCAAACGAGTAGATTGGATTCACACCTTTCGGCAACGAGTCGAATTTGATCTCGACCACCGGCAGCACCTGAACGTCGTCTCCGTTGCCAAGCATTGCGACAGTAAACTCCCGCCCGGGCAAAAACTCTTCAACAATAACCGGCTCTGCGTACGTCACCAACACGTTTTCGACTTGAGCCTGTAATTCTTTAGGAGCCCGAACAAGCGAGGCATCGAAAATTCCCTTGCTCGACCCTTCGTTCAGAGGTTTTACCATGCAAGGGAAATCGGTCCGTAATTCGGACAGGTCTGCGAGAGAATATAGTACTGAAAACTTTGCGGTGGGAATCTTGTAGTAGGAAAGAATTTCTTTTGCTCTTGACTTGTCCAGGCACACTGCGAGGGTGAGTGCATCGGAGCCTGAATAAGGAATGTTCAACATTTCAAGTATCGCCGGAATTTGAGCCTCACGAGAGACACCGTATTGGCCTTCGGCGATATTGAAGACTATTTCTGGACGCTGGCTGCGAAGCTTGTCAAACGCATCTTCATCAGCCTCGATCATTGTAACGGAGTGGCGGAGAGCAAGCGCATCGCGGACAGCTGTCACCGTTTCAATCGTGTCCCACTCCGCGTACGTATCAGCGCCTATTGCCTTCTCTTTTATTTGCGTGCTGACATCAGTGATGTTCTGACTCGAAGATTCATTGCCGCCGTCGGCGACATCTGATTCTTCCTTCTTCATGTTGTAGACGAGGGCTACTTCCATTCAGGGGAGTACCAAAAAAGATTTTCGATACCTTTCATGCTAGTGGCTGATACGTTCTCTTTGTTCTTCGTCTAACTCCTGATACAAATATAACGTTTTTAGACACGTTGTCAAGAAGAAAGTGGCTTTTTCCTTAGGATTTGGGTTTGTCGTTGTCAGAGTGGCAGAGTCTTTGCTGAAAGTTTTTTTGACAAAAAAATCCGCCGCTAACATACTCGGAGAGTTTTGAAATGATTTTGCGGAATAAATTATTTCCGGAAGATCTATTTGAAACAGTTAGCCTATGCGGACGTAAGAAAGCAATTCTTTGTACACCAGCTCGAATTGTGTTCGTATGTGTGCATGTTGAGGTAATCGTAAATGAGGGTCGTGAGCAACAAGATCAAACGCTTCCTGTCGCGCCTGAATAAGAATTTCTTTGTCGTGAACAATATCGGCAACCGTAAACGACGGCAGCCCGCTTTGACGTGTTCCAAAATAATCTCCCGCTCCACGCAGTTCCAGATCGACTTCCGCAATGGCAAACCCGTCGTTCGTCCGCACCATCGTCTCGAGCCGTTTTGAAATATCGGAGATTTGCTTTTGCGATTCCGCGCGATTCTCGACAAGTTGAGCCTTCCGCTTCATCATGAGATCGTCGGTCAAAAGGACGCAGTAGGACTGATCAGCTCCGCGCCCGACCCGTCCCCGAAGCTGATGAAGCTGCGAAAGCCCGAACCGTTCTGCATTTTCTATGATCATGATCGTCGCATTAGGAATGTCAATGCCGACTTCAATGACGGTTGTTGCAACCAGAATATCGATCTGTTGAGACTTGAAGTTGCTCATCAAGTCATCCTTCTCGGAAATCGGTAATCTCCCGTGCAGCAAACCGAGCTTGAATTCCGAGAAATCGCGCGTACTCAATTTTTCAAATTCCACTATGGCTGCCTTAAGATCGACTTTTTCTGATTCCTCGATAAGCGGGTAAACAATGTACGCCTGGCGTCCCCGCCGAAGTTCATCTTTCACAAAGGCGTACACCTTCATCTTTTCCTTTTCCGTCCGGACGGCGGTTTTCACTGGTTTGCGATTTTTAGGAAGCTCGTCGATCACTGAAATATCAAGGTCGCCGTACAGCGTAAGTGACAGCGTTCGAGGAATCGGCGTTGCCGTCATCACAAGCACATCGGCGTTTTCTTTTCCTTTTCCGCGGAGGAGGGCGCGTTGGGCGACACCAAAGCGATGCTGTTCATCGATAACAACGAAACCGAGGTTGGCAAACTCAACTCGTTCTTGAATGAGCGCGTGAGTTCCGATGATAATATTCGCTGAACCCTCCCGGACGTCCTCGAGAATATCATCGCGCAGTTTTTTCTTTTGTCCACCTATAAGAAGCCGGATTTGGACGGGTAAATCCCCCAAAAAATTCTTCAGTGTAAAGAAGTGTTGTTCCGCCAAAATTTCCGTCGGCGCCATAAATGCACATTGGTACCCATTATCCGCCGCAATAAGCATCGCAAACAGGGCGACGATGGTTTTCCCACTCCCGACATCTCCCTGCAGCAGACGGTTCATAGGCGAACCTTGACTCATGTCGCCCGTGATCTCTTTGATCGCCCGGCGTTGAGCTCCCGTTAATTCGAAGGGTAAACTTGAAAGAAGCCGTCGTGCTAATTCGCTCTTGACGTTGAATGAAATACCCTTCAACTCTCCTTTGATTTCCCTTCGACGGTAAGCCATAAGGAGCTGAAAGAAAAAAAGCTCGTCGAACTTTAACCGATTCAGCGCAGCAGTTTTTTCTTCGTAGGTCTTGGGGAAATGAACCATCCGTATCGACGAGCGAATATCGAGAAGATTATTGCGCTGAAGAACTTCGCCCGGAAGATGTTCAACAAGGGAGTCGAGATTGTTTTGGAGCGCATTCCGGACGATTCTTCTGAACCCCCGGTTATCCAGGCCAACTTGCCGCAGTTCTTCGGTTGACCTGTATTTGGGGATGATCGCACCGGTGTGAAGAAGCGAGTTCCAATCCGTCGCATCCTCATCGTCGTTCGTCTTTAAGCGATCGAATTCGGGGTGAATAAACTGAGGGCGGTTCAATTTATCGAGCTCAGGCACCGAAGAGACTGCGAGCACCTCCCCGACCTGAAATGCTTTTTGATACCATTGGACCCCCGCAAAAAAAACGCAGGTGAGAAATCCCGTCTCATCCTTCAAAGTAAGAAAAAACATCTGTTTCCCTCGCCTCGTTCTTTTTACCTGCTGACGGAAGACGGTGCCGATCACCGTCACTTCATTGCCGGCCTGAACGAACTTCGGGAGATCTTTCATTGTGGTGATCCGCGAGCGGTCGAGATAGTCGTACGGGAGGTAATAGAGAAGCTTCGAAACCGAATCGATGCCGATTTGTCTTAGCCCAGCGGCTCGTTTCGGACCGATTCCTTTAATGTATTGAAGTGTGTCGTTCTTATGAAGGCTCAAAGAGATGCAGAAGTGGTAAACACAGATCCGGATTTACTTAAACACGCGGCAAAGGATTTTGAGCA
>JBAUMC010000016.1:0-29264 GCA_049578505.1 Bacteroidota bacterium | reverse complement strand
ATTCACGAAGCCAAAGACTGCACTTGTATTCTCTCCCTTCGAATTAATCAGCGGGTTTCTGATAAAGGCAAAATATGAGCGGTAGGCAAGGGCCATTCCGTCCAGGAGATAGAGGGTCGGTTTTTGTTTCATCGTGAATGCTGGTTTGAAGTAGGGTTGTGAAAAATATACCCAAACAGAACTCTAATTGCAAAATACGGTGTTTGAGATTACTGATGCATTTTGCGTGGTTTGGCGTCCTCCGAGTCCTTGGCGGTTAAAAGAACACCGCAAAGGACGCAAAGGGACAAATGATGCAGCTAACTCTTTAATGGAATGCAGACATTTATCATGGCTTCGAAATGCACTACTATTTGTTCGAGAAAACGTTTCTCGCGGGCCCACAAAGGCGCAAAAACTCTGTTTGTAGATCCTCTATTGATTTCGTGACTTTGCTTGAGCCATTCCTTTCCAAATATTTTGATGAATTAGAGCGCCAATGTCGCAAAACTATTGGAAAAAGGAGGTGGCCTTCACTATATTCTAAGGTCAAATTACGAAGACTAATGATTTATTTTCTAATTTCCATACAAGTTCTGCTCTCAAGCGGGACACATCTCGTTGCGAAGGCGGTCGTGGCCGACGTCGAGCCGGTGACGCTGACGTTTCTGCGAACGTGTGTTTCGACTGCCGCGCTGGGCCTGATCTTTGTTATTAAAGAGAAAAGAATAAAGATCCTTAAAGAAGATTATGGGAAAATGGTGTGGCTGTCGTTTGTCGTTATTCCGATGAACCAGTTCCTATTTCTTTATGCAATCAAGTATACTTCGGCAGCAAACGCAGCGCTGCTCTATGCTACGACTCCTGTGCTGGTGCTTGTATTTTCGCATTTCATGCTCGGGGAGAAATTGACGAAGCAAAAGATCTTCGGCGTACTGCTTGCGTTCTGCGGCGTAGTGATGATTATATTTGAACGCGGCGTCAGCTTCTCTTCGGAATATACGTACGGGAACGTGATCATGTTTGTCGCGGTGATCGGATGGTCATTGTACACGATTCAAGGGAAACCTCTGGTGGTTAAGTACGGTGCTTTTCATGTTGCATCGCTTTCGATGATCGGTGGGATGTTGCTGTTCCTACCCCTTGGGATTTACGGAGTAAGCCGGTTTGATATGTCCACGCTGACGCTTGCTCATTGGGAAGGTATCTTCTATCTCGCTCTCGGGACTTCGGTAGTAGCGTACTTTTTATGGTACTATGCTATTGGAAAAATGGAAACGACGAAGGTCGCGATCTTTGCGAATGCTCAACCGATTGTGACCAGCATCTTATCGTATTTCTTTTTCCATCAATCAATCACCATGCATTTTGTCGCTGGGGGTGCACTTACTCTTTTTGGCGTGGTTCTCACCGAGTTAGGAAGTGAGGGATAGCATTAAAGAAGCTGAACCGGAATGCTTCCTCAATAATAACAATCACTTCCGTTGTTCCCTTCAAATTTCTCCTTGACTTTATTTCGTTGATTGCTATATTCTATATAGATATGATGGTTTGCCATAATAATATTGAGGAGTAATGTCGAGACAGCTTAAATTTTTACTACTATTATTGTTCTTCGTTATTTTTGCTCCCTGTTGCCCTAGTTGGGTTCATTTAGAAGCTCAATCGCTTGTTTCGACCGCCGCAACTGATTCCTCGCGGCTGGGTTCAACTTCTCCTGAACTCGTTCCCCCGCCTCTTACTTCGGATTCTAAAGATACCATTTCTTCAGCCTTGCCCATAGCGTCAAGCGCATCAATATTCGCTAAAAGCGGTGCGGACTCATCAACGACCTCTGTAGCGGATTCAACGGATGAGGGGGATGAAGAAGTAATTGCAGTTCGCCTGGAATCGGCACGGCAGCACTATCTTTCCGCGCTGCAGGCACAGGCGATTCGTGATTCAGTTCTTTCTGCAGACGAATTCGAACAAGCGATAGGGATACTCAATGAGATTAGTTACTATCCGGATATCGAAAACAACCAGGAATACAACGACCTGAGCCGAAGCGTCATAGAGGATTACGAAAAGTATATTGCCAGTATTGATGAGCTGGGTCCCGAGAGTTCTATTTTTGCTTTACGCGAAAAATTGAACCTCGACGTCGAGAATATCGATATCTCAAAGATCAAAATACCCAATGTCCCCATTCCCGAAACGACCATTCCGATGAAGATGAATGACCTTGTTGAGAGGAACATTTTGTTCTTTATCGACAAAGGCCGCGATCATTTTGAACGGTGGCTCTATCTTTCGGGGAAATATTTTCCTGTTATCACACGGATTTTTACAGAAGAAGGGGTGCCGAAAGAAATGATGTATCTTGCCATGATGGAGAGCGGATTAAATCCGTCTGCAAGATCTTGGGCAAAAGCAGTCGGGATGTGGCAATTCATGAAAGGAACGGGGGCATTGTACGGGCTGAGAGGAAATTATTGGTATGATGAGAGGCGAGACTATGAAAAAGCAACCCGTGCGGCCGCTCGCTACTTGAAAGACCTTCATGACGAGTATAATGATTGGCAGCTTGCCATTGCCGCCTACAATTCGGGGGGTGGGAGAATCAACAGGGGAATTCGCAGAAGCCATGGAAACGATTATTGGTCGATGAGGCGTTACTTGCCGCGCGAGACAAGAAATTATGTGCCTCAATATATCGCCGTTTCGCTGATGGCGATGAATCCGGATGCTTACGGTTTCAAAAATGTGCCGCGCGCCGATAGTCTATCGTACGAGTATGTGACTGTCGATGACTGTGTCGACCTGGATGTTTTGGCCGATTGTGCCGGTACAACTGCCGAAACCTTGAGGGAATTGAATCCGGAATTGATTCAATGGTGCACACCTCCGAATTATCGGGGATATAAGTTGAGAATACCCGTCGGCTCGTCGGCCGCTTTTGCGAAAAAGTACGCGCTCATTCCAGACGATCAAAAGCGTCAATGGGCGGAACACAAAATACGCCGTGGCGATACACCCGGGGGCGTTGCGCGGAAGTATGGCGTTGCGACATCCGTGCTTCTCGAGGTCAACAAACTGACGAAGAGAAGCAGGTTGAGAATTGGAAATTACCTTATCATCCCGATCTCAAAAAAGAGATTGCTTGCTGCAAACACACAGCCAGTCGAGCAACAAGAACCCGAACCGGTACAGAAGCCGGCAGCCTTACCTCGCCGCATTCATCATCGACAAACCCTCGTCCCTGCGGGCCGGGATAAGATAGCGTACGTCGTTAAGAAGGGCGAAACACTTGGGCACATCGCAGAATGGTTCGATGTGCGGGCAAGCGATTTGCGCAACTGGAATAACATTCCATACGGACGGTCCATCTGGGTCGGGGAGACAGTGAATGTATGGGTCCCGTCTGAGAAATTGGATCAGTATACGAAGATCGCCGCGATGAGCTTCGAGCAGAAGAATGCGCTGAAAACCCCTGCTCCGTCAAAGGTCCAGGCGAGCGCAGGCGGAGGAGATCAGGCTGACGAGCGTAACCATTGGATTCGACACGTTGTCAAGAAGGGGGAAACGCTCGAAAAAATTGCCGACGATTATAATGTAGCCATTGCGGATTTGAAAAGTTGGAACAAAATACGCAGGAGCAAGATTATTGCAGGCAAAACGCTTGAGGTGTATGTGGAATCGCCGGCTGCGCCCTCCACTGCCCCTGCGCAACTGCAGAAACCTGCAGCAGTAAAAGGGGCACCCATAAAAGAAAAGACAGTACGGCACAGGGTTAAGAAGGGAGAGACGCTTGAAAAAATAGCAGGCATCTATAATGTATCAATTGCAGACATTAAGAAATGGAATAGACTCACTACATCGCGCGTCTTATCAGGAAAAAAGCTCAAAATTCGGCTCACATCGGACAACATCGACTATTATCTTGTTCGCTCAGGGGACACATTATGGGATATATCAAAAAAATTCGGCGTCTCAGTTGATGACATTCAACGCTGGAACGAATTGGCGGACGATATCCGTGTCGGTGATAAGCTTATTATTTACCACTGAGGCTGTTACCGCAATATTGCTCTTTTGTTAAATTATTTTTCCTTCCTTGATTCTTTTTCAATATGCATGTATATTCCTACGGATGAGCAAGCTCGTTTGACGCGACTATCTACAGCCCGCAAAGTTCACCGTTTTCAATAATTTCTTTACGAGAGATTCACCATCACCTTTCGGTACTCCTTGCAAACGCCACCCCATCGAAATATCATTGCAGCGTTTTTTCTATCGTTTTTTCTATTTTATCCCGGGCAGAGTTCTTCTCAAACCGATGTTGATCGTCCCTCATCCCTTCCTCCACCGCTCAGAAAAATAAACGATGACGACGGGACAAAGTACACCTCTGTCGGCAATGTCCGAATGACCATTACGAATTTTGGGACGCTCGGAACCAATTTCAATAACTGGCCTGCCCAACCTTCCTGTGAATACCCAAAAGGATCGCGTATCGAGAACCTTGCCTTTGGCGGATTATGGATAGGGGGTATCAAACGGCAGGAGGGAATCCCGCACGTATCGACGGCATGTGCTGATGGCGGAGACCCGACAAAGTTCGGTGCCGGTTTTGAATTTACAAACGAACCGGGGTCGCAGATCGTTCAGCGCTCCTCGTTGTCGGGAGATACGTATTTCACGCTTAGTGCGATTAGTCATCAAGATTTTGTAATGGATTTTACGGACCGGTACACCCGTGATCCGCAGACAGGGGATTCAATACCCAGCCATTTGCCGCTCGGTCTCAATGTTCATCTGGAATCGTACGCGTGGAACTTTCCGTTTTCGGATTTTTTTGTGATTTTAAATTATACAATAAAGAACATCGGCAATGATACGATAGACGGTATATATGTCGGAATGCGGAATGAAGGTGTAGTTCGAAACATGAACCTCTCCGGTTATCAAGCCAGCTCCGCCTTCTTCAGCAGCGGGAAAAGTTATATCGATAGTTTGCGCTTGGCGTACACATTTGATGTCAACGGTCAGCCGTACGGTCCTCCGGCGAACGGTTACTTTGGTTTGAAAATACTCGGGGCGAATCCATTCCCTCTCAAGCGCGATTCATTAGGAGCGTTCAGCTCTTCATCGCTCGACTCCCTTGGCGACCTCTACAAAGACACGTACTATAATGGATGGAAGTACAATAATACGACATCGGGAACGGAAGCGTACTTTTATCCCGATGTCGACAACAATCCCGGCGATCCACTTCGCGGAAAATATCAGAGAATGGCGGCGATGGAGGCGAGGAACTACATCCAATCTCTCGGAACGCCGCAAGGTATTCCGGTTCAATCGGACGGGGTCACACCCGGGATCGCGCCATCGAACACGGTTGATCTTCTTTCCGTTGGCCCGTTTCCTTCGCTGGCTCCCGGGGACAGCGTCAATGTTGTCTTTGCAGTTATTTGTGCAAAAAAAAGCGGCAACGCTTTGCCAAGCGAGGACTATCATAATGCGACGCTCCGGAAAACCTTGTATTCGAACGCGGGCTGGGCACAGCAAGCGTATAATGGCGAAGACTTAAACGGCAATAATAAGCTTGACCCCGGTGAAGATATTAACGGAGATGGAAAGCTGAGCCGCTACATTCTTCCTCAGCCGCCTCGTCAGCCGCGTGTTCGCGCTGTCGTGGAGAATCAACAGGCAATCATCTATTGGGATAGGACGCAGGCGGAAGAGAGCTTCAATCCGATCAGCCGAAAATATGATTTCGAGGGATACAGGATTTACCGTTCGGCCGCCGGAGCAGATATCAAAGATCCGACAAATTTCCTTCTATCGATGGAACTCGTCGGCGACTTTGACCGCGCGGACGATAACATCGGCTATAACACCGGCTTTGGCGCAATAAGGCTTGCCTCTCCCCAAATGTTTCCGGGTGATACGGTGCAATATTGGTATCGATTTCCTCCTGCGTCAGATAACATTACAAGTTTAAATGGCTGGCAGTATCTTTACGGAATTTCTGCGTACAATACCGGTGACTCAGCCAACCAATTGCCGAGTCTTGAAAGCGCAAAAGTGATTGTCCGCGTGATACCTGGAACTCCGCCGACTTCGGACAAATCAGCGGAAATCGGAGTGTATCCCAATCCGTACTACGCAGGGGCGGCGTGGGACGGCTCAGGCGAGCGAGACCGGAAAATATATTTCTATAATCTTCCGGCGCATGCAGATATTAAGATCTACACGTTGAACGGAGATCTCGTGACCGATATCGTTCACGACGCAGCGACGTACAACGGATCGGATATCAAATGGTTTCAAAATTTTTCCGGACTTGGTATATCTCCTCAGTTCGCCGGCGGCGAGCATGCATGGGATTTGATTTCCAAGTATGACCAGGCGATTGCGACTGGTCTGTACCTTTTTACTGTTAAGGACATGGCAACAGGAGCGATAAAAAGGGGAAAGTTTGTCGTGATTAAATGATCATAGCAATCCGAAGGTTTTAACCCTTCGGATTGCTGACATTGAAAGAATTTAGCATCATTCAATTAATCTATTAATTTTCAAGAAAGAGAGGAGAGTAGTATGAAGAAACTTCTATTTATTGTCATACTCGCCGTGCTATACGTTGCCAGCGCATTTGCCAATGGCCCAACTTCGGGGCGCTCGTCTCGTCGGCACATTTCAAATTTCCAAGCCACTCCGTATCCGCTTGTTACGTTACATGATATCCAGTTTGTGTCTCCCGATTCGCTGAAAATTGCCGACTCTTTGGGATACAACACTGGAGCGCGATGGACACTGCAAACCTCCCCGTATAATAATGATACGGTTACAGTGGTTGTGCTCGTCACTGTACCTTCGAGGGTGATAAGTTACACCAATGATGGGTTGACGCTTGCAGTCGTCGACACAGTCGCTGGCGGCAGTCAACCATGGGGCGGCATCCTTGTCCGCTATCCTAATGCTAACGACAGCACTGATTTCGATGCAGACGGATATTATGACCTCGAGCAGGGAGACATTATTGAAATGTCCGGGACGATCTCGGAGTTCCCATTAAGTCAGATGAACAGTCTTACACAATTTGCGCCTGTTCCGCATATCCCGGTTATAATTCTTTCATCGGGCCATAAGTTGCCCCCACCCGTCCATCTTCCCATCAGCGATTTTAACGTTGGAACAAATCCCGGCGGCAAAATCATCTTCTCTATCGGTGAGCAGTGGGAATCGCAATACGTTTATTTTACAAATGTGACGGTAGTAACGGGTGTCAGCCCGAGTCGTGGTACATTCATGTTTACCGATGGCACAAATCAGCTTTCGGACTACGACTGGTCGTATCACTTTACCTTGAGCCCAAGTGCGCAGGCTCAACCGACTACGCCCGCAGATACAAGCTATAAAGTTCCGCCGGCCGGAACTATGATCGACACAATTCGAGGATATATTGCAACATCATCAGGAGGAGAATCGGCGCGAGGGTATCGCATATGTCCGATGTATCCGGGAGATATCGTGTATAATACGAAGGCTCCCCCCGGAGTGGCCACCGAGAGGCGGTATCCGGTTGTCGTAACAAAGGACAGCACCCCGCTTATCACTGCTAAAGCGTACCAAGTGAATAATCCGCTGGCGGCAACGTATCCTCTTGATACAGTGCAGTTGTTCTATAGCATAAACAACGGCAGTTGGCAGGCCGTCGGTATGACCGCGCCGCAGGCATTCGTCGATTCCGTGTACCAGGCGCGTATTCCGAAGGAAGCGGCAGGAACAGTTGTCCGATACTTTGTGAAAGTTACGGATAAAAATGCAAGTAGCTCGATCTTAGCGAACGGCGAATTCCTGACACAGTATGACACTTCAGGCGGGTTTTTCTTTTACAAAGTTCTCGATCGATCGACCCAACCCCTGCTCTCCATCCATGATATTCAGTACACTCCATACGGGAACGGCCGCGGCCCATATGTTGGGGCACTTGATTCCACCGGTGGTATCGTCACTGCAGATACTGCAAACTTGCTTTTATCTCCGCTTAGCACAGGCGGAACAAACGCATGGTATATCCAGAGCACAAATCAACCATTCAGCGGTCTATGGGTGACTGGACCTGATTCACTACTCAACAAAATCAAGAATGGCGATAGCGTTGTTGTGGCGGGTGAAGTCACGGAAGTATCGGATGTCACACAGCTCGAATTAGTGACTTCTGTACGAGTCGTCTCTCACAGCAATCCCATACCCACACCAGTGAAGTTGCAGACATCATTGTTTGGTCCGGCAGTAAGTAACGGGAACCTGGGCGCCGAACCGTATGAAGGAATGCTGGTTGAGTTTGATTCATGTGTCGTAACGAGTGTCAATCCCATCTTTGTCGATACCACGCTGTTTGAGGTCTCAAACAGTTCCGCTGCGATCCTTGTCCGGAGCGACGGGCGGAATACATACACCGATAACGATTCTAGTACGCTCCCCGGTTATACTATTGTGAGGGTGGGGACCAAAATCGGCAAGTTGACCGGCATTATCTACTACAATAATAATAATTATATGGTTGTGCCAAGGACAAACGCCGATTATGTGAACGTCGTAACGACATCTGTGGCAGAGATTCGGAATATTTTGCCGGCGCAATTTGAGCTAGATCAGAATTATCCGAATCCATTCAATCCTTCGACGACGATTCGCTATGCGGTGCCGACGGCTGGGAAGGTATTAATAAAAATATACAACGTTCTCGGCCAGGAAGTTTCAACGCTCGTTAATACCCAGCAATCGGCCGGAACATACAACGTAACATTCGATGCATCGAGGCTTGCCAGCGGAATGTATTTTTATAGAATCTCTTCCGGCAATTTTGTGCAAGTCAAAAAAATGTTGCTGATAAAATAAGATCCGACTCCACTACCCTCCCCTGTAAGGGGAGGGTAAGCGTGGGGTCAAGAGTGTCCGGTATTCTGTCAGTTCAGAATCTTCAATGGACGACATCACCGAAGCACATCCGGCGAACGAAGAAAAAAGTAAATGAAACGACATTTTTTCAGCACAGTACTCTTCTCGGTAACTCTTCTTTTGTTCGGAAGCTGCACGAAGCAATTTACCAACGAGCCAAAACCTAACGTTCCGCCGACGACACGGCTCTGGCTTGCTCCGGATTCCGTTCTCCTTGAAACAGTGTCGCGCCAGCATCTCTATTGGTACGGGGAAGATCCGGATGGGATGGTTAAGGGCTACCTATTGGCGGTAGGGAATTTTAAGCCGCCTCCGACAAAAATTCCTTCCCCCGACACGATGACCTATACGTGGGTTACCATAACAGATACGCTTATCGCCCTTCCATTGCGGGCGATCCGGGACAGCTTTATTGTGGTTGTTCGATCGGTCGATAATACTTTTGAGCAGTCGCCGCTGTTACCGGAAGGGGCGATTGTCAGGATGACCCCGAAACCGTACTGGGACAAGGACACCAACGGAATTTACGACGCAGGTGATGTTTCGTTGAGCAACATTGAAGCTGCGGCGGACCCCAAAGGAGCGATCCTTCTTTTTCCAATTCGCAACACCCCCCCAACGGTGCAATTTGCGGCTAATCCCGTCGACTCGTCGACGATACAACAACCGGAAACGACGTACACTGTCGCCACTTTTTCCTGGGTCGGGCACGATGCCGACGGCGACAATACGATTGTTTCTTATCGAATTGCGTTGAACGATACATCTTCTCCAACAAGTTGGGTAACCCTAAGCAGTAAAGCGTCGCTTGTAACCATAGCTGTTCCTCGGTCAGTCAGCGATGGAGCCCCGGATAACGGGATTGTCACTGCTTCTGTTTATACTGGTGTATTTCCGGGTCTGCAATACCAGGGAACGATTTCCGGCCTGAAACTGAACGCCCAGAATGTCCTCTACGTGCAGGATAAGGATGTTGCAGGCGAGTATAGCAAGGCCGCCCGCATGCCGTCATCGCCGACAGGATATTGGTACGTGAAGAAACCGAAAGGCAAAATGTTAGTTGTTAAAGACTACATTCAATCCGATTCGACGACGGCCCTGCAGGTATACCATCGAGTTTTTTCCGATCCGAGTATTGCAGGAGGTACGTACGGGAATTTTGATATCTTCGATGTAGGGTACGGATTGTCGTTAGCTAATAGCAAACCAAATCAAACAGCGGATTCGACGTATGGAAATTTTGTTCCGCCAAATATCAATCCGGCCTTTATTCTCACTCTCCAGTTGTACAACCTGGTGTACTGGTTTAGCGACTTGTACCCAAGCTACACACCGGCGCGAATCGGATTATTTAATTTTACCCAGCGCGGCGGGAAAGTGATTTTTTCTACTACGTTTCCGGAGAACATTTCTTTTCCCGACATCAGCGCTCTTAACGATTTCGCTCCTATCGACAGCGTGACGACTGATCCCAATTCGAGTTCAACGGTTCCGACGAACGCGGATAATCGAGTGCCCTACGGAACCTCCCTGGCCCCGTTCGATTCCACAAGCGGGTACCCGCTTCTTACGTTCGGACCTCGACCGGCCGGTGGGGGACAATTCGTCACCCCATCGCCTAGCTGGCGCCGCATCTATAAACGAATCGATGCGCAATATATCTATCAGATGGATTCAGTGTATACTGATAGCACTGTGTCGCCTCCACAGGTGAAGAGGGGGCGCTTTCTGGGCTCTCCCCCTATCGCTGTGATCGACAATGCAAAAACATTCGTTCTTGTGGCTGTTCCAGTTCACTTGCTGAACGGAAACACAACTGCGCTTACGGCGTTTTTCCGTAAAGTGATTGTTGATCAATTTGGATTGCAATGATGTTTAGGGAATTCAAACATACCGGTGGTGTTTGTAATCGAGTGACGGTGGCACGCTGTTTCCGTCGGCTTCGGGGCTGCATTCTTCTCTCTCTTCTCTTCAGTCTTATTTCTTCTCTTCCGCTTAACGCCCAATCGACCGGATCAATTTCAGGTAAGATTGTCGACTCAAAGACGGGTGAGGGATTGCCGAGCGTCAACGTGCTTGTGAAGGGAACGTACTACGGAGGATCGAGCGATATAGACGGCAAGTTTACTATCGCAAAAGTCAATCCAGGTACCTACGATATTTCGATTACCCTGCTCGGCTATAAAGCCGTCGAGTATACCGGTATAAAAGTAGAAGCAGGGAAAACTGCTGCCCTTGATGTCAAGTTGGAAGAAACCGAGCTGACTCTAGGCAAAGAAGTCGTCATCATCGGCGAGAAGCCCCTTTTCGACATCGAACAGACCTCGAGCTCTCGAACGGTGAGCGGCGAAGACATTAAAGTGGCGGCGGTACAGACGGTGCAGGATATGGTGGGACTTCAAACCGGAGTCGTGGAGAGCGATAACCAGATCCACATTCGCGGCAGCAGGGGATATGAAAACGCCTACCTCGTGGACGGTGTACCTGTGCAGGATATCCTTGGCGGTACAGGATTTGGACTCCAGATCAGTCCGGACGCGATCCAGGACATGGAGGTCATTACAGGAGGATATAATGCTGAATACGGTCAGGCCACATCGGGAGTTATCAGTATCACGACAAAGGACGGGTCAACGACTTACCACGGCGGCGTTTCGTACAAGACTGACCGGATATGGGGAAATTCACTCGCAAATTTCAACACAGATATCTTGAGTGCGACCCTCGGCGGCCCGGTTCCATTCTCAGCCGATGTGCTGCCGGGACAAATGTCCTTCTTCGGCACCTTTAACGGAAACGTTACCGACGGCTACACCCGATGGGTGCAAGTGATTGGAAGTAATGGGACGCCCGTTGGATACGAAACAATTGCACCGCACGATCTTAACTCGTCGATTTTCGACGGCACGAGGTTTACACCGCGCGAAGCGAACAACTATTCGTGGACAGGAAAGTTGACATGGAAACCCGAGGCCACTGAGAAACTTTCTTATGCCTACAACCAGTCCGTCCAAATCGACCAAAACTCTTCGACGATTCAGACTGACCTCGAGTACCAAGAGCCAAATCCGGGGTATCAATTTGCGTTTAAAAACATCTTGGATAGCGCCAATACGTTTACGCAGATCAATATCCAGCAGGTGCTGTCGTGGACTCATACATTGAATCAAAAAGCATTTTATGAGGTCCGACTGAGCCGTTACACCGCTCACGTTCGGGGTGATGCAAACGGAAAAAGTTATTCACAGTACAATGTCCCGAAAGATATCGTCACATACCCAATCCAGTACTATAACCTGGGAAAAGATACCGTTGGAGTGATACCGGGCGATGGGTTCTATGACACCGGGGGACCGTTTGAATGGCGCGATCACTATATAAGCGATTACAGCGTGAAAATAGATTTCACAAATAACTTCACCGAAAAGAATAAGTTTAAAACGGGGATCGAATCCCATTTCCAGAACCTCCAGATGATCGATATCACCGACCCGTGGATAAAGCCGTTGGGTTTGAACAACGACATTTACAATGTCAGCCCGGCATCCGGCGATCTATACGCACAAGACAACATCACCATTCACGGCATGATATTGAATTTCGGGTTGCGGTTCGATTACTGGTTTCCGGGAAAATATGTCGACGATGCCGTCAACAATCCCAACGTTCCTCTTGCGTCGGACGCTATCCGGCAGCAATATCTTGCAAGTACGTTCTCATTTTTCGGGAGCCGGTGGAAGGGACGCATCAGCCCGAGGCTGGGGATCTCACATCCGGTGTCGGACAACCAGACCCTCTTTTTCTCGTACGGTCACTTTTCAAAACTGCCTCAGCCGACGTACGTCTATTCCAAACTTACTTCGAGCAGCGCGCAATCGACGGAGCAAACAGTCGGGAACCCGAACCTGAACCCCGAGACAACGGTTGCGTACGAGCTTGGGCTCCGCAATCAGCTGACCGAGGACGATGTTTTGACGGTTACTGCATACTACAAAGACATTTTCGATTATATCACTGCGCGCACAGTCCAGGCAACGAGCGTTCGCTTTTCAAGTGGAACGTACACGACATACATCAATTCGGATTACGCACGAACGAGGGGGGTTGAAATTGAATACGATAAGCGAATCTCGACGAATTTTAGCTCTACGCTGTCGGGTTCGTATTCCATTGCGACTGGAAAAAGCTCGGTCGCGAACGAGGCATTGTACGACCTCGTGACAACCGGCATCGAACCGACAATCAAAGAAAGCTATATGCCGTGGGATCGCCCGTTCCAGGCCACACTCAATCTCAACTACAAAGTTCCCAAGAACGAGCCACTATTCGGATTCGCTCCGGGAGTGCTGGATAATTATTCGTTCTTTGTCCGGTTCTTTTACGAGTCGGGGATGCGGTACACGCCCCTTCTTCCGGCCGGATATGATGATACCGGACGCCCGCTTTACGTTACAGACTACAACAACCTCGACGGCGATGTCGGGCAGAATTGGTTTTACATCAATCTTAATCTTGATAAGAATCTCGAATATGCGGGGATGAACATAACACTCAGTCTTGAAGTAGAAAATCTCCTGAACAACAAGAATTCTCAAATCGTCAATGCAGTGACAGGCCGTGCGTTCGAGTACGGAGACAATTCAACAGGGAACAATCCCCTTTATCCGCAGCTTCAGGGACCGATTTCACCGTATCCTTACGACCCGTCCCGGTATCTGGCTCAGCGAACTGCAAAAGTTGGCATCGGGATACAGTTCTAATCGGTTAAGCATGCACACATCAGAGACAGCAACGGCACACTACCAGAGTCAAAAATATTCTTATAGAACACAGGCGCTTGCTCTGCTGTTGGTCCTATTATCAGGTTCATCGGTCGCCCAGCTCGTGCCGAATTTGGGCGGTCAGCGTGTTGGCATCTCTGCGTACCAATTTTTGAAGATCGGTGCTGACTCCCGCGGATCGTCCATGGGTGATGCCTACGTCGCTGTGGTCAATGATGTTTCCGCGTTATTCTGGAATCCCGGCGCGTTGGTAAACTCTGAATCAAATTCTTCCATAGTGCGCGATACCACTTTAACGGCTGACCAGCTATCGTATCACGGCCAGACGATTTTTTCCCACACGGATTGGCTTGTCGGTGTGCAGCACGAATTCTTCGGAGCCAGTTATTTTCTCTCAAGCAACGATGCAATCGGTGTCGCCGCGACATCGCTTCATACCGATCCGATGGAGGTCACGACGGAAACTCAACCGACCGGAACCGGCAATTATTTCACCTACGGCGATGTTGCCGTTGCGGCCACGTATTCAAGAAGAATGACCGATCAGTTTAGCTTCGGCGCAACAGTTCGTTACGTGCGCGAAACGATCGACGTGCTTCACATGGACGGGGTGCTGATTGATCTCGGCACGTTCTATTATTTGGGTATCGGCACCTCGAGGTTTGCCGTCGTTGTTTCGAATTTTGGGGGAAATGTTCATCCGTCGGGGACGGTAACGCGCGAGGACGGGACGACGGTTGATAATTTTCAATCGTTCTCACCGCCGACGATGTTCCGGCTTGGGTACGCGGTCGAGCCCTGGCTAGATGGCCAAAACAGGCTGACGGTTTCTCTGCAACTCAATCATCCAAACGACAATGCTGAAAACATTTCCCTGGGAGTTGAGTATGCTTATGACAGAATGTTTTTCGTTCGTGCTGGTGCAAAGAGAACAGTCGGTGAGTCGCTGCTCGGAGCCCCGTCGTCGTCGGCCGAGAATTATGCCGCCGGGGCAGGCGTATTTATTCCGCTTGGGATTACAACTGCTTCGCTCGATTATTCGTTCGCTAACTATGACGACCTCGGTGCGGTGAATCGAATAACCGTTGCTATCACATATTGAGTAAATGATGAAATTCAAAGTTCCCGGTTTAACGCTTTGTATCCTCTTGGCCCTGGTCGGATGTCAGTCGCCGTACGACATCAACGACTTGCCGAGTGCGTCGAACTTTCATTTTACCGGGGACACAACATACATTCAAACCGGCACATGGGGGGGATTCAACAAGCCGAACGGAATTCTTTACGGGAAAGACCAGCTGTTTTATGTGCTCGACACCTACAACAACCGGATTGTCATGTTGAATCAGGCGGGGATCGAATTAAGCGAAATTGCTATTTTGCAGCCTCTCGCTGCTGCCCAAGATTCTCGGCTCGACCTTATTGTAGGTGCGTCGGCCATCGACCCGGTTATAAAAGATACTATTGCTATCATTGTCAGAATCAAGGTTGCGCCCGCTTTAGGAATTCTGTCTCAGGCAGAAATTGACACGATATGGAAAGAGAGCGCCCGGCCTCTAAGAAAATTTGTCGGAGTTGGTATCATTCCAAACGACGAATATCTCGTAGCTCGTGACGGACCGGACAACAGCAGTCCTGTCGACCCCGATGCGCGCGTTCTTCGATTTCGGTATGTGCATGAAAATCAGATTGTGCGGAGAGACTCTTTTCTCACGCCGCTCGGCGATTTGCAAACGGGGATAGGAAACTCGATCACTTCGCTGAATCATCCGACGGGACTTGTCACATTTCCCGGAAAAGCTGATTTTGTGATCGTTCAAAAGTCTGAGGGAGTGCAATACACCGCCTTGTGGATGGTGTATTCGAAGACCGTCGACTTCGAAGGATGGCTCCCCAAGTATGATCCTGCCGCGGGCCAAGGTAATATTGATTTCGTACTTCCTGATCGATTCTTGGATCCCGGTGGCGTTGCCATTGATCCATCTCGATCAGATGTGTTTATCACTGACGTACAGCAGGACAGCGTTGCACGGTTTAACTCAAGAGGCTTTTTTCAGAGCTCCTCGTTCGGGGGCCGCTCTCCGCAAATCACGCTGGGCCATCCCCATGGTATTGCCGTCGCGCAAAGCCTTCTCTATGTCTGCGACACAGATAACGACCGCATCGTTATCTATGGCTTATCGACCACTTTCTGAGTTTTTCTCCTCCCCGGTTTTTTTTTATTGGGTTGATACCGGTCTATTTCAAAGAGATGCTCGATTGTGGCGTAATAATTTTCTCCCATCCTCGCAATCGGCCTCAGACCATGTTGGTCTATTGCCCCCTTGGAATACAATTCGTCCTTCACGTGAATTCGCGCTACTTCCCCGATGATAAGATCCGCAGGCTCGTTTCCAACTTCGATGTGCCGGTATAGGACACATTCAAATTGTACCGGCGATTCCGCAATTCGCGGCGTGGCGATGCTGATGCTCGGAAGAAGGGAGAGGTTCGTTTGTTCGATATCCGTCGGAAAATCTGCTGATGAGATCTTCATCGAATGGAGCACAGTTTCGGTGATAATGTTGATGACAAACTCTTTCCTGCCTAAAATATTCTCCGCGGTGTGTTTCATTGCCCCCTTTTTTCGACCCGCTGAAATCATAACGAGGGGAGGGGAAGAGGTTATGGCATTAAAGAAACTGTATGGGGCAGCGTTCACCCTCTCGTCCTTGCTCAACGTTGTGATGAACGCAATTGGGCGCGGCACAACGGCGCTGACGAGGAGGTTGTACGTTTCCCGTGGTGAGAGTTTTTTCGGATCAAAAACCATAAGGCACATCCTTCAGAAACTGGTCACAATCGCCGGCCTGGCGTGACCGAAAATTCAATGCAACCGTGTGGCGTAAGCATGCACGGCTGAGTCGCATCGCTGCCGCACAAGATAAAAAGAAAGTTGAAGGATTAAAAGGGGAACTTTTTGTATATTCCGAATAGACTTATAAGCGAGAACCTGCTCATTGAGGACTTCATTACAGGCCTTTTCCATTTCCATCGATTATCATTTCGCAATGTCTAACTCACGACAATTGATACTTCCCAAAATAGTGCATTATGAAAACAGCATATACGTTGTACAACGTTCCGGAAATCACCTCCGTGCAGAATATGATTGTCAAGTCCGCGGCAAAGTTCGGCGACAAAATCGCGCTTGAAGACCTCAAAGAAACACCGATTCCGAAAGTCACCTACCGTTCGCTTCTTAAGAACATCCTAAAGTTTGGAATTGCTCTCGAAAATCTCGGTTTAAAGGAACGGAGCCACATTGCCGTCGTCGGCGAAAACCGTGTCCAATGGGGTATTGCGTACCTTTCCGCAATGTGTTTCAACCATGTCGTCGTCCCCATCGACAGGAATTTGCCGATCAACGAGGTCTTGAACATTATCCACGAAGCTGACGTTGCCGCGATTATTTTTTCAGATACGTTTGATTCAGTGCTTCGTGAACGAAAGGCTTCGATGAAAAAACTCAAATATTATATCGGCATGGATCTGCCGGCGGCAAAAGAAGGTTTTTATTCGATGAGAGAACTCATCGAAGCAAGTCCGGGATGCCGCGTAGAAGATTTGCCAACAATCGATCCGCGCGAAGAAGCGGAAATTATTTTCACATCTGGTTCGCTGGGGAGGGCAAAGGGAGTGATGTTGAGCCAGAAGAACATTGCTTCGAATCTTGTGGCGATGGTAGAGATGTTTTTTATCTATCCGGAAGACAGGTTTCTTTCGGTGCTTCCGATGCATCATACGTACGAGTGCACCTGCGGCTTTCTTTGCCCCCTCTATGCTGGTGCCTCTGCACACTATGCGCGCTCCTTGAAGACGGTCGTCGAAGATCTGCAATCGGTCAAGGCAACGATGCTTCTCGGAGTTCCCCTCCTGTTCGACAAGATGTTCAAGCGGATTTACAGAACGATCCACGAGAAAAAAGTTACCTCGCTTCTCATTGGTCCCCTTATCAAGGTAAGCGATGTTGTCGAACGTGTTGGTTGGAAAAGCTTCAAGAAAATTGTCTTTAAGGAGATCCATCATCGTTTCGGAGGCTCGATACGATGCTTTGTGGCGGGTGGAGCTGCGCAAGACCCCGTTGTTGCAAAAGGGCTTCGTGAGTTCGGTTTCAATTTCGTCCAAGGATATGGGCTCACAGAGACCTCACCGCTCCTGGCGTTGAACCAGTTGGATAAGTTTAAAGACGATGCTGCCGGCCTCCCGCTCGCATCGGTCGAATTAATTATTCACGAGCCTGACAGTGAAGGAGTAGGCGAGGTGTGGGCGAGGGGAGCGAACGTGATGCTGGGCTATTACAAAAACGAATCGGCGACCGGAGATGCGTTTGAGGACGGTTGGTTCAAGACCGGCGATTTGGGGCGGCTCGATGAGGAGGGATTCCTCCATATCAGCGGAAGGAAGAAGAATGTTATCATCTCGAAGAGCGGGAAGAATGTTTTTCCCGAAGAGGTTGAAGACGTGTTGAATCGCAGTCCGTTTGTGTTGGAATCCTACGTTTATGGCGAAGAGGATGCGAAGCTTGATGAAATTATTGCGGCGCAGATTGTTGTCGATGCCGAAGCCTTCATCGAGCTTTCAGAAATGAAGAGCGTAAAAATTACGCCCGAGCTGCTTCATGAGGTGATTGCGGGTGAAGTGAAGAAGACGAATATGGAACTGCCAAACTATAAGCAGATAAAAAAATTCAAGATCCGCGACCAGGAATTTGAAAAAACGACTACTCAAAAAATTAAGCGTTATCTCGTCGGAAGAAATTAATCAGTATTCGTCGGCAAGTGGGGAAGAATTTCTGGAGGGGCCGGATCAAAAATGTACGGCAATATTTATTCCTCCGCCGTTAGAGTTTGTTGTCGGTTCAAAGCTGAGTTCGAGCGGTTTCCTGTCATTGGGCCCTTCAGCAACAGGGTGGGCTGCAATGGTCCCAAAAGAATATCCTAGTGCGACCCCGAGCGGCAAATCGCTGTACCAGTGCATTCCTTTGCTCACTAGGCTTCCTCCGACGGCTCCTAATGTTATGTAACTTAGCGGCTGGAGCCATGTCACCTCCGGGAAATTTTCATTTAGCACGGTGAGCGTCGCGGCCGTCGTTGCAATGTGTCCTGAAGGGAAGGCATAATATTTCGGTTGATTGTGCTGATAGGCGAAGAGATTCGGAAACGGACGCACAACGCCTCGTTGGCTCGTCGCAGCAATAGGACTTTCCCTCCCTGAAACATGTTTCAAGACCTGAACGACTACCCCGGTTGCGAGAATTGCTTCTGTCATTTGACTTGCCGTGCGCAGCGGACGCGAGTCTTCGCTGAAAATTCCGTAAATCGCGTATGCTCCGATGAATCCAAATTGGTACCTTCCATCTCCCGCGTCGACAAAATCATTGTTCCAGACTCGGAGCTGCGGAGACCTCCTTGCGTAGTTCCGCATGTCAAGATACGTGCTGTTGTCGGCAATATAGAGGACGCCTGTTAGTCCGACAATGCCGCCAATCGTCGGAAGGCTTTCCACGCGAAATGTGTTCCTAGCGAACAAGACCAAATCGTTCGGAATTTTTGTGAACATCGTGTACCATTTCAACGGAGGGTTCGCTTCAAAACTAACGGACATGTCGTTGGGGGATAAATGTTCGTAATAATCCAAGACGTCAGAAGGGTATTCGACCTCGTGAATGGGGGTATTGATTGCAGCGGAATTTGCCGTATCAATTCTGTACGATTCGTTGTCCGAGCCTTGCAAAGGGCTCCCAGCCGATACAGTGCCTTTCCATAATACAATGGTTAACAGTACGAAGAGCGGACGCCGGACAAATGAATATGCATCCCCATGCATAGATTTTCTCCTTAGTGTAAATTAAGGCTCATCGTTATACCTGCTCCGCCCGGCATAAGGGTCGGTTGGAGGGTCAACGCGTCTGAATTATCTTTTCCGAAATTTGCAACGTCGTATCCCTCGGGATGTGCTGCAATCATGCCGAATGTATATCCAAGGGCTAAGCCTAGGGGGTAATCGCTGTACCAGTGTATTCCGATATTCACCATGCTCACGCCGATAGCCGCTACAATAGTGTAACCGACAGGCCGAATCCATTTCATCTCCGGATAATTTTCTGCGATAACAACGACAGTCGAGATCGACGTGCAGAGATGCCCAGTAGGAAATGCGTCATAATTGGGAGTGTTCTTTGCATAACTAAATTGATTCGGGAAAAATCGCCAAATACCTGTGGGGGATGTGGCAGTGTACGGACTTTCTCTGCCTGTTACATGTTTTATGAGTTGGACAACCGCTCCCCCTGCAAGAAGCGCCTGCACAGTTTCACTGGCAGTCCTTAAAGAACGATTGTCATCAACAGCAAGACCATAGACCGTGTAGGCTGCCGCAAGTCCGAGCTGGGCGTCGCCTTGCCCAACGTCTGTAAAAAAACCGCTCCAATAATCCAGCGTTTTAGAATTTTTTGTCCACTCCTTTTGAGTTTGGTATGTCGGATGATCGACCGCCATAAGAATTCCGGTCATGGCGGCTATCACTGAGTATTGCACGATTTTGTCGTTGCGAAAGGTTATATCGCAATACTTCACCCAATCGCCGGGGACATTCGTGACCATAGCGTACCACAGAGGTCTCCCGTTAGGATTTTCGGGGAACGGTTGGAGCGCATCCGTGGTATCGGATTGAGTTGATTGGCTGATTAAATTTCGGTCAGCAGCTCTTGAAGGTTCGCCTGCGGATGAAATCGAAACGAGAATAGCAGAAGAGATAACCATTGCCATCGCGTATGGGCAGAATCTCGAACTGAATCCTGTTGCTGTCAACCTGAAATGAACGATTTATTTACAAATGGGGAAAATGGCTGTATGACTATAGATAGTACTAAAAAGAAATATAGGAAACAATATTATTTATCTCTTAGTGCTGGCTCAATTTGAGCCAGCACCCGAATCCCTGGGTAGTGCCTGAGTTTGTCATTCCCGCGGACGCGGGTCGAAGGCTCGACTCGGCGAGAATCCATGTTTTTGTCTTTCATTCATGATGGATGCCCGCTTTTCCCAAAGGGATGCCTTCGGCACGCCGGCATGACAGGGCTTGTAGCTAAAAGACATTTTCAAATTCAGGCACTACCAATCCCTGACTGATGAGTGGATCTTAAGGAAAGGGCTAAAATAAGAAAGGCGGCAAATACTGCCGCCTTTTTGGAATGAAGCTTAAATCCTATACTGTCACTTGAATCCTGTTGATATTTTCAATATGCATTTTCAAGTCGTGTAAATCCGGCAAAGCTTCCCGACGCTGGATTCGTAATTGTATCCCTTCAGGGAGAAACCCGTCAAAATCCGGCACGTTCTCAAAATGAAAATTGAAGGATGAAGGGGGATCATCCTTATCCTCAACTTCGACCGTCAACGTTGTGCTGGTCCCTTTTCTGAGGACTTCAACGGCTACCTTGTCTCCGGCGTCAACATCTTCCATGGCATCGGACAAGTCACGCAGATCCTCGATAGGATTTTTATTGACGTTCGTTATCACATCGCCGGCTTTAAACCCTGCTTTGGCCCCGGTGCTTTTCTTTTCTACTTCTTCGACGAGCAAACCTCTTCCATGCGGCGCGCCAAAATATTCGCCGAGCTGCTCATTTAATTCCGAGAGGTGAAGGCCCCACGTCCTCGATGCTCCGAATAGCTCCATATGTGGCATCATCGGAGGAGCAAAAGCGAAGCCTCCGCTGCGATTGCTTCGATGGGATTTTCCAACCGTGATAGCCAGGGACTTTTTCTCGTTGTTCCGGTTTACGACGATTGTGGTTTTTATGCCGGGTTTTGATTTTTCGACAGCGCGCAAAAGGTCGTCGGCATCATCGATCGATTTGCCGTTGAATTCAACGATAACGTCCCCTTCCTTCACACCTGCAGAATCCGCAGGACTGTTATCAACGACATCGCTGACGTAGGCGCCCTCGTCGTCCTTAAGCCCTTTTTTCTTCACGAGTTTCGACGTAATATCTTGAATTGAAACGCCAAGCCATCCTCCTCTTTCGTGGCCGTTGAAGGAAACGACTTGTACACTTCCGTTTTTCTCTCCAGCGGCCGCGCGCGCGCTGTATAAAGCGGCAGCGCATATGAGCAACGCAAGAGTCAGTATCTTTGTCTTCATGATACACTCCTTTTAAAGATTGTAAGGTGATAAAGTCTGCCGGGCTCATCGTTCAAAGTATATAGACGATTCCACGTTCGGTTTGTTCCAAGATGAGGAAGGAAAATCCTAGCGGTGAGATGGGATCTGTTAGGAATCGAGACTTCTGAAGAAATCAAAGAATATGATTCATTCAAACGCACGAAGGGGCAAAATGAGTCCAACACAGAATCCTTGCGCCTTGGCGGCTTTACGTGAATCGATTTTACAGGCTCGCCCCTAATCTCCGAAACTGACTCCCAGATCGCGTCCGGTCAAGATCGTATCGCAGTCGAGAGGGACTGTTTTCATACGGTGCGTTGCATCGGCGAGAGGTACGTAACGGACCGTGGGCGGGTCAAGCGCGACCATCACGCCCGATTTGCCTTCTTCCAGCGCTCTCACTGCTGCTGCGCCGAAACGGAGCGAAATCAACCGGTCGAACGTCGTTGGAGTACCGCCGCGCAATAAATGTCCGAGTACGACGACACGCGTCTCTTTTCCTGTGAGCTCCTGAATTTCATGAGCGACAGTTTCGCCGATCCCGCCCAACCGTTCCGCCCGTCCCAGTTCTTTTCCGATTACCGAAGTCTTGCCTCCAACAGGTTTTGCTCCTTCGGCAACAACAATGATTGAAAAATAACGGTGCTCTCTGTCCCGGTCTTTTACTTTTGCCGCTACTTTATGGATATCATACGGAATTTCCGGGATCAAGATCACGTCGGCTGTTCCGGAGACGCCGCAGTTCAGTGCGATCCATCCGGCGTAACGCCCCATCACTTCGACGACCATCACCCGCTGGTGTGCTTGCGCCGTGGAATGGAGCCTGTCTACGCACTCAGTCGCGAATGAGACAGCGGTGTCAAATCCAAATGTGATGACCGTTTTGTCAAGATCGTTGTCGATTGTTTTTGGAACGCCGATGACGCGCAACCCTTTTTTTTCAAATTCACCTGCGATAGAAAGCGAGCCGTCGCCTCCTACTGCTATCAACGCATCGATTTTATTTTTTCTGAACGCTTTCATGATTTCGTCCGAACGATCTTTTTCGAACCACGTGCCGTCTTTTCTTTGAGTCGGATATTTGAGCGGATTCCCCTTATTTGTCGTTCCTAATATCGTGCCGCCAAGATGCGTAATTCCACGAACTCTATCGTGTGTCAAGCGAATCAATCCTCCTTCTGGGTACCGTTCGGGAAGAAATAATCCGTTGTAACCGTCTCGGATGCCGTACACTTCCCAGCCCCGCTTCTCGGCGGAAACTGCAACGGCACGAATAACCGCGTTAAGCCCAGGTGCGTCGCCGCCGCCGGTATTGATCGCTATCCGCTTGATTTTATTTTTGCTCATGATGTATTCTCCGGAGAAAATATGTCTTAATCTTGTACTGTGTTCTTTTGTCCGCGATCCAATTGTTTGTTGTTATCAAACTCAACCCGTGAGAATGTAGATATACGTTCCTGCAATTGCAACGATAAAAGCAAGATCGGTGACATGGTGCGTTTAAAGATTATGGAAAAGGTTTTGATCGCTCTCCTTTTGGCAGCAAGAGAACTGAGTGAAAGATCGCTCCCAGCTGTAACGCGTCGCGACTGACGGCAGGGTGCTGGCTCAATTTATTATTTTCGCGTGCCGAGGGGCTAAAGGACTCAGACTGTATGAATAGTCCACTGAGGTGTCATCCCCGCGAAAGCGGGGATCCATACCCTGCGAACATAAACTGGATTCTCCGAAGGAGTCCTTTGGACCCACTTTTCCCAAGGGGATGCCCTTGTCACGTGGGATAGACAAAAACCGAAAGATTGGTTTTTGCGCGCTCTGCATCCTTAAGAGTTTACATTCGGCACGGCGGCATGACAATTTTTTATTCTATTTAAGTCACTATTGGCTGCGGAACATCCTTGAATTTCTACAGCGCTTTCTTTACATTCTCCCACCACACCTGTACTCAAAAGAGATGAGCCTCATTGCTATTGACAACGATGCTTCATGTGCTTCTTCTTGACTCTTCTTTCACCCCGTAAAGAAATTGGATGGATGTCACCATGAGAAAAACTTTACCGATTGTTCTTATTGTCGTCTGTTGCCTGTTCACTGCTTTATCCTGTAGAAAAAAGGAGGAGCAAACGCACGCAAAAGTGATCGGCGTAACGCTGTTGACTCGTGGGCATGTATTCTATAAAGATCTGGAAGAAGGGCTTCGCACCGAGGCGGTGAAGGATAACTATGAGTTGATTGTCACAGCTGC
This sequence comes from Bacteroidota bacterium, assembly GCA_049578505.1. Classification (GTDB taxonomy): domain Bacteria; phylum Bacteroidota; class Ignavibacteria; order UBA10030; family UBA8401; genus JAGVPT01. The sequence goes on along the minus strand of JBAUMC010000016.1, from coordinate 5,102 downwards.
TGAGTTCGATCTCGGGAAGCAGATTGCTCAGATTGAAGATTTTATTTCGAGGAAAGTTGATGCAATAATCGTTTGCCCGGTCGACTCAAAGGGCGTGGGCAGCGGCATCAAAAAAGCGAACGATGCTAAGATCCCGGTATTTACTGCGGACATCGCAGCGTTCGAAGGGATCGTTGTGAGTCATATCGCTTCAGATAATAGGCTTGGTGGCGATCGTGCAGGAGAGTATCTTGCAAAACTTCTATCCGGCAAAGGAAAGGTTGCAATTATCGACCAGCCAACGCTCACTTCCGTTCTCGACCGAGTTGGAGGGTTTAAGTCCGCGCTTGAAAAATATCCGGGCATCAAGATTGTTGCCGATGTCAACGGCGACGGCGTCCGGGACAGGTCGCTGCAGGCAGCTTCCGATATTCTGCAGGCTCACCCTGATTTAAATGGAATATTCGGCATCAACGACGAGTCTGCACTCGGCGCGCTTGGCGCTGTGGAAGAATTCAAACGGATGAATGTCGTCATCGTCGGTTACGATGCCACGCCGCCGGCGGTCGACGCTATCCTTAAGGATTCTCCCTTGAAAGCTGATGTGATTCAATATCCGAAAAAAATCGGCGCGACGACGATCTCCGCCATAAAGGATTATTTCTCGGGAGTCGATGTTCAAAAACGCTACGCTGTTGAAGTAGGCATTGTCGATAAAGAAGCCTTGCAAAAGTCACCGTCCCCGCAATAATGACCTCACTCTTGCGTTTAAACGGAATCTCCAAACAATACCCCGGCGTCCGGGCATTGGACGGCGTTTCATTGGAGTTAAATGCCGGAGAAGTCCACTGCATTATCGGTGAAAACGGCGCCGGCAAATCGACCCTGATGAAAATTCTTTCCGGCGCGCTCCCGAAAGACAAAGGGGAAATTGTAATCGACGGTGAAAATGCGGAGATTCGATCGCCTTCCGATGCGTTGAAATACGGGATCGGAATCATCTATCAAGACTTCAAACTTGTTCCGGAATTATCGATCGCCGAGAATATCTTTCTCGGTAAAGAGCCAACGCGCACGTCGTTTCCTATCATCGATTATGCCGCGATGCATACGAATGCACGGACTCAATTGGCACAGATCGGAGAAGAACTCGATACGAGCCTTCCCGTCCGCGCCTTAAATGTCGCTCATCAACAAGTGGTTGAAATCGCGAAGGCCATCTCTCAAAAAGTACGGATACTCGCGCTCGATGAGCCGTCAGCGCCGCTGACGGAGAGGGAACTCGTCAACCTTTTTGCAATCATCAGGCGGTTGACCTCGGAAGGTGTCGGTGTTTTTTACATCTCGCATCGGTTAGAAGAAATTTTTGAAATCGGAGACCGCGTTACGGTTTTGCGGGACGGAAAGGCAGTAAATACCTGTCCCGTTTCAGAAGCCAACAGAAGAAACCTCATTCGATGGATGGTAGGGCGGGAGTTGGAGGACGAGTATCCGAATCTCGGGTTGACGAAAGGCGAGGAGATCTTTCGAGTTGAGAATATCAATGCGGGATTCCTACGTGACATAAATTTCTCTGTGCACCGCGGAGAAATACTCGGGTTTGCAGGTTTAGTGGGGGCGGGGCGCACGGAACTTGCTCGTGTAGTGTTCGGGGCCGATAGGAAGGAGACTGGAGAAATGTTTCTGAACGGTAGGGAGATTACCCCTCGTTCCCCAAGGGATGCCATCAGCCTTGGCATAGGGCTGCTCACGGAAGATAGAAACCGGCTGGGGCTCATCCCTGAAATGAATGTCTCCGAAAATATATCCCTTTCGAGTCTTTCCGATTTGTTGCGCGGCGCTCTTGTCGATAAGTCAAAGGAAGCAGAAGTAACTCAGGTCTTCATTCAGCAGCTTCGCATTAAAACGCCTCACGCGAAAGAGTCGGTCGAAAACCTGAGCGGCGGGAATCGGCAAAAAGTAATTCTTGCCCGCTGGCTTCTCACAAAATCAAAAGTGTTGATTTTTGACGAGCCTACTGCCGGCATCGATGTAGGCGCGAAGTATGAAATTTATTCTCTGATCGGCAAGCTTGCTCGCGATGGCGTCGGTATCATTGTAATCTCTTCCGACCTTCCCGAGCTTTTGGGTATATGCGGCAGGATTATCGTTATGCATGATGGTCGAATCACCGGCGAGTTGGAACGGGCCGAAGCGACGCAAGAAAAAATAATGGCGCTAGCCACACTTGCGCCGGAGGGGGCGTGAAGTGAGCGATAACGTGCGCAAGAAGTATTTGTCATTCCTCTCGGAAAAATTCGGCATCGGCATAACGTTAACGATAGAAGTTATTCTCTTCTCCCAGCTTTCGCCCTATTTTTTTACCGCTGAAAACATTCTTAATGTCTCGCTGCAGCTTTCGATCACAGCCATTATTGCGGCAGGGATGACATTCGTGATTCTCACTTCCGGAATTGACTTATCCGTTGGCGCGCTGGTTGCTTTCACAGGAGTTATTGCTGCAAGCGTCGCAAAATTGTCTCTCCCGATCTTCGTTTCTCTCCCTCTTGCAATTGCAACAGGTCTAATCGTCGGTGCGGTGTCCGGAGCATTTGCCGGAGTGTGTGTTACACGATACAACATCACGCCGTTTATTGCGACTCTTGCCTTAATGACAATCTTTCGCGGCGCCGCATACATCTTCACCGACGGGAGGCCGATTTGGGAATTGCCTCAGGAGTTCGCTCTGCTTGCGGGGGGAAGGGTATTCGGAATTCCAATCCCAACCATTATTATGGTATTGGTCTATCTTGGAGCTTATGTCATTTTGGAATGGACTCGTTTTGGCCGCTACGTGTATGCCGTTGGCGGTAACAAAGAAGCGGCACGCCTTGCGGGCATCAATACGAATCGGATTCTGATTGGGGTGTACGTTATTTGCGGCGTCCTGACTTCTCTAAGCGGAATTCTCCTTGCATCCCGTGTGAACTCTGGTCAGCCCAACGCAGGATTAATGTATGAGTTGGATGTTATCGCTGCTGTTGTCGTTGGAGGGACGAGTCTAAACGGAGGACGGGGAACAATCATAGGAACATTTATTGGAGCTGTTCTTATAGGAGTGCTGCGAAATGGATTGAATCTTCTTGACATTAATTCATACGTTCAACAAGTGGTCGTCGGTTTTGTTATCTTGATCACGGTGATGATGGATCGGGCAAGAAAAAATTGAATGTGGAAGGGCATGAATGTCCTTCATATCTACAGAGTGTTACGAGTCCCAACCCTGAAGGGTTGGGACATGAGTAGGAATTATGTGTGTAAAACTTGTCGAGGGAGGCAACACAAATACTGGCCAACCATTCATGGTTGGACTGAGAGAACCATACGGATATATTTTTATGCCCTTCAGGGCATTAAGGGGGAATATGTCACATACGTATTACAAGATCTGGATCCACGTTGTCTGGGGCACAAAGAATCGTCAGCCTCTTATGGCAAAGCAAGTACGAAACGAAATTTTTCAACACATTGAGAAAAAAGCAAAAGATGAAGGTTATCGTCTTGACGCAATAAACGGAGTGGCTGACCACATTCATTGCCTAATCTCACTCCAGCCTAAGCATTCAATCAGTGAAGTTGTCAACAAACTTAAAGGCGAATCGTCTCATTGGATCAATCATGAAAGAATCATACCGGGGAGATTTGTTTGGCAGGGAGGATTTGCGGCTTTTTCGGTAGGTGAATCTCAAGTCGACAGAGTTCGAGCATACATCCGTAATCAGGAAAAGCACCATCAAAGAATGTCATTCGAGTTTGAGGTACAACAATTTCTGAAACTTTACGACGCAACCTCTGAAAGGGCATGAATGCCCTTTCTCTCTCAAATATATTACTGTCACCAACCCTGAAGGGTTGGGGGACGAATAGGAATTGCGTCTTTAAAATTTGTCGAAGGAGGCAACGCAAATACTGCCCAACCATTCATGGTTGGGCGGGGAGTGCCAAAATGAAATATTTTTATGCCCTTCAGGGCATTAATAAATGAAAATCTTGGTTTTACAAAAATACGATAGCAAAGGAGATATTATGAAAGTCCTTTTTTCTTTCGTTGTTGCAGTTTTCTTACCGCTCATCCTTATAGCACAGACGAATGTCGACAGGGTCGCCGGTGCACTTGATTCATTGTCAACTTTCTCGATGAACGAATGGAGAATGAGCCCCGACCTCAAAAATGGAGAGGTCAAAGGCGATCCGACGAAAAGAGGGTTCGACGATTCACAGTGGCAAACGTTGAAGATCGCTCAGTCGGTCTATTTTGATTCGTGCTGGCTAAGGAAGGAAATTGTCCTCCCTGAATATATTCTGGGGAAAAAAGTGGGCGGAACGATAAAACTCCTTGTCTCGGTCGACGATTACGGTTACATGTGGATCAACGGAGAGAGCAAGGGATATTTTCCTTGGGACGGATCCTTTGTCCTGACAAAAGATGCGAAACCAGGAGAGAAGTTTCTCATTGCGATTCGTGCCATCAATACCTGGGGAGCCCTAAGGCTTCTGCGCGCGGATCTTGAGACTGCGAACACCGATACAATTCGGCAAATGATAAAAGATTTCTCGTTAAGCCTCCGTGTCGGCCAGACGCTACTGAGCCTCGACACCAAGCAATCGACGCCGTACGATAATAAGGTTCAAGATTTCGGGATCGACAAATCAAAGATTGACAAGGGGGAGAAAAAGAAGCTCAACGATATGCTCCAGGAAGAGGCGGCCAGGGTTGATGTCGATGCGCTCCGTTTGGCTTCGATGGATAAGTTTGTCGTATCGTTGAATATGGTCCGTTCTGCCTTAAAACCGATTGCCGAATTCGCAAAGCGATTTACACTCTGCTTCGACGCGAACGCACATATCGACGCCGCCTGGCTCTGGCGGGACAAGGAGTCGGTCGAAGTCTGCAAGAACACGTTTACCTCGGTCCTCAATATGATGGACTCGCGTCCGGATTTTTCCTTCACACAAAGCGCAGCGGTGTACTACGATTGGATGAAACAAAAATATCCCGATGTGTTCAAAAGGATTACGCAGCGTGTAAAGGATGGGAGGTGGGAAGTTGTCGGCGGAATGTGGGTGGAACCGGATTGCAATCT
>JBAUMC010000015.1:0-20128 GCA_049578505.1 Bacteroidota bacterium | reverse complement strand
GGCGATGAAGGTGCATTACTTGTAACGAATATCTCTGCACTCGCAGAACCCGTCACTGCCGGGGTAAATCGCAGTGTATCAATAAACGATTGGCCGGGTGCAATGCTCATTGAGGTCGCAAGGACAGAGAAGGGGGAGCCTGAGGAGACGATGCTCGTAATTTTAAGAGAGTCTGCCCCTTTATTTGCTATCGTCATCGTGGTGTCTTTGAAACTCCCCAAAGCCACATTGCCGAAAGCTATGGTCGTTGGTGATGCACTCAAAGAGATGAGATTTGAAGTATCGGGGACCAGGCCCGCAATAACCGCTGCCGTAAACCAGAGATTGGCCAGGTCGACGGTAGCATCCTGAATTTGATTTTGGGTCATGGCTCCTGTTTTTGCCCAGAGGGCTGCATAGTAGGCACTGCCGTGTTGAGCATCTATTGCTGTGGCGTATATGTGTCCGCATTAAAAATAGAGTCAGCAAGCCCATTGCCGTGCGTAATAAAGACGAAGTTTGTGTCGATTGGCACCGGGATAAAGTGGGCAGACTTTGGGACAATGGTTACCTGATTCAGATAATTGTAGGTCGCCAACATCGTCGATTCATATCGACTGTGAATCCCGTCATTGGTTCTATTTGGACCATCATAATTAGCCGTAGCATGGAGCGGTTGATGAGCATCGCCGACATAATGTCCCAGATCAGCCGCAAATTGAAGTGCCCTCACCGAGTCTCCTCTTCGGAGACAATTCGTCAGCGAATCGAATGACCAGATAATAGACCATGGAACTACGCCGGCATTCGTCACAAAGCTCAATCCATGTTTTGCTACCAGCGTATCGTAGTTGTGAGAAAGCGTTCGTGTTGCGAATTCAGGATAATCTTCAATATCGATGAAGTGCTTCGGTGATTCGGTCGGGTCGCTGTTTTTGCGATTGTCGGCATCGACCGCGTGCTGGCTGATCCATTGAATATTGTTCGCGAAAAAAGGGAAAGACGGCGGCAGATGCACTACCGCCTGTTTGTTGATAAAGATATGTGTAGGTCCTCCCCAGCTCCACGCAAAAGAAGAACAACGAACGAAAACGAAAATCATAAACAATAATCTGCGGACCATCACAACTCCTTTTTTTAATGTATGTTCTTAAATATAAATCTCAACCAGAAGCTTCTTCGAATATTTCATCGTACGACACGAAAGCCTTTTGCTTTAAGAACTTTCGACGCATGGCTCGCCGTCTCAACCGATTCGAACGAGAGCCGGAATGTGCCTCCTTGCCCTTCTCTCACCTTCAATAATTCAATGTCATTGATGTTTATGCCGGAGCGGAACAATGCTGCCGTCATCCTTGCAAGGGTTCCCGGTTTGTCATCGACCCAAACAAAAAGGTCATGGAGTGAATGAAGGAATCCTTTCGTATTCTTGGGGATCGAATCGCGAAACGATTTCGCACGGATGAACTTCTTACCAATGTCCGACAGTGAATCCTGGAGAAGTCCTTTGCGAAATTGTCTGAGCAATTTTTCAAACTCGCCTAAGGCCTTTCTCGCTTCATTTCTGTTGTTCGATAAAATATCTTTCCATACGCGGAACGGGCTTGAAGCGATCCGCGTCATGTCCCTGAACCCGCCGGCGGCGAGCTGCAGGAAGGCAGGGTTGCGCTTATTTTTGCCGGCCGCATGTTCCATCAAACTTACGGCGATGAGCTGCGGAAGATGGCTGATGGCCGCTGCCACGCGGTCGTGTTCGCGTGCATCCATCGTTAATATTCTCGCGCCGATTGATTTCAGCAAAGAGACCAATGGCTGAATTCTTTTGCCGCTCCCGCGAAACGGACAGAGGACATACACGGCATTTTGAAAGAGCATGCTGTCGGCATATTCGATGCCGCTCCCTTCGGACCCGGCCATCGGATGGCCGCCGATAAACACTCCGCGCGCCGAAAAATATCTTTTCGCGCGTGTTTGGATGATGCCTTTCACGCTTCCGACGTCAGTAACAATTGCTTGGGGTGGAACGCAGCGTGAGATTTCAGGGAGAAGCTTCAGAATCGAACCAACCGGCGTGCATACAAAGACAATGTCAGCATCGGACACAGCACTTCGAAGCGACGGTGCGAGGAGATCGATCGCTTTCCTTTTTTTTGCGCGGCGCAACACACCCGGCGAATCGAAGCCGACGATCACGGCGCGCGGGCGATTCTGCTTGATGGCAAGGCCCAACGAGCCTCCAATAACGCCGAGGCCGATGATAGCAATCTTCATATCAATCAACAATCATCAATGAACAATGATCATGAATTTTTATACATTCCGCGGGGTGGAATATGAGTGTAAGTAATTCCTAATTCTTAATTCCTAATTCTTAATTATTAATTGCTCTTACGCAATGCTTCTTCCAATCGCCTCGGCAATAATGCGAACTTGTTTCATGAGCTCGTCAAATTGCTCAGGGAAGAGCGATTGCGCACCGTCCGACTTTGCATGGTCGGGGTCGTTGTGGACTTCAACCATAATGGCGTCTGCGCCTGCCGCCACTGCGGCGCGGGCCATCGGCGTTACTTTATCTCGAATGCCGATGCCGTGCGACGGGTCCGCGACGATGGGCAAATGGCTTTTCGCGTGAATTACCGGGATGGCGCTGATATCCATCGTGTTGCGTGTTGCAGTTTCGAAGGTTCGGATGCCCCGTTCGCAAAGAATCACCTGCTTGTTTCCTCCCGAAAGAATATACTCCGCCGACATCAACCATTCTTCGATCGTCGCCGAAAGACCGCGCTTCAACATGACAGGTTTTTGCGATTTACCGAGCTCTTTGAGAAATGTAAAATTCTGCATGTTCCGTGCGCCGATTTGAAGGACGTCGGCGTAGTGTTCCACAAGCTCTATCTGGTTCGAGTCCATCACTTCCGTGATGACAAGCAATCCGAACTCATCGGCAGCGCGGCGCATCAGCTTCAACCCTTCCTCCCCCATTCCCTGGAACGAATACGGCGATGAACGCGGTTTGAAACCGCCCCCCCGTAGAAATTTCGCCCCGTGAGCCCCGACATGTTTCGCGATAGCAAATATTTGCTGCTCGCTTTCGATCGAGCATGGGCCCGCCATCATGACAACTTCTTTTCCGCCTATTTTCACCCCCTTGATATCGAAGACTGAATTTTCGGGATGGAACGACCTGCTCGCGAGTTTGAAAGGGTCGGTGATCCGGTACACATGCGCGACACCCGGCAGAAGTTCTAACTGCCGCGTATCGAAATCCGGTTTCACGCCGATCGCGCCGAGCACAGTCTGATTGATGCCGGTCGAGCGGTGAACATCAAATCCGAAATCGTGAAGCACTTTGATGATGCGCTCTACGTCTTGTTCAGCGGCGTGCTGCTCGAGTACGACAACCATGTGTTACCCTTTGATAGTGATGTTAAATATATTTGTTTTGCTAAAAGACGGAATCCAGAATACAGGAGACAGAATACAGAAGACAGGAGACAGAATACAGAATTCAGAAGTCTCTAATCTGAATTGCGTTTGAATATGCGTAAAGAAGCTTACTGATTTCTTCGGCGACAATCGCCAGTTCCTTTGTTTCTCCGTAGTGCAAGTCTTCTGATAAAATTATGTAGTATCTGCATTCTTCCAACGATCCTTGGGCGATATTCATGTACTTTATCTTGTCGCCTTTTCCCTTTTTCTTAAATCCTTCTGCAATATTCGCTGCCACTGAAACAGCGGCCCGGCGCATTTGTGACATCAACCCGTATGTTTCTTTCGCAGGAAAACTTTCCGTAAAAGAGTAAATTCCAAGGACAAACTTATGCGCTTTTTGCCAAACGACCAGCTCTTTGAAACTTGTCGCTCCCCCTTGATTCATACCTAATTCCCCCCCAATTCATATTTTCTTTATTCTCTATTCTGTCTCCTGTCTTCTGTATTCTATCTTCTGTATTCTGTATTCTGTCTCCTGTCTTCTGTATTCTGTCTCCTGTCTTCTGTATTCTGTCTCCTGTCTTCTGCCTCTTACTCGTACCTGTCCAATTTAAAGCTCTCGCCAAGATACAGTTTCCTGGCTTCGGGGTCGTTTGCGAGAAATTTCGCCGTACCGGATTTCAATATTTTCCCCTCAAACAACAAGTACGAGCGGTCGGTAATTGAAAGGGTTTCATGAACGTTATGGTCGGTGATGAGGACGCCGATTCCTCGCGAGCGGAGACTGGTCACGATCCTCATAATTTCTTCAACAGCGATAGGGTCGATGCCCGCAAAAGGTTCGTCGAGCAAAATGAATTTCGGATCGGTCGCCAGGGCTCTCGCAATTTCCGTCCTCCGCCGTTCTCCGCCGGAGAGGACATATCCTTTGCTCTTCGACAGGTGAGTCAGACCGAATTCCCCCAGCAATTTGTCGCAACGGTCAGACTGTTCCACGGGAGAGAGCTTCGTCATCTGCAATACAGCCATCACATTTTCCCGCACTGTCATCGTGCGGAAAACCGACGGTTCCTGAGGAAGATATCCCACTCCTGCATGGGCCCGTTTGTACATCGGGAGCCGCGTGATATTCTTTTCCTCAAGGTAAACATCCCCTCCGTTGGGTCTGATCATTCCTACAATCATATAGAAAGTGGTAGTCTTCCCCGCACCGTTCGGACCGAGTAAGCCTACGATTTCTCCCTGCTGTACCTCCACGGAAACATTCTTTACGACCGCACGCTTTTTGTATAATTTCACCAAATTTTCGGCGCGCAGAACAATCCGGTTAGCGTTTGTTATCGAAGCCGACGACGGCGAAGAATCCGCACCAGTGTTCAAAGATCCGGGTTGTAATTCCGTCATAATTTGTTAAGGCCAGGAAAAATGGAATTGAGCGTCGGGCGGTCTGTTCTTAGAACGAACCCGTCGAGATTGTACTTGGTCTCTTTCTTCAGTATCATGTTCTCTGGAAAATACGTCCCTTCGATCCCTTTGACGATGCGGATCACGTCAATTTTTCCTTCGATGAACGTCATCGTAATCGCATCGCCGCTCGTTCTGTTGCAGCCGTTGGGATCTTTGCCATCATACAAATAATATAAGCTGATCGCATTTTGGTCCACAGCCATCTCGTGAAGCTTATCGTCCTGAAAGAACATCTCGATCTTTCTCCCCGTCAACTGATTGTACCGCGCCGGATAGGCGCTGTCGCTAAGGGAAAGAGCGAATGTTCTGCCGAGTATCAGCGCTCTCTGCAATTTGTTGTGGTCCATGTACAGCGAAATTGAATCACCCGAAGCCTGATTGTCTTCGTACCACACCACCGGCTCGCGTCGCAATTCAATGAACTGTTTCCGGACATAATATCTCGCCCACCCGCATCTCACTGCCAGCGCCCCCCGTGCCATCGCAACGCTGTCGGTTGCGATCAATTTTTGTGTCGAATCGTCGTACGATTCCATCAGAATGCTTTTTACCACAAGCGTGTCAATCTCCCCCTTCGACGACGTGTCGATTTGCATCAACCGCGGATGCTCGGTGAGCCTGCTGTAGCGCGTCTCGTCAAAATGTTCCAGGTAATCGCCGAACAGCTGGACGTTGTTGCTGGAGTTGATGATCTTCACGTCGTGCACGGCAATCGATTCCCGTTCTTTCTCAAGATACGTCAAGTCGTCGCTGAAGATTGTCGTCGTCGAATCGATTACGCGGACGTGCGAATGAAAAAACGACTTTTTCTCTTCGGTGAAATAGGTTCCGGAATCTGCAAAGAGGACAACATGGCTCGTTTCAAGGCGGACACCATCCTCACAGACGGCCTTCTTCGTATTCCCGTAATACATCCCTCTTTTCGCCGTTAGTGTCACCGTGTCTCTCTCCACTCGTACTCTGCCAATCAATTCAACTTCGTTTTTTGAAAGGTGTTGAACCGCCCGGTCGCACCAGACCAGCACATTTCCCTGTACGAAATGGACGTTCCCGGTAAACTCACGGATGTCCTCCCCGTTTATATTTTTGCCGACAAAGATATCGGCATTTTTCAAGACAATATTTTCCTTTCCCTGGGCAAAAGCTCTCGAGCAGAGAAGGAAAAGAATAGAAAGGGACACACCGGCACATTTCAAGACCACTCGGGCATGCAGTGTCTCACCATACTCCGGATTCAGAAATCTCTTTTCTCTTTTTTCTTTTTTCTTTTCCATCGCCCCGGATTATTGCGGTTTCGCCGTTCCAGTGACCTTGAAGATTCTGTAGTTTTTCAAGCTTTGGTCCGATTCAAAGCCGTGCCCCTGTAGACTCTCTTTCGGGGAGGTGATTTTGACGAATTCATCCGAGTGGATGAGCTGGCGCTGGTTGTCCCAGAAAAGCTTTTCCGTTTCAACCACAACTCCGCTGTCGGATACAACCACGACGTTCCCGATCGCTTCAAGATTGTTCGTGTTCTCGTCGACCTTGCCCGACCGCGAGGTGAGAACCGATGAGTGTATTCCATGCTCGTCAAAAAAATCGACATGGACACCGCTGTCGAGCAACGTTTGTTTCGACGCCTCAAACTCGGAGATATGCCCAGCCTTCAATATCGCTTTAACGATTCCAGAATCGGTGAAGGTTACCGTGGTGTTCCAACTCTCCTGAGAAGGGAGCGTTGCGCTGGAGACTCCTCCGAGAACGGAAGGCTTAATTTTCTCTTCACAGCCGTTGGATAGAAACAGGAGGCAGGCGAGTAACCCAATATGCCGTTTCACCGCATTATCCTCGCTCGGGAGTAGCCAGACCGGCTTTCACCAGGTCGTGAATATGCACCATCCCTACTGGCCGATGGTCCTTATCCACGATAATCAACTGCGTAATTTTATATGTCTCCATCTCTTGAAGAGCAACGGCAGCCAAAGCCCCGAACAAGATTGTTTTGGGATTCTTTGTCATCACTTGCTCTGCCGTAACGCCTGAAACATCGGGCGTTTTTTGTAAGAGGCGGCGCAAATCGCCGTCGGTGATGACTCCGCGAAGGATTCCCCCTGCATCCACAACGCACGTCGCGCCGAGCCGTTTGGTTGTCATTTCAAAGATCGCATCCCTGAGGCTGGTAGTCAAGGAAACTTTCGGCACAAGTGCTCCGCCGGTCATCAACTCTTCAATTTTCAGAAGGAGCCGCTTGCCGAGATTGCCGCCGGGATGAAACAATGCAAAATCTTCTTTGCTAAAATTTCTTTTCTCCAGCAGCGTGATCGCCAGCGCGTCCCCCATCACTAGTGCCGCGGTAGTGGAAGAGGTGGGGGCTAAATCATGCGGGCATGCCTCTTCTGCAACTGAAATATCGAGGACCACATCGGACTCTTTGGCGATCGACGAATTCACATTGCCGAGCATGGAAATGACCGGCACCTGAATTCTTCTGAACATAGGAATAAGCTGACAAATTTCCTCCGTTTCGCCGCTTTTCGACAGGCACACGACGACGTCCTCCCTCCTCACCATTCCCAGGTCGCCGTGGACCGCGTCCGACGGGTGAAGGAATATCGCCGGCGTCCCGGTGGAGTTCATGGTGGCAACAATTTTACGCGCGATGATCCCCGACTTTCCCACCCCGGTAATCACAATCCTTCCCTTCGCTTCCAAAATTATCCGGACGGCACGCTCGAAGGATCCATCGATTTTGTCGGCAAGTGCGGCAATCGATTGCGCCTCAATGCGAATTACTTGTTTCCCCTTATCAATTTCAAACGAGTGAGTAGTCATTTTTTAAAAAGTGAATAAACTTTATCGACGAGAGACATCTTCTTTGAACCCGGCATGATGACCCTGCCGAGCTCGATCTTTTTTCTCAGTTTATTGTATTGGACAAACGCGGCTCCGAGGTCCATATCGGAAAACGTGTGAAGCTGCCTGAAAAAATTTTCCGCAGCGAGGGCGGTCTCGGGGTCCCGGATATTTTTCTGAAGCATTAATGCATTGTGGAAATTCGTCACCGGCATGAGGTGATTCACGCCGTTCTCAGAGTCGAAAATCCAGAGCCGCTTATCGGCCGCACAGACGGCAAGAGTTGCATCGCCTCCGCTTTCTCTCCGAATCGTCACCTCACGCAACTTCGATCCGCACGCGGGGCATGGATGTGCCGGAAGCCAGAGAGAAAAATTCCATCGCCGCCGCTCCGCAAAACTTTCTGGAATCGTTTCGCCGTTCAAGTTGACGATCTCATATTCAAGCTGGTCTTCGAACAACTCGCGAAGCGTTGCAGAAATCGTGACGTGTTCTGCTTCGATCACTCCGTATGCGAAGACTTGCGGCAGAGGCGACTCCACGTCGGGAAGAACCCCCTTTTCTGCCAGAATATAATTCCCCGTACCTCGCCGCCCTTCTCCGACAATTGCCCACTCCGTAATATATTTGCGGTACTCGTTATAGCCTGGACGTTCAGCCGGAAGAAGCCAGAGGAGTGTTTCGCGTTCAAACGCGGAGAGCGGGCGTGGAAAGAATACCTGCTGTCCATTGTGCGGGGAAACGTGACTCACGACCATCCATTCTTTTTTACTAGGGAATCGATCCCCATCGCCTGGTGCAATAACTCTTCGAGGCGCGACAGCGGAAGCTGGCTTGCCGCATCGCTCAGAGCGTTCGCCGGATCCGGATGCGTTTCAATGAACAAGCCGTCGATGCCGACCGCAACGCCTGCCCGGACAATCGGAAAAATGTACTGCGGCTGCCCGCCGCTTTTTCCGTTATCGTTGCTCGGGAGCTGCACGGAGTGCGTCGCATCCAAAATTACAGGATAACCGAACGAGCGCATCACCGGTAAACCGCGCATGTCGACGACAAGATTGTGATAGCCGAAAGAAGCGCCCCGTTCGGTCACGAGAATTTTTTCGTTCTTCGTCGACACGACTTTTTCGATCGGATGTTTCATGTCTTCCGGGGCAAGGAACTGTCCCTTCTTGATGTTCACCGCTTTACCGGTTTCGCCCGCTGCAACAAGTAAATCGGTTTGACGGCAAAGGAATGCCGGAATTTGGATGACATCGGCGACCTGGGCCGCAGCGCGAACTTCTTCCGTTGTGTGGACATCAGTAAGAATTGGAATATTCAACTCTCTCTTCACATCGGCCAAAATCTTCAGAGCTTCGTCAATGCCGATAGTTGTAAAACCGCCTACGCTGGTCCGATTCGCTTTTTTGTAAGAAGATTTAAAAATAAATGGGATGCCGAGCCGCGAAGTGATTTCTTTGATTTTGCCAGCTGTCGAAAAAATCAAATCCCGGCTTTCAACTACGCAGGGACCTGCAATCAACACCAAAGGACTGCCATTACCGACAGAAAATGAAGAAATTGCGACCGTTTTCATAAGTTTTCAACAACAAAATAGCAATCTTTTCAGGGAAAGTAAAGGTGAATAAGGGGGGTGCCGACTCACTTTGAATCATCATCTCAAAGTTACCCTTCTTTCTCTGGCGCCAGAGAAAGAAGCAAAGAGAGCTTCTCGGAATCGGAATGCTGGCGATGCTTTTCCACACACAGCCAGGAGAAAACGGCGCACACAAGCCCTCTACACATGCCAGCCGTTTTCTCAACGCGCGCATCGCCCCCACCCGCACTGCCACCAATTCCGAGGATACAGCACATGCAGTTTTTGCATCATTAATCGAAATCGTCAGGTGCGCGGGCGGGAAGGATTCAATCGAGGGGTTTTCCCAGAGAGGGATCCCTTCGGGACAATTTCGGCACATGACTATGCATACCAGAATATTCAACACTCTCTTGCGCCGAAATTGTGGCATGTGCGGTTGGGATTGAATCCGTGTGTTACGATTTCCCCAAAGGGGTCCTTCGGACGAAGGATTTCTTTGGTTACTTCCTTTTGCCGAAGGCATTCCTTCGGGAACTCGGAAAGAAAGTAACGTACACTGACTCCATTAGACCTCAGAGGCACGTTTTTCTTCCTCAACACAAGTCACTACCCAGGAAAAGTGGTTCGGAATAAAAAGATGTCGGACACCTCGCACTAAGACGTCATTAAAACAAAGAATAATGCTCCTCCCAGTGGGCAAGCCCAGTTCACAATGTCGTTGTCAATCCAGCGCACGCCGCCGACAAGTGTGGTCGGGGATTCACAATGAAGTTTGCGCTCAGTTATTTTTCCGCAGACTCCACACCGATATTTCGCTTGCACTGTTGCGCCGAGCAAGCTGTCAAGAAATGCTCCGAACATGCCGGAGAAAATGATCATCGTGAACGCAAGAACAACCGTCCTTGCGGTGATCCAGAAAATTCCGCTTGATGTGATGAACAATGCACCACAGGCGCCGCCAACGATCCCGGCAGGCGTCACTGCGCCGCTTGTTCCAGCCTCAACTTTTTTTAACGAAATGATCGAGCGAGGAGAGCTCTTTGCCAGCAAGCCGATTTCCGTTCCCCATGTGTCGGCAGTGACCGCCGCAAGCGACGCGACGTAGAGGAAATACCACTGATGATATGCCGGGAAGAAATAGGAACAGAGCATCACGATTCCGGCGATTCCGCCGTTTGCCGCAACTTGTCCAGCGTCGCGAGCATCCGTTTTCTCAAACATTAACTCGAACTGTGCTTTGCGCTTCTTCCCGAATTTTGAAAGAAGGCTCGACGAGACAAAGAATGTCACGATAGGAATTGACCACTGCCATCCGCCCAATCCAAAAATGACCGCCGCGAGAAAAAAAGTAGCTATTGCGCCGCTGAGCGTGAGAAAGCGAAAATAGCGTGATATCAAAGCTACCGCGGCTGCCAGGAGTGTCGCTACAATAAATTGCATGGCAGGGCAATTAGAGATTGAGGAGACAGAGGATAGGAGACAGAAGACAGGAGGCAGAATATAGAATAAGTAATACAAAATATTAATGCGTATGAATGTTTTCGATTGCTCTAATAGCTAATCGCTAACAGCTAACACCTGTGTTCCCAAGACCGCATTTCATAATTAAGCATTCACGTTAACCGCCGACTCCCCCATAATTTCGCATAACAGCACATCCATGACAAGCTTCGGGTCTGTTGCGGAAGATTTCATCTCCCGGTCGGCACGGGCAAGGGCGAGAAAAGCGTTTTCTATGGCGCCGGGGGAATAGTGGCGAAGCTGCGAGAGATATCCCTTAACAAAAAATGGGCTAACCCTCACTGCGCCTGCAAGTTCGAAATCCGATTTGGCCGAGGCCTGGAGTTCACGAAGTTTCGCCATGATGATGAAATGCCGAGTGAGCATGACGATGATCAACTGCGGAGATTCTCCGCTATCCAGCATTCGCTCGACAATTTCGATCGATTTCGAGATATTTTTTTCGCCGACCATTTTCGTTAATTCAAAAACAGTAAATTCCTTCGAGATGCCGACGACAGCTTCTACATCTTCCAATTCGACCCTCGGTTTCTGACCGATGGCGATCAAGAGTTTATCAATTTCATTTGCAACATCACGGAGAGAATTGCCTACGTATGCCTGGAGGAGCTCCGCGGCCTCCGGCGTAATAGACCGGCGCAGGGCCTTAACACGGCGCTCGATCCATGCGGGAATTTCGTTATCATACAGGCGTCCAAATTCTCCGCCGACGGAGTTCTTTTTCAGCAGCGGGTACGGCTTCTTGCGAGCATCGGGTTTCGAGGCAATCAGTATGAGGCATGTCGAAGGGGAAGGGTGTTCGAGGTACGGTTCAATCAGTTCTTTGTTGGATACGCGGTCGAAATCTTTCACAACGACGACCCGGCGTTCCGCCATCATGGGAAAGGACGAAGCGAGAGCAACGATTTCCTTTCCGTCTATTTCGCCGCCGTGAATAATATCGAGATTAAACCCTTTGGTTGCGGCGTCGATCCCTTCTGCGACAACGGCGTCGACAATTTCATCGATAAGGAAATCCTCTTCGCCGAAGAAAAAATAGACCGGCGCGAATTCTTTATTCTTTATGGAAGAAAGAAAAGTATCTATTGAAATCTTCCCTTTGCCGCTTTTGGCCATCGCGAAATATGCCTTTATTTAACCGTCATTTTTTTGATGACAACCTTTTGAATCGGATTGTCGTTGCGGTCGCGCGGGACTGCCACGATCTTATCCACAACATCCATCCCCTTCACCACTTTTCCAAAAACCGTGTATTGGCCGTCTAAAAATTTTGCCGGAGCGACGGTAATATAGAACTGGCTCCCGTTCGATTTGCGTTGGGGATTTACCTCATCGCCCAGGCGCGCCGCCGCAATAACTCCCCGGTCATGTGTCAGCCCGATCTCTGCATCGATTGTGTACCCAGGTCCTCCAAGACCGTCCTGGGAGCGGTCGTCCCCCTTTGAATTCGGATCGCCCCCTTGAATCATGAATCCTGGAATTACGCGATGGAATGTCGTGCCTGCATAAAATCCCTCTTTCGCCAGTTTGCGAAAATTAGCGGCATGCTTCGGTGCTTTATCGTCCGCCAATTGAACCGTGATGTCGCCCATCGATGTTGTGATGATAACAAGGCCGTGGGCCTTCTTCGCTGCGTCCACAGATGATTTTCCTTTCTTTTTCGGATGAGTTTCCTGTGCCATGGAAGAAGAGGAGAGAAGCATCATACAGCACAGGAAAAAAATAGATAGTTTCATTATGGTATCCCTATTGTTAAGTGCTGACTCAAATTGAGAAAAGACATGTCATGCCCACGAAAGTGGGCATCTATTATACAATAAAAAACACTAGACTGGATTCCCGCTTTCGCGGGAATGACAAATTGAGCCAGTACTTATTGTTACTGTGTCTGTTGACCCTGCTCAGAAGAAGTCGTTCGAACAAAATCCTTGCTTCTTAGCGGAGGGGATTAAGAATCACGTCAAAAATAATATATCACTCCAAAACTGAGCCCCACTACAAACATAGATAGCGATGCTATCTTCCCCTGGTTTTGCAGCACCGTACCGTTATTGTTTTTTAGTTCTCCCAGTAATTCCCAGCGCATATTCCCGCTAATGTATCCATAAAGATGATCATCAAATGCGGTCTCACCCACAGCTTGAGCTTTCAATCCTATGCCATGAGTCGAATAAGTCGAGTCGGTGCCGTAGTAGGACCACTTTTGCTCGAGGGAAGCAGTGTGGTAGCCGATTCCGCCGCCGAACTTTAAGAAATATCCTTTGCCAGACATAACATAGTGAACCATTGCCGTCGGCATATTGATATTGTAAAAGATCGAGTAGGTACCCGCAAATGAAGTAGGAATGGTATATGACTTGAAGAAGTATGAATATTCAAGCGCGCCCCCCCAATCAATACTCAGCGGAAATTCCGTCCCCCCAAAAAACTCGATGTTTGTCCCAAAGCCGCTTATTTGTTGAGAGGGGTCGGCAAGGGTGTTGAGATAATTCACCAACCCCGGTGCGGTTGCAAGGGAGACTCCCATGCCGCCGTAGACTGCAAATGTGTTTGCCCGTTCTTTTAGGCCATTCACGCTATCGACATCGGATTGCGCACGCGAGACGTTACCCGACAACAATAGAGCCGTCGCGACGAACGCGGGGGTGACATGCAAATTAGAGTTCAACAGGGAGCCCACACTCAAGCGATTCAATAATTTTAAAAGTCGCACGCGTTGTAACAACAAGGCTTTGGAACGGTATGAGGTCGTTCGCAAGATGTACTGAGTTGATAAATTCTTCGACTTCGGTTTTATGTCCTTTTTCAACAGATGGCGTCTCGAATACTTTTCGTGAACCGCCATGGTAGGTTTCCAACACCTTGAAATTATCAATAATTGCCGTCTTGCCGCCGGAGAATATTTCAATGCGTTCTTTGGGGAGAGCCGAGTCTCCGTTCGCGAGATATGTAATGACTCCTACCGAGCCGTTCGAGAATCGAATTGTGACCGCGACATTGTCGGTCTGCGACCGATCTCCGCTCAGCGACAGCGACTGCGCAAAGACGTGCGTCGGTTCGCCGTTCGTGATGTATTGAATCGTATCGATGAAATGACACACTTCCCCGATAATTCTTCCGCCACCTTCTACCGGATCCTGAGTCCAATGCTCCTTCGGTAAGAAGCCGGCATTCACACGGTAATTGACAAGCATCGGCTCCGCGGCATCGGCAAAAAAGGCCTTTGCCCGGCGCACCTGGGGGGAGAATCTCCGGTTAAACCCGACCATGAATCGCAGATGCGACTGTTTTTTCGACGATTCATAGGCCTTTATAACCTCTGAAAGCTCTTTTTCGTTGAGTGCAAGAGGTTTTTCTACAAAAACATGTTTGTGATGTTTTATTGCCTCAACACATAACGACGCATGAAGATTATGGCGAGTTGCAATGAAAACAACATCGACATCTTTCAGTGCGAAAATCTCTTTCGGATCAGTTGTTGCAAATTCAAATCCGAATTTCCGCGCGGCGTTCTTTGCATTCAAGCCGTTTGATGTGCAGACGCCCTTCAATGTTGCGGATTTGCCGCTGATGAACGGTATAAGAGAGCTCTGAGCAAAGCTCCCCGCGCCGATAAAGCCAACTGAGAGCAACCCTTTTGACGGCCGCGGATCCGAGACCGAAACAATATTCTGGCCGGGCGATTCCTTGTGCGGATATTCGAGCAACACGCCGATATACCGTTCCTTTGTTCTTCCTGCGATCATGGTATACGCTTTTAGAGCATCGGCTATTGGAAACGTATGCGTAGTAAGCTTTTCCACGTTGACCTTCTTCTCTAGCACGAGCTTGAGAAATTCCTCCATATTCCGTTTCTCGGTCCAACGCACAAACCCAACCGGATAATCCTGCCCCTTCTCTTCGTACGATTTATCATATCGGCCGGGGCCGTACGAGCGTGATATTTTAAAATCGAGTTCCTTCATGTAATATGGCGTACGGGGGATGGAAATACCGACATCTCCTACAAGAATAACGCGTGCTTTGTCCCGTGCGATCTCACCCGCAAGCTCCACCGGATCGCTGCTCTTCGTTGCGGCGGTGATAATGACGGCATCCACTCCTGACCCGCGAGTCTGCGATTGAATATCGGTTACTAGTCCTCTTGAACTACGTTGAAACGCGACGTCGGCACCGAGAGACCTTGCGAGCGCAACGGAGCGTTGGTCGATGTCGATCCCAATCACCGAACATCCGGCTGCTTTCAAAATTTGTACCGTCAACTGTCCGACGAGTCCGAGGCCGATGACGGCAATCGTTTCGCCCAACGTAGGAGCAGCCTGCCTTACCCCCTGAAGTGCAATGGCCCCCACAGTCGTGAAGGCGGCTTCCCGCATCGAAAGCCCCGTCGGAACTTTCACGCAAAGATTTTTCGGCACGAACAACACTTCGGCATGATTTGCAGAACTGCCGCCGCAGGCGATGCGGTCCCCTATCCTAAAATCGTCGATATCGTTCGCGACGCCGATGACAGTACCGGCAGAACTGTATCCGAGGGGTCCGTATGCATCGAGCTTGGTCATCACTTTCCTGTACACATTCCAAACACCCTGCTGCCGCATTTGGTTCAGAACATGCTTTACCATATCCGGATTCGACCGCACCTTTGAAAGCAAGCTCTCTTTCCGTTTTTGAACGGATGATCGTTCCGTGCCGGCGCTGATCAACGAGTATTCATTGCGAACGATAACGCCCCCGTGCCTTAAGGCCGGCTCCGGGACATCTTCGACGTGCATCGCACCTCTCTTCATTTCCTGTGAAACCTGTTTCATACATTATCCTTTATCTAATCCCCAATGCTATTAACCGGGTTCCCCGACAATTTCAGTTACTCGAATATGGTCTCTAAAAAAATAAAACAATCCTATGACCGCCGTCAGCAACACGCCGATTTCATGCGTAAGAATGGAATAACTCAAAGCCGTTACACCGTCGATATGATAGAGGCGGGTAAGGGTGAAAGAGGTAAACGAATGATACGTACCAAATCCGCTCGGCGTCGGCAAGGCGAACGCGACGGTCGAAACCACGAGCAGTATAGTCGCAGAACCGAAATCGAGAGAGTGATTGGCCATCGCATCGAAAGCAAAAAACGGAATATACATCAACAATAAATAGAGTCCCTGGATCAGATAACTTGTAATGATAATCATCACAAACTGCCCGGGGTCTTTCGCGATTGCAAAGCCGCTGATAAACGATGCAAAGAGGCGGTCGAGTTTGCTCCGCATTTTCCCCGGGAGGAATACAAGGCTTCTCCTGATCATAGAAAATATATATTCTGCCTTGAAAAACAAGAGGATGAAAAGGAGGAAGGCGCATACCGAGCCTGCAAGGAAAATCGGTTCCATCGAAGAAAACGACGGGAACAGCTCCGCGAACGAGTCGGAGTAAAAAAACATCACCCCGAGGAGGATGGAGAAAAAGCTGATGATGTCGATGATGCGTTCGACGATCACGGTGCCGAAGACAGCCGATTTCGATATCCCCTCGAGTTTTCCGAGGGTGTATGGACGAACAACCTCTCCCACACGCGGCAAAAAATTGTTGACCATATACCCGATCATCACGGCGGAGAATGAATTGCGAAGCGTGACGTTTTTCTTAATGGGAACGAGAAGATATTGCCATCGCCATGCGCGAACGACATGGCTGATCACTCCCCCGACGATAAGATAGAAAATCCAGATAAAACGGACTTGCGACAAAGATTTCCAAATAGCGTCAAAATCCTGCCCGCGAAATGCGAGGTACATGAAGAGCGCCATAACGAGAAAGCTGACGGTATACCGGATGTAGGTTTTAACGTTGATCATTGGGGAAAAACGGATTTTGGAACGGATTGAAAAGTGATGCCATGACTCTCATGATATTTGGCAAACGCACGACACGAGGGCGTTTCAGTATTCATCGAAGAATATCACGGCGTCACCCGCACAGGCTTACTAATGAGGTGCATTGTGTTTATTGGACCTCATGTCGATGACCTCGACATGTTCCGGAACGGCAAAGATAAAACGTTCATCGGGAATTCCGGTATTGAAACGAACGTCTTTGAGAGAGTAAACGGTCCGCGTTTCGTTCACATCGATGTACTCAAGGGCGCGAATGCTCCAATCCGTGTCATCAACCCATACCTTGAGCGATTTCAAGTACTTGGCAACGCCAGGTTTCGGCGAGAGCTTCAAGGTGTACGCAGCATGGATGTCCGATCCATCGTCGTTGACGAGTGCCGCGCGGAAATTCTTGGGAAGTCCAACAAGGAATCTCTCCGGGGAAAATGAATCCGGAGTTTCCTTGTACGAATCAATGAGCACTTGCTTGTTGACAGGAGAGTACATCCAAACAGTCTTCCCGTCTGTTACAAGAGTCTGTTCCTGCGACTCGATGCGGTATCTGTTTCCCTTCTTCATCATCACTGTTCCGGTGAACGCCTGCTCAATTTTCGCGTACTTCAACGAAACAGATTGGGTGAAGGAAGCCGTTGCGTCCTCAACGTTTGAATAGGCGTCCTGCACCTTTTCAAGGACTTCGGCAGCATTTAATTTTGGCTTCTGGCCGGAATTCAACCGTGTCGCCGGGGCGAGCATCAAGACCAGCATTGCCAAAACAGTCATCGTTCGCACTATCATATTAAGCTCCTCAAAATGGCTTCTAACTCCGCTTCGCTTTCGACAAGCACTTCCCGCGCTTTGCTGCCGTCAAACGGTCCGACAATCCCGGCGGCTTCAAGCTCATCGACCAACCGGGCAGCTCGCGAGTAGCCTACTTTTAACCGCCGCTGCAACAAAGAAACCGATCCTTGCTGATGCCGCACAATTGTCCGCGCGGCTTCCTGGAACAATTCATCGCGCTCGCCCCCGGTGGAGCTCAACGAAGCTCTCTGTTTCTCCAGCACGGAGGGCAATTCAAACGGCCTGCTGTAGCCTTTCTGCCTGCCGACATGGTCGACAATCGATTCCACTTCGTCGCTTGAAATGAAGGCATTCTGAAGGCGGATCGGTTTCGGACTGGACGACGGCAAATAAAGCATGTCGCCGTTTCCGAGCAACTGCTCGGCGCCGTTCATGTCGAGGATTGTGCGCGAGTCGGTTTTCGACGATACCTGGTATGCAATGCGAGCCGGAAAATTTGCCTTAATGACGCCGGTGATGACATCGACAGACGGACGCTGAGTGGCAACGACGAGATGGATACCGACGGCGCGTGCGAGCTGCGCCAGACGCGTGATCGGCTCCTCTACCTCCCGGGCCGCGGTGATCATCAGATCGGCAAGCTCATCGATGATGATAATGATGTACGGAAGCTTGCGGTGCTTAAAGGTGTCTGAGTCCTTCAACCGTCCCGATGCGATGCGTTCGTTGTAGTCGGCAATATTCCGTACGCCGGCATGAGCAAGTTTATCGTAGCGCTGTTCCATTTCAAGCTCGACAGCTTTTAAAGCAAGTACGGCGTTCTGGGGCATCGTAATAATCTTTTCGTCGACATCTTTTGAAACGGCAAGGTAATGGTACTCGAGTTTTTTGTAGAGACTCAGCTCGATTTTTTTCGGGTCGATGATGAGAAACTTCACTTCCGACGGATGGAGCCGGTAGAGAATGCTCGCAAGGATCGTATTAATGCCGACGCTCTTTCCCGAGCCTGTCGAGCCGGCAATGAGCAAGTGAGGCATTTTGGTAAGATCATCGACATAGACCTCGCCGGAAATTGTTTTTCCCATTGCAAGGGGGAGCGCCGCCCGAGCGTCCCGAAATTTTGCCGAATTGATGATGCTTCGAATAGTCACCAGCGACGGCTTATGATTCGGTATCTCGACGCCGACCGTTCCTTTCCCCGGAATCGGCGCTTCGATCCGGATTCCTTTCGCCTGCATGGCGAGCGCGAGATCGTTCGAGAGGTTGACAATTTTTGCGACTTTTACCCCTGTCGCCGGAACAAGTTCGTACAACGTTACGACAGGGCCCGGGGTTACGCTGACGTTCGCCACCTCGACATCAAAATCGGCGAGCTTTGCACGAAGCAGCTCTGCGTTGGCCTTTAATTCAGCGTCATCTATTGTTTCGGCCTGGCGTTGTGAGTTCAGCAGTTCCACCGAAGGGAAGACGTAATCGATCTCTTCGTCCTGGACATCCCGTTCGTCCAAATCGACTTCTTCCTCGCGAACCATTTCCTTGATATCGAGCGGCGTCTCTTCTTGCGTCTCGGTTAAAGGTTCCGCTTCAGATTCTCCTTGTTCTGCAGGGTTCTCAGCTGGAAGCCGTTCGCTTTCGGCGGCGGATTCTTCTTGATGATGCGGTGTAACCTTGACTTTCGCAGCCCGCTCCGGTTTAGCGGATACTTCTTCCGCCGGCCGCTTGACCTGTATCATCGCCTTCTGTTTTTCTTTCTCCGCAGCTTGAATGGCACGTTTTTCCTTCCACCGTTCAAGCATGACATTCACTCCCCCCACGATCGAAACAAAAAAGTCTTTCACCCGCTCGGATGTGACGTGAAGATCGAGGTCAATGGCGAGGGTCACCGCAACAAAGAGGAGCGAAACGGTAACGATAATCCCTCCCGCAGAGCCTATCAATTGTCTGAGGACGGTTGAAAGAAAAGCGCCGACGGCCCCGCTCCACTGCGGCGAGAGGTCTTCGGACATCCCGACAAGCCTTAGAAGGCCGCAAAGCGTCGACCAAAGAACAACGATCGCGACAACATAATTTGTGAAATAGACGAGACGGCGAACATCGTTCCTGCGAAGGGTTGTCCAGCCCCAGGCAAGAAATAGAAACGGGAGGACGAATACGGCATACCCGATCGTCGCGTTGATGAGGAAGTTCGACGTGATCGCACCGATCAAGCCCAGCCAGTTATGCGTATTGTTCGCTTTTTCCTGGATCAGGGGGTCGTTGGTAAAAATCTTGTAAAGTTGTGAGAGCGAGACGTCGCCGCTCGCTTCGTCCGCGGGAGAATACGACACGAGGCAGAGGAGGATGAGAACGCCCAGCACCATGACGAGGAACGAGACGATCTGCTTATTGCGGCTGGATTTTTTCCCCTCGTTGTTCTTTTTCCGGCGAGCCGCTGGCTGTTCCGTTAAAATTGGAGTGTCGTCCATCGAAAGAATTTATGATCCCTCTTGAACATCAAGAGTAATGGAGTGCTTGGCCTCTTCCTTTTTCAATTTAATGACGTTGCCGATAAGGAGGGGGAGCACGGGAATGGAATCGACGGTGACGCAAGTTTTAAGGTCGCTTTCAAAACCGATGTCGACGAGATACTTTCCATGGTCGG
>JBAUMC010000014.1:0-84507 GCA_049578505.1 Bacteroidota bacterium | reverse complement strand
TCCATCTTCTTCTTCTTTGTTTGGTTCGAAATAATCCCGGAAGATGTTGTCGCTGCGATGGTGCTAAAAGATTGGGATATCGGACAAATGCTCGGATGCTTGTTCCTTCATGGAGGTCTAATTCACTTGGTCGGGAATATGCTATTCCTCTGGATATTTGGGAGCGCAGTCTGCGCTCTCGTTGGAAATGTACAGTACGGCTTCCTCTATCTTATTTTGGGCATTGTCGCATCGGCCTCGCACCTTGCATTCAGCGGAGAACCTGCAATCGGAGCAAGCGGCGCGATCAATGGCATCGTCGGAATGGCACTCGTTCTCTTTCCGGTGAATAAATTGAATTGCATTTATTTTTTCTCAATGCCTTTTATCGGCATATTTTGGAAGTGGGGAAAATTTACGGTGAAAGCATATTGGATGATATTGTTCTGGCTGGTGTTTGACATTATGGGAGCGGTTTTAGGCGGCGGCAACATTGCATATTGGGCGCATCTTGGCGGTTTCGGCGCCGGGATGCTTATCGGCTATTCGCTCCTCCTCTTCAATATAATTGAGACGTACGACCCGACACTGATCGAGGTTTTGACCGGAAAAGCAGTCGAACGGGATATATACGACATCGATGAACTCTCCGCCCGAATAGATACCGGGAGTAAACAAGAGCCAACTTCACTCGAGAGCGATCATATTCTGGAACAATCTCTTCTTGGAGGCATGAGTATTCAATCCGCAGAGCCGGCAAAAGAACCATTGCCCTGCTTGCGCGTGTTGAAAACAACAAAAAAGGAAAGAGATGTTTACGTGTACTTCATTAACGAAGGGGATACGATTAGCAATGTAACGCTGGCGGCAAATGATGCAATGGACGCGGAAATCAATCCAAATACTCTCATCCAAAGATCACCCGGATGGATGAAGTTCATCAACGCTGAAGGAATTATTCTGCAAAATCTCAACCTTTCTATCTCGTATGACGTCAGAACGGGAGAAAGGACGAGCAAAGAAATGAGATATGATGTTCCAGGGGGAAGGTTTCATGTGGCGTAACGATATTCTCGCCTCCGCCGAGTTAAGGAGGTAAGCTTACGACATCGACGGTAGTGCTACACTTTGAGTATTCTGAATAAAAACAATTTGTCATGTCCCCCTAAGGGGGACATCCAGGTTTAATTGCATGGATTCCGGCTTTCGCCGGAATGACATTGACTTTCAAAGTATACCACTACCACATCGACGATAGATTTGTAGATGCATAATTACATTACTATCTTACTTTTACATCAACAAAAAGCGACATTTTCATTTATTTCACCAGTAACGCTATGATCATGAAATTTCGCCCCGTCATAATTCCATTGTACCTAATCGTCTCGAACATCTGCTTCGGTCAGTTTCATCAAGGAACCGCGGTGTTTGCTTATTGTTTCCATGATGCAATTGTCATCGGAGCCGACAGCAAGTTTACCACCTTCGGTAAAAAGAATGAGCTTAGCGGAGTCGGATATGGATGCAAAGTTTTTCGTGGAAACGATAGCGTATATTTTGCTATTTCAGGAAATGCGATTCCCGTCATTGACGGAGAAAATATTATCGCGCGGGATGCCCGCCATGCATGCGAGAACGGAACCAGCCTCTCAGCAATTGCTTCCTTGTTCAAAGTTCAGGCAATCAATTCACTTGAACCTTATGTTGGGGCCATCCAGCGACTCGTAGCGGGCGGTGTAAGGGGTGACTATGTATCGGTGGCATTCTTTGGATTCGAGGAGGGAATCGCAAGTTCTTACATCTTGAAATTTCACGACATTAACATACTGAAGCTGCAGGACACTACCCTCATCACGGGAAAAGAATCAAAAGTAGGCAAATATCCACTGAAGGTTCAGCTTGGAAACGCCTCAGATATTGACAAGTTTCTATCCGCTCACCCCGCCTACCTCGGACACGGTAGAGATTCTATAACCGTAGAAATCAATAACCTCATCGGACTTGAAATTTTGGCCCATCCCGACGCGGTTGGCGGCGGGATCTCTATTCTCTGTATTTATCCCCATAAGCATGAATGGTGGCAAGGGGGATGCGAGTGCAAGAGCTTCTAATCCTTCAAGACCCAGCAAGACAATGTTGACCGGAATACAGACCGCCGCGTCCGATTACTTCAGCTTTATCTGCAAAAGTTATCGGGGCATAATAGACTGGATCGATTTGGGGGGCGGGATTTGGTTCGTGTCCAGATATAGAATATTACAGTTGAAGACTTTTTTCCGCCGGTCGAAAGAAGTTTCGATAACCGTCCTGTAGGCAGACATTGCCTTAAACGTCGTATCGGCATGAGCGTTCAACCGAGGAATTTGTATTTCAAAAGTATGTTCACCTTCGGTCACATTGAATAAATACCCTGAGGGAATATAGAGGCTGTCGCTGAAGCCGCGGCCTCGTTCAAATACTTCGCCATCACACAGAAGCACGAGTGAATCACCTTCAAATCCGCTCTTATAAGAGACGCTGATCCCTACACGTGGTGAAGGTTGCGAACTGGGCGATCCATTACAACCAAACGCAAAAGAAAGAAGAATGATAATCGGAAATATTTGTCTCATGAGAAAATCCTCCACATTGTAAGGCCTATTGCACAGCCGCCGAATTTATTACTTACGGCCTTTTGTTTATTTACCGGATTCTCGAATGTGTCTTAATCTATAATGGACGGATGATGGAAGCAATGAGGAGAAAATAAAAAGGAGCAACGAAGCTATAAAAAATCTATAAAGAAGCGGGCAATGAAGTTGGTTTACATAGTTGGCCGTTAATGGTCATTGATTGTTAAAATTTTCACTCCATTTGGAACGCACCGCGGCTACACGGACAAGATAGCTTGTAAAAGTGCAAATTGCATTGCCATTCCATCAATCCAAGGTCAAAAGGTGTGATTATCCTTACAAGCCATCTTCCTGCATCTCCATTTTTAATCTTAGCCTCTGCCGTTTGACCCCTCTTTCTAGGTTTTAGTAAACCGCGCCACCCCCCTTTTATATCCCCATATTTGCGAGAACGGTGCAGATGTTGTTGACGTTCTTCACCAGCAGCGGATGAGATGCCTCGAAGCCTTTCACGGACTCTGTCAGACCTGCAAGTGAGAGTTTGAGTAGTTCAGGATTTTTCTTTCGCCGTGTCACCTCGTGCGCAGACCGTTCAATGAAGCCGGTAATGCTCTCTGCGTGTTCCGAATCGACTTTTGATATTTTGGCGATTTCAGATTCAAGCATTGAAAGCAGACTCAGCAACTCAGTTTTTGTCCCTTTATTTACGGAACTATCCTGCTGAATCTTTGTTTTGATTTTTTTCATTGTACTTTTAATCATGATGGCTCTCCGATTTTATGTTCGTATCCCTTGCACCCTATTCTTCAGAACTATTTGTAAGGATGCAATATCGACCGGGCCTGGAGTTTCACTCTTTCAACAGGTCTCATCGGATTAGACACATCAGTGCCGGGAACGTTTGACAGAAGGGTTTTCGCCCTCAGTGCCGCTGCAGATCAACCGCTATCGTTGTTCAGGGTAATGAGGATTGGATACTACCGAGGCCTTTCTTTCTTGAGTTGTTCCACGGGGTGTGAAGTACTGATGAGTTAAGCCGGCGATAAAATCAGCGGCTCTTGATTTCGAAATTCCCTTTTCTTTTGGGGAAAAATTTGCCTCAAGTACAGGTAAGAGCACAAGACTTGCTTTTCAAACTCAGGATTGTTAAAGTAGCAATGTCGCAATACGATCGGAAGGCAACGCGCGATCTCAAACGCAAAATCTCTGAAAAAATTGTTTGATGCGAATCCCAAAAGCTGTGAAAAGCTCTTTCGGCATTATCTGGAAATCTCAATCAGTGAGATCGAATAAACCTTCAATCAAGGAGAGTTTTGACATGCGTAATACATGTTTGTTGACTGCGTCAATAGTCGTCTGTGGTATGCTTGCCATCGCGCAACCCAAACAAGAGGAGCAAAAGCGTGATTCCGCGGAGGCCGAAATACCCAAGCCCGTCCAGGTTGTCACACATCATGAGATTACAATTAACGGCCGTCAAATTCGTTACACGGCCACAGCGGGAACATTTCTTCTTAAGAGTGGAGAAGACAAGCCGATCGCGTTAATCGGTTTCACGGCGTACATAAAAGATGGAACCGCATCCCCCGATGATCGTCCTATAACGTTTGCTTACAACGGCGGCCCCGGTTCATCTTCGATATGGCTCCACATGGGAGCGTTAGGTCCCAAAAAAGTGGTCATCGACGACCCCGAAGCAACTCCTCCGGCCCCGTATAAGATGGAAGACAACCCGTTCTCGGTACTCGATGTCACCGATCTCGTCATGATAGATCCGGTCGGAACGGGCTTCAGCAAGCCGGTTGGGAAAGCCAAGGGAGCGGATTTTTGGGGAGTAGATCAGGATATCAAGTCTGTCAGCGAATTTATCTTTCAATACATTCGGGCAAACGTGCGGTGGAATTCCCCGAAGTTTTTGCTCGGCGAAAGTTACGGAACGACAAGGTCTGCCGGCGTCGCCGACTATCTGTTCGAAGATATGGGCGTCGCTGTCAACGGCGTCATCCTTGTCTCGACGGTATTGAACTTTGAGACGCTTGAATTCGCGAAAGGAAATGATTTGCCGTACATATTTTATCTTCCGACGTACGCGGCGGTATCGTGGTACCACCACGCCCTCCCATCGCAGACGACCAACCTCGATTCTCTTTTGAGAGAGGTACGGCAATTTGCAAAAGGAGAGTACGCCGACGCGCTCTTCAAAGGCTTTGCAGTTGACAGCATCGAAATTGGGAAGGTGATTGACAAACTCTATGAATATACAGGTATCTCGAAATCCTATTGGAAGAAAGCCGACCTCAGGTTGAACGAACCGCAGTTTACCGAAGAACTGCTGAGAGACCGGGGAGTCACCGTTGGAAGATTGGATTCCCGCTACGAGGGCCCGACATCCGACTTACTGAGCGAGTATTCGAGCTATGATCCGCAAAGCTCGGCAATCAGTCCGGTGTTCATCACGGACTTCATGGATTACTATCACACGGAGCTGAACTTTCCGATCGATCAAACATACAATGTAGAAGCGTACGGCAATAAAGAATTTAAATGGGATTGGAAAAGAGGAGAGCAAAATGCATGGTCCATGGGTTACCCTGATGTGTCGGACGATCTTGCGGACGTCATGGCGAAGGATCCGTATCTCAATGTTCTTGTTCTTAACGGCTATTTCGACTTAGCGACCCCTTTTTTTGCGACCGAATACACCTTTAACCATCTGGGAGAGATTTTGCCGGGGCTTAAAGACCGCATCCAGATGAAATATTTCAACGCCGGACACATGATGTATGTCCATTCCGAATCACTGCCGGTCTTCAAATCGACAATTTCGGAATTCATCCAGAGCATGATACATCCAAAGAAGTAGGTTATCGCTTGTGTTGGAACGTTCTGAGGTTTGAGGGGAGAATGGAATAACCTCTATCGCACCGACACATACATTTTTGCAGCCCCTTTCTTCGTAAAAACGACCTGCCACAATTGATCGTGCCGAGCCCTCATCGCTCCTGCACACGACAAGAGATAGTACCTCCACATCCGGTGGAATCTCTCATCGTAGTGAGACTTTATCGTGTTCCAGTTCTTTTCAAAATTATTAGCCCATGCCATAAGGGTCGGATCGTAGTACATACCGAAGTTCTGCACATCTTCTATGATGAACAAATTTTCGGAAGCCGCGCTGATTTGTTTCATCGAAGGCGTCATACCGTGTGGAAAGATGTACTTCGTAAGCCAGAGGTTCGTTTCCGTGCTCGTCGTTGAAACGTTGGACCCGATCGTGTGGAGCAGAAACAGTCCTTCTTTTTTCAGGCAATGGGATACTGCTCTCATCAATTGACGATAGTTCTTGTATCCTATGTGTTCGATCATTCCGACCACGACAATTTTATCAAATCTTTCGCCGAACGAACGTTTCGTCAGATCGCGGTAATCCATTTCCAGAAATTCAACATCATAGCCCGAGCAAAATTTCCTCGCATACTCGAGTTGTTGTTGGGAAATGCTTATACCGGTTACTTTGCATCCGATTCTCTCGGCGAGAAACTTAGCAAAACCTCCCCATCCGCAACCGATATCGAGCACGTGATCCTGGGCGGAAATCCCGAGTTTCCTGCAAATCAAATCCAACTTGAGTTCTTGCGCCTTCGCCAAATCGTCCGTTTTATCGAAGTATCCACATGTGTATTGGTTATACGGATCGAGAAAAGACATATATAAGTCGATCCCCTTGTCGTATGTCGCAGCGATCCCTTTTTTCAGACGAACTCTGGATTGGATATTGAAGATGCGTCCCAGAAGGTGAGAAAGGATGATCGATGAATTCCGTTTTACTTTCTCATCCAAGTGACTGGAAAGAATGTGGTAAAAAAACTGGTCGAGGTTCTGACAATCCCACCATCCATCCATGTAAGACTCGCCAAGCCCGATCGTAAGCTCCCGTACAACCCGCGTGTAAAATCCCTCGTTATGAACTTGTATGTCCCACGGACGGTCGCCATCGATCACGATGTCTGCCGAAAGGAGTAATTCCCGCAGATCGTTCTTTATACCGGTCATGTTTCCGGGTAGAGTCATAATCCTATTCGTCCTTTCTTGAAACCATCGTTCGCCCGTTGTGATGCCATCGCCAAACCGAGAAGAAACCCTTTCTATCATCCCGCAATGATTTTTTTTGTTGAGTTATTCTTTTCAGACATAATCCAATTGAAGCAGCTGTTTAGAAGTATGGAGAATTCTCAAAAAAATGTCAACACA
This sequence comes from Bacteroidota bacterium, assembly GCA_049578505.1. Classification (GTDB taxonomy): domain Bacteria; phylum Bacteroidota; class Ignavibacteria; order UBA10030; family UBA8401; genus JAGVPT01. The sequence continues at coordinate 77,662 of JBAUMC010000014.1, read as the reverse complement.
CAAAAAACGATTCAGGGCGTACACATCTCACAATTATACAAGTTGCAGGAACTTTGGGTAGTGGTATACTTTCAAAGTAAATGTCATTCCGGCGAAAGCCGGAATCCATTTAGGTAGGCCTGGATGTCCCCCTTAGGGGGACATGACAAATCTTGTTTTATTCCGAATATTCAAAGTAGCCCACTGCTGATCTTTGGATTGCCAGCTGCAAAATTGTAAACCGACATTGAAGGGAATTTCATCAGTATCGTGAGGCTGGGGGAAAAATGTTTATTGCTGACTTGCTCGATTCAAGGCTTGTAAAAAAATTTCTGTCGGCTGGGCGCCGGAAACTGCGTACTTGTCGTTGAAGACAAAAAATGGAACACCCTGCACACCGATTTGATGGGCCTCGTAGACGTCGTTCCTCACTTCGTCTGCAAAATCGTCTCCGCCCAGCATCTGCCGCACATCGTCCCCTTTCAGGCCTACCTCAACCGCTAACTGAACCAATGTCTCGTGATCGGCAGTATTTTTTCCCTCGGTAAAATACGCTCTGAAAAGCCGTTCTTCCATTGCATCCTGCAATCCGTGCTTTTTTGCAAAATGGGAAAGGCGGTGTGCATCAAAAGAATTTGCAATTACCGCTTTGTCGAAATCGTATTGCAATCCCGCTTCACGGGCCATTTGGGTGACATAATCATTCATTTGCCGTGCATTTTCCACCGTCCAGCCTTTTCGTTCCGCTAGATACTCGTTTACGCTTTTGTCCGGCTGCGTGACGCTCTCAGGGTCAAGTTGAAAACTTTTCCACTCAATCTTGACACTGTCTTTGCCGGGGAATTGCTGTAGAGCAAGTTCCAACCGGCGCTTTCCGATATAACAGAACGGGCACATGACATCAGACCAGACTTTAACTTTCATCGCTATTTCTTGCTTCTATTAGGAAAAAAACTTCAGTTTCTAAAGATGACAAACAGAGCGAGAGCGAGAAATGTTCCTGCTATTTTTGTAATGCGTTTATGAAAAAATAGCAAATGACGAGGCAAGGAAGAACAAGGGGGAAATTAAAGAGTAAAAAATATTTTGTATTTCTGCATCCCTTTTTCCACTTGCTCATCTTTCATCGCGACACGAGCGAAAGTTTCGCCGATGTAAGCCGTCTTCTTCTATTTCTGAAAACTCCGCAAAAGAACCGGAACGAGTTTTGATACACCTACAAGGCGCTTCATCAATCCCTTTCCATAGAGCACGTGCAGTCCGCCGAGGAGTCCATTGAAGACTTTTCTACTGTGAGGATACCACCACATGTTTTTCTGCATCCCCGGAACTATGTCGTCGATGACGACGCGAGTTTGGGTCATCTCCTCCAGGCCGAGATAACCGTGAGTGCGCCCGATTCCTGATTCCTTAAAGCCGCCCCACGGCGTCTCGGCAAGCCCATGGCTCATGAGGTGGTCGTTGATCATGACCGAGCCAACCTCGAGGCGCGCAGCAATGGCGTGGGCCTTCTTCTTGTTGCGCGACCAAACCGAAGCCGTCAGCCCCAACGCCGAGGCGTTTGCCTTTCGTATTCCTTCATCGACATCCCTTACCCTGGCAACGCCAAGGACCGGTCCGAAGATTTCTTCCCGCATTAGCAGCATATCGTCCGTCGCACCTTCGACGATGGCGGGGGGAATGAAAAGTCCCGCTGGCTTCAGTCCATTTGACGGGGGGTTCCCGAAAATTTTCGCTCCCTTCAATTTGGCATCACGGAGTTGAGCTTGGACTTTTTTCATCTGTTCTTTTGTCGTCATCGCCCCCACGTCGACATCGCAGTTCTGATCTGCCCCCTGTTTCAGTCCCTCCATTTTTTCTTTCAGCAGCACGACAAACGCGTCATAGACCGGGTCCTCGACGTAAATTCTCTCCACTGCCGCGCACGACTGCCCGGCATTCGATATTCCTGCCCAGAGAGCTCCGTTCACCGCGCGATGCAAGTTCGCATCACGGCAGACGATCATCGCATCGTTTCCGCCGAGCTCCAGCGAAACCGGAACCAGCCGCTCGGCCGCTTTGGCCATTAACAGCTTGCCGACCGCCACAGAGCCGGTGAAGAAAAGTTTGTTGATGCCGGATTCGAGAAATGCGTTTCCTGCAACTTTCCCCGGGAGGTTGATGAGTGAAAAGAGCCCCGGAGGAAAATTACCAGCGGCAACGGCATCCTGAATTGCTTTTCCAACCATGAGGGTCTGCGAGGCAACCTTGAGGATAACCGCGTTTCCCGTGACCAATGCCATGGCGACTTCGTGGAACGGAATTGCAAACGGGTAGTTCCACGGGCTGATGATGCCGACAACACCGACCGGCACCCGGTCGACGTATGATCGCTTGTTGAAGGTCAAAAGGCTCCCGCCGCTCAGCCGTTTCCGCTTCAGGATTTTCCCGGCGTGAGTGGCGTAGTAGCTGATCGCCATCGCCGTCGCCATCACTTCGGTGCTCAGCGCATCGATTTTTGTCTTGCCGGTGTCTCGGGAGATTACCTCTGACAGCGATTCCGCATTATCCACGATGTAGTCTCGAACGAGCAAAAGATGCCGGCGACGCTCGTTGTAACCGGCAGCTTCCCACGCAGGCTGGACCTTGCGGGCTGCAGAGACGGCATTATTCAGATCGGCTACATTGTTCAGCATTGTCACGCCAATGGTTTCCCCGGTCGCGGGGTTCACGGAGGGAATGGACCCTCGCTTCAATTTCGTCTTTGTTGTCTTCATCGCTTCACCCCGCTTTCTTCTCTGGTTCGTCCGTACCAAGAGGTCATACTTCGGCCGACACCCATCAGCATAAGGAAGTGCTGGAACCAGCTGTCCGGCATAAGAGCGCGGAACCGGAGGTTCATGTTTACGGTTCTCGGCCGCTTTGGCGAAAAGCGATCCTTTTTCAGAGCTGACTCGACGATCGCTTCGGCAATCACATCGTGGCTCTTGACAAGCGGAACGATAAGGCGCCCCGGAAAGCCGAGGCGTGCCCCTTCAAACATTCCCTTGGCGATATAGCTAGGATGGATCGTCGAAAATTTCACCCCGTCTTTTTTGTGATTGTAGGCCTCCATGCGGAGCGACTCAGTCAATCCCCACACGCCCCATTTCGTCGCGGCGTAGACGGCAAGTCCCGGTACGCCGATGGTTCCTGCAGCGGAAGAGATGTTGACGACGTGGCCGCTGTTCCGCTCATACATCCCCGGCAGAAATGCCCGCGTCGTGTAGATCAACGCGGTGAGGTTCACATCGATCGTTCGCTCCCACTCATCATCGGGGCGATCGAGGAGCTCCCCGCCGGAAACGTACCCGGCATTGTTGATAAGGATGTCGACTCTTCCCATTTCTCTTTCGGCTTTCTTCGCGAGCCGATAAACCAGGTTCTTATCGGTGACGTCGCACCGATGGGCATATACGGTTCCGTGAGAGGCGAATTCTTTCTGCGCTCCGCTGAGCGCTCTCTTGTTCAGATCCCAGAGCGTCACAATGCATCCTTCCGCCACAAGACGGCGAGCAGTCGCCAGTCCGATCCCCATTGCTCCGCCGGTGACAACAGCGGTCTTTTTCTGAAGGTTCATGGCAGGGTTCTCCGATAGGTTGATAAATAGAAGTAAAGATGAGGTCTCTTTTGCAAGCGTACTGCAGCTTTTGATGACGGATCAATAGTAGTCAATATTGGGTTTACATACAACGTGTGGTAATGATACCCTCTAGATATTTGGAACGGATTCCATCCGTTCCTACAATGTTGTGACGGTAGAAACGGTGGCAAGACAGTTCCCAGTGAAAACCTGGTCCTGCCCAATGTTCTTCCCCGCAAAAGCCAATGCAGCAGATGGACTATTGCATCAGGGGGCTCCCGAAAAAGCTCATCCTCAACTTGACAAGTTCCGCTGAAATACATATTTTCACTCATTGCCAGTGGAGGACCCATCCTCCACTTATTAATCAACCCTCACATTAGAAGAAGTGCCACCCATCTCTGGAGAGGAATGTCTATGGATAGGAATAGATATGCACATGTTGCGGTATTGCTCCTGATTTTGACGGCCGCTCCAAATTTATATTCACAAACGGCAACTCTTCCCTCCGGTAGCGGCACATCAGGCGACCCGTACCAAATCGACTCTCTCGCCAATCTTTACTGGATCACGCAGAATTCGGGCTCCTGGAATTCATATTTCAAACAGACTGCGGACATAGACGCATCTTCAGATAATACCTGGGATTCAAACCAAGGATTCACGCCGATAGGAAATGGCACGACCAATTTCAGCGGCACGTACGATGGCGGCGGTCACACAATTACCGGCTTATACATTAATAGAGCTTCGACCTACTATGTCGGAATGTTTGGCTACACTACTTCTGCGACGATAAAAAATCTCGGTGTGATCAATGTGAATATTACAGGGCATGTAGGGGTCGGTGGGCTTGTTGGAGATGCCACCTATGGCACAGTGACCCACTGCTATAGTAGTGGAACGGTGACGGGCAGCTACTTCTATGATGGCTCCAATTACGGCAGTTATGTCGGCGGACTTATCGGAGGCAATGCCTATGATCATGTGAGCCAGAGCTATAGTACTGCGAGCGCAAACGGCCAGATTTATATCGCTGGGTTTATTGGTTATTTAGATGCCGGCTCCGTAATTGAAAACAGCTACTGTACCGGAAGCGTGAGTTGTCAATATTCTCATTTCGGTGGATTTGCAGGCTCGGTGGTCAGTTGTACAGTGACCAACTGCTACAGCACCGGAAATGTCGGAGGCCCTTACGGCTCCGTCTATGCAGGCGGATTTGCGGGAGATATCGGGTCGGTCACGCTCACTGATTGCTACAGTACAGGCGGCGTGAGTGGCACAAATTATGTCGGCGGACTCGTGGGCTTTGATGCGGGTAGTTCGGTGTCCGGCTGCTTTTGGAATACAGACACGTACGGCGGTGGCAGTGCCGACGGCACTGGGATAAATACGGCAGAGTTAAATGCATCGTCAACATTTCTCAATGCAGGATGGACATTTTCAACCACTGCTTGGGCAATGTATAGCGCGATCAACAACGGATACCCATACTTGCCGGGAGTGACGCAGTTTTCTACCCCAGCGCCGTCGAATCTTTACGCTTCGACTGAGTCGGCGACTAACATTACTTACACATCTGCACTCTTAAACGGGGTCACTAATGCGGGCGGCGATACCACCGTCGTGAGGATGCTCTACGGCACGAGTCCGGGTTCTTACACGGACTCAATCACAGTTTCATCGAGTCCCCTTGTACCATGGGATTCTATTCAGGTTTCCGCTTCACTATCCGGGTTGACGCCAGGTGCCACATACTATTTCACCGTTTCAGCGAAGAACGCCTCGGGCTATGTCCGAGGAAGCCAGATGAGTTTCTCAACTTTGGCGGTGTTAGCACCAACCGCAATTACAAGTTCTGCTTCTTCCGTGGGATACACTTCTGCTATACTGAACGGCATAGTGAACCCAAATGGAGACACCGCAATTGTGCGATTTCTATACGGCAATGTCTCGGGAGCATACACAGACAGTGTGCTTGCTTCTCAAAGCCCTTTGACAGTTTACGATTCCGCTGCCGTTTCGGTAACGTCTACGGGTCTGACAGCAAACCATATCTATTACTTTCGTGTCTCGGCAATCAACCATTCCGGCTACAGCCGCGGCAGCGAAATGAGTTTCCACACGAAGCAACCTCCTGTGATATCGACAGTGCCCGGAACAACCCTCTCCTTCAATTCCGGTTCAAGCCAGTATGTTTCTGTACCGGATAACGCATCGCTGAGACTCACCGACAGTCTCACCCTCGAAGCATGGGTCTATCCTACAGGTTCAGGAAACATGACCGTGATCGACAAAGGGAATTACAATTATTGTTTTGAGATCCGGCCGAACGGTCAGTCGGGCCTGGGACTTTATAATGCTGCCTGGGGCTGGATATACAGCGGCGGCACCGTTCCACTAAACCAGTGGTCGCACATTGCTCTGGTGTTCGAGACCGGAACGAATGGAGTAAAGTTTTATCTTAACGGGTCTCTGTTGAGCGAAGCCACGGCATCCGGTTCGCTCACCACCAACACGGGAGAATTCGCTATTGGCAAACAGGCGCCGGGAAATTGCGACTGCAATTACTTCCAGGGAAAAATAGACGAAGTTCGCGTCTGGGGCGTTGTGCGAACGGAGCAGCAGATTCGTGAGAACATGCACCGAACGCTGAACGGAACCGAGACAGGACTGATCTCGTACTGGCAGTTTAACGAAGGCTCAGGAACGACTGCAGCCGACTCCATCGGCGGGAATCACGGGACGCTCGTTAACGGTCCAGCGTGGACCACGTCCACTGCGCCGTTCGGCGGCGGCTCAAGCTCGAGTATCTTTAGTATTTCGACCGACACGACTGCGGCCCTTGCTGGAGTCTCCGTTGCGTTCACAGATCCATTTGACAATCCTGCAGATGTTACGGCAACGGAGATACTTACCTCTCCGGACTCGCTCCCTACCGGATCTGCAACAGTTCTGAACGACCGTTACTGGAGCATTGACGCATTCGGCACGCCCGGAACGTTCAGTGCAAATCTCACATTCACCGTACCGGCCAGCTTCACGAACAATGGTAGTGCCAGCGCCTCGTTGTACACGCTTTATCAACGCGGATCCACAAGTGATATGGCGTGGGGTTCTGCCATCACCGGGGCCTCAGGGCTGACCGACAGTACAGTCTCATTCAACGGCATAACATCGTTCAGTCAGTTCGCGATCGGAACGGACAACGTCCTTCCGGTTGAACTCGCGTCACTCACTGCAACGACAGATCGACTCACTGTGGAACTGAACTGGAAAACGGCGACGGAGGTAAACAGCGCTGCGTTCAACGTCGAGAGAAGATCAATGAACAACGAAACCCCCGCACATCAAGGGACACCTGCAAGCGCGCAACCGACAACCAACAATAATCAATGGATTACGGTGGGATCGGTTCAAGGGAGCGGTACATCAAACGCTCCGAAAGAATATTTATTTATCGATAGAAATCTTTCGGCTGGAGAATATTCCTACAGGCTGAAGCACATTGACCGTGATGGATCATTTGCGTATTCACAGGAAACCGACGTGGAGGTTGGGGCGGCGCCGAGGATATTAGACCTGGCCCAAAACTTTCCGAATCCGTTCAACCCCACAACGAATATCCAATTTACGGTGCCGAGTGATGGAAGAACCACGCTGAAGGTGTATAACACACTCGGTCAAGAAGTCGCAACGCTCTTTGACGCCATTGCAACAGCAGGAGAATATCACCAGGCAACCTTGGATGCGTCGCGGTTTGCGAGCGGTATTTACTTTTCGAGATTGGAGTTCAACGGTAAAATGTTGGTAAAAAAGATGTTGTTGTTAAAGTGATTAATCGACAAAAATGAATCCACGATAATTCAATAACGATGCCAAGGACATCATGCAATTCCATCCAATATGCGAGGGCAGCCCGCTTGCAAATTCCGGGCATGCTGGTAATATTGAGAGTTTTCCCCTTCAAGTATAAGAGCATGGTGACAAACAGAAATGGCGAATATCTATTCATGTATTATCAACACACTCGCAACAACTGCAGCGTGCATAGACAAATCCGATTACCTTCTCTTTCTAGATCAGCACCCGCAATGCCTCAATATGTTATTGCGACATACAGCCGAGTCGCCATACCGAAGTCAGCTCCTACAATCAAACCATAGCCTTCATCAACAGATGTAAACGGCAAACGGGCGCTTATTCCGATACACGGAATCGCGGCAATAATAAGCTGTGACACCTTGCGATCAAAATTTTCCGTCAAATCGTAATCATTAAAATATGCAAAACGCCCTTCGTTCATTGACACATCGTAGTCTTGAGGGAATCCATTGGCAGACAACTTCCTATCAACAGTTACGGAGGCAATGCGATAGAGCATGCCTATGCGGCCATTCAGCGAAATGGGCTTCATTCCGTATCGCCACTCCAACATCAGCGGTATCGTCGCGCCGACATATGATCCTTGAATACTATAAGTGTAAGTTGCCGTCCCCTGTTTTAGCGGATTGCCGGGCGAATTGCTGTAATAGCTAATTGATGCAGCTTGATTAGAGACCACCGTTTTTGGTATAGAACCAAATACCCCACCGATACCAAGATCGATGACCATCAGATCATCGTGATGAGTCAGTTTGCCAAGAGCGATATTCCACTCGTTTTCAAACCCGCGGGTTGAAAACGAGGTTGCGAGTGAGATTGCGCCGTAGACGCCAGCGCGGGAAATAACCAGCTTACTCGTATCTAGAACAGCATCATCAAACGAGTTTACATCCCAACCATATGATTCATCGCTTACGAACACCTTCAAATTTGTCGACCAGCTAGTGACCGTTGTTTTTTCTCCAGCCAAACTATCCGTCTGAGCGAAGGCTCCTTCCGCGAGTAACTCACTCAAACAAACGATGATGGCAACCAGATACCTAATCTTCATGAGATTGAACCGAAAACAGTTGCTGAACTTTTTCCTAAGTTGTAAATTTTTTAGTGCATTGGCAAGGATTTTCAGGACCCGCCTCGCCATAGAAGTGGAGTGGCAAGTCCTATGTTGTCATTGCCATACTTTTTGTAGAACTTGGTAAATAGCGAAGTCCTTCTGAAGCTCACCGAGCGTTCCAAATTTAAGCTCCGGAAATCATAAGGTGGAGTCAAATGAGTATTAAGTAGGAGGATTTATACATCGCACGGGTCGATCTAAGCAGCCGCTCCCCGATGGTCCATTGGCGAAGCCATCCCTTCAGAGCGGACAAATTGATTAAACCACGCGGGAGAAGGGGTGTCGATTCGTAATAAGGCCAACGCTACAGTTTTGATGGTCGGACAATTTCAAGGATCATGCCTGACATTCCTTCAAGCTCAAGTTTATCGGTCCCGGACAATTCTAGCTCAGTCCCGGTAATCAGATTTCTCAACCACATACCTCCTTGCAGTTGATTCGCAAAGGGCAAAAGATCAACTCTTTGTTTTCCGATATTATGATTGATGACCACCATAACACGCTCATTACCCAATATTCTGAAATAGACATACACTTCATTTTTGGGCTTGAAATGAATCAGCGAGCCTTTTTGAAGGCTTTTATATGTTGAACGAATCTTCAAAAGTTGTCTTGTAAAATTGAAAATTTCGTTTTCTTCCTCACTTCTTCCGCTTTCTGAAAAAGCATTGCGCTGATCATTCGTGAAGCCTCCGGGAAAATCTGCTCGAAGCGTACCATGATCCGGCCCTCCTTTCATTCCGATTTCTGTTCCATACAGCATTTCCGGAATACCGCGCGTGGTCAGAAGTGTCAGCAGGGCAAGCTTGAAACGCTTCACATCGCCCTTCACGTTGAACATAATGCGCCGTATGTCGTGGTTGTCGAGGAATGTCACGAGGTTCTCCGGATCGGGATAGAGAAAATCTTTTGCAAGGGTGGTAAACACATTCTCGATCTTGCCGGAAGTGTCGGCAAACGTTTTAAGGAGAGCATCGTACAAACCGAAGTCGGTAAGAGATGGAAGCTCGGGTTTTATGCTTCGACGGAAATGACTTCCTCGTTGATACGGAGCCAAGAACACCGGGTCCTGAACCCATACTTCGCCGACAATATTGAACCGAGGATATTCCTCCAGTACAGTTTTGCACCAGTCTTCCCGAAATCTCGGGTCGATATACGGATAGGTGTCTTCGCGAATGCCGTCAATTCCGCTAAACTCGATCCACCATATTGTGCTTTGTTTCAAGTACTGACTGACGAACGGGTTTCTCTGGTTTAAATCCGGCATGTGGTCATCAAACCAGCCATTCGTCTCCCGCTGTTTTATAAGCGAGTCGCTGTGCATGTCGTCTAATTCAGCCTTTGAATTAGTCGGTCTTTGGTGATTCTCCGGTGTTCCGTTCAACCAATCGGGTGTGGGGAGGTTTTTGATCCATGGATGATTGATGCTGATATGGTTGTTCACGTGGTCCATGATAACTTTGAGTTTGTGCTGATGCGCCTCGCGAACAAACTCTCTGTAAAGATCATTGCTGCCCAACCGCGAATCAACCTCATACAGATTGGTCGTCGCGTACCCATGATAACTTCCTCGCGGTGTATTATTCTCAACAACCGGAGTGAGCCATAACGTCGTAACTCTCAGATCATTCAGGTAATCAAGCTTGGTGATGATGCCCTGCAAGTCGCCGCCATGCCTGCCGGATGGATCGCTCCGTTTCACTCCATCCAACATTCCGGCGATGTTGTCGTTCGTCGTATCTCCGTTTGCAAACCGATCGGGAACGATGAGGTAAATGACATCGGAAGAATTAAATCCCTGATGCTCGGCAACAGCCTTAGGTCGTTTGAGCAAAGGAAATCTGAATGAGGTGCTTCCCATGCGTGAAGAGAGTTTCAACGTTTGTATGCCGGGATTTGCTGTCTTCTTGATTTCGATATTAATAAATGCGTAGGAATGATTGGGGGGAGAATATGTTTTCAGGATAGTGATGTCGCGTGAAAAGGAGGTTGTTTGCACGCCGTCCAAATGTTCGCCATAAACCATCAATTGAATTTTGTTGAGCTTCATGCCCGTCCACCAATTGGGAGGCTCGATCTTGTCAACGCGAGGAGCTTGAGCGGACAAGCCTTGAACGAAAAGAATCAAGCAGAGCAAGAAAGCGTTCCGTCTCATGAGTCCTCAATAGGAAATAATGTTCTGTTGTAAATTGAAAATACCTATTTATCGCCGATTGTGCAATCAGAGGGCTGGAGCAGGTGAGGGTCAAGTTCCCAACTTCGCCAACTTCCTATAGAGTTGTAGTAGTTGAAAATTGCTTTGCCATTTCGCCATTTTGCGTGAAATTTCGCCAGATGGCAGAGTGGAAAACTGCAGATCCCATCTGCGTGATGTGATCAATTCTTGCTAGGATTGAGGACTCAGGTCTTGGTAGGAATCTGTCGTGAGATGATATCCGGGGGGCTCTATCGCTTTACCACCCACTTCCTGTATAATAGTTGACCATCCCTTCTGGCTTCCAATTTTAGAACTTCCCGATTGTCAGCGATGTATTTTGTAAGCCCCACGATTGCCATGTCTTTCGACAGGTGCAGCAGGTACGCTGCCGGAACATTTTTCATCCGGGTTCCCTTGTAGATCCCGTTAGTCAGTCGAGTATTATCTGTCATTTACAAACGCCCTCCTTCCAATTTTACGCGCCTTCCCCGCATCCTTAATTTCATTCGAGATAATGTCTGAGAATTTGAGTTGGTGCGTTTGGCGCACAGAATCAGCCGCATCAAATAGTGTATCCGCTGGCAACTCTTCAGCCTTAATTCTTCCATTACGACTTCGGTATGTGACCCTGTAGGTGTTTCTCATATATTTACCTGTTTAAATTTGATTCGTAAGGCTGGCTCTGGATGTCCCAAAAACAAGGAACCCTCACATCACTTCATAAGAAGGTGACAATGAGGGTATCAGTCGTTCATCGAGACCAGATGTCATCGATATGTAATGCTGTATGAATGTAGTCTTGTTCACTGCCAATAGCAATAGAAACGCTCACTGTGTAGATCAGGTAGGATGACAGAAACCCCTTATAGTTCCAACCTGAAACTGGAAGCAAAGATTTGAGAAGCTCACATCCCCGGCTATGTTGTCGGATCCCAGTTGTCCCGCAAGGAGAAACAACTCCGATGGATTGTTGCGTGAGGAGTCACGCGAACGAGGCTCTTGATTCTCCCAGCGATTACTCTTACATTCCTGCGTTAGGTACCCGGGGGAACGGGGCAGACCATAATATCAGACCTTAACCCTCGGATTCGCGAGTGCGATGACGAGGGTTTTTGTTTTTTGAGACGCATGGACACCAATGGGTCCGTAATCGTGTCTCTGTGAAATCAAGGTGATACAATGAAAAAAAGTATTCTCATTTTACTACTATTCCTTCGTGTCATGGTTCTTCACGCCCAATGGAGGCAACTTCCTGTTGGTTCACCTCTTGCAGGTTTATCGGCAGTTGCCGTGGCCGACTCCAATGTATTTGTTGGATCCTCCGGAGGGCTTTACGGGATTTACCTGTCAACTAACAACGGTGCGACGTGGACGTCGACGGACTTCGGCATTTTATACAAAACTTTGTGTTTCACAGTGAAGGGGTCTGAATTTTTTGCCGGTACCACGAATAAAGGCGTCATTGTTTCCTCAGACAGCGGTAAAACGTGGACTCAATGCAATCCCGCATTCTCAGCAACTGTAAATGCGTTGGCAATCAAGGACTCGATTATCTTCGCCGGAGGAACAGGCATGTTTAGATCAACGGATGATGGTGCAAGCTGGACCACTATAGAAAATGGACTTGGGTATGGACAAACTACTGTGACGGGTCTTGCGGTCACAGAGGGAAAAGTTCTTGCATCAACTTATGCGGGAGTTGTTCTCTCCACTGATAATGGTAATGATTGGTCGGGTCTCGTAAGTACTGATTCGGTTAATGGAGTAACGAACTGTATAGCAGCCATAGATTCCACCGTTTTGGTAGGCTGGAATGGTGGTGTAATCAGATCTACTGATGACGGAAGATCGTGGATTCAGGGAAGCAGTTGGATCGGCACTTCCAACACTTTTTGTTTTGTCGGCGATAGTTCGCGCATGTACGCAGGAACCACAACTGGAGTACATCTATCGACAGATAAGGGAGTAACTTGGACACCGATTAATAATGGGTTGCCAGGCAATCAGGTAGTATCCATCGCAGTAGAGGGTACAACTCTATTCGCAGCAACTACCAATAATGGAGTGTATCGCTCGATTGATAGCGGTACGAGCTGGAATTGGGCAAGTTCAGGAATGATTCTAACGTCGGTAACTTCGATTACGGGAAATGGTCCCAATATTTACGCAGTGATGAGTTATAATTCACTATACTCATCCACCGATAATGGTGCAAGCTGGATTGCCGATACATCCTTACGTAGCGGAGTTATTGCTTCGGCGACAGTGATCGGGCAAAACGTTTATGCGATGGGACATACTGGGATTTATGTTTCATCGGACAATGGCAAAACGTGGGGTACGATTAATGGCGGTGTCATGGATACGACTCATCCGTCAATGTTGGTACAAAGCGGCCCAAACCTAATCTCCGCAACTCAATACAGCGGAAGGGTTTTTCTTTCTTCAGACAATGGCATAACATGGAAGAATGTCGGCCAAGCGTTGCCTGAGTTAATTTCTCTAACGGCGTCAGGTTCAAACGTTGTCGCTGGGTCACAAAGCGGTGTTTATACTTCAACGGATAACGGTGAAACCTGGACCAACGTGAACGATACCTTGATAAACATCACTGCGCTGGCCGCAGCCGGTTCGGATGTATTTGCCGGAAGGTATTCTTGGCCAGAGCCAGTTAGCTTGCCTCAAAGTCCTCCGGGAGGAGTCTTTCGTTCCTCGGACGGAGGGTTGACCTGGTCAACCATCAATTCCGGAATTCCCTTTGATCTGCAGGTTTATTCGATCACCGTCCATGGTGAGTATGTTTTTGCAGGCGCGCAATACAGCGGACTTTATGTCTCCACCATCACCAATGACAATTGGTTCAACATCGGACAGGATCTTCCGGACAGTAGGCCCCTGTTACTTTTCGTTAACGACTCAAGTGTCTTTGGCGGAACAGAAGAAAGCGGTATTTGGTGTGCACCACTTTCTGTAGTAACAGGGGTCAAGCCACCAGCTGCGTCGACATTACCGAGGTCGTTTCAATTGGAACAAAATTTTCCTAATCCATTCAACCCTTCAACTGTAATCAGCTATCAATTACGCACGAACACGCTCGTTACATTGAAAGTGTACGATGACCTGGGACGGCTTGTGAAAATATTAGTGGATGCTCGTCAGACAGTGGGCAACCATTCGGTTACTCTTAACGCGAGCAATTTGTCGAGCGGAGTGTATTTCTACAGACTTACAGCGGGGAGTTTTGTTGAAACCAAGAAGTTGATGTTGCTGAAGTAAGGCTGTGAGTGCTGGCTCAATTTGTCATTCCCGCGAAAGCGGGAATCCAGTATTGTGTTTTTTATTGCAGAATGGATGCCCACTTTCGTGGGCATGACATATTCTTTCTCAAATTGAGCCAGCACCAGGCTGTGCATCTGTTTGCTTTTGCGCTGGAAAGGCAGTAGTTTTGCGTCAGAGGGGCGCGCTTATACCTACCGATTATCCCTCATTATTATATTATCCTGCGGGGTGCAACAATTCATACCAATAGTCAACACATGCCCCCTACATGCAATCTAATCCTGCCACATGCCATTTCATCATCATTAGAATATACGAATTACTTGTGGCGTGCTTACGCGAATTAGGTGCAAGCCGAACTTCGATGAAATTTAAAATGAGACAAACCTATCTAATCCTGATTTTTCTTTTTACTCTTTCATCTGTATTTTCGCAAAACATAAAAACTTTTTCTGTAAATGGTTATGTGCAGGATAAAGAAAGTGGTGAAAAATTGATCGGATGCTATGTGTTAGATTCTGCAAGCAGAAAAGGTGTCGTTACAAATGCCTTTGGATATTTTAACATCCTGCTGGAAGCTGGAACCAGCAAACTTCTTGTAAACTACATTGGTTATTCCGACGAAAAAACAAGTCTTCATATCATTAAGGATACAACTATTGTCATAAAATTAACCACTCAGCCAATTAACCTTGATGAAATGACAATCGTCGGTTCAAATCCCGAAGCAAAACTATCAAGGCCTCAAATGGGACAAATGACAATGACGAATAAGGATGTTAAACAATTACCTGTATTGCTTGGCGAAGCAGATGTTATGCATGCAATACAAATATTGCCGGGCATTCAGGCGGCAAATGAAAGAAGCACCGGAATAAGTGTCCGGGGAGGGAGTATTGACCAGAATTTATTTTTACTGGATGATGCACCTGTTTTTCAAATTTCTCACCTGATGGGCCTTTTCTCAGTATTTAATAATGATGCCGTAAAAGAAATAAACATTTACAAAGGTGACATCCCTGCTAATTATGGAGGACGATTGTCTTCGGTAGTTGACATAAGACTTAAGGATGGAGACATGCAGAATTATGATGTAGCAGGAGGTTTAGGTATTCTTTGTTCAGATTTAAGTGTTGAAGGGCCTATTGTTAAAGACCGTGCATCTTTTATCGTGTCGGGGAAGTATTCTTATTTAAGTTGGCTTCTCAAGCACATAAATTCTAATCTTTCTAATATTGATTTAGCGTTTTACGACTTAAACTGCAAACTCAATGCAATCATTGATCCCCAAAACCGTATTTATGTTTCTTCATATAATGGTGGTGATAATTCTTCATTATTGTTAAACGCTAATTATTATAATAACACAATGTCCATACGTTGGAATCATGTTTATAATCCGGAGCTTTTCAGCAATGTTTCATTCATCTATAGCAATTACAAATATTCTACTTCGTATAGCGCAACCAGCGGAAACAATACATTAAATTATAGTTGGAATTCGGGTATTGAACAAATTTCACTCAAGGCCGAATATAATTATTATCTCAATAACTACAATGCAATTGATTTTGGAGCATCGACCACCTATAAACATTTTATGCCTGGCCAATTAGAGGGCGATACAACAGCTATTGATAATATTACCAATGCCCAACCATTCAGTAATAGGGTTGTTTCTGAACAAGACGTTTTTGAACATGCTTTATATATTTCGAATCAACAAAAAATAACCGACAATCTATCTTTGAAATATGGTGTGCGAGCAAGTTTATATCAAGATCTTGGAGGCCATTGGGTCTATAATCTCAATAATTATCAGGTAGTTGATTCATTTTATGCGGCTCCGCATTCAATCTATGAACATTTTTACAGCGTTGAACCACGTCTTGGCATGAATTATAGAGTTTTTGAGAATTCATCTATCAAAGCAAGTTACACATACACGACCCAGCAAGATCAATTACTCATGAAAACTAATGGTGGAGGCCCTCTTGATGTATGGTTTCCATCGGATAATAATATAAAGCCGCAAACATCATCACAATACAGCGTGGGTTATGTTCAATATCTATTCAATAATGTAGAAGAAGCAAGCATTGAGGGCTATTATAAAAATATGAACAATGTTATTGACTATAAAGACGGTGCAACTTTTCTTGAAAGCAACCCACTTTATACAATTGATAACACCAGTTACAACTTTGAAGAACAATTACGAACCGGTAGGGGCTATGCGTATGGTACAGAACTTATGCTTAAAAGTGATTTTGAAAAATTGAACGGATTTATCAGTTATACCTATGCCCGAAGCTATAGAATAATCCCTGATATTAATTCGGGTCAACAATATCTTTCTCCATTCGATAAGCCTCACACTTTTGATGCTTGCGTAAATTACAATATATCTGAGCACACATCTCTTTCATCGAATTTCAGGTATCAAAGTGGGCAAGTTACAACCATACCCATTTATGTCATGGAGCTTTGGGGCCATACATTAACAGGATATTCAAACAGGAATGGTTATCGGCTGCCGCCTTACCAAAGATGGGACATTAGTCTTACAATTAAGAGTAAAGAGAAAGAGGGAGAGCATTATCACGACGAATGGAATTTTTCCATTATCAATGTTCTAAATCATGCCAACATTCAATATGTTAATTTTATTGCTCGCCAAGATAATCCTGGTATAATAGATGCAAAAGGAGTATCCATTTTCGTAATTATGCCTTCTATTTCTTATCGTTTTAACTTTTGATCTGGAGCAATATGTTTTCTCCAAGAGTTTATAATATAAAACGACAATTAGTCTATACAAACATCGTTCAATCTTTTTGCATGATAGTGTTTGCTTTGCTTTTCTATTCATGCGAGCAAGACGTGAATATTGAAATTAAAACAAACGATAAACGATTACTCGTAGACGGCGAATTTACAACCGATTCGGTTATTCACACCATAAGGCTGTATTGTTCCGGCAGCCTCATAACAGGACGGCCTCAAGCGGTTGTTACAGGAGCCAAAATATATGTAACCGACGGCATAGAAACATTCGATTACATTGAAAATAAAGATACGCTTGGATTGTATCAAACAGCAGGCAAAGTTGGAGGTATAGGTGGGCATAACTATACTTTGTCTATCACAAATATAGATATAGATAACGATGGGAAAATGGATTCCTACACGGCAAATGGTTTGATGCCCGTGCCGGTTCAATTTTATTCGATGATATCTTATTATGGCATGAATGGCGACAGCATTAAAGGCACTGTAATTAATAAGGGATATTATCATACATTTTATAACGGACCAGACTATTTGTTTAACTATGCTATAGTAAATAATAAAAGTTATTTTACTCTAACTGATGAACTTGGAGGTGGAGAGCTTATCGATAAGTCCCTTTTGAAGATTACAAAGGTGAATACTCCTGGATTAACGGCAAACGGGTTCTCATATTTTTCAATGGAACCAACACTCGTAAATGTAACAAAGGGTGATACTATTACTATGGTTGATTTTAACTTTACTCAGGATCAATATGAATTCTTAAAAGAATTTGATAACAACACCTCAAGCAACGACCTATTTGATAGTGAAAATATCTTTGACCAATTAAAAATTCCCGCCAATCTGCCGACTAATATTGAACCTTCAGATAAGGCAGCCGGTTATTTCTTTATTTATTCAATATCTAAAATCAGTAAAGTGTTCACTGAACAAATACAAAATTAAATTAAATGAAGTATTTAAACTTCTAACAGTTGCCATGTAGCAATATTTTATTTCTTAATCAAAATATTCTACCGCGGGTGTTCTAACCGGTCGCTCCCCGAAGGGGTCCTTTGGCGGAGCCATCCCTTCGGACGGACAAGTCCCGAGGGGATCCCTTTGGGACTGACGGAACCAGCCGTCGACGATTTCGCCGCGCGCATAGTCTACCATCGATTTGTCTGCACGTCGCCGCTCTACGAGTCTGCGACTCGAAATCAACGACCCTTCGGGTCGAAGACCCGCAGGGAGTCGTAGACAGCTTACCTGTCCCGATGTTCTTTAGCGGGAGTTCAGGTCCGTTAGGCGGCAAAAATACTATATTATATATCTATGGATATCCACCAATTCGTAGCTTTTTCGGGATTGGCTCTTTACGCTCTAATAGGATTAATTTGGAACCTAAGAAATCTATGGCTATCCGTGCGAAGCAAGTATTGGAACGAAGTTGACTGCGAAATTATTGAGTCTCAGGTGAAGCTTAGTGGTTTCCAGTTCAGAATGGCTAAATCGTACTATCCGCTTATTTCTTATAGATTCAATGTCAATGGTTTTGACTACGAAGGGAAAAAGATAAAATATGGCGGAACAGGGGGAAGTGAATCCCTGGCAAATGATTATTGCGAGAAATATCCCGTAGGGAAAATAGTTAAGGTAAGCTTTGACCCAATGCATCATCATAGAAGTGTTTTGGAGCCTGGTCCCTCTTGGAGGATATTTGGCGCAATTATCCTATATTTAGCAGTCGGAGCGGTGGGTCTTACTGGGGTATTGGATTACCTCCAAGCTAATCATTGAACAAGTTGACTAGTATGTTCCAATTCAATCTTTCGCCGCCTAACCAGTCGCTCCCCGCTGGGGGGCTCGGGGTCTCGCGAAGAGGGCTCGACAAGATGGAACCAGCCGTCGACGATTTCGCCGTGCGGCAGTACGCCGAGAATGACATGATCAGCAGATACATCCGCACAATTGACTACATCGAACTGGCTGCACGTCGCCCGGCTTACCTGTCCCGATGTTCTTTAGCGGGAGCTCCGGTCCGTTAGGCCCATCCTAGGAGTCTGCGCTGTGAATGGAATGCACCGTCTCGAAGTAGAATCTGAAACTTTATAGCGAAAGGAAAAACGATGGACCTTACAGTGGTCGCAATGTGCTCAACCGCCATCCTCCTTTTCTTGATCGGAGTATGGGCCGCGAAAAATGATATCGCTGAAGCTCGTAAATTGGGCAAGATTGTGGCTTTGAGTAATTTGTGTTTCGCTATTCCACTGGCGGCCTTCGGTGCGCTACATCTCTTTGGCCCTAAATTTGTCATCGACATCGTGCCCGAGTACATGCCATGGCGTTTGTTCTGGGTCTATTTCGTCGGATTCGCTTTGATCGCAGCGTCTTTGAGCATTGCCACCAAGATTGGGGTACGCTGGTCCGGCCTGATGTTCGGAATCATGATGTTTCTATTTGTCGCGATGATACATCTTCCTGGAGCGCTGAGCCAACCGCACAACAGAATTATTTGGACAATCGTCTTCCGCGAAATGTCGTTTGGCGGTGCTGGCTGGATTCTTGCGGGAAATGCGATGGACAGTTCGCGCAGTCAAGGCAAGGGCACGCTGATGACAGTGGGCCGTGTTTTTGTCATGCTAGCCGTAATATTGTTTGGCATTGAGCATTTTCTGCACCCGATTGGACTTCCCGGAGTCCCGCTTGAAAAAGAGATGCCAACGTGGGTTCCGGGGCGTGTACTCATTGGCTATGTGACGGGTGCAGCTCTTCTAATTACCGGGGGAAGCATTCTTCTAGCCAGGAATACGTGGAAGGTGGCAACTTGTCTCGGCGGTTGGATTTTGTTGATGGTCCTTACTATCTATGGACCTGTCTTGATAGTGGCGCTATCAGAATCGGATACCTCAGGCAAAGTGGAAGGGATCAACTACTTTGCCGACACGCTGCTGTTTGCCGGAACCATTCTCGCACTGGCGAGGGCGACGCCGCGATCCAATGTGGACAGTCGCTCCATCCACGCTAAAGCGGATGATGGTCTGGCACAAGACTAGAACATCGGAGGCGGGAAAAGATTGGACGGCGGGAGTATATTACGATCCCGGTAATTCATTCCCGCAGTCCAACCAATAAAAACTGAAGTCAAGATTTGAATCTAGGGCTTCAGTTTTAGCAGGGATCCGACTCAACACCCATCCAGCTGGTTTATATTTTTCCTGTTTTCAGAATTATATCAAAGGACTGATCACTTGACAGGAGAGCGACAAATTGTGTTTTCGTAAAATACCCGTCTGCCGGTACCATCCCAACGCCATCCTGGATGTATTCAATTGAGAGGCCGGAGAGAATATAAACAAGAGTTGACGCATCAATCGATTTGATAAAACGGAGCGTCACGAGTCCGTTCATGCCGGTCATCCCGATATCCAAAAGAACCAGATTTGGTTTAAACCGTTTTACCTTTTGCAGACATTCTTTACCGGATCGTGCAGTTTCAACAACGAAATTTTCGTCCTTTGAATTCACGGCTGAAGAAAGGAGTTTGAGAAAGGTTTTGTCATCATCAACAATTAATATTTTGTACGGCTCGCGAACGTTTATCATAATGTCCTTTGTTTGTCGTTGATCTTACTATTATCGCTTCGCGACGGTAAGGCAATATAGTTTATTCCATGATATCTGGAAGGTATTGAAGGATATATAGAATTTGCGTGGTGTGAATCACATACGCTCAATCACGACCATGATATACCTATAACGATGCGACAAGATTGCACGAAGCGATTCGTTACACTTTGACAGTGTAACGATGTTGAGCAACAGATCGTCATAGTCAATAAGATTGTTACCGGCCTTGTAACGCACATAGCCGTCAAGAACTTTCTTGATATCATCAATGATCTCGGTATAGTGCGGGTAGTCCTTTGCGAGCAATTGATCGACCGGAGTCGACGTATTGGCAAATGAGTGAAAAGTTCCTCCGGCAACGTTTTTACATCGCGCACCGAGGAGGATCACCGCACGGCGGAGCATTTCTCGTGCTGCCTTCCGAGTGAATGTAAGGAGGAGAAGGTTGTCCGGGTTCACGCCACACGCTATGAGATAAGACACCCTGTAAACGATTGTCCTTGTCTTGCCCGTGCCTGGCTCCGCAATAATCAGAAACGGTCCATCGGCGGAGGTGACTGCTTCGTATTGGGCCGCGTTGAGATCCTGTTTGTAATCAATTTTAAAGCTCTGGGGCGTCACGAGGCGCAGCGGATGAGCGAGCGGTTTATCAAGAGGAGTGTATTTCTACTGGCTCACTGCTGGAGGCTTTGTTGAGACGAAGAAGTTGATCTTGCTGAAGTAAGGCTGTGAGTAGTGGCTTAATTTGAATAAAAAATTGTCATGCCCACGTGCCAAAGGCATCCCTTCGGGAAAAGTGGGTATCCATTGTGAAGCAAGGAGGGAAAATTTGGATTCCCGCTTTCGCGGGAATGACAAACTGAGCCAGCGCCAGGCTGTGCATCTGTTTGCATTTGTAAATGGAATAGAGTAGTTTTGCAGCAGAGGGGTGCTCTTAATCCCACCGTCCATCCCTCATATTATATTATCCTGCGGGGTGCAGCATTTCATATCACAAATCAGTAAATGCCTTCAATAAACAATCTGATCGTTGAGAATAGAAACGTCTATCCCGCCCGCGGTACATCATTTTCCATTGCTGAAGTGAGATTCTAAGCTTTTGGAAAACCGACGCAGTTCACCATCGCAATGTCGATACGACATCAATTAAAACATGAGTTCATCCGCCGCGTGCCATCGCTTCACCACGAGCACGGTAGTTACAAATGGTGGGTGTTAGCGAACGTCATGATTGGCACTTTTATGGCTGTGCTCGATGCTACGATTGTGAATGTCGCCCTGCCAAAAATTATGGCTTCGTTTGGAATTACGGTCGATAAAGCCGAATGGGTGATCACTGCCTACATGTTGGTGTTTGCTGTTATGCTCTCGACATCCGGTTGGATCGCAGATCATTTTGGCTACAAGAGAACATATCTCTTAGCATTGTTCCTGTTTACCCTCGGTTCGTTTCTCTGCGGGATGGCATGGAATGAGAACGCACTTATTGCATTTCGTATTATTCAAGCAAGCGGAGCGGGGCTGCTGACGCCCACCGGCATGGCGATTATAACCCGTGAATTTCCGCCTCGTCAACGCGGAGTTGCAATCGGCTTTTGGTCTATTGCCTCGGCGGCATCAGTGTCACTCGGCCCAATGATAGGCGGGTATCTTATTGATAATATAAGTTGGAATTCAATATTCAGCATAAATGTCCCGGTTGGAATCATCGGTTTATTTGCAACAATGGTCGTTCAGCGTGAATATAGAACGGAACATTTGCGCTCGTTCGATGTGATTGGATTCATTTCAATGGCTGCGTTTCTTTGTGCTCTCCTGCTGGCATTAACAGATGGCAACGCTGCATGGAATACTCGGGGGTGGACATCTCCGTTTATCGTTTCGTGTTTCGCAGTTTCTGCAGTTGCACTTGTTGTATTCTTAGTAGTGGAACTTAGCATTGAACATCCGCTTATTGATTTACGGCTGCTCAAGGATTTTAATTTTGGCGTAGCGAATGGTATTCTCTTCATTTTCGGGTTTGGAATGTTCGGCAGCACATTTTTACTCCCCCTGTACCTTCAGACGTCGCTGGGATATACGGCATTCCAGGCAGGATCGCTCTTCTTGCCCGTCGGGATTATTCAAGCGATCATTTCGCCGATTTCAGGATTTCTCTCTGATAAAGTAAATCCTAAAATCCCTGCAGTGGTAGGGATAATATTAATGGCAGTGAGCCTTTACATCAACAGCTCACTGTCATTGTATTCAGAGCATTATCAAATCATGCTCTCACTTTACATCCGCGGATTTGCGATGGGATTGATGTTTACACCACTTTCGACAGCATCACTCTCTAATATCCCTCGGCATAAAATCGGACAGGCATCCGGATTATTCAATGTCATTCGGCAAGTAGGCGGGAGTTTTGGGATTGCTTTTATGAGCACATTGCTGCTCCAACGCACAATTTATCACACGGCAGCATACGGGCAGGTTATCAATCGGCAATCGGAAGCTTATTGTCATGTCGCACAGCTAATAACCCGATTCAGCATGAATACACTCGGAGGGAACCATACTCTTTCAGCGATGCGCGCTTCATTATTAATTGTATCACATGTTTCTACTCAGGCTTTTATCAGCGCCGTATGCGATGACTTTTTTGTGGCATCGATAATCACTATTGCTGCGCTTGTTCCGATTTTATTTCTTCGTGTAGGAAAGAGAAATAACCCTATCAACACATCGGCTATTAAATAGCCGTCTGTCAATGGAGGGAACAAGACCACCATCTGTGTTACGATGATTCAATTACACAACGGCACCGGTTCTTTAACAGCTTCCCTCATTTCAGACAATTGGAAAACGCACAAATTGCAAGGCTACGAATATGACCCAGGGAATCTCTTCCGAAGCACCCAATGAATCTTGGCGATTGATGATCGCCAAATATCAACACTCCGATATCTGGCGCAGCATCTGGCAAATCATCAATTCATTTGTTCCGTTCTTCATTCTCCTCTATATGATGTACCGAAGCCTGGAGATGTCTTACTGGTTGACCTTGCTTTTGGCGATACCGGCAGCGGGTTTCTTAGTGAGGACATTTATCATTTTTCACGATTGCGGACACGGCTCTTTCTTCAAGTCCTCCCTGGCAAACGATCTTGTCGGTATAGTGAGTGGAATCTTCACTCTCACCCCGTATTACGAATGGCGGCACAATCATGCAATCCATCATGCGACCGGCAGTGATCTCGACAATCGGGGCGTCGGAGATGTTTGGATGCAGACCGTGAAAGAATATCTCGAACAATCTCGTTGGAAACGGTTCGTTTATCGGTTCTACCGAAATCCGCTGGTGATGTTCGGGATCGGTCCACTGTTCATGTTTGTTGTCTCCCACCGCTTCACGTCAAAATCGTCCGGACCGAGAGAAAAACAAAACGTCTATTGGACGAATATTGCCATCGCGATTCTTCTCGTGGCGATCTCCTACAGCATTGGATTCATTACGTTCATCCTCGTATTCCTCCCTACAATCTGGATTGCAGGCACTTTTGGTCTATGGCTTTTCTATGTCCAGCACCAATATCGGGGAGTCTACTGGGCGCATCACTCGGACTGGGATTTCTTTGCTTCTGCTCTTAAAGGAAGTTCGTTCTACAAACTCCCAAAAATTTTGCAGTGGTTCAGCGGCAACATCGGGTTCCATCACATCCATCACTTGAGCCCGCGAGTCCCGAACTACTCATTGAGCAAGTGTCAAAAAGAAATCCCTCTATTCTGGTCAGTTAAACCCCTTACAATGCTTTCAAGCTTCCACTCCCTCAGATTGCGCCTCTGGGACGAAGATGAGCAGATGCTTGTGGGATTCGACAAAGTGAAACGCTTGCCCCGAGCCGATTGAGGTGTTAAGGTATATGCCCTGAAATAGTTGGCAAACCCCTCAAGCCAATAATGAATATTGATCTTTCTCGATCGCGAGACCTGTTAACCATAGGACGTAGAAGAGAATTAACAAACCAGAGCGGTCTCATTGCGAGGTCGGATTTCTTTGGTTAGTCTATCCTGCACACTACCCTTCGTCACCTGGCCACCCCCTCATAGAAGTGCAATGATGGCAAACTCCCTTTGCCGTTTCGCCACTTTGCCAACAATTTCGTCTATTGGCAGGTATGCCATTGCCACACTCTTTATAGAGAACTTGGCAAATACCGAAGTTCCATATTCATTCCACCCGTATAGAGACATGCTCAGGGCATTGCTCCGAACGGCTTGACAATTAAACTCGGAATGAGTTATATGGTCAAGATAGAAAACCAGCAAAACTAATCTCATCGACCTTGGAAGAGCAGAAACAATATATTGAACATCCGGGGAAAGCAGTTGAACCTGATAATCGATTCATACACGTAATGGCGCTTACCCTTGATCCGCGGTCAGGAAATAAGGAAGGCATTCTTCGTTGCATTATTAGTCGCGAGGGAGACGTGGAATTTAGCGGCTCCATCGATAGAAGCGTTTTGCATAAAGTGAGAGGAGATTCACTTGATCATTTTAGTATCGAGGGAGCGTTAGCAATTGAAAACGAATCAGAGATAATTCGTCAACTCGGCGGAAATGAATGGGATTTTCTCGGTTTGGAAGACCCTGATATCTGGATAGACGAGAAGACAGGTTTGATGCATATCTATTTCACAATACCTCTTCGAAACAAATCTGACGGCTTGACTCTTACCCATCTCGGACAAGCTGTAGGAAGAAATTTCGATTCTTTAAAAATGACACTGCCAGTGTTGATGGATCGGGCAAAAGAAGTCTGCATTGCTCCGCTAAATAAGCGGGGGATTCGATATAACCTCGTTGAGTCGAGTGAGCTCAGTAATGATTATTGGTATTCTACCGTGCGAGTCGGAATTGCAGAAGACATGGGTAAGCCGTGGGAATACGGAGAAACTGTATTTCACCCAAAGAAGCATAATATTCCATGGATCGGAGGTCATGCATCACCGGGACCGCTCATGCCAGAAACGTTTATCGAAGTCGGTGAAGGTAAACGTGTTGGAATCATGAATGGAAGAGAAAGAAATCAAATGGTTGGAGACAGGATAAAATATGGAATGTTTTCGATTGGTCTCTTTATCTATGATTATGAAAATGGGAAAATAGACTGGGTTTCGCCTGAGCCTCTTATTCGCGACAGTCAAGCGAGAACGAGCACGTTCGCCAGTCAATTTGTTGAAATCGACAGAACGACCGGCATTCTTTATGCTCAGGTCGACAATTCTTTTGTTCGCACTTTCACTCTCAAAGCAGAGACAGTCAACTCTCTTATAGGCATGTAAGAGAAGCTGAGAGAGACCTATATAGCTTCTCTAAAATCTGCAATAAAAAATTTAAGAATCAGGCCTACTCACCTGTATCGTTGGATCCACATCGTCCCTCAAGTAGAAGCAACTCGCATGGATCGTTCCATGAGGAGTCTCGGATTGAGGCTCATCAAAAATGGTATAAGAAGCATAAGAACGAATCTAAGTAGGTCTTCTGATTCAGGATTTCGTCGACACCCTCGCAACAGCTGCAGCCCGCCTTGAAGAATACACCCGTCCAGCTCGCAAAACACCAGGGTGTTGCACTTTTCGGTAACCCTTTTTTCGCTAATCCTCTCACAAGATCGTACCTTTTGGTTCCAATGTGAACGCGAAACAGAGATGAACCACCGTATATACACCACCCATTTCAGACACGAGAATTATTTAAAATGTATCAATTTTGACCGTCTTTCAAGCAGTTTCGTAGTTTATTACGAATTTATTGGACTTTTACGTTGCTTTTGATCACAACTGGATCACATCGAGGTTATGAATTTGCTGATACCAATTTTTTATCCACAATACCATGGTGAGTTATGGCATTCTACAAATACTCGAGGTATATGCAACAAAACAACAACAAGCTGTTCGATGAAATTTATGCGCCTGGGCAAACGACGCCAAGCGCCGGAATCTACCGGTGCGACGGATGCGTGCGCGAAGTTACTGTCGTTGCTGGAAGCACTCTTCCACCGCAAAATCATCATGCTCATGATGCTACGCAAGGAGCCATTCGCTGGCGTCTGATTGCTTATACCGCGAATCAGTGAAGGGAAGAACGAAGGGGGAAATTGTCTACCTGATCGGAATTTTGTGATGACTGGATCTTTTCCGCCGGGAGATCTAAAGTCCGAATCGTATAGTCTCATTAATACAAGTGGACGTGTCGAGACGACGACATGTGTATCGACCTTTCGCGGGCCAAAACATAGGGCTGAATGAAGTGGCATAAGAACCATGAGAACAAATTGGAGGCCTTACGGATCAAAGGAATTCTCAATATCATTGTCGAGGCGTGGACAGATGTTACCGATCGAGGCAGGGGAAGTAGTTCAAGGGTGGTAGGAATGAATTCCGATAGTGCTGAAAATCACTGCTAACATCCAGAGTAAAGGCCCCGGGAGACTGAGTTTCAGCGAAAGATGACGCGGCACCACAATGAAAAGAATAAACCCAATATCCGTAACGCTAGTTATCGCAAGGTTAAGCCAATACCCAAATAGGCTGTTGTTCCAGGAATAAACAACTGCGATCGCCGGAACGACAAGAGCGATGCACGCAAGGTTCCAGGCATGTTGGTAAACTCTCCCTTTAATCATCCCGGATATTTGACCCATCCCAGTTTAAATACCTGAAAGGATGCAACAAGGTGGAGGAGCCCCCAACGCACATAGAACACAGCACCTATTTGACTCATATCGTTTCTCCCATTCTTCTTGCCAAGCGCTTTTTCTCCACTTCATTAGTTGTGTTTCAATGCAGAGCGGACCAAGACGGTAATTTCAGTCGGAGCTCAAAGGAGGTCCAAGCAGAGTCATGTTGTATTTCGCAAAGAGTTGAGCGACAACCTTTTGGTCAGGCGAACCGTTGCGGGTAAGAGGTCCAAGTTCTTCGTAAAACTTGTGTCCGCCACCGGGAGTATAGACCACAATGATCTCACCCGGCTTGTCTGTTAAGTTGAGAAACGCGTGCGGGACTTTGGAAGGAAGATACGCAAAGCCGCCTTCCGTCAAGTGAAAAACCTCTTCTCCGATCCTGATCTTGAACTTTCCTTTTAAAACATGGATCGTTTCCTCCTGCCTGTGGTGAACATGCAACGGCGGGCCGCCTTTCGGTGCTACCTCGACGATAAAATAATCGAATGCCCCGCCAGTATCTTGGCCCGTCACCTTGAAGATAAGATCCCGGCCGGGGCCAAAAAAGAGTCTAAGCCCATCGCCAGGACCAAAGACTTTGTACTGTGAGGAAATGGCGACTGCCTGAAGTTCCGGATTCTGCAAAATTGTGTCCATGGTGTCCTCCTCTTTTTTTGGTGATGCAGTTACTATACACAAAGGAGGTGCAGAATACCTTGACGTTGGTTAAGTTTCTTTTGGGTTAACGGCCAGACGTTTCCGGAGCCGGCTGAGCGACTCCGGTTCGATGGCGAGGTAGGATGCAATATAATGAAGTGGGATACGCTGAAAAAGCTGCGGTTGTTCTTTCATCAGGAGGAGGTATTTTTCTTCCGGTGTCCCAAGCTTTGTCATCGGTAGGCGCTTCAATGTCGCAAAGTGGTTACGCCGGACTTTCTCTTCATGAAAGATCTTGAATTTCGGCAACTCATCGCACGCTCGCAGAAAGCTCTTCCGCGATAGGATGACCAGTTCACTCTCTTCGAGTGCCTGTATATAATAGGTAGAAGGTTTTTCGAGCTGAAAGCTCTCCAAGTCGCCAATCCACCAGTCCTCTACGGGAAATTGGAGGATAATTTCCTTCGCATGCTCGCCGATGATGTACTGTCGTAGGCAACCGCTGTTCACGTATGCGATTGCCCGAGAGATCTCACCCGCCTGAAGATAGTGCTCTTTCTTCTTGACTATCTCTTTCTTCAAGAGACTGATATAGAATTCATATTCCTCGCGGCTGAACCCAGCGTGTTTGCTTAGGGTTTCATATAGCCCGTGATGTATGGGATCTCTCGTTTGCACAGATAATCTTGGGTGATGATGCAAAAATCAGCCTAATCTACCTTGGCACAACTGCTTTGTCAAGATTTATTTGTGAGAACTGAAGCCGATCGAAATCATCCGAAGGATATCCGTTCATACTAAACCCGGTTCTGCGTGGTCTTCTCCACCTCGTCAACTCGCTATGGAAATGCGGTATTGGCAAACTTTCTTTGCCATTTCGACACCTTGCCAACAATTTTGTCTAATGGAAGGTTTGTCATTGCCATATGATATATACGGAACATGTCAAACGGCGAAGCCCTTATAGCTCCTCGTTCAATAGTCCAAGATAAAAATTTAGGATTCAGATCTTCCAACCAGCATCAATGGATCCCCGTCGTCTCTCAGGTAGAAGCAGCGTCAGTGGATCGTGCCATGAGGGACGTTGCGATTGAGGCTCATTGGAATTGTTCTTCGTCTGGAATTCGGATCGGCAGTGTCCTAAAAGTAGCTTCTTGCCTTTCCATCAATAGTAGTCTATATTAAGTCGGTTTCAGGGGTTGGACGTTCAAATCTGCAATCCTTCTTCTCAAGCCCCGCCAAGAATCAGTAGCATTCAAAGTATGGAAAGGAAACACTAGCATGTCTGAAGCACTCATATCTCCAGTGATTGTCTGGGCCGTTATCGGAGTAGTCCTCATCATCATTGAAATGAATCACCTCGCTCTCGTCTTAGTTTTCTTTGGATTGGGTGCCTTAATCGTTTCGGTCACTACATGGATCGGTATTACGCCCGGACTTAACAGTCAGCTTGCAGTATTTTCCATTTCTTCTCTGCTTATGTTGGTCGCACTTAGAAAAACCGCGAAGAAGCTGTTCTTTGGCAGTCATGACATGCCACCGGACTACAAAGGGCAAAAGGTCAAAGTCGTGAAAGAAATCCCTGTCGGTGGCGAAGGAGCGATCTCATATCGTGGATCAGTCTGGATTGCCTTCAGTGATTCTAGCGATATAATTAGTGAAGGGAGCACTGTTGAAATCAATTCATTAGATGGAATTCGTGCGAAGGTCACACTTATTAAATAAGATAGATCAAAGAGGGAGTTACTTATGGATTTATTTTTTCTTGTCGTGGCTGCACTTGCAGTCCTTGCCATCATTTCCGGCGTTCGCGTCGTTCCTCAACAAAGCGCGTTCGTCGTCGAGCGGCTTGGTAAATTTCATGTCGCCATCCATGCGGGTGTTAGTTACATAATACCATTTATGGATAAGATCGCTTATAAGCACACATTGAAAGAACAAACGATTGATATCCCGGAGCAGGTCTGCATAACCAGAGACAACGTGCAAGTGGGAGTCGACGGTGTGATTTTCGTCCAAGTGTTCGATCCCCAAATGGCATCGTATGGCATTAGCAACTATATGAATTCAATTGTGCAGTTGTCACAAACGACGATGCGGAGTGAAATCGGAAAGATCGATCTTGATAAAACTTTTGAAGAACGGACCACGATTAATTCAGCTATTGTAAGCGCGATCAAT
This sequence comes from Bacteroidota bacterium, assembly GCA_049578505.1. Lineage (GTDB taxonomy): Bacteria > Bacteroidota > Ignavibacteria > UBA10030 > UBA8401 > JAGVPT01. The sequence goes on along the minus strand of JBAUMC010000014.1, from coordinate 47,649 downwards.
GAGGCATCTCGAACATGGGGTGTAAAGATCCTTAGATACGAAATCAAGAACATTGTGCCTCCGAAAACCGTCCTCATTGCGATGGAAAAACAGATGCAGGCGGAACGCGAGAAACGGGCCAATATATTACAGTCAGAGGGAGAGAAACAGTCTGCGATCAATGTGGCCGAAGGACAAAAGCAGAAGGTCGTTCTCGAATCTGAAGCGGTTCGTCAGAAACAAATCAATGAAGCATCGGGCCAAGCTGAAGCAATTCGTGCCGTCGCCAATGCAACAGCAGACGGTGTGAAAGCAGTCGCAGCGGCTGTTAAATCTGACGGAGGTATGGAAGCAGTGCAATTGCGTGTTGCCGAAAAGCTTGTAGAACAATTTGGGAATGTTGCGAAGCAATCAACGACACTGATACTGCCTGCAAATTTTGGCGACATCTCGTCGATGATCGCTACTGCAATGAGTGTAGTGAAAAAGACGAAATAGGTTTAATAAGCGTCGCCATAAGTCATTATTCGCGATAATCAATCAACGTGAACATCCGCTCCAGACATTCACCATCTGGGGCTTTTTTATTGTGGACACGTGCTTAGTTTGCAGTTGTGTTCGATCTCCGACTATCGATCTTCGGGGAGCCCATTTTGCCGTGATTTTATTGACGCGTTATGTGTATGCGCGGCGAGAGATGGATAATTGCGGCGGCATCGAAACAAAGAGGTGCAACAAGGCATTTAAGAGAATTGTCTTGATGCAATATCAAGTTCACTCAATTCATTCGTTGTCAACGTAAACGTCATCGCAAGAGCATTGCTTTTTGCCTGCTCAACTTTTGTCGCTCCTGGAATTGCAACCACGGTTGCGCCGTGGAAATTGATCAGCCAGTTCAGTGCAACCTGAGATGCGGTTTTCTGATACCTCCGGCCGATTTCCTGCAACGACGAGATGAGCGGACGCGACCGTTCGATTGCTCGCGGTGAAAACCTTCCTGACCGGCGCCTCATAATTGATATAGTGTTGAGAGCATCCGGATTATCATGAAACCTCCCCGTCAAAAGTCCCTGCGCCAACGGAGAGTAAGCGATGATGCCGATTCCTAACTCCTTGGCTGTCTCCATCACGCCGTTTGATTCGATCCTCCGATGCGCAAGATTATAATGGACCTGATTTGAAGTTAGCTTCAGTCCGTATTTTTGGAGTTCTGTATGTGCGGTTCGCATCGCTTTGGCAGAAAAATTGCTAACACCGACATACCGTATATCATGCTTTGCAACGAGCAGCGCCATAGCTTTCATCTGGGAAGCGATTGAAGCCAATGTATACGGTTGGTGAATCTGGTGTAAGGAAATCGGAAAAGGATGCAGGAGCCGCTTCCTCTCCTCAATGGTTTCTGTAATCGAGCCGGCAAAACGAAAGAGCGGCCACCATTTTGTAGCGATAAGCACTCCCTGAGAGGAGACCCCAAGGAGCATCAAAGCTTCTGCAAGAGATCTTTCGGACTCTCCCCGGCCATACACTTCTGCAGTGTCGAACCAGTTGATACCATAATCCAATGAAGCCTGAACCACATCTTTTGTCAGCTCAGAGGAAATCTTCTGCCAATATCCTCCGATGATTCCTTTGCCTTTGCTAAACTGCCAGCATCCCAATCCGATAGGAGAAACCATGAGGTCGGAGTTGCCCAGTTTTCGAAGTTCAAATTTATGATTATCCATAGCCATCTCGCATATTGGAAAACAAATGCTTAATAGTTCATTGAACGGTGTCAACTCAATCGTACGCTGTTCTTCCGGATAGCCCTTATTTCACGATGACCGCTGAGACGGACAGTTAGTAGCCGTCTGGTCCTTGACCGAATCTACCATTATCCAATGCGCATCGACTGACAACGTTTTGATTTCTTTGTTGGTTTCGTGTTTGAAATGTAGCGGAACTACTTGTTGTTTACATTGCCTGTGTCATTCGACGTTTTGGACGGCATCCGAACGTGTTGTGTGACATTTGAAATTAACCGTTTCAATGTATGAATAGAAAGATTTGAGTTCAAGCGATCCATCTTTCGAGTAGTGGCTCAATTGAAAAAAAAATTGTCATGCCCACGAAAGTGGGCATCCATGGTCCGGTAAAAAACGGATGTTTGGATTCTCGCCGAGTCGTCTATCTACGATTCTACGAATCGTAGATTCGCGGAACGACCCTACGGGTCGATAGACCCGTTGGGAGTCTTCGACCCGCTTTTCCCAAAGGGATGCTTTTGGCACGCGGGAATGACAAATTGAGCCAGGACTATCTTTCGGGCACTGCCATTGACTTGATTCTTCCCTCTTTTCCATTTACATTCTTGCAATTGTATAACCGATTCGGCGCGGAAACGGTTACAGGTGAACCTCCTGATTCGACGTTGATGATGGAGGTTTTGTGTTTTTGCTCTGCACGTCGCCGCTCTACGAGTCTGCGACTCGATGTCAAGGACCCTTCAGGTCGAAGACCCGTAGGGAGTCGTAGACAGCATGTGGAGGCTCGTTAGGTGGCGCGAGAGGCATACTTCCCACGATATGGTGCCAATGCCTGACAAGGGAACATAACCAACTCAACATTGGCGCAAACGCAGTTTGGTCAGCTCGACGGACTGTTGGGTAGGTAAGGGAGAATTTTATGCGGAACGATTTTGTAAGAAGTATAGTGGTGGCATTCGCCATTCAAGTCGCTGTGGCTGTGGCACCATGTGTCGCACAAACAGAGGCTGATACTGTTCGTTATCCGGCCATGGCTCCCCTCGGACAGTATCTGATGTCGGACAGGAATTCTGAAATCGAGCTGGCCCGCAGTGCTGCTCCAAAATCCGTCTCAGATAAAGCCGAAGTGATGGTGCTTGGGCCCGAAGGGTATACGACTGCAGTGAAAGGAACGAATGGCTTCCTCTGTATCGTGGAACGATCGTGGGGCGCCGCTACCGATGACGCGGAGTTCTGGAATCCAAATATTCGGGCACCGATCTGCTTCAATGCATCATCGCGAAACAGAGTTGTATCCATCTATCTGCTGAAAACGAAACTAGTCCTGGCAGGAAAATCGAGGGGGGAGATCTCCCAGGCGGTCGCATCGGCGCTGGATAAAAAGGAAGTGCCCGGGCTGGAACCTGGAGCGATGTGTTACATGATGTCGAAACAACAATACTTAAACGACGAGGGTAAGAACTGGCATCCCCATCTTATGTTCTTTGTTGAAGGTGACGGTGCAAGCAGCTGGGGAGCCAATCTACCAGGCTCGCCCGTCATTGCGACAAATGACTCGCAAGAACGGATGACGATCTTCATGATCTGGGCCGCACAATGGTCCGACGGGTCACCGGGTCCGATGATGGATCACTGACCCATGACGCGATCTTTGGAGCGATCCCGCAAGGTTTTCCCTCGCCAGAAATAAAGCCATGCGCCTCCATCAAGGGCACAACACAACCATCACACATAGGACAGAACCATGAGCAAACAAGTATTCATCAACCTCCCTGTCGCCGACCTCCCGAAGTCAATTGCCTTTTTCAAGGCACTCGGTTTTTCACAAAACCTGCAGTTCTCCGATGATGCCGGCGCGTGCATCGTGGTCAGCGACTCGATTTTTGTCATGTTGGCCACGCACCCCAGGTTTCGCGACTTTACGCCCAAGGCTATTTGCGATACGAGCAAGGCCGTCGAAGTTTTGCTCAACCTCAGTTGTGAGAGCCGTGATGAGGTAGATGGTCTCGTCGCCAAAGCTCTCGCCGCGGGCGGCTCGACCTACGACAAGCCGGAGGATTTGGGCTTCATGTATTCGCACAGTTTTGTCGACCCGGACGGCCATGGGTGGGGGATCTTCTACATGAGCGACATGCCGGCACAGAAGTGATCCGCGTGATTCAAGCACGAGATCATGCGGCCTACCCAGTCGCTCAAGCGGCGATTTTTGCTCACAGGGCAAAGAACGTAGCGGGTAGTGTCTCAGTTTGGATGGGCACATCGAATCTCTTCTTTCTCTGATGCCAGAGAAAGAAGCAAAGAGAGCTTCTCGGAATCGGAACCCACGCGATGCTTCCCCCACTCATCCCGAAGAAACCGGCTTGCCCCTACCATTCCGTGAGGTAGCCGTTTTCTTAACACGCGCATCGCTCCCTCCGCACTAGCCCACCGATTCCGAGCTATTTCGACCGTGGGAGTTCAAACAGGTCGAAATCGTCGGGTGCGAGGGGGGGGAGAGGATTCAATCGAAGGGTTTTCCCAGAGAGGGATCCCTTCGGGACAATTTCGGTGCGGAAACAGAATAATGATAAGGATAACTACTGATTTTGCACCGAAATTGATGGCGTGTGCGGAGGGGATTGAACCCGCGGTTACGATTTCGAGAGATTTCTTTGGTTACTTTCTTTTGCCGAAGGCATTCCTTCGGGGAACTCGGAAAGAAAGTAACATCGTGAAACTGAGACACTACCACATAGCGAATTCATTTTCTTTTTAGTATCATAAATCGCAATGGGTATCAACCAATGGTACGATTTCTTCGTTATGGTGGGAGGCGGAGCGGCAGCTCTCACGGGATTGGTGTTTGTAGCCATGTCGATCAATCTCTCGATCATCGCTCAGGATGCAACCCATAAAAATCGCGCCGTAGCAACGTTGACAGGCTTCGCTGCCGTCTTCATGATCTGTGCATTCGCTCTGATAGCAAATCAAAGCTATCAATGGATCGGCATCGAATGGTTATTTTTTTCGCTCTTTGCGGTGATTACTTACATACGAAAATACATCCAGGCCAAAAAGTTGGGCAGGAGCTCTGTGGGGCTCAGCACCGGTCGCTTTATCGCAGGCACATCTTGTTACATAGTCCAGATAATAGGTTCTGTCTTACTTATCTCAGGAAATGTTGCCGGAATTTACGTTGCCTCCGTAGCTTTAGTGCTCACCTTTGGCTTCCTCATTTCAGGCGCGTGGCTTCTCATCACGGGCATTTACGAGAATCAGGTAAAACAACAGTGAAAAATATCCTCTTGTGGATAATCCTATCAAACATTTACTCGATACGAAGAAGATGCTTCTTTTGAAATAATTCGTAAGCAATTCGTGATTGTATCTAAGCTCAGACTGACCTCTGAGCTTTTTTATTCCCTTTTCTGGCATACGAATTAAACGACAGAAAGGGCAACCATGTATTCACGAATTGTCGACACCCTCGCATCAGTTGCAGCCCGCCTTGAAGAATCCGCCTACTCTAACGGAGTAATCCTTCCCAACATTCCGCGCACTCTATTATCACCGGAATGAAGGGATTGGTGCATCTTTTTTCAAAATATCCAGATCGCTGATTTTGATGAGATTGCAGCATCCGGGGAATACCATCAGGCAACATTCAATGCCTCCAATCTCGCAAGCGGGACATATTTTGCGCCTGGAATTTGTCGATTTTCTCAACACTTCTTGTTGATGGACTCGTTCAGAAATTCATTTCTATATTTTTGTTATTGACTTTTATTCGGAAAAGTTTAATTTTTCGATTGCCATTGGGGGAACCCATCCCCCACTTATTCAAAGATAATCCAGTTCTAATTGAATTCCAGAGTGTCACAATTGACGTCGACGCCTCTGCCGAAGGGAGCTTCTTTCATGTCCCGATGGAATTTCATGATCCTCGAATCCAATTGTCCGACTGCGATTCTATCAAACATCGAACTCAATCATGTAGTTGCTACGCTCTTCAACGATAATGCTACCGCAGGCGTAGCCCATAAAGTGCAGTTCAACGGATCGAACCTTGCAAGCGGGATATATCTTTCACACTTGGAGTTTGACGGGAAGATGCAGGTCAAGAAAATGCTGTTATTAAAATAAATTCACATAATAATATCCATTTACAAACTTTTACTGAGGAGGCCTCATGAAACAATTGATACGTTGTGCTGTTCTGATTTTTTTACTCCTCCCGCTTAACCCGGTTCGGGCTCAGATCCTCAACGCAGGCTTTGAGTCGTGGACAAGTGGGAGCCCGGATAGTTGGTTTACGAACAACGCCCCCACACTTTACACGACGGTCACCCAGTCTACTGATGCTCATTCAGGTTCGTTGGCACTGAAGGGGTCTACGGTCAGTTATTTGTCCACTGTTCTCCCGCCGATAGTAGCCGCCGGGAGTTCGGAGCAGGGTTTCAGTATCACTACTCGAAATTCCTCTATCACAGGGTATTATAAATTTACACCTGCCGGAGGAGATTCTCTATACATAACTGTAGTCATGTATAAGGGGGGGACCGGTATTGGAGCAGGGTTTATCGCGATAGGAGGAACGGTCTCTTCTTACACTCAATTCACAGTCCCAATCGCATACGCCACGGGCGACACGCCGGACAAAGTGACAATACTATTCAATCTGAAACCGGGCTCGTCGGCATATCATGTTGGAACCTCCTTCCTGATCGACGACATCACTTTGGGTGCTGTGACTGACGTGAGTGCGAATCAGTCGCCCGTGCCGACTGTATTCAATCTCTCTCAAAACTTTCCCGATCCGTTCAACCCGTCAACGCAGATCGACTTCTCACTCCCTCAACAGTCGAACGTGCAGTTGAAGGTCTACACCACACTCGGTCAATTAGTGACAACGCTGGTCAACGGAAACCTCTCCGCCGGCTCGCATAGCGCTACCTTCAATGCCCAAAATCTGGCCAGCGGTTTATATATCTATCGCCTCACTGCAGGCAACTTCACGAGTGAGAAGAAGATGCTGCTGTTGAAATAAATTTCATAAGTCTTTCACCATCACTCGCAGCCCAGACTCACCTCTGGGCTGTTGCATTTTATAGACGATTTAGTCCATGCAACATGCTGCTGTGATTGTCGCTGCTTTGACTGATCTTGGATTTCGTGCGGAGGACGCCCGGGCGATTGGGATATCACTCTTTATAGCGCGTAAGTAATTTGGTCGATTAGGATGCATTAGTACCTGATGTCATGTCGGGCTTTTTGGTAGTGGCTGAATTTGAGAAAAAAAATGTCATGCCCACGGAAGTGGGCATCCATTGTGCAGTAAAAAGTGAATATTTGGATTCCCGCTTTTCCCGAAGGGATTCCTTTGGAACGCGGGAATCACAAATTGAGCCAGCACCCTCTTTTTTTTAATCCCCTTGATTCTCCTGCTGATTAAAGTTACATTCTTGCGTTAATCATCCCGGGGGAACGGGCGGAAGGAAAATAACAAACCTATAACCTCCGGATTCGCGCTTTGCGATGAAAGAGGTTTTTTCGTTTTTGGGAGGGTTTTGTGGAAACAGGCCTGCGGCAATTCGTTAGGCCAGCTCAAAAGGACGGGAATCCTTGCTAGGAGGAGAAATCATCATGAAAAGAGCCATGTTCATTTTCTGCGCGGCCTGCGTCGCGAACGTCTATTCTCAAACGGTTCCTAATTTTCAGGATTGGGTAACGTCGCTCGCAATTGATTCCAACGGGATCATGTATGCCGGCACTTCAGCAAATGGCAGCGGAATCTATACTTCGACCGATAGGGGAGCAACATGGCGCCAGACTCCTATGAAGTACGGCGTTACGACAATGGCCGTCTCCCGGCCCGGGACCATTCTCACTTTCGCATTTGGTCAGTCCTACGGTAGGTATCTCTTTCGCCTTTCCGCCAACGGAACCTTGCTCGATAGTGTGAGCCTTCCGTTTACTCCCTCGTCGATCATTGCGTTGAGGGATGGATCGCTGTACGCACCTGGCTTCGGCGGCGGGATCTATCGATCAATCGACGACGGAAAGAACTGGTCAATTTATGGATCCAATCCGTTTCCCGGAACAGATATCTCAGAGCTTACGATGGTGGACAGCGCTACGTTGATTGCGGCTTCGAAAGATCATATGCTCCGATCGACAAATGCCGGCGCCGATTGGGAGGAATGCAATTGGGGAGGGCACGATTCCATTTCGGTCCTTGCGTTGACGGTGAAATCGGACGGAACGGTGTATGCCGGCGTTTACGAAGGTCTTGGCGCTTTCGCATACGAAATATTCCGCTCGACAAACGGGGGCGCGAATTGGACGTTTCTCGCCAAGCTCGTGAACCCGATCGATGTCATGGCGGTCGATTCTGCGGGGACAATATTTACGGGGAGTACCGGCGGACTTTGCAGCATCAGCGCGTCGGGAGATACGGCTTCCATCGGACCGGCCGGGATTGCCCACAATGGCTATGGTATCAGGACCATTGTAGCTCTCCGAAAAGATACTGTCTATGCCGGAGCATGGGGTGGAGTCTACGAAACCACCAACAAGGGGCAATCATGGAGAGTTCTGAACAGCGGCATGGTTACTCCTCTCGACACTTCGAGTTTTACGAACTCCCTGCCCAATGGAAATGCTATTTCCTGCGGGTTGATCGACAAGAACGGCGCCTTGCTGGTCGGAACAGACAGCGCGGGGATATTCCGATCTGTAGACAAAGGAAGAACATGGACCCAGACTTCGCTGACGCTTCCTCTTATCACTCAGATCATTCAAGATACGATGGGGTCTTACTATGCCGCCACGGCGGAGAACGGCGTTTATACTTCTCAAAGCGGTGTTTCATGGACGAAGATCCCGGATCAGTTAGGGATGTCGTCCGGTCGGCGGTTCAAGTGTCTTGAAGTTTACTACACCATTTGGCATTGGCCGGCAGACCCAACAATGTTCAGTGTCTACAGAGATCTCATAGGCGGGACGGATAACGGTATCTTTTTCAATATCATCTACATGACGTTTCCCTCGTGGGATCCCACCTGGATTATGGATGGAAACTACACAGCGCTTTGTCACACGGGGCCGCGTGGTATGTTGGGCTTCGCGTCGGACGGTACAATCTCCCAAATAACCGTGGACGACGTGTCATGGATTCACCGTGCACGAGTCGATCAGAACGTCGCCGCCGTCGTGAAGATCAACGACACGCTCATTTTCTCGTTCGGCTCACGGGGTGTGTACCGGTCGAACGATACCGGCCTCACATGGACTCAAACAAAATCCGGCATCACCGACACATCTCTGATATCAGCAACGGTCAGCAGTAAGGGAATTCTTTTTGCTGGATCTACGAGGGGCTCTATCTACCGATCTACCGACGGTGGCGAACAATGGACTCTCATAGCAACGCTTCCCTATCCGGTGCGCTGCATTTTGCCGGATGAGCTGGAGATTCTTGCGACATCTGGCGACAGGTTTTACAGAAGCAGCCTGACGGAGGTTTCTTCATCGTTCAGGCTGCCGGCGGTACCCGAACGATCGGAACTCGGTCAGAACTACCCGAACCCGTTCAATCCCTCCACAACATTCTCTTACGATCTTACGAAGGCTGGCATGGTGACATTGAAAGTCTATGACATTCTCGGCAGAGAGATCGCCACACTTGTCAATGGCCAGAAACAGCCGGGATCGTATCGTGTGACGTTCGATGGTTCGAGCTTGGTGAGCGGAGTGTATTTCTACGAGCTTCGGGCCGGGAGCTACCGTGATGTGAGGAAGATGCTGCTTCTAAAATAATTCCACTAATAGTTTACATTTACCTCAACCTAGACTCACCTCTGGGCTGTTGCATTTGTAACTGATTAGCAGTAGTTTCGCAATAGAGGGGGCGCTCTTAATCCTACCGTCCATCCCTCATTTTATCATATCCTGCGGGGTGCAGCAATTCCTATCAATAATCACCACATACCCGCTATTCGCAATCCATTCATTAAATTCGGATGCATATTTATCGTATGCAGTAAAACATTCTGAATTCAAAATGTTATAGGCTACAGCTAATCTAATCATAGTTAGAACACACGAAACTACTTAAGGCGAATTTACACGTGGTAGCTGCAATTGCACTCTCAATGTTCGGGAAGAGTTAGACATAAATCGGCTGAACAAAATCTCCAAAGCGTCATTACAGAGATTCGGTTTCTGGTTAATTGTTTCGTTTAAACTAAATAAATGATATTCGTCAAATAAAAAGGCCGCTGATGAAAAGTTTGCTTCGAATAGTTTGTATTGCATTAATTATTCTCTGGATTTGTCAAATTGGAATTTTTGCTCAGAATGAGGATAGGCATAATGTTAGAAATCCTCAGAGTGTTTCTAGCCCATCCGGGAATTCAAAATCCTTTCTATCTAATAAAAAATATCTGGAAACGGTTCCACCTGCATGTAGACCATTACCTTTTCCTAGGGTCGGACCTGCCTCGAACTTGTCAAAAATCAAATCGATTCCATCAAAAGCAAACTCAATAAATGATTTAACCCCGCCAACGACTCCGCAAAATCTCCGTGTCGTCACAGAGAGCATGCACAGTATCATGGCCTTTTGGGATTCGGCAAGTGACCCCGAGTCAGGCATATCTGGTTATGCGTTTGCTATCGGAAGCGATAGCAACGGAGCAAATCTCAATGGTTGGCAAAGCACGGGGACCGCTATTAACGTAGGTGGAATCTCTCCCTATGCGTTGGGACTAAGGGAAGGTGATACATTTTATTTTTCCGTCTTTGCCGTGAACGGCGCGGGCTTACAAAGCCCGATTGTCAGCAGTGGCCCTGTAGTTCTTCACTGGGAAGACCTCGGAAATATCAATAATGAAATAAGTATTGCATTTTCAAACGGATGGAACCAAGGCGAAAAGGATTCAATAGGTATGTTTTTGACGCGGATGCTTCCTATTATCAAGAACATTTATGGACCACCTTCTCACAGCTATACTGTTAGTCTTGTCAAAGATTCCAACTACAACAACACTAACGTTTTTTTCTCTGGCACCGATGAAGTTCATATGCTCCGCATGTATCCTCAACTCCTTACTCATGAATTAATCCATGCTTTTCGGGACAATGTAGTTCTTTCTAGCGATTCTTTATGGAGGTATGACGCAACCTTAAGTGGTTTTGAAGAAAGCTTTGCACAGGGTGTAAGCTATGCATGCATGAATGAATATGTAAAGGAATATCCAAACGGCCCCATTGTTACTTCTGCCTCGAATTTCGGCTCATTCTACGATTTTGACTACGATTTCCAGAATACAGATCGACTAACGACCACCGATCTCTGGAGTGATAATGGGGGGATGCAATTAAATTGGCTTAGATATGAAATGGGGGCCGCCGCAATTCATAAAATCATGATGGATTGCCCTAACTTTCCTATCAACTTCAATACATTATATTATCAGCGATTGAATGCTGACCACAGTCTACGATTATCCAAAGATCTGATAAAAGATTTGATTTCTACAGTTGCACCATCAATAGAAGGGAGTGGAGCGAAAGACTGGATTGATAAACAACATATTTTCGATTGCAGGGTAAAGACTGGTCACAAAATCTGGGTGAGCACTCAACATTATGATGATTGGGATCAACAGTATCTCATATTTCAAAATATTTTCTATTATGAGACTTTCTCTAATGGGAGCGAATGGGCTTACTGGGATACAGTAACTTCTCAATATGTTTATTACAGTTCCAATGGTAGTGTTGGTAGCGGAACATTAAAGGATTGGAATGGAAACACGATTTGGCAGAAAAATTTGACCATCACACCAGTCGACAATCCACCTGTTTGGTATGGATTTGGTTTAGCAATCGCAAACATGACTACAGGCAGTGATAACCAGCCTTGGCCCGGTGGTGACATCAATAACTTCATATTAAATCTCCATGATTTCGGTCTCTATTCGTTGCAATTCACTTTTGGGAATACAACAACGACAGTTCCACGTATCATCGGTGATACTTTAAGAGGAACAAAAGGCGTATACGGCGCTATACTCAACACGGTCAACGGCCAATTATATGTTGACCATGAGAACTTCACCCAAGAAGCACCATTGACAGTCACTAATGGAGTCTTTTATGGCAAGCGGTCTTGGACCTCGATTCCAAACAGCAATACCGGCGGTACCGATTCTAAACCTGGGCGGGTATACATAAAATATATCGAAGATGGTGGCAGAGTATATTATGATCAACGCAATATTGACCTTGGAAGCTATGCCGGTAATCAGCTCTTTCTATTTGATACAAAATCCATGAAACTTGATTCACCATTGTCTATTGAATTAGGTTCTTTTACAGCGTCAGTTCTTGACAAAAGCGTTGATGTACATTGGACTACAAAGACGGAGACAAATACCTATAGATTTGAAGTCGAACACCAATTGGCCAACATCTGTGATCAGATTGCAGGTGCCGATACTTCGAAAAGTGAGTGGATTGATGTTGGATTTATCAGTGGTGCAGGAACCTCAAACGTTCCAATAACCTATTCACTCACAGAAAGAAATCTTTCCGCTGGATCATACAATTATCGGTTAAAGCAAATTGACCGCGATGGAAGCTTCAATTATTCACAATCGATAAAAGTGGAAGTTGGTGGATCCCCCAAAACATTTGAGTTGTCACAGAACTTTCCAAACCCGTTCAACCCGACAACCATAATTAATTATCAGTTGCCGATGAACAGTTTGGTCACGTTGAAGATCTATGATATTCTAGGGAGAGAAGTTGCAATATTGACCAATGGGCGACAAAATGCAGGGTACTACAGTGCTACTTTTGACGGAAGCAATTTGCCAAGCGGGGTCTATTTCTATAAACTTGAGGCAGGAACTTACAGTAAAACGAAGAAACTCTTGCTTTTGAAATAATATCACCTGATACCATTGCTAAATATTCTACCGCGTGTGTTCTAACCAGTCGCTCAAGCCGACGGAACCAGCCGTCGACGATTTGACCGCGCGGTGTGGGACGGACTTAGGAGCATCTGACTGGAACGACCGCGCAACGAACTACATGGCGGCGGCTGTTCGCCGCCGCAGCTTAGCTCCGGTCCGTTAGGGCGCAAGCTTTCTTGCAAGACATCTTTAATAAACAATAGCAAAATTTTTTCTAAGGAGGATAGCATGCCATATCTAATGTATTATAGTATGTTAGGATTAAAATATTTAGGACCGATTATAATTGGAATTATTATCGCTTTATTAAACAAGCCAACGATAGACAATAGTGTAGAGAAATTCCAAACTTGGTTGTCCTATCGTAAACAATTAATAACACCGTATAGTGGTAAATTAAATAGATTCTTGACGCGTCCTTTTTTGTGGCTTGCACTTAAGATTAGAGATTGGACAAGCAATATTTCTCATTCTGGAATAAAATCTGGCCTTAGAATAGCTTTATACATTTATCTGGGTGGTTTATTCCTTTATCTCTTTATAACGTTCGTAATTATAATAGCAATCATTGCATTGATAGGAATTGCGTTCATTATATATGACAAGCTAACTAATCCTAATAATGACGATTCTAAAGATCGCAGTGAAGTGCAAAAGAATGTGCTCAATAGTGTTGGATTAAAAGGAAAGAGAATTTATTCAGGAACGAATTGGTTCAATGAAGAATTACAAGGGAGGGTTGATAAAGACGGAAACATCTATAAAGGAACAAATTGGGTTAACGAAGAAAAAATCGGTAGAATTGACAACGATGGAGATATTTATGAAGGGACTAATGTCGTTACTGAAGAAAAAATCGGCCACATAGAAAAAGATGGGACATTGCATAAAGGAACAAATTGGTTTAATGAAGAAAAAATAGGAAGAGTCGATAAGAATGGTGATATCTATAAGGGAAGCAACATATTCAATGAACAAAAGCAAGGTAAATCAAAATAAGCTATTTCGCATTATACGTTGTCTAGATATTGTTAAGCCATTTGGAATCAAAAAAAATCATTGGTTCTCAAAGCTTGCGCCCTAACCAGTCGCTCCCCACTGGGAAGCGCGGGGCCTCGCGAAGAGCACTCGACAAGTCCCGAAGGGATCCCTTTGGGACTGATAGAACCAGCCGTCGACAATTTAGTACGCGCGAAACAATCAGTTACTATCGGACTGGCGGTACACAGATGCGAAGAACATTGTCAGGGAGACGGGATATGAGGTTACCTCATCAAAATCCGGTTGGAGCTGGTTGCACTACCACCCCGGTTCCAGCCCCGGCTCCTGAACCAAAAAAGCTGATAACGCCAATAAAAAAATAAAAATGGCCGAAAAGAAGGAACCGAAGAATAGAAAGAAGAAAAAATAGGTAGGTACAGAAAAAAAAGAAATAATGAGAGCTCTCTGTTTTTTTGCAGCGGGCTCTTTTCTTTGAATCCGGTTCCGGCACCGCCGGATTTAAGAAATCGCGTTATAATGTGCAAAAAGCCATGGCAGGTAATGATGAAGGGACTGGACAGGTTCTGAATATTTTTATGTTAAACCTGTACCTGATTTATTGGATATATCGCAACGCTACTCGCTACCTGTTCATACACGAAATGTAGTGATCGGTTGTGAGTGTTTTGCGTCGGTACAAAGTTTTTAATTGGTTGAAAAAAAGTGGCTCACTTTCTCTTGCAACCCTTTTAAGTATTGACTAAATTGGAATACCTTATGCTGCTTTTTAGTGGTTACCAAAAGGTGACTCTAAAGCAAAAATTTCGATAGTTTTTGCCGACGACCCTGACATCATCTATCGAAATTCATCTGATTTCGCGACAAAAGAACCGGCGCCATCGTCTAACGGTTCAGGACGGAGCCCTCTCAAGGCTCAAATACGGGTTCGATTCCCGTTGGCGCTACTAAGATCCCTCCTGTGCAACTTTGGTTATGGTACACCGTTCTTGTTTCCGGGAGATCACCCAAGCAAAGTACCTCACCATGACAAAAATTCTCGTCATCGACGACGAAGATTCTCTGCGGGAAACGACTGTCGCAATTTTGCGCGCCAGCGGGTTCGATGCCGCCGGCGCAAAAAACGGGGCTGAGGGAATTGCGCTCGCTAGAACGACGCTCCCCGATCTTATCATCTGCGATATCAAGATGGAACTGGTCAACGGGTACCAAATGCTCGCCGCTATCCGAAACGACTCGGTGACTGCGACGACCCCCTTTATCCTGATCACCAGCAATCCCGACCGCGGAGGAATGCGGCAAGGGATGGAGCTTGGTGCGGATGATTACCTCCCGAAACCATTTTCGTCCACCGAACTCATCTCCGCAGTCAACGCCCGGCTCAAAAAACACCGCGCGATGGTCGAACAAGCTGAAACGAAACTGCAGGAACTTCGCTCGCGGATGAGCACAGCAATCCCCCACGAACTTCGCACACCCTTGAACGGCATACTCGGTTTCGCCGACATCATGCGCAAAGACTATAAGAACCTGCAGCCGGCGGAAATTGCAAAAATGTCGGAGCGCATTTATAGAAACGGAAGACGGCTCCTCCGTCTGGTTGAAAATTATTTGATCTACGCGCAGATAGGAGCGCAACCCCTTGACAAACATCAACAAGAACTCCTTCTCCACAGCAGCACAGACGTCGCAACTACAATCGAAGAACTTGCACGGGAAAAAGCGCTGGAAAACAACAGGGTCAACGACCTAGACCTGCACCTCGTACCCGCCTCGGTGGCAATCTCTGCGCAATACTTTGCAAAAATAGTTGAGGAAATCGGGGATAATGCTTTCCGCTATTCGGCAAAAGGGACGCCGGTCTATTTCGGTACGGTCACTGAAGGGGACGCTCTCCTCATGATGTTCATCGACAGGGGACGAGGCATGACCGCAGAACAAATCGAAAGCCTAGGGGCGTACGTGCAGTTCAACCGAAAAGTCTACGAGCAGCAAGGCTCCGGCCTCGGACTCACGGTCGCCAAGCAGTTAATCGAGATGCACGGGGGATCGCTCAGTATCCAAAGCGACTATGGGAACGGAACGTCTGTCACCGTCCGTTTGCCGCTGGCAGCAGGATCCGGCGGTGATGTATAGCTATCGGACACCTCCCTCAAGAAATCAGGATAAGTTGAATTATTTGTCAAGTCCACTTTTACAGGTGTCCGATAGCTCCCCGAACTGAGACACTCTTCTTGCCCTTCCGATCGCCATTACTTACTTTTATGGTATGGAAAATTCAGACGCTCTATCGGCGTTCCATCCCGTTGTCCGTTCGTGGTTCGAAAGAACATTCGGCGAACCGAGTCCGCCGCAGCGTCTCGGATGGCCGTCGATCGCAGCAGGAAACAACACGCTCATCGTCGCTCCGACCGGCTCCGGAAAAACTCTTTCTGCATTTCTCTGGTGCATCAATCATTTGGTGGAAGAAAATATAGAGTCCGCATCCGCTAAGCGGACCGATGCCAACGATCTCAAAATCGGCGTTCGCGTTCTCTATATCTCGCCTCTCAAGGCGCTCAACAACGATATCCACCGCAATCTCGAACTTCCACTGAAAGGAATTCACGAGGAGGCAATTGCGCAGGGGATCCATTTCACAAAACTCAGGAGCGCCGTGCGCACCGGCGATACAACGCAGGCCGAGCGGGCGGCAATCCTGAAGCATCCTCCCGACATTCTCATCACAACACCGGAATCTCTCTATCTTATGCTCTCTTCGCAGAAGGCGAGAAAAATTTTCGCACCGGTTCGCTACGTCATCCTTGATGAGATTCACTCGATCAGCGGAAATAAACGGGGAGTTCATTTATCTCTTTCGCTTGAGCGGCTCGAAAACGCGGCAGCGCATACTTTTGTGCGCATCGGTCTCTCCGCAACACAGCGGCCGTTGGAAACGATTGCACGCTTTCTCGGCGGTCAGGAATGGCGCAACGGGAAGCTGATCCCGCGGCCGGTTGCAATTATCGACGCCGGATACAAAAAGAAAATGGACTTGCAGGTGACATGCGTAGCTCAGGATTTTTCCGACCTGCCCACCGACAGTATATGGGCGCTGATCTTCCCGCGGCTGATCGACGCCATCTACAAACACACTACGACGCTCATATTTGTCAACAACCGGCGCCTTGCCGAACGGGTCGCCGCCAAATTGAACGAACTTCTCGGAGAACAGGAACATACTTTTAACGACTATGCTGTCCCTTATTCTTCAACACGCCCCGCGCCTCCGGCACGCATTCCTGACATTTATGTGCAGGCGTACCACGGAAGCATGTCCCGGACGGCACGCGAACAAATGGAATCCGATTTGAAGCAGGGAAAACTCCGTGTGCTTGTTGCTACATCGGCTCTGGAACTCGGCATCGATATCGGCAGCATCGACCTTGTCCTTCAAATTCAATCGCCGAAAGGGATCGCCCGCGGGTTGCAGCGCGTCGGTCGCTCGGGGCATTTAGTGAGCGCGACGAGCAAAGGCCGCATCTATGTGACCCATCGCGAAGACCTGATCGAATCCACCGTCGTCGCCGGCGCCATGGAAGAACATGCGATCGAAGAAACGCACGTTCCGCACGATTGCCTCGACGTCCTTGCTCAACATATCGTCTCGATGGTTAGCGTTGAGGATTGGGATGCAGACAAATTGTTCGAGCTCGTCAGGCAGTCGTTCTGCTACCACTCCCTTTCAAAAAAAATATTCATGAGCGTTGTGCAGATGCTGGCGGGACGGTACACGAATGAGGCCTTCCGCGAACTGCGCCCCCGTATTTCGTGGGATAAAATCCACAACTCGTTGTCGGCACTCCCGGGCTCAGCGCACCTTGCAATCACGAATGCTGGAACGATTCCAGACCGGGGGTACTTCGCCGTTTACCTTGAAGACCTGACGACGAAAATCGGCGAGGTTGACGAGGAGTTTATCTACGAGAGCCGTGCCGGTGACACGTTCATCCTCGGTTCGAATGTCTGGAAGATGCTCGACATCGACGCAAATAAAATTATCGTTGCCCCTGCTCCCGGTCAGCCGGCACGCATGCCCTTCTGGCGCGGAGAAGGAATAGGCCGAACGTTCGAGCTTGGAGAACGGGTCGGGAAATTCCTGGAAGAACTGTCATCCGGCGATACCGACGGGATCAAATGGCTTCACGATAATTATCCCATTGACTCTTATGGAGCTCGAAACATCGTCGATTACATCCTCCAGCAAAAAGCGGCCACAGGATTTCTCCCCACGCATTGCTCAATTGTGGTGGAAGGATTCCGCGACGAGATCGGCGACCCCAGGATCGTTGTCCATTCATGTTTTGGCCGTGGAGTGAATGGCTTGCTCGGACTCGTCCTGTCGCACCAGCTTCGCGAGCGCCTTGGCACTGAGGTCCAGATGCTGTATAACGACGACGGAATTCTTTTCCGCTGTTCCGACGTTGAGCGTCTCCCGCTTGACCTCTTTTCCGGTTTGACGGCGGCAAAAGCGCAGGAACTTATTTTGGATGAACTGGTTCTCTCCCCTCTTTTCGGCGCGCTATTTCGACAGAACGCCGCACGCGCGCTCTTGCTGCCGAAAACTCAAATCGGAAAACGAACACCCCTCTGGCTGCAGCGATTGCGGGCGGGCGACCTGCTTCAAATCGTCCGCAAAGTGGACGACTTTCCGATTGTCATCGAAACCATCCGCGATTGTTTGAACGATGTCCTCGACTTCGAACACTTTAAAGAAGTGATGGGCAAAATAGAGACGGGCTCGATCGGCGTTCATACGATCCAAACTGAAATACCGTCCCCGTTTGCATCGACTGTCTTGTTTGATTTCATTGCCGTCTATATGTATGAACAAGATCAACCGAAAGGAGATACTTCAAATCAATACCAGGCCCTGAACAGAGAGTTACTTGCCGAAGTCGTGAACCTCGACGCCGTCAAAACGGTCATCAAAACCGACGCAGTCGACCGGATCGAAGAGCAGTTGCAATTCACTTCCGGAACGCGAAAGGCCCGAACAGCCGAAGAATTGCTCGAGATACTGATCCGCATCGGCGAGTTGACCGGGGAGGAGATTAGCGAACGGTCCGCAGCGCACGATATGCAGTGTAAAGACCAGCTGGAGAACCAGAGAACAATTGTTCCGGTGCGGATGAATAATAAAATATTTTTTATCGCTTCAGAAGAAGTCCCATTGTATCTCTCCGTTGCGACGGTAGACCATGATACGCTCTCTTCACTCCCCGAAGAATTCCAAACCACGCCGTTGAAACGAGATGAATGCCTTCGTTTTCTGATCACGCGAAAGCTCCGCTCGCATGCGCCGTTAACTCTTGAACAAATCGCTCTCCGTTTTGGAATCGACACGGTTGAATGCGAGGCCATTCTTCGTTCGCTTCCTGAAGAAGAGCAAATCGTTCACGGTTCATTTTCTTCAGACAACGAGACGATGCAATGGTGCTACAGACCGAACCTGGAACGCATCCACCGCGCATCGATCAACATACTCCGGAAAGAAATAAAGCCGGCATCGATCGCCGACTTCACAAATTTCCTTTCCCTTTGGCAGCACCGCCATCCATCGACTCAGGCGTCGGGTGAAGCCGGCCTTTTGAGCGTGCTTGAAAAAATGGAAGGGTACTCGCTCCACTCGGAATTATGGGAAAGCGAGATATTTCCTCATCGAGTGAAAAACTACGATTCCGGTGTACTCAGAGCTTTGTCGACAAAGGGGGAGATCGTTTGCGCCGGCTCCTCTCCGGGAAAGTCGCAATGGATTTTCAGCGGCGACGGCGCCTGTTTCATCGAGGAGAAGGAGAAATTGCTCGAAGGAATTTCAACCACCGGGCAAGAGCTGTACGAGTTTTTAAAACATAACGGCGCATCGTTTCTTTCAGACATACGCGAAGGAACCCCCTTCTCGCTTTCGGCATTGAACAAAGGCATCGCGGAATTGTTCTGGGGCGGACTTATTACAAACGACGTTGTTGACGAAGCGCTAAACGTGAAACGTTATAAAACGAACAGTGACTCCCCCCTCCCCTCCGAACGGATTATCCTGACCAACCCGAGGCGCAATCCTCTGAAATCTTTTGCGATGAGTTCCGTGAGAAAAGCTCTCCGGACAGCTCCCGGCTGGAACGGACGATGGTCGCTCCTTCACACGCGCAGGGTGCTGGGAGAGAAAGCTTCGCTGGAAGAAAAAGTAGCCCGGCAGGCTCAACAGGTCCTGCTGCGCTACGGCATTGTCGCGAGAGAAATCGCAAAACGGGAGGAAAATCTCCTGCCGTGGCCTCTCCTTGCGCTTGAATTTCAAAAGATGGAATTGCGCGGTGAGATTCGACGGGGCTATTTTGTGGAGGGATTGTCGGGAATGCAGTTTGCACTTCCGGCAGCGGTGGAGATGATAAGGACAACCAACAATGAACAATCAGCAATGAACAGAACTCCTCCGATTGTTGTTAATGCATGTGATCCGGCAAATCCGTATGGGCTTGGAGTTGAAATCGGAAACATGAAGACTACTGCGAATATCCGCATCGCAAGGCTTCCGCTCAACTATTTCGTATTCGACAAGGGATCGCCTATTTTGTGGATCGAGGGATTCGGGGCGCGAATTACGACCGTCGCAGAATCGTCACAGGACATTGTCCGCGCCGGGTTGGAACAATTCGTTTCAAACCTCCGAACCTCGTTCCGGAACGAACGCGAGATCATCGTCGAATACTGCGATGGCATTCGCCCGACAGAAAGTCCGCTGGCAGAAACTCTTCGATCGATCGGCTTCTACAGAGATCGCGCACAGACAATGAGATATGAATTGCAGTAAAACCTGAAATTACAACCACAATAAAAGGGATCATCCTTGGCCTCAAAAAGAAGAACGCCTCTTTCTCCGCAGCAAGACGACAATCGGGACCTCGGTCTAGGCTCAAAGGTCACACAGCAAGCACGGACACGATTTCTCAACCGGGACGGAAGCTTCAATGTGAAGCGGACAGGACAATCATTTCTCCGTTCGCTCAATCCCTACCATGCCCTCCTCTCAATGTCGTGGCTGAGATTTCACACGATGGTGGTGTTGTCCTACTTTTTCGTCAACGTATTCTTTGCACTCGCCTATTTAGCATGCGGTCCGACCGCCATAGAAGGATCGGCAGCAACATCCATGGGAGGGCGATTCTTTGATGCTTTCTTTTTCAGCGTGCAGACACTGGCGACGATCGGCTACGGAAGAATAAGCCCGTCGGGGTTTGCGGCAAATATGGTCGTGGCATTTGAGGCGCTGACGGGATTGTTCGGGTTCGCCCTTGCAACCGGGCTATTGTTCGCGCGGTTTTCACGGCCGAATGCGAAAATCCAGTATAGCGAAAAGGCCGTCATCGCTCCGTTTCACGACATCACCGGTTTCATGTTCAGGATTGTCAACGAGCGGCAAAATCAGTTGATTGAAGTTACTGCAACGCTAACCTTCAGCCGGATGGAAACGCACAACGGAATGCAGGTCAGAAAATTCTACCCCTTGCCGCTCGAAAGAAACAAAGTCACTTTCTTTCCCCTTCATTGGACCATCGTTCACCCCATCGACAAAGAAAGCCCGCTCTTCGGTGTTACACACAAGGGGTTGGAAAAAACTGATGCCGAATTTGCGATCCTGCTGACGGCCATCGACGAGACTTTCTCACAATCGGTGCACAGTCGTTCTTCGTACAAATACGACGAAGTGGTGGTTGGAGCAAAGTTCAGGGACATGTTTCTTCCAGCTGAAGATGGAGTTGTGCGCGTCGACCTGCGCCGGTTAAGCGACATCGAGCAAATCTAAACCTCCAACAAAAGCGATGCTCCCCCATTATATTGTCGATGGTTACAATCTTATTCACGCAATTCCATCGCTGAAGAAATTATTGGATCACAATGGGTTCGACGCCCGAGAACGTCTTGTGTTTCTCATCTCCCGTTTAACCTTCAAAAGAAAATTCCGGTGCACAATTGTCTTTGACGGTGCAAAACCGCGCGAACCTCATCCATCGCCGACGCATTCTCCCGTTCACATCGTTTTCGCATCTCCCCTCTCCGCCGATGCGAAAATCAAATCGATGATCGAACTCTCAAAAAACCGGACGCTTCTCGTCATCGTTTCTTCCGATAGGGAGATTCTCGATTATGCAAAGGTGTGTTCCTGCACAACGCACACATCGAAATACTTCAGCAATCTTCTTTTTGAAGAACCGGATAAGGGGGAAGAAAAGGATTCGTCTGTTTTATCGAAAGGGCAGATTGATGAATGGCTGAAGATTTTCGGGGAGAAGAAGTGAATTGGATGGGTCATACTTCTTTCTCTGATGCCAGAGAAAGAAGCAAAGAGAGCTTCTCGGAATCGGAACCCAAGCGATGCTCCCCTCCACACTTGCAGGAGAAAACGGCCCACAGAAACTTCTCTTAAACCGTTGCCGTTTTCTCAACGCACGCATCGCTCCTTGCGCTCAGTGCCACCGATTCCGAGATTTCTTTATTACAAGCATTTGCAACAGCTCGAAATCGTTGGGTGTGCGCGGAGGATAGGATTCAATCGAAGGGTTTTCCCAGAGGGATCCCTTCGGGACAATTTCTGTGTTATAGCATATGCTTAGAACGTTCAGCAATTTTCGAGAACCGAAATTGACAGCATGTGCGGCGGGGATTGAATCCGAGCGTTACGATTTCGAAAGATTTCTTTGGTTACTTTCTTTCTCGGAAAGAAAGTAACATTTTACCGCGCCGCTTGATTCATTCTCTTGAACGTTTCGTTCAACTCCTCGCGCGATGCGCGGCTTGATTGCGTTGCGAAGCCGTATGAAATTTCCAAACTTCCTTTCTGCAACTGTTCCACAACCGCATCAGCGAACTCATCCAGAGGCGTCGCTGTTGAATGAAGCCCTTTTCCCCCAAGGTCTGTATTCACCGCAGGGGGAATGATCTCGACGACTGAGATCGGCGTCGCAGAAAGCTGGTGCCGGAGAGAAAGCGTGAACGAGCGAAGCGCGGCTTTCGTCGCGCAATAGATCGGCGCATTCGCCATCGGTACAAAGGCCAACCCGGACGTAATGTTGATGATCGCCGGCCGATCTTGCTTGAGGAGGTGGGGAATGAAGAGCGTCGATAAGTGGAGGGGCGCTTCAAGATTAATCGCGATCTCTTCTTCAATACCTTCCCAGCTTGAATTCTGCATGAGCTGAAAGCGCCGCTGGATTCCGGCGTTGTTGACCAGGATATTGACCTTCGGAAACTCCTGCGTTACCCATTCAAACAGCGACACCCGGTTTGTCGCTTGAGAAACATCACAGGCGTGAATATGAAGCGAGGGGTACTTTTGCTTAACTTCCTGTAATTTCTCCTCGCGGCGTCCGCAAACGATCACATCGCTCCCAGCACTGAGAAACCTCTGGGCGAGCGCAAACCCGATACCCGAAGCGCCGCCGGTAATGAAAACAGTGTGCGAACCTAAATCCATGAAGACCTCCTGATATATCGCAAGAACGTCAAAACAACGCTTTCGATGATAGGACAAATAGTGGAAAAAAATAGTGCGGTGATATATAAATAGAGAGTGACGATGGAGTAAAAATTGCCGGCACCTAGATTCGGCCAGCGCTTCAAGCCGCTCTGTTTCTAAATGACGGCTTTTTGTTTTTTGACTATCGCCCCGGCATTCTCCATCAAGGCGATGAACTTTGCAAAGAGGTAATCGCTGTCGTGCGGACCGGGGGATGCTTCGGGGTGATACTGAACACAGAAGAGGGGCAATTGCTTGTGTTGAAATCCTTCGACGGTGTTGTCGTTAAGATTAATATGAGTCAGTTCGACTTTCGTTTGATCCATCGTCTTCCAGTCAACCGCAAAGCCGTGGTTCTGTGAAGTGATTTCGATATCGTTCGTTTGAAGATTTTTCACGGGATGATTCGCGCCGCGATGCCCGAATTTCAATTTGTACGTTTTTCCACCCAACGCAAGCGCGAGCAATTGATGGCCGAGACAAATTCCGAACATTGGTTTCGTGCCGATTAATTTCTTGAGGTTCATTATCGCATACTTCACTGCATCGGGGTCGCCCGGTCCGTTGGAGAGAAAAATTCCGTCCGGGTTCATCGCCAGCACCTGTTCCGCGGTATACGATGCCGGAACTACCGTCAGGCTGCAACCGTACCGCGTTAGCCGCCGCAAAATATTTTGTTTCACTCCATAATCATACACCACAACTTTGTACCGTTCTCCATTGCGTTTAGTTTCCGCCCCTTCCGGAGCGAGAGCAAACATTGTCGTGTCGATTTCATTCCATGTGTAAGGAGACTCGCACGTCACGTTTTTCGCCAGGTCTAACCCGTTCATGTCCGGCGATGCCTTTGCCTTTTTTATCAGGCTCGCGTCGTCAAGGTCTTTTGTCGAAAGAACGCCTCGTAGAGCACCCTGAGTTCGGATCATTTTTGTCAACATCCGTGTATCGATCCCCTGAATGGCGATGATATTATGTTTTTTCAACCAATCGCCCAGGCTCGACGTCGCCCGCCAATTGCTGTAGAACTCAAAATACTCGCGCACAATAAACCCGGAAACCTGCGGCTTGACCGATTCGAGGTCGTCAATGTTGACCCCGTAGTTTCCGATAAGCGGATAGGTCATCGTAACGATCTGTCCGGCGTACGACGGGTCAGTGAGGATTTCCTGGTAGCCGGTGATGCTTGTATTGAAAACAACCTCGCCGGTAACTTCTCCCTCGGCGCCGAAATTCTCGCCTGTGAAGACAGTTCCGTTCTCGAGTGCAAGCTTAACGATCATTGATGGCAAATTTCCCTTTTTGTTCTGTAGTAAAAATACGAAAATAGCGAAGGAGAGTCAACGTATGGTCCAAAGAGAAATAGTAGAGATGATGAGAAACGTAGATTTTTTCCTATTGGAAACTTTCTTTACTCTAATTATCTTGTCAATTCAAAGAGCGTGACATTTTAGGTAATACCCCATTCACCAGCGAGGAGGCATATGAAAACCGTAGGGCTTTTGACCGTATCGAATATTTTTATGACGTTTGCCTGGTACGGTCATTTAAAATTCAGAGAAGTTCCGCTTTGGAAGGTGGTGGTAATCAGTTGGCTCATCGCTTTCTTCGAGTATTGTTTTCAGGTGCCGGCAAATAGGATAGGCTCGTATCAATTCTCCGGTGCTCAGTTAAAAACCATTCAGGAGGTGATCACGCTCGTGGTGTTCAGTGTTTTCTCGATTGTGTATCTCAAGGAAGAACTGAAATGGAATTATGCCGTAGGCTTTGTTCTTCTCATCGCTGCAGCATTCTTCGTTTTCAAAAAGTGGTGAATCGTCACTATGTTTGAAAGAATTTCTATTGTTGAGGGAGACATTACCACGCAAAACGTCGATGCGATCATCAACGCCGCGAATGGTTCTCTGCTCGGTGGTGGCGGCGTCGACGGTGCTATCCATCGGGCGGCTGGGCCGAAACTCCTTGAAGAGTGCCGGACATTGAACGGATGCGAAACAGGAGAAGCGAAAATCACAAAAGGGTACAATCTTCCTGCGCGATGGGTCATTCACACCGTCGGACCGGTATGGCAGGACGGAAAACATCGTGAAGACGAATTACTTGCTCGATGCTACACAAATAGTCTCAGCCTCGCGACAAAACATCGATTAAGAACTGTTTCTTTTCCGTCGATAAGCACCGGCGCATACGGATTTCCGGTAGAACGCGCGTCACGGATTGCTTTGAAGACCGTAGCGTCGTATCTTTCGGCTTCTGTTCTTCCTGAAAAAGTTATCTTCGTCTGTTTCTCGCATCACGACTGCGAAATATATTCTAACTCACTGAAAGAAGTGACCGATGCCGCCAGGTGACCGAAAACCGCTCCACGTTGAAATAACGTTTCAACCAAAAACTTATGATATAGATTTTGCCGGGCATGTCAGCAACATCGTCTATATCCGATGGCTTGAAGACCTGCGAATGCTCGTGCTGGATACATACCTGCCCCTGAAAATTTTGATGGAGCGGGGAATTGCACCGGTGGTGATGCGAACGATGATCGACTACAAGCGGCCCGTGAAGCTCTTTGATTCGGTGGCCGGCATCATGTGGGCAAGTGAGATGGGAAATGTCAAAGGGATTCTTTCGGCAGAATTTATTGTTAATGGAACTGTCGTTGCGTCCGCAGAGCAGACAGGACTTTTTGTCAAAATGGAGACCGGAAGGCCTGTCGCCTTCCCGGAAGAGTTCCGGCGGCAGTTCGAAGCAATCCGAAAATGAGCTTTTATAAAAACCGATGGAGAAAGAACGTTGAAAAAAATAGTTCGGTGGGTTGGAATAGTTGTGGCGGCAGTATTTGTTCTCATTCAAGTTCACCAGCCCGACAGATCGAACCCGCCTGTCGACCAAGCGAAAAGCATAGCGGCCCAAGCCGAGTTCACACCGCCGGTGTCGAAACTCATCACTGCGGCCTGTTTCGACTGTCACTCAAATGAAACGCGCTGGCCATGGTATAGTTATATTGCACCCGTTTCATGGCTCGTGGCAGATGACGTGGCAGAAGGACGGCGTCATCTTAATTTTTCCGAATGGGGAAACTATACGAAGAGCAAACGCGTGGTCAAGCTGGGACAGATTTACGAACAGGTGTCAAAAGGCGATATGCCCATCCAGAAGTATCTCTTTATCCACACCGACGCTAATCTCTCCGCCGCCGACAGGGATTCAATTACGGATTGGACGGAGCGGGTACGGGACAAGTTGACGGAGGAAGGGAATAATTGATAATTAAGAATTATGAATTAAAGGTGAAAAGTTAGAAGAAATTTGCTGAGGACTGTTTAACAGCGGTTTTAACTTTACACTTTTAATTTTTAATTCCTAAAGCACTGAGCACTTCTATTGCTTGCGAAACCGCCATTGCACGGTGACTGATCTTGTTCTTTTCTTCCAAGGTCAGCTCTGCGTATGTCTTCTTTGAGCCGCGCGGGATGAAAAGCGGGTCGTAGCCAAATCCGTTTGCTCCACGCGGAGATTCCCCGATAATTCCTTCCAATTTACCTTCAACCACTTTTTGGACGTTATTTCCGACAATCGCAATCACAGTTCGAAAACGTGCATTGCGCCGCCGGGGCGGAACACCTCTCAATGCATGTAAGAGTTTTGCGTTATTGTCCGCATACGTTGCATTCTCGCCGGAATAGCGCGCGGAAAGTACCCCCGGCTTCAGTTCGAGATAGTAACATTCCAGGCCTGTATCGTCGGCAATAGAAAGCAAGCCGGTAGCCTTGAACGCCTCATGCGCTTTCTTGAGAGCATTTCCCTCGAGTGTAGGAAGGTCTTCAATTGTTTTTGGAACGCCTGGAAAGTCGATTAAGCTTTTCACCCTCCATTGTTGGGGCGCAAGCAAGCTCGATATTTCTTCGACTTTGTAACGATTGTTGGTTGCGATTAGAATATCCATTGTGGTCTCTTCAGTGCAAAATTAAAAATGTAAAATGAAAAGCACATTTAATGCATAAATTTTTTCACTTTTAATTTTAAATTTTTAACTTTCTTTATTAATAGTGAATTTTATCTTGCAACTTTTGCCATTCCCCAAAAGCGACTGAAGCCTCATCGCGCATCATTTGAACCATCGGAATTTTTCGCCCCGAGATCGGAAGAGCAATCTCCTTATAGATGAAAAAATCGTCGAACCCAATCCCTGCGGCATCGATGTGTGTGTTCGCGTAAAATATTTTGTCGGGGCGCGCCCAGTAGATGGCACCTAGGCACATCGGGCACGGCTCGCATGAAGTGTACAGGTCGCAGCCGGTCAATTGAAACGTGCCAAGGATGCGGCATGCTTCCCTGATTGCGACAATTTCAGCATGTGCAGTCGGGTCGTTCGTCGATGTCACGAGGTTTGTCCCGCGCGCGATAATTTTCCCGCTCTTTACCACCACGGCTGCAAACGGTCCCCCCTTCCCTTCACGAATGTTTTTTCGCGAGAGTTCGATAGCCTCTGTCATGAAAGCATTGCCCAACACGAAATTGATAATTATTAATTAAGAATTAGGAATTAAAAGTAATTTGAAACCTACTCTAGAGTTTGGACTCAGGACTCCGGACCTTGGACTTCGGACTCAGGACTTTGAATCCAGGACTCAAGACTCCGGCTCCGCGCTAACCAACTAACTCCTTGATCGCCTGACCGATCGTTTCGACGCCGACGATGGAAATTCCGTTCGCAGTTTTGAGATGCTTGAGGTTGTTTTTAGGAACGATAATTTTCTTGAAGCCAAGTTTAGCGGCCTCCTGCACACGTTTCTCACTATGGGCGATGGTGCGGATCTCTCCACCTAAACCGATTTCGCCGATGGCAACGGCTTGCGAATCGACAGGAACGTCGCGGAGAGAAGAAACGATCGAAGATGCAATCCCTAAATCGGCGGCCGGCTCATCGATGCGAATTCCTCCTGCCACGTTCACAAAAACGTCCTGCGAGCCGAGGTTTAAGCCGACCCTTTTCTCAAGAACGGCCAATAACATCTGAAGACGTCTCAAGTCAAAACCCGTGGCCGTCCTTTGTGGAAGACCATAGCTCGTTGAACTGACAAGAGCCTGTACTTCGATCAGGATCGGTCTTGTCCCCTCCAGGGTCGCAACAATTGTCGCGCCGGACGCACCGTATGTCCGTTCCGAAAGAAATACTTCGGACGGATTTTTTACCTCGTGCATCCCGTCGTCGTGCATTTCGAAAATTCCGATCTCATTCGTAGAACCGAATCGGTTCTTCGTTGCACGGAGAATGCGGTACGAATAATGCCGCTCACCCTCAAATTGCAGGACGGTGTCGACCATGTGCTCGATAACACGCGGGCCGGCGAGTATCCCTTCTTTTGTCACGTGTCCGATAAGAATCAACGGTATGCTCTTCGACTTGGCAATGCGGGTGAGCAATGCAGTCGCTTCGCGCACCTGCCCCACACTCCCCGGTGCGCTTTCCAAATCGGGGCGAAACATGGTTTGAATCGAATCGACGATGACGATGTCGGGATTGCCACGTTCGATAACATCCGAAATCATTTCTAAATTTGTCTCGGGAAGAAGGAGGACGGAATTCGATTCCGTTCCCAGGCGCTCTGCACGCAACTTAATTTGCTTGAGCGACTCCTCACCGGTAATGTATAGAATGACCTTATCCCGAAGCTTCAACGCCACCTGCATCATCAACGTCGACTTGCCAATGCCAGGGTCGCCGCCGAGCAGGACAACGGAACCGGAAACCAATCCTCCCCCAAGAACCCGGTCGAACTCTGCAATGCCGGTTTTGAAGCGAACATCCTCAAAACCGTTGACATCCTTCAGCGCCACCGGCTCAAGTTTTGAAGCGACGCCTCCCGACTTGCGGGCAATCTTTGCCGGCGTCGGAGCTTCCTCAACGAATGTGTTCCATTCATTGCAGTTCGGACATTTCCCAGTCCACCGGGGAGACATGTAGCCGCACGATTGGCAGACATACCTTGTAGTTATCTTGGCCATTGATTGAATATAGAAGAATATCGGAGCAGATTCAACGAATGAGCCGGGAAAATATCAGAACTCTGGCCGTCCGCGTTTTATCAAAGAGTTCGTTCCAAGCTCAAATCAACTTCAGAATCCAATCGGCCGTTTTGGTCTTTCCGGTGGAGCCATCAATTGGCGTATCGCATCGAAAATTGCCATGATCGTATCATCATGCTTGTCTACTCTCATTTCCAGTTCTTTAAGTCTCAATGCGAGCTTTTTGTGATTAGTGAGAATTTCTCGCAGCTTAACAAATACTTTGATGATGAGAATATTTATCCGAATTGCTCTTTTGCCATGAAGAACTGACGAAAGCATCGCAACTCCATGCTCGGTGAACGCAAATGGCAGCATGTTTGAATGTTTCAACGAATCGAACCGGTGCCAATTTGTCACCAGTTCATTTCTTTCTTTATTGGTTACCTGAAACATAAACTCCCGCGGAAATCGCTCCCGGTTTCTCTTCACCTGACGGTTGAGATACTTCGTTTCTACACCATACAGCTCTGCAAGATCTCTGTCGAACATGACTCTTTGCCCTCTTAGCAAAAATATTCGGTGCTCGATAAGATCGAACGGTACCAATTGCGTCTGTTTCATGGATCCCCCTTTTGTGGATGGATGTTCGGATGGATTATCTTTTATACCCCCCCTATTTTCAATGTCTTTTGTGAAATACCTGCTTCGGACAGTGAGAATTGAAACCTGCTCTTCGTATCGGAGATTAGTTCCCAGACAAATGAATTTTTACTTCACCAGCCACAGACTCAATTGCGGAACATACGTAATAATAAACAATCCGGCTAAGAGGACGAGGATAAACGGAAACGTTGCAACTGTAACCTGCCCGATCGTTTTCTTGAAGCGAAAGCTCGACATGAAAAGATTCATACCGACTGGCGGCATTAAGTATGCAATTTCAAGGTTGGCGAGAAAAATGATGCCGAGATGGATTGGGTCCACGCCGTACTGTTTGGCGATCGGAACGATGAGCGGAACGACGACGATCGCCGAAAATATTTCCATCATCATGCCGATCACGAGGAGGAAAACGTTCAGGATCATCAGGAAAACGATCTTGCTCTCGACCACCTGCCGAATTATCTCGAATAGCCTTTGCGGTATCTGTTGATCGATAAGGAAACTGGTGAGACCCATCGCCATGGCAAGGATCATAAGAATCGCTCCGACGAGCACCATGCTTTCTTGCATGACTCTTGGCACGTCAGTTGTAAGTTTTAAGTCCCTGTAGACGAATACTTCTACGATAAAAACATAAAACGCCGTAACAGCAGCAGCTTCGGTTGCGGTAAAATATCCACCGTAAATTCCACCGATGATGAAGAAGGGCAGCGGGATTTCCCAGATAACCTGTTTGAAAGCAGTCCATAATTTTCTTAAGTCGAACGGATGCCGGTCGATCTTCGACGCTACTCCCTGGCGGATGCTGTAGATCGCCAAGACAACGACGAGCAAAATGCCCGGAACAATTCCCGCCCGAAACAATTGATCGATTGAAACCTCGGCCACCGTGCCGTATAATATGATCGGCAAGCTCGGAGGGAAAAGGAGCCCGAGACTTCCCGATGTCGTAACGAGGCCGAGAACAAATTTCTCGTTGTATTTTTCAGAGATCAAAATCGGGAAGACAAGGCCGCCGAGGGCAACGATGGTAATTCCCGATCCTCCGGTGAACGCCGTAAAAATTGCACAGCTTGCAAGAACCACGATCGCAAGTCCCCCCGGCATCCATCCGATGAGTGCCTGAGCGAACGCAACAATGCGCTGCGGCGCTTTGCTTTCCGCGAGAAAATATCCCGATACGGTGAAGAGCGGAATAGCGAGGAGCACCGGCTGGTCCGCAAGGCGGTACATTTCCACTATGATCGCGGCGGTGTCGATACTCTGCGAAGAGAATCCCAACAGCGATATCGTGCCGATAATCGCAAAGAGAGGCGCACCGAAGAGGACAAGAACGGCCAATCCAAGAACGATGTAAATGAGAGGCATCAGTGCTGCTCCTCGATGTGCCAGTTTCCTTTGATGATTTCCGCGGCCCACGCGAGAGAACGGACGACAAACCTGAACGAAATGATCCCGTAACCGACCGGTATAATCATGACGAAGTACGAGGTGGGAAGGTTGAGGATAAGCGTATCTGCGGATTCCCTTTCCATCCGGACAAACGCTATTGCAGCTTCCATCAAAAAGAAACAGACCACGGCAGCAAAAAGACTCGTGACGATGTAGATAATTTTCCTGTACCGCTCCGGCGCAAGCTTGTTGATGAATTCAATTTTCAAATGGCGACCTTCGCCTGTCGCAATGACCGCGCCGAGGAAACCGAGCCACAGAACTAAATGACGGAGAAAAACATCCCCCCATTCAATGCTGGTATGAAAAAAATTTCTGAGCACAACCTGTCCGAACGCCATGACGATCATGACACCGAGGAAAAATATGATCAGCCATCCGGTGATGCGGGCGAGCCATCGATCGACGGACAACAGGAACTTCATTTCTTCTCCTTGGCACGGAAGTCCGCCACCGATTTTTCCACGCGATTGAGTAGATCTTCCGAATAGAGCTTCCCTACCATCAACCGGCGTGCATTTTTTCCAATCTCTTCGTAGCGGCTTATTTCGCTCGCATCGGGCTTCGTAAAGATGATTTTGTTTTTCTTCAAGACGTCGAGGGATTTTGCATTGTCTTTGCGGCTCAGCTCGGTCAGTTTTCGCATCAACTGTTTTCCGTTGCGGAGAAGAATTTCTTGAAGGTCAGCCGGCATTTTGTCAAAATCCCTTTTTGCAATAACCACCGCTCCGGATGCGTTCGTGAGAGGGTAGTCGAGCATATATTTCGTAGCGGTGTACCACTGCAGCGAAACACCGGCGAGGGGAGAAGTATACATGCCGTTGATGAGGCCGGTCTGAAGCGACGTCAGCACGTCGGTGATCGAGAGCGGGATTGGGTTGATGCCAAAGGCTTTAAATGTCGCCTCTGCAACGGGGTCCCCCTCCCATTGCCACATCTTCACGCTGCGCATATCTTCGACCTTCGTTACTGGGGTATTGGTAAAGACATAGACAAATCCGACCTCGGCCCATCCGAGAAGTACATATCCTCCATTTTCGAATTCTTTGCGAAGCTCTGCATCGTATTGATCGAGGATGTAGTCAACCTCATCGTGATTTTTAAATAGAAACGGAGCGTCGAGGATTCGCGCAGACTTCGCGATCTCGCCGATTCCGACGCCGGTGATACCGGCGCTCTGAAATTGTCCGAGACGAATTTTGCGAATCACATCCTTTTCGTCGCCGGCTACACCGCCGGCGTAGATCTTGAATCCGAGCCGTCCTCCGCTCTCTTTGCGGATTACCTGATCGTATTCTTTCATGACGGTAATCCACGTGCTCCCTTCGGGGGCGAGTGTAGCAAATTTGATAGTGAACTCCTGTGCCGACGCCTGAGCAGCAAGAATGAGCAGCGTGATGACGAAATATTTCATATCGGAATTCCTTTAGCAGCCAAGGAACGGGCCTGCAATGATGTTTGTCTAAAAAAAGAGGTCGTTTTCTTTCGCCAGCAGTGCCTTTGCTTTTTCCTTCGCGATTGCGTTGACCAGCCGCTGTTCCGGCAAAATATCGATGGAGGCGTCTTCAACGGTCTTCAAAGAGGATTCAAACAGCGCCTTGTCCTGAACTTGGACTGCATAACTCTGGGCCAGGTAAACGTACGGAAGAAGAAATTTCCCTCCTCCAATTTCAAAACATTTGTCAAAATGACCTTTCGCGCTGTCAGGCTTTCCGCCAAGATTCTTAGGAACTGTCGCCAGAATCGTCCCGAAATACAAATGTGCGCTGCCGTAATAGAAACTCTCATCGTTCCGAAGCACAAACGCCATCAGTGAATTGACTTTGTAAAGATCGGCAACGGCCGCCGGATCGGCAAGACTCACTTTGATAAGGTTTCCCCAGGCATTCGCGGTCCAGAAAATTATAGGAACATCATCCTTGGAGAAGGCGTCAACGCCTCGCCTAAATTCTTCGGGGCTGCCGTCAAACGCGGTGTGGAACTCTTTATTTTTCATCAAGACCGACAAACCGTAATCGCGCGCCCGGCTGTAGAGTGCTTTCGCACGGTCGGGGTCTTTATCTTCGACAAATCCGAGAGCGTAACCGGCGTACGCTTGCGTTAATAATAACGCAAGATGGTCGTCGTCATTATCTTTTGAGCGGTAGAGGGCTTCGAGAAGCGTCAGGTTCGCGGGAATCGACTGCTCCGCAAGCGTAAGGTCGGACTCCTCAAAAATTGCGGTGAGACCGTTGTCAACGATGCCCGTCGTTGAATTCACAGCGACCGTTTGTAAAAGACCGCACGACCAACTGTAAAAAGCAAGAAGGACAAAAATCGCGGGTATGAATTTTCTCATGATTTTGTTGTTGAATATAGAGAAAACCGCCCACTTTTCCAAAAACAATATTTGCAAGTCGAGCTAAAGTGTTTTAATATGGTAGCGGACGTATCGGTGAGGAATGAAAATCTGATGAAGATATTGGTCGTTGAAGACGAAAAAAAAGTCGGCGCGTTTATTAAAAAGGGGTTGGAAGAAGACGGCTACCTTGTCGAGCTTGCATACGACGGGGACAAAGGTGAAGAGCTTGGATCCGACGGGTCGTTCGACCTTATCATTCTTGACATCCTGATGCCTAAGAAGGACGGGCTGACGGTGCTGAAAGAATTGCGCGGAAAGCAAATTTCTACCCCGGTGCTGGTGATTACGGCAAAGGGTTCTGTAGACGATAAGGTGAAAGGGCTTGATTCGGGGGCCGACGACTACCTGGTAAAGCCATTCGCGATTGCCGAATTGCTGGCACGCGTCCGCTCGCTGCTGCGGCGGGGCGGTCCCGAAAAATCAACTACGCTCACTGTTGCAGACCTGACTCTTGATCTTGTGTCGCATAAAGCAACGCGGGGAGACAGCCTCATAGAATTGACGGGGAAAGAATACACGCTGCTCGAATACTTCATGCGAAACACGAACAAAGTGTTGAGCCGCACGATTATTTCCGAACATATTTGGAATTACAACTTCGACACCGGCACGAACATCATCGACGTGTACATCAACCATTTGCGCAACAAGATAGACGGAGAATATGAAAAAAAACTTATCCATACCGTCCGGGGTGTCGGATATATGATGAAAGCGTCCTGAGATGAAATACCTCCATTCGATACGGCTAAAGCTGACGGCATGGTACACCCTAATTCTTGGCGTTACGTTGTTCAGCTTCGGCGCAACTGCGTACTTCTACACCAAGGAAAACCTCTTGGGAAATCTTGACTACTCGCTCCGCAACGAGGTCGTCTGGCTAAAAAACTTCATCGAACCTCAGGCGCGGAAAGTGAAACTGAAACAGCAGCGAGTCAAGCCGCCCGCAAAAAAACAGGAGAAGAAGGTCAAGCGCTCTCATGAAGTGGAGGTTACGGAAGAGGATTCTACGGAGTTCGATCAGATCTGGAATCAGATTTATGAACACACCCTGCTGAGCCCTAAGAAACAGATCATCCAAATCCGCGACCGCAACGGAGACATCCTCTACAAATCGTACAGCCTGGGAAAGGAAGATATTATCTTCGAAGATATCCCGTTTAACACGACAAAGCTTGTGACGATCTACGACGCTCAGGGACAACCCCTTCGTCTTGCGGTGACCCAGAACGCTTTCGCGAAAATCTACGTCGCCTACCCTGAAGTTGAGATCGGGGAGGTGCTGGGGAATCTTTTTTCAATATTCGTCATCCTGGTTCCGGTGGCACTTATCCTCTCGGTCCTCGGAGGATGGTTCCTCGCAAACAAATCACTCAAGCCAGTCGATAAAATCACGAAAACGGCGCGAGACATCACCGCCCAAAACCTTGACCAGCGTATTCTCTCTGTCGACGTGGACGACGAAATCGGGAGGTTGATTTCTACATTCAACGACATGATCGGCCGTCTTCAAAGTTCGTTCGACCAAATAAAGCAATTCTCGGTCGATGCTTCCCACGAGCTTCGTACACCGCTCACCATCATGCGGGGAGAGCTTGAACTTGCCCTCCGATCAAAACAATCCAGCGTAGGATACCGGCGAATTCTTTCGAGCACGCTCGATGAAATTCTCCGCATGTCCTCCATCATCGAAAATCTCTTGATGCTCGCAAAGGGCGACATCGGGAAATCGGCGTTCACTTTTGAAAAAGTCGCGTTGGCCCCGATCGTGCGTGAACTGCATGAAGACAGTGAAATGCTTGCCGAAAAGAAACACATCCGCGTCACTCTTGAAACAGTCGAAAATCTGACTGTCTCGGGGGACACCGTACGGCTTCGCCAGCTTATCCTTAACCTCCTCGACAACGCGATCAAATATACTCCGAAAAACGGCGCAATTGCATTATCGCTGGTTCGCGAGAACGGTTCGGCCAAAATAATTGTTAGCGATAATGGAATCGGCATTCCAGCGGAAGAACAATCGAAGATATTTGACAGGTTCTACCGTGTGGACAAAGGCCGATCGCGAGAAATGGGAGGGACCGGACTCGGGCTATCGATTGCGCGCTGGATTACGGAGACTCACGGAGGCAAGATATTCGTTCGAAGCGAAGTAAATAAAGGAAGCCAATTTACCGTTGTCCTTCCTCTTTTACGCAATTAGCCGCTTTTCACTTGACAATGAAAATACAATATCATAAGTTACGCATCAAAGAATTCTAGCCTAAGCACATAAAACCCACCATAACTCAATTTATTCAATATTAATGTTTTTGAAAGGAGCGATTGTTTGATGAAACGTTTGTGTAGTTTATTGCTGGCTCTTGCCTTTGCCTTCACGTTGTCATTAGGCCAAGATGCTATGAAACCTCAAGACACGCAAGCCCCGCCTGCGAAGAAAGAGATGACAAAGAAAGCGATGAAATCAAAGAAAATGGCAAAAGCCAAGAAGGCGACAAAAGCCAAGAAAGCGACCTCAGCGAAGAAAATGGCAAAAGCCAAGAAGCCTGCAAAAGCAATGAAGATGAAAAAAGGCGGCATGATGAAAGCAGATTCAACGAAGTAATTCATCGCTTCTTTTTCACTCATGAGTACAAAAACCCTGTTTCGGCAAGAAACAGGGTTTTTTATTGGCAACGAATCTTTATTGCTTGTAGCGACAGTTCTTTATATATTTTTTAAAGACAAACTCAACACATGGCATTTATCCGGCATCTTCGATCTTTAAAGCTTCCTTCGTACCTCACACAGCTTCTTCGCTTTCAAAAAAAACCTCCTGTCGGTTTGTATAATCTCCTCGTCATCTCATTGGAGGAGGAACTGGAGTTCCCTAAACTTCTTCCGAAAGAGCTCCGCTATGCTCTGAAGAAGGAACCTTCGCTGAAAAATCGCATAGCGAAAGTTTTCAAAAGCGGCAAAGCGATCGGAATCCGGACGATAGAAAAAACTCCTGAGCGTGTTCTGAGCGCCATCAACAACATTGCAGTACTAAGCCAGCACCGCACCATCATTACATGGCTCCCGCGCTTGCTCTTGACGCGGACCAGGCCATTGCTTCTTCCTTCCGACCATGAACTAGCTGCAAAAAACAGCGTCGACCTTGACGAAGAAATCGCAGTCATTCTATCTCACAGGCTCGACTTTAAAAAATTCATTCTGGTCGATGAGGGAAACCTTGGGATCTCCCAGACCGACAAACAACTCGTCGAGGAGCTCAATGAAGTCATATCGCCGATTATCATCCGGCATGTAACAAGCCGTATGGTGTTCGACAATGCTGATACACGGACAGCAGCCGGTCAGGCCATCATCAAGGCTCTGCTGATTATAGGACCGATTACGCACGTTCTCGAACTCTACACGCGCGGCTTCGGAAAACTTGTTGCGTCGTCAACCGACGACGTCCTTGCTGAAACGGCAGAATTGTTCGCTCTGCGCGGTTCCGGTTTCACATGGAAACAACTGATCGTCCGTTCGCGCCTCCTCATCCCGGTCTTCGCGCTTGCCGCATACGGCGCCTTTCAAGTCGATCCTTTGATCGATAAAGGTGAGCTTGCATGGGCAGGAATAGTATTTGGGGTCACCTCCGTTGCGCTCTCGCTGACAACCGCCCTTCAAAGTATTCGCATGTACAAACAGTGCATAGACGATCTGGTCAGAGACGGCAAGCTCTCGCTGAAAAATCAGCCCCTCCATTGGAGCGCCGCAGTGAAACAAGACTTCACCAACCCCGCCCGCCTCGGTTTGTTCATCGGAGGAATAATGTCTCCGATCATTTCAATGACCGTTTTTGTCTGGTTGCCGCAGTTTGTCCATAATGGCTGGGTCCTTGCAATGCTCGGTACTGCCGAAACGGTTACAGCGGGAGTTGTCGTTATTCTTGCGCGGCGATTGAACGACCTCAAATTCCAACTCGATTTAAGCAGGCTCCTTCGATTACAAGCCGCCACGAATCGAATAAGCCAGGCGATGAAGTGATATCATCGAATGCTTCACGCGTCTAATGAATTCACTATTCTTCATTTGCAAGTTCAGAGTTCATTCATTATTTTCGTTCTTACAAAGCAGCCCATCGAGTATTAACCGCCACCGCTATTGCCGACACACTATGAAATACCCTATGCCTCATCCCGGCATTATGCGCACTACTAATTTTTTTATACCTCGCGAGAACTTATGACAACGCACGAACTGCAGGAGACCGAACCAACTTTAGCCCGCCGCCTTGGGCTGACATCGGCCATTATGGTTGTCATCGGCTCAGTAGTCGGTTCCGGAATTTTTCTTACACCGCAGAGCATCGCAGCAACTGTTCAGATTCCGGGTATTATGATTTTTGTCTGGATCCTCACGGGATTGCTGACGCTGGCGGGTGCGCTGACAAACGCCGAGATTGCCGGAATGATTCCGGAAGCCGGCGGTCAGTATGTCTTCTTTCGCGTCACATACGGTGACCTGACAGCATTTCTTTACGGCTGGACAACGTTCATCGTTTACCAAACGGGTTCGATTGCCGCAATTGCCGTGGCATTTGCACGTTACCTCGGCTATTTCGTCGTCCTGCCCCACTTCAGCCCGGAGCTCGAAGCGTGGAAACTCCCCCTTATCGGGAATATATATCCATTAAAAGACATTGGCGTCAGCCTCGTCGCAATTTCTTCAATCCTCCTCCTTGCAGGCGTCAATTATTTCGGAGTTCACATCGGCGGGTTTGTCCAGGATGTTTTTACATTTCTGAAAATCCTGGCTATCGGTGGAATTGTCGTTCTTGCATTTACAGTCGGGCATGGAAGCACGGCGCATTTCTTCCCGTTATGGGGTGCTCCTGCGTCGGGCGCTTTGTTGAGTGCTATCGGCGTAGCGATGATCGCAACACTCTGGTCGTACGACGGATGGAACAGTCTTACGTATCTTGCAGGTGAGGTAAAAGAGCCGAAGAAAAACATCCCCCTGGCGCTTGTTCTCGGCACCTTGATCATCATCCTCATTTACGTCGCCACCAATCTTGCCTATTTGTACATTCTCCCAATTGGTGAGATCGCAACATCAAAACTCGTCGCTGCCGACGTGATGGAAAGAATCTTTCACGGCTACGGCGGGGCAATAATTTCTGCAATGGTGATGATCTCCACATTCGGTACAGTTAACGCCACTTCGATGACGACGGCCCGCGTCTATTTTGCCATGGCGAAAGACAAGCTATTCTTCGGAAGCCTGGGGAAAATTCATCCGAAGTACCGGACGCCCGGGACATCGCTTCTTGTGCAAGGCGTGTGGGCATCCATTTTGACACTTACCGGAACCTACGACCAGATTTTTACATACGTCATTTTTGCCGGCTGGATTTTCTATGCGCTCGGCGCATCGGCAGTATTTGTGCTCAGGAAAAAAATGCCGGACACACCCCGCCCTTACAAGGTTCCGGGCTACCCTTATATCCCAATAGCCTTCATTATTGTAGCAACCTGGTTTGTGTACAACACAGTAGTGCAACAAACCGCCGACTCCATGGTGGGATTATTCTTGCTCATCGCAGGAATTCCGTTCTACCTTTACTGGAGCAGGCAAATCAAGAAATCGAAAGTATAGCAGTGAGTTTTTTCAGATTCGCTGTGGAAAACGTTGTCCGGAACTTTGAAGGTATCGGACGATTAGGAATTGGGAATAGTTATACGGCGGGCGATTGCTAAAATTGACTATTGCATTATTGCCGCAAAGGACGCTAAGTGCACAAAAAAATTGTTTCAAAATTCTTGAGAAATCCTTGCGTCCTTAGCGTCCTTCGCGGTGAATGAATTATCCAAAAGTACAATACATGCTTTCGGAGAAATGGAGCTAGAAATCCTCCGCAAGCGACACATAGTATATGGGAGTAGCGAACGATTGGCCGTTGAATGCCCAAGCCACGTCGAACCTCAGGGGTAATCCGAACAAGATCGTTCGAACACCGTACCCTGTTCCCATCAGCAAATCCTGCGCAATGTAACTCCCTCCAGCATCTTTCGCAAAGAACCGATACGCCTTATCATCGGTCCACGATGATCCGACATCGACAAAAAGTGCGCCCGTGATATTTTGGAGCGCGAGCGGCAATCCGCCGGTCACAAGATAGCGAATGAGCGGGAAGCGAAGTTCGTAATTCATCAAGCCGTACTTCGTGCCGTACTTTGCATTGTAATCAAATCCGCGCATCGGGAGCGCCGGCGATAGAAAAGCGTAGTCTTCGACGTTCTGAATCGGGATCCCGCCGTTATCGAATTCACGGTTAATCCACCCGTCGATTCCGCCGATGAAAAACCTCTGCGGATCTCTCCCCATGCTCACTCCGCCCGCCCAGCGAATCACGAAAGAATAATCCCTCCAAAATTTTTCATATGTCCGGTAATCGAGCGTATAGGTTTGAAAATCAAGCGAGTGGTCACCCCCGGTAATCGCCGGGCTCAGCATCGCGGTAAAATTATATCGGGTCCCGTTACTCGGCGCAGTGATACCCCAGAGCGACGTGTCGTGAATATAACTGATTGACGGCATCAGGAGGTTCCGCTCATCGGTCGGTTGATCAAGGGTCGGTGCGTCGAGGTTTTGCCGAGAAAGATTCAACCATGCCAAATTGAAATCGAATCGATTAAATCTATCCAGCGGGTACGACGCCGAACCTCCGATACCCCACGTTTGAAAACGGTACAAGTCAACATTACCCGTCTGGTCGTACAGATATAAAAACCGCGCACTGTGAAATCCCTCAATCCCGTAATCAATCTTCGTCGGCAAATAATTATACGCGATGACGTAATCACTGTTCTCCAAATCGAGCATCAGATTGGTGAGGAAATAGATTTGGTGGTCTCCGAGCATGTCGCTGAAAGCCATTTCCGTCGTGCCCTGCACGCCGTAGAATGTGCTGTAGCCTGCATTCCCGTAAATGATATCGGGTGAAAAATTGAGTTTGTATTTGTTGACCTTATAGTTCCCCTCCGCGTCGACATTATCGTTCGGTTCAATCTGTTTAGCTGCTGTTACCGGCTCGGAAGAAGGTAATTTCCCTTTAGCCTGTTCGTCGGAAAAAACGTAATTCTGAAAATCGATCTTCACCCGGTCGCCGTATACGCCCGCAGTGTCCTTCGGCGAGGCAACAGCAAGAGACGAAGAGTCTTTTGATCCTTGCCCATCGGGGGTGGGAGCAGTCTTTTCTGCTAATCGCATCTTTCGTTTAACATATTCGGTCGGTTCAATATCGGCCGTCGCCAATTTTTTGTCGAACGGTGCCTTCATAAGGTAAATGTCGAACCCCGCCTCGTTCAATGCCGCAAACGAAAGTTTGTTTCCATCCGCCGACAACGACAGCTGGAATACTCCTGAAAGCGAATTCGTGACGGGACGGTCAGCTCCGGTTACAAGATTGCGTTCATAAATATTCCCGATACCGTTCCTGTCGGAAACGTAGAGCATCTTTGTCCCGTCCGGTCCGATCACGGGCGACGACGCATCGCTGCCGGAGTAGGCGACGATTCGCTTCATCTCCATCGATTCAACATTGAGAGAATAAATATCCGATTCAGAATAATCGTAATTTGACATTTTGAAGCTTGAAGGCAAAGCACTGCGATTAATATTGTCTCTTCGATCCGACACAAAGTAGATGGTCTTCCCGTCGGGGGACCAGTGCGGGTCCGAGTCTGAAAAAATATCGTCGGTAAGATTCGTGAGGTCTTTCGTCGTCAGGTCGTAGAGATAAATGTCCGACTCTTTCGCGTCGTCTCCCACAAATGCAAGTTTGTCCCCTTTTGGCGACCAGTCGACCGAAAAGATCCCTTGGAGCTGAAATTGAATTTTCTCCTGGCTGCCCGTGGCTGCGTCGACGATGAATATCGCGTCGCTCTCTCCGCTTTTCACGGCGAGGGCAATTTTTTTTCCGTCGGGGGACCATGTAATGCCGGGCGTCAGAAGATGCAACTCTTCAAAATTTTTCGTCCTCTGTCCGTCGACAATCTTGGTCACCTTATTGTCGATGGTAGACATGATAAAGACATCGAAATAGTCGTCGCGGTCGGAAATAAACGCCACCTTGTCCCCCTGAGGCGAGATCGATGGACTCGTGTTGTAAAAATCCCCATCTTTCACATGGTTGGTCAACTGCGTGGCAAAGTCCGCCGGGTCTTCCCGTTTCGCAATGTCGGGCCAGTACAGCACTTTCTGTTCTTTCTGCCACCTATCGTTCAACTCGGAGACGCTTAAACCCAGTGCGCTTTTAAAGCCTTGCTCGATGCTTCGAGATCCCTTAATCCGATTTAAAATTTCGGCAATCTTTTGATCGCCGTATTTAGTTGCAATGTAATACCATACCGACTGGCCGCCCCGATACGCGAAGTAACCGCTAAGATAATCGATCGGCGGAAGATATGTGTGAATCGTTGCGTCGCGAATGAACGAGTCGGAATTCGTGTCCCACTTTAGCGATTGATACTCTGCCATCCCTTCGTTGAACCACATCGGCAATTGGAGGCGGATGTTGTTCGAAATAATCGACTGAATTGAACCGCCGTAGAACATGTCGTTGAAAACGGCATGCACCAGTTCATGATGGATAACGTGGCGGAACATTTTGTAATTTCCCTCGAACGGAACTACCACTCTATTTTTGAACAGCTCAGTCACGCCGCCAATGCCTTCTTCGAGGTATTCCGATAAGACATTGGTCTGCTGAAAATCATTGTGAGAATTGTACACCATAATCGGGATTCGATTGTTGATCTCGTAGTGAAAGCTTTTGCTGATCATGGTGTATGCGGATTCCGCAGCAGCCGCAGTAAAATTTGCCAGGTATTCACCGTTATCGCTGAAATAAATATCAAAGTGGTTCGTTTGAATGTACCACCATTCAAATTTCTTGTACTTCACCTTGTTCTTGCCGAACACGGCCTCCTGGGCGACCGCGGAGAACACTCCCGCCGTCAATAGCATCCCGATTATCAGCAGGCGCAATTTCATAGATTCCTCGATAGATATGGGGTGTTTTCTATCCTTATTCTTCCCACGCTTGCTACCACCTATTACAACGAAGCTCGCTGATCGAAAATTCCTACCTGTTTTTGCGTTTCTTTTTCCCCCGTGGAGAAAGCTCAGGCTCTATGCAAGCGAAGTCAATTTCCCTGTTTTCGACGTTTACTTTAATGACTTTAACGGCGATGCTGTCCCCAAGTCGAAACGTTCGCCCGGTACGTCTACCGACCAGCGAATAATGTTTTTGATCGTGCTCGTAATAATCATCTCCGATGTTGCGGACATGGATCATCCCTTCGACAAGCAAATCATTGATCTCGACATACATTCCGTAGTTCGTCACGCCGGAAATTACTCCTTCGAATTCATCGCCGAGATGCTGCTTCATGTATTCCGCCTGCATGACCTTCACGGATGCACGCTCGGCTTCCATCGCTACACGTTCCCGGTCGGAAGACCACTTACATATCTGCGGAAGTGCATCGATGAAGTGTCTCCGGCGCACGTGAGACATTCCCTTCGAATATTCATCCAGCATTCTATGCACAATCAGGTCAGGGTACCGGCGGATGGGGGAGGTGAAATGGGTATAGAAGTCAAACGCCAGGCCGTAGTGTCCGATATTTCTCTCAGAATAGACCGCTTTCGCCATCGCCCGGAGCGAGACTTTATTGATGACGTTTTCTTCCGGAGTCCCTTTCACTTCGTTCAGGAGCTTCTGCAAATCTTTCGACGAAACAGAAGAGCTGACGTTTAATTTGTGGCCGAATTTTTCGACAAAAACTGACAATTCCATTATTTTTTCTCTGTCAGGAGAATCGTGGATGCGGTACACGAAAGGAGAACCATCGGCCTCCTTCTTGGTTCTGCCGATATGCGAGGCGACCGTTTGATTGGCGAGCAGCATGCATTCTTCCACCAATTGATGACTTTTCAATCGGCCCTTGATCTTGACTTCGACCGGCTTGCCGTGTTCGTCGTACCTGAACTTCGCTTCGGGCGAGTCGAAATCGATGCTGCCGTTTTTCATCCGCTTCTCTTTTAAAAGCCGGGCA
Organism: Bacteroidota bacterium; assembly: GCA_049578505.1. Lineage (GTDB taxonomy): Bacteria > Bacteroidota > Ignavibacteria > UBA10030 > UBA8401 > JAGVPT01. The sequence goes on along the minus strand of JBAUMC010000014.1, from coordinate 3,799 downwards.
AGCGACCATAGCATCGATAATGGTTGAGCATGTTCTCCTTTGCCCGAGTCTAAAATTTTTTCTACCTCTTCATAGGTGAACCGCCGTTTCGAGTTTATAACGCTGCGGACAATTTCGTAATTCTTGACTTTCCCCTTTTCGGTTACTTCCATAATGCAAGAATAGGCAAGCCGGTCGACGTTGGGTTTAAGGCTGCAAAGGTCGTTGGAAAGTTTCTCGGGGAGCATCGGAACAACGTGATTGGCGAGATAGACGCTTGTCCCCCTGTTGAATGCCTCGGTATCAAGCGCAGTCCCTTCCTTCACATATGCGCTCACATCGGCAATATGAACTCCAAGGCGGAACGTACTGCCGTCAAGCGTCTCTAAGGAAACGGCGTCATCAAAGTCTTTTGCATCGTCGGGGTCAATGGTAAAACAGATAGACGAGCGAAGGTCCCGACGCCGCTTGATTTCCTCCAAAGAAATTGTTTCAGGAATATTTTTAACGAAGACCTCGACCTCATGCGGAAAAGAAGAGGGAAGCCGGAACGCTTTTATCACCGACGCGACCTCCGCGCTCGAGTCTCCCGACCGGCCGATGATTTCGGCTATTCTTCCTTCCGGATTGAGCAGCTCATTTTCCCACGATTCAAATGTAACGACAACCTTGTCTCCGGGCCGCGCGCCGTTCAGTGCTTCGTGCGGCACATAGATATCGCGCGGGATTTTTCTGTCGTCGACAACGACAAAAAAGAAATTCTTGCTTTGCTCAAGGGTTCCCACAAATTCGTCATGAGCACGCGTCACAACTCGAACGATCTCCCCTTCGGTCCTCTTTTCATCCCCCTTTTTCTCACGATGGCCGGCAAACGGAACGACTTCAACCGTGTCGCCATCGAGGGCGATTCCCAGTGATTTCGGACCGACGTAAATCTCACCAAACTCCGAGCCGGAAACGGTAACATACCCGTATCCCTGTTTGCTCATCGAAAGCACTCCGGTGATCCCCTGTTCCTGCATCTTTCGCGAATATCCCTTTCCCCTGGAATGTGATAATGTTTTCCGGTCGACCATAGCATGCAACACTTCCCTCAGAGACTGGAATCCCTCTTCTTCCTTTATGCTTAGACGCCGTGCCACTTGCCGCGACTTGAACGGTTCGTGGGGGTGTGCGTCAAAAAAATCCAGGACACGCTGTTCCAAACTATCTTTCATTATGTTCCTTTTATCAGCTCGGGCTAAAACGCAAATTTATAGTAGACGCGGGCGCCGTTTGTCGGCCGCCGCGAATCGACGGTTTCCAACGGGTCGCTCTTTCGATCGACTTCGAACATAAAATTACGCAGCCTATCATTCTGAATAATTGAACCAAGCGACCATTGCACACTGACGTTTGCATTGTTGATATCGTTAAATATTTTTCCGCCGAATGTCCAGTACGCATTACCGACGACGCCGTTAAGGCGCAGATCCGGCGATGTTCCTGAATACAGAATTTCGACATTGCTCAACGCGGTGAAGTTGTTCGCACGAAGAAAGTCCTGCATCACTCCCGATAGAAGCGTATTGGTGAAACCGGATATGAGGGATCCTCCGATGGACCCACCCAGCGAGTTCGCAATGCCTTGTTTATCGTTTGAGGTCAAATCGTCGCGGAATTTTCCAGGGCTGCCGGGTGTCGACGTCAGAAGAAACGAGATGGCGTCCGATTCCACATCGCCGGTTCGTTCTGTTTCATTGTTGTTATCGTCGAAAGTCGAGAGGCCGATTTTTATTTTGGGGTCGTACCTAGTGCCGGTGATCGCCAGCGAGACAACAACCTTTTCCGTCAGCGGGACGCTTGTTTCCTTTTGTCCCGGCAATTCCGGTTTCAGGTGACTCCCGGTGTACGTGGCCGTAATGTTTAACTCCGGATTATCGGGCTGCCCGGTGAACTTCAGTGTTCCCGAAGCATCAAATTGTTTGTAGAATTGATAATTGGATTTTTCCGATACGGTGATGGTTCCCGTGAGCCGAACATTATTTTTTTCTTTACTCAATTCAAGTTTTCCGTTCAAATCGGCAAAAAGTTCTTCGTTCGTTGCGGCGTTGAATATCATCCGTACCTGCACAATACCCTGTGTCTGGATGATCAGAGAATAGCCAAGCCCGTCCAGGAACGTAGGCTCGTTGGATGTTCGCAGGTCTTTCTTCGAAGATAAATAAGCCAACAGCTTTGCTCCGGGAAGAGTATCCTCGGCTGCCTTTGAGGTATCGTCGACAGAAGCAATATTAACATACCGGGCCGATGTAAGATTTGACGATTCTCGCGTTGGTGGAAAGGTAAGGGAGGCCTGTTTTATGTATAAAGATCCTGTCAGCCTCGAGTTGGCGGAGGTTCCATCAAACAAGAGGCCGTCTTCTCCCGTTGAAGCAATTAAATCGCCGTACACTCCCTGGTCGCTGTTACGCGACGACTCCTGCAACACCTTGAGTTCGCCTTTCGCACTTAAATGGTATTCATCTGGTACGAAACCACGAAGCGTTATGTACCCGCCAAGGCTCATTTTGCCGGAAGTGTAGTTCTCGCTCAAATTCTTTACAGCGAATTCTGCGAATGAGACCTGGTGTTCGTGTAAATTAACCTTTCCCGCCACCTGGTATTTCATGTTGTTCATCGGAAATAAAAATTCTGCATCGCGTAATTCCATCTCCCCGTCGAACAAGGGTGTCTCGACCGATCCTGAGCAGTGGATGGAACCCTCCAGCGTCCCCTTCATCTCGTCAAGCTGAGCGATGAACGGGTCAATAATGCTGATGTCGAATTTCTGTGCCCTGAGAAGGATGTCCATTCCGGGGAGAGAAAAGCGGTTGTCGACGGAGACGAAAGAGAGGTCCATCGGAATGGAGCCCCTGCAGAGAAGCTCGTAGTTATCGAGCGATTGGGGAGTCTTCGAAAGTTGAACGGTAAAATCTGCAAGCTTTTTATCGTAGCGGATTGCGCTGTTCACGAACCCGAATTCGGTCCCGTGGTAAGCGAAGTTTGAAATATCAAGGTTGGAGACTAGAATCGGTTCCCGCATCGTCCCTTTCATCAGGCAGCTAGCGTTTACCGTCCCTCCAAATAAAATTGCGTTCGACGTGAAATTCTGAGATTTGCCAAAATGATAGATATTCGACATAGTAAAGTTCTGCAGCCGAATAAACGCTGCAATCTCGCCGGCGTAATCGATAGAACCGCCGAGCATGAGCTGTTCATTCTGATGGCTGAACGTCGTCGAATCAATGGCAATCCCCGACCGGCCTAATCGTGCTGAGAATTTCTCGACGTTATCCAGTTCGTACCCCTGGTAGCTGAAAGAAAACGTGTCAAAGGTAAGTTCGTATTCGTCGGGGTTGATCTGGCCGCGACCCTCGACGCCGATTTTGATAGTGCTGTCCACGCTGCATTCCACGGAGTACTCCGCATGCCGATTATGGAGGCTGAAATCAACCGCGACATCCCGGAAATACGAATCGCCCGTAAAAATATTCGCAGCACTGACCCGTGCCTGCATCGTCGGGCTGTTGATTGCGGCGAGCAAGCTATCGCGTGACATGTTTTGAAAATTGTACTCGACCGACCCATTCTCAACGACAAAAAAATTGTTATCCATGGAATATCTTGCTGATTTGACGGCGATCGAGCCTTCAGCAGAAAGGGTATCGGCATTGCCGTGTAGCGACCCTTCAACGTCACCGATTGCATTAAACATATTTTTTCCGAAAACAACCGCCACCGGTTCCAAATTCTTCAGATGCAATGAATACTGAAGAGAATTTTGGAGAAGAGGCACTCC
>JBAUMC010000013.1:0-4733 GCA_049578505.1 Bacteroidota bacterium | reverse complement strand
TCGGCAGCGCTTTTCCGTAATAAACCAATTGCCGTGATTGCCTGTTCATACGCATCGTCGTACGGAATTCCTTTTGCCATCAGTCCCCGTTCGAACAATTCTGTTTTAATAGAAAACTCTGTTTCCTCACAGGATATTTGTCCATCGATCCAGATTTCTTTTGAGGGAATGAAATGACACGCGAGATCGTTGTCGCTCAGCCCGAAATCGGGATAAATATCGCGGCGCACTGCCGCTCCGTCAACGATCCAGATGGAGATGCCTCCACGGCTCCCAAGGGGAACACGGTAGATGTTATGAAGAACTATCGAATCGGGCAGTTCAGCTATCTCTTTGATTCCGTCGCAATCTGTCGGCGAAACACGCGGAAGCTTCTGCTCATGCGCATGTGAGACAGAGTCGTCCGCACGGCGCATGGTGCGCTCCAATTCGAGGGCGCGGTTGTGTGCATCGTCGTACGACATTCCCTGCCGGGCCATAAGGGAACGTTCAAGCAATTCATGGGCAACAGTGTACTCGAACTCCTCTGCGGCGATTGCGTTATCGATCCAAATCTCATTTCGCGGGATGAAAGGATACCGCTGAGGATTCCCTCCATACAAATATGCCGGATATATATCGCGCCGCACTTCATCGCCATCGATTATCCACACGTTGAACCCTCCCCTCGTTCCCGCGTCCAGCCGGTATATCCCGCCAACACGATGAGCTGCTGTTTCACCGCCGAGAAGGAAGAGTACTAGCAGAATGTATTTGTTCATTGAATGAGAGGAGAGTGTTAGTGGAGTGGTAGGTTTTAAGTTACACGCTCTACGTTTTAGGTTATAAGTTTCAAGTTTTGAGACAATCGATCCTCGAACGTAACACGTAGAACGTAGAACGTAATACGTAAAACCTACAACGTGTAACTTACAACTTACTACTACCGACACTATTTACCGCCAACGCACAACTCCAACCTTGGCAAGATCCTCTACATAATGTGCCACAATTTTCACCGAGATCGGCGTGAACTCTGCGCTCAGTGCATTCCGGATTTCTGAGATTGTTCTTTTGCCGTCTATGAAATTCACAAGCTCAAACCGTTCATCGCCGCTTAATGTAAATTCAGGCGAACTGTAATAGAGCGAATCATCCCCCTTTAATTTGCTTGCGGGAAGACCGAAATCGAGCGGACCTCTTGTCAGGCGTACGGGGACACGTTTGTCAAGATTGACTTCGATCGGCCGTGAATTCTCTTTCACACCCCGTCGTAGAGCTGCTGTTTGAAGCTCATTCATGAAATATTCCTTCTGCCGTCGAATTTCGCCCGACGCCGACGAGACTTCACCTATAACATCTTTACCTTTGTTGAAAGTCAGCACAGATTCAAGGGTCTCGATTTCCCATTCAGCCCGATGTTCGACAATATTGGCGGCGTCAGCCCACGCGGCTGGAAGGTCCTTTTCTGCCGCGGTCGCAATAAGTTGGCGGGCTCTCCTTCCGTCATCGGCGAGGCGCTTTGCGGAGTTTGCGGCAGTAAGATGAACAAGGTCGATTGCCTGCTCGTCCTCGAGGCCTGCCAGATACAGCATTGCGCCGGTGGAAATAACTTCGCACCGTTCAAGCTCGACGGGGTCGACTTTATCGGGCGTATCTTCCGAGGTGTGGTGAGTATAATCGGAATGGCTGAACATGACGCCCGGAATTTTTCTATCGATAAACATCATGTGGTCGCTTCCGCCTTCGTAGGGCGTGATACGGTAATTAAACTCTGATAAGCTGCCGCGCGGTGTGCGGATGTCCATCTCATCCACCATGCGCGCCATATTCTCCACGACGTCATTGAGAATAGAGGGGTTTGAATCCGGTGTTCTCGTAATTCCCATTTTCGAATGAAGGAGGTCGAGGTTCTCGCCAACCATGTCCATGTTGATGTTGGCAAGAAATTTTCCGCCGAGAGCCGGTCCGACAAGTTCCGGATGAGCATCGATATACGGCATCGTACCGTTCCACTCCGGGACCCACAAGAATCGGATCGATCGTTTCGGTTTCGGCAAGCGTCCGTTATCTGTCAATTCCTTCAGCGTGCGAGCGATATCGAGAATTGCGCCGGAGCCGCTGGCGTTGTCGTTTGCAGATTCTTTTGGATGGTCGAGGTGGGCGCTGAAGACAAGTTCTTCGTTCGGTTGTTCAGTGCCTCCGATGTGTGCGACAACGACATCCATAAAGTACGGCTCAAGCCCGATTCCTTTCACTTGCCCGTGCACAACAACTTTCTTTCCGGCCAGAAGCATGTCGCGGAGCTTCGTTCCCTGCCTGTTGGTAAGATTGAAACCAAACGTCACGCGGCTCAGTTCATCTGTCCGCGGCCACATGCCAGTATATTGAAGCATATCGGGATGTTCCTTCGCCCGGTCGTCGTCGAGAAAACAGACGACGGCTTTAGCACCGTATTTGAGAACCGCAAGGCGGTGAACGTTGCCGCCGTATCCCGTCGCAAGAACGATCTTCCCCCTCACATTTTTTCCGAGATAATCTTCGTCTTTTTCTCCGCTGCCAACCCATACAAGCTCGGCAGTGACATTCCCCGGGTTCGAATAGGTCATCACGCTCATCGCAATTTCCGGGTAACCGACAATCCGTTCATCGTACGGCTCTACCATCCGCAGTTCTGCCCAGGAAATATCCCATCCCGATGGCGACTGCCAGGTCTGGTACGAAACCTTTCCGTCCGATTTAAAAGTTTCTATGTAGGCATCTTTCTCAGAGAACCCGTAACTCCGGAGCTTCCCTAGGACATAGTTGGCGGCGTCTCTGTATTGCCGTGAGCCCTGAATGCGATGATATCGCGTAATCTGATAAACGTGTTCTTTCGCAAGTTCACCGCTCAGGGATTCATGCAGCAGATCTCGTGTTGAATTATCGAGGAGGTTCGTCTGTTCCTGGCTTACAAGGGGTTGGAAGTACATGACTGCCGCTGCTATAACCACAAAAGTAGTCCTCATGACAACTCCTTTCAAATTCGGAATTTGAGTTTACGATATCTCTTTCTGAAGGCGTTTGAGCAGTTGAATCTGGCCGGCATGGTATACATCGTGCGATGCAATACCGGATACGGTTTGTAGGATCGTCCATTTCTTTCCGGAAAGATTTCTCTTTAGGTCGGAAGGCTTTAATCCGGCAATCGCTTCACGTAAAGATCGGTGTGTTTGCTCGAGGAGGAGAATATCCGCACGCCATTCTTTCTCCGTTGCCTCAACCGGGCGCTTGAACCAGTTGCGCCCCTTTAATGGAAATGTTCTCATTTTCTCTCCCAACAATCTTTGCCTCACGATATGTTTCCAATATGCGCAGTGAACGACAATTTCCCAAATGTTATGTCGCACGGCTGCGGGTCTCCACGCAGCCTTTTCAACCGTCAACCCTTTAATAGATCCGCGAAGATTCGTTCCATGCCAGGCAGGCCTTCCGTACGACTCGTCGATAATTTGAAGGAGATCCCGCATCGGCCCGGAGTGATCCGAGATTTTCATAACGACGTCCTTTCAAGCCAGCGCATCACGCCAAATTTCTCCATATCGACCTTCTCCTTCTCGAATACCACTCCTTCTTTTTCCAGCAGTTTTTTTTGTTTCCTATATCGAACAGTTCTTAGGGAAAAGGAGATTTTTCCGTGTGCGTTGATGACCCGCTGCCATGGTACACCGGAGTTGTTCGGAAGGTTGTGCAATGCATATCCTACAAGGCGCTGCTGTCCTGGAAGTCCCGCCAAGGTGGCAACGTCGCCGTACGACGCAACTTTACCTTTGGGAATTTGATTAACTGTCTCCCAGATTCGCTGATAGTTGCTTTTCTTTTTCGGCATTGACTGTGGAATCTCTCTCGCGAAGCCGCCAAGGCGCATTTTTATTGATTAGTTTGCGGCTTCGCGTCCCTGAGAACGGCAATTTTTTTTAGATGCTTCTCTTTTCTACTTTCTCTTCTGCGCGTTCCAGCAATCGAGTCTTTCTTATTGAATCCCCAAGAGCTCAATCTCAAATATAAGGACAGCGTTTGGTGCGATTTGCGCCCCGGCTCCTTGTTCTCCGTATGCGATGTCGGAGGGAATGAATATCTGCCACTTTGATCCCACCGGCATCAACTGCAACGCTTCAGATAATCCTTTGATAATGCCGCCGACCGGAAACACAGCTGGTTCGCCGCGCTTATAAGAATCATCAAATTCAGTCCCGTCGATCAAAGTGCCTCGATAATTGAGCGTAACCTTATCATTTGCGCGCGGTTTTTTCCCTTTCCCAGCCGTCAAAACTTTGTACTGCAGTCCGCTCGGCAACGTTATAACTCCTTCTTTCTTCTTATTATCCGCAAGAAATGCTGCTCCCTCTGTTTTATTTTTTTCGCCTGCCGCTTTCATTTTGTCGGCGTGTGTCGCCATCATTTGCGTTTGAAACGCCATCATTGCTCCCCGTGCTTGGGCGTCCGACAGCATTGGCTTGCCGTCGCCGTTCAAATCCTTTATCCCTTGAGCAAGTGCATCGGCGTTAACGTCGATCATCTGCCCCTTTAAATTCCTCCCTATATCCATACCGATACTGTAGCTGACGCTATCCTGCAGCGTTTTCAACTCCGTTTTATGCTGTGTGCTCTGGCATGCGGGTAACAAGACAACGAGCGCGAGTGCTACGATTAATTTTGCGTACTTCATCACAAGGTTCCTTCATAAAAGTGATTGTTAAAGAGAGAGCTTTGTT
>JBAUMC010000012.1:0-7608 GCA_049578505.1 Bacteroidota bacterium | reverse complement strand
GCATCGTCGTGGTACGGGTCGTGATGAAAGAGGGCGAGACGTTTCACTTTTGCCTTGACCGCAAACTCCACAATCGATTCCACCGGTGAATGTCCCCATCCCAGTTTCGCTTTGTATTCTTCAAGCGTGTACTGCGCTTCGCCAATATACAAATCGGTCCCCTCAAGAAATTCAATGAGCTTGTCGTCGAGGTATTCGGGAAATCCCGTAGGACGTGAAGCTCTCTGCTGTGCCGGAAGCGTGTACTGGTACGGCTCGTTGTCGGTCGCATAGACCACGCTGCGGGTCCCGTCGGAAACGCGGTATCCGAGCGACATCGCAGGATGGTTCAGATAGAAGTGGGTGATCGTGATGTCGCCGATTCTGATCGGCTCTTTCACTTCCACCATTTCGACGTTCGGGTTCATATCGCCTAACGCGACGGGAAAATAGTCGGAATCCATCTGCATCCGCATGATCTGCCGGAGCGTTTTATCTCTCCCGGGGGGGCCGTAAACGATGATCCGGTTTTGGCGTGCATATGCCGGAAGGAAAAATGGAAAGCCCTGTATATGATCCCAATGCGTGTGGCTTATGAAAATATGGACGGTAATAGGCTGGGAGGGAAATTCTTTCTGGAGTTGAAGACCGAGGTTATGAATTCCGGTGCCGGCATCGAACACCAGGATGTGGCTGTTCGCCCGCACTTCGACGCATGACGTGTTGCCTCCGTACTTCAGCGTTGCCGGTCCGGGAGTGGCGATTGACCCGCGCGTTCCCCAAAATTGTACCTTCACGGTGCCTCTCTCTGCCGTTGTTTCATTTTCTCATTCGCGATCTGGAACAGCTCGTCAAACTCAACCGGCTTGATAACATAAGCGTCCGCCCCAAGCTCGAGCGCTTTATCGATATCCGGCTTATATGACTTTGCGGAGGTGATAATAATCGCTGTCTTATTAAACGCAGGGTTTTCGCGGAGCTGCTTGCATACCCCGAATCCGTGCATACCCGGCATGATGAGGTCGAGAAGGATAAGTTCAGGTTTCTCCGCTTCGGCAACAGCCAGACCGTCAAGCCCGTTGTCTGCTTCGAGAACAGTAAAACCTTTGCCCACGAAGAAATGCGAGTAAAAACTCCTCAAGAAATCCTCGTCGTCAACAATAAGCACTTTTTTGTTCAGGGAAACTCCACTGGTATTTGTAGTATCCGCCTCACATCGCGGAAAAAGTATGGATTAGTTTATCAAAATGCAATACGCCGTTCTTGATCCTGCTCAATCTAACGCAAGAAAAGAATTGCAACCCCGCCGACTGCAACGCATGCGCCGACAATTGCATGCCATGAAAGCCGTTCCTTATAGATCACCCTGACAAGAGGCAGCATAAGAATTGGAACCGTTCCTATAAGCGTGGCCGCTATTCCTACTTTTGTGTACATAATCGCAATGAGGCTGAACGTAATTCCCAGGTATGGTCCGAATATTGCGCCTCCGATAGTCAGCATCAAAGCTCGCTTGTCTTTCAAAAAAAGACCGACGGGGTTTTTGATGCGGCCGGTTACGAGCGTGAGCGGAAGAAGAACGATAACCGCCGCAGCGATTCTGATAAACGTTGCTACAAAACCGTTGATTTCTCCCTCAACAAACGCCAGCCTCGCGAAAACCAATCCGGCCCCCTGGCCTAGCGCTGCGAGAAAACCATACACAAGCCCGCTCCGCGTGATTTTCGTTTGCACCGCCGCATCTTGCTGATTCGATACGACGACAACGGCGATTCCGGCCGTTGTTACGATGATACCTATGATTCCCCATAGAGAGAGCATTTCTCCGAGAATGATGTACGCGAGCAACGCACTGATCGCGGGTGCCAGTGACATGATCAGCATGCTGATGCGGGCTCCGCTCACCTGAAATGATTTGAAGAGAAAGCTGTCGCCAAACACGAGCCCGATACAGCCGCTGATCGCGAGGTAGGTATATTGCCCAAGCGAAAGACGGACGCTGAGGTTCGACGCAAGAATAGTAAGAAGAAGGAGGAGTGCGGCAAGGACAAGCCGCGCGACATTTACCTGCACCGATCCGATTCTTCGTATTGCACCGGCAAACATAATCGAACTGACTGACCAAACACATGCCGTCAACAGTGCGCTGATTTCACCGATCAATGATGATATCCTTTACCCTGAAAAGTTTCGCAAATAGATTTGACTCTCCTGATCAATAAACGGCATGCGCAGCCGTTTCAGCAGGGCGGAATATAGCAAGAGCATTATCGCCAGAGTGCTCAGTTTCTCGTTATATTCTTTGCAGCGCTCAAAGCAACGCGAGTGGTCCCATCTTCCCGCTCGCCGATTTGCTGCCTCCACATCGCATAGTACAAACCTTTTAAATCCAGAAGGTCATGGTGTCTCCCCGATTCAACAACATTCCCTTTTTCCAGAACGAAAATCTTGTCGGCGTGCATGATCGTCGAAAGCCGGTGAGCAATGAGGATCGTAATAAGGTTCTTCCGCGTTGAGATCTCGCGAATCGTTCCGGAAATTTCCTCTTCGGTCAGCGAGTCGAGCGAAGAGGTCGCCTCATCGAACACCAACAGGTCGGGCCGACGCAGCAGGGCGCGTGCTATTGAAAGCCGCTGCTTCTCCCCGCCGGAGACTTTGACTCCCCCTTCGCCAATCATTGTATCCAATCCCTTATCCGCCCTTGCTAACAAGCTCTGACAAGCCGCCTGATGGAGCACCTCCATACATTCGGCATCGCTCGCTCTCGGGTGAACGAAAAGGAGGTTTTCCCTGATCGTGCCCGAAAATAGCTGTGTGTCTTGTGTAACGAAGCCGATTCTCTCCCTCAACTGGTTCAACTCGACTTCTGAACTCCTATTTTCGTTGTAGAGAATCAATCCCGACTCCGGCGCGTAAAGCCCTACCAGTAATTTTACCAGTGTCGTTTTTCCGGAACCCGAAGGCCCGACAAACGCGACCGTCTCACCCAGTTTTGTATAGAATGAAATTCCGTTCAAGGCATGGGCGGTCGCGGTTTGATGTTTGAAAGTGACCGTTTTGAATTCGAGCGTTTTGAGACCCGATATGGTTATCGGGCTAACCGGCATCGGCTCCTTTGGAGTATTCATGATCGCTTCGAAATTATTAAGCGAGACCTCCGCCTCACGGTAGATGTTTATAACGTTCCCCAATTCCTGAAGGGGGCCAAAAATGAAAAACGAATATATCCAGAGCGAAAAGAACTGGCCAAAGGTTATCTCTTGTGCGTAGATAAGATACAACATCATGAAGAGAATTGACGTCCTTAAAAAATTCACCGCCGAGCCTTGAATAAAGCTAAGACTGCGGAGGTAGCGGACCTTCTTTAACTCTAGCTTGAGTATCTTTTCGGTCGTGTTGTTCAATCGTTCAATTTCCTGCTGCGCCAGACCAAGGCTTTTGACAAGCTCGATGTTGCGAAGCGACTCAGTTGTGGAACCGGCAAGCCCGGTAGTTTCAGCAACTATCGTTTTTTGAATCGTTTTGATCTTTTTCCCGAGAACAGAGCTTAGGATTCCGAGGATCGGAATGGTTGAGAAGTAGACCGGTGCGATAAGCCAATGAACGCTGAACGCATAAATCGTCACGAAAATAACCCCTACTAACGTCGTAAAAAGAATGTTAACGGCCGCGGCAATAAGCCGTTCGACATCGCTCCGCACTTTTTGCAACTTTCCAAGCGTCTCTCCGCTTCGCTGGTCTTCGAACACCGAATAGGGAAGCTCGAGTGAATGTTTCAAACCGTCTGAATAAATTTGCGCGCCCAGTTTCTGCGTGATGACATTGATGTAGTAATCCTGAAAATTTTTCGCCACCCTCGAGACGAAAGCAACCCCGACCGCTGCCGCAAGTAGCAACCCGACCCCTTTGAAAAATTGCTCTGCGGAGTATTCCTTAAAGCGCGTCGCGTATTCATCGATGACATGACGGAATATCAACGGATCGAGGAGCGAGAATGTTTGGTTGACCGCAGCGAGGAACAGCGCAAAGACAACCAGCTTCCAGTACTGTTTAAGGTACGAAAGAAGAAGTTTCATGTTTAATTGCTGGCTAATTGGGATTAACGGCTCGACAAAGATATGTAAATTGAGGGATAAATGCCACGGCACCTAACCATAGGTGCTGGCTCAATTTGTCATTCCCGCGTGCCAAAGGCATCCCTTTGGGAAAAGCGGGCCGAAGACTCCCAATGGGTCTATCGACCCGTAGAGTCGTTCCCCGAATCTACGATTCGTAGAATCGTAAATAGACGACTCGGCGAGAATCCAATATTGTGTTTTTTATGGCAGACTGGATGCCCACTTTCGTGGGCATGACATATTTTCCTCAAATTTGGCCAGCACCTAACCACATCTACTTACCAGACCTTCGAGCTTATTCGTGGCCTTTGCGGAAACATTCTATGCCTATTCAAAGCGTGCAATTGTTTCGAAAAATAATGGAAACAAAATAATCTTTTTATCGTAGATTTGGGATAGCGTTTTTCACTGTTAAGGCCATCAAAATCATCGAGAGCACTTTCAGAAAGGAGCGTTCCCATGAAGAGAATTTCCTTCCTCGTTCTTATCGCCGCATTTGCAGGCCTCGCCGGCCGCAGCGCGGCTCAGGAAGATGTCCTGGCAAACATTCAAAACCTCCATAAGCGGGAGGTAAGGTTTGAAGGATTTATCCTGAACGAATCACAGAGTGTTTCGGTGAAGGTGGTCGCTGCGAGCAAAAGACATCCTTTATGGACTCGGGCATGGATTTTGAACTCGGAGACACGTGAACGGGTTTGGGATATGCGTCACGCATCCACCAGGGACGATGACCGTTCAACGGCCATCTACACAGACAACATAACCCTCCCAAAGGGAACCTACGAAGTCTATTACGCCTCTTTTCCCTACTCCTTCTCAAACATTGAGGGGTTCTCCGAACTTATGGATTTCCTCGGAGATGAGGTGTCCCACTGGATTGACGACGACAATTTTTCTAAAGACTATAAGGATCTCTCGATCCTCGTCACGGGGAAAGGGACACGTCTGAACGAAGACGATGTTAAAAAATTACAGGATGACCACAAGAAAAATTCTCTATTCTCAATGTCGGGGCTATGGGATAACCAGTACGAACACCAGGGCTTCATTCTCGACAAGCCCACGGACCTCGCTATTTATGCGCTCGGCGAATTGCGCTCTGACGGTTCGTACGATTACGGGTGGATCAAAAATGTGAAAACAAACGAAATCGTCTGGACCATGAAAGATAAAGACCTCGACCATGCCGGCGGGGACAGAAAAAACAGAATGGTGAACGAAACGATTTCTCTTCCGGCCGGATCCTATGCCGCATTTTTTGTAACGGACGATTCACATTCAGCACGCGAATGGAACGCCCCTCCGCCGTACGACCCCGAGTTCTGGGGAATGACGGTTCGTGTCGCGCACCCCGAAATGAAAAACAATGTCCGTCTCTGCGATTATGAGGATGTCCCTTCAAAAAATATCATCGTCGACCTCACGCGTGTGCGCGATAAAGAGTTCCGCTCGAAGGGGTTCACATTAAAACGGGGAATGGACCTCCGTATTCTTGCCATTGGAGAAGGGAGAGACGACGAGATGTATGACTACGGCTGGATTACGAATGCGAAAACGAACGCGAAAGTGTGGGAGATGAAGTACATCAACACGGAACATGCGGGCGGCGCCGAGAAGAATCGCATGGTCGACAAGATCATCCACCTCGACAAAGGAAGTTACATGACATATTTTGTCTCGGATGGATCCCACAATTATCACGACTGGAATGCGGCTCCTCCGTACGACCAGGAACATTGGGGCATCACGGTTCTCGGCACCAGCGATAACTTTGCCGCGAGCGAAGTTGCACCGTATGACGACCAAAGCGATAAATCGGTCCTCGCAAGAATTGTAAGAGTAGGCGACGATGAACGGCGACAAAAAAGTTTTACTCTTCAAAAGGAGACCGAGGTTCGTATTTATGCGATCGGCGAGGGACGCGACGACGAGATGTACGATTACGGATGGATCGAAGAGGGAAAGTCGGGCAAAACCATATGGGAGATGACGTACCGAATGACCGACCACGCAGGAGGCGCGGAAAAGAATAGACGTTTCGACGGAACGATAACGCTGAAGCCCGGAGAATACATCGTTCATTACAGAAGCGACGATTCGCACAGCTTTGAAGGCTGGAACGATGATCCTCCGTCAGACCCGTTTAATTGGGGAATCACCGTGTATAATGCAGAGACAAATATCTCCGGCGCCGATCAGTAGAAGCTCAGTCGTCGAGGGCAAGGCACGGCTTGTTAACCAAGGAGAGTGCCGTACCTTGCAGCTCTTGCCGCAAAAAATTTTACCGTAAGTCGGACGGCGTGTGAGGTTGCGAGAGAAGCTCTTCAAAAAGCTTCCACCGAAGAGGCGCGTTGCCGGTATTCCCTCCACGCTTTTCAATGTACGTCCGCACCATATCCTGTCCCAAATTGTAGTTGATAACATAACTGCGATACCGTTCGATGAAACCGACGCGCTGCAGCGCCCGTTCGGGAGAAAATAAAGCGTACGTAACTAACCACTCGACGGCATCTTCCCGGCTCCATTTCCCGTCAAGATAATTTCGTGCAGATTCGTTTCCTGCATAATCGAGTTTCGCTTTTACCGATTGAATCTTGTAGTACTCCGACGCTTTTAACGGCTCGATTCCGGCAATCGGAAAAAGAACTTCACGTTCAAAGTTAACCCGTTCTTCGCCGGGCAGAGCCACTTCAATTCCGAAATTGGCACTCCCCTCTGCGATGAGTGATTGGGGGCTGAATAGCGGATACACCGAAAATTCGAGCCAGCCCCGTTCGCGAACGAGATTTTTTTCCATCAACATATTATAGACATGATGCCCGGGATACCCTTCATGACATGCCAGGTCGACGGCGCGGTCGATGAATATCGGCAAATCCGTGTTCACCTGTATGACGCTGAAGCTTCCCCCCTTGTACCAGTTATAGCCGCTCCACGGTTTGTTGTTGACGTACTCGACGGTAAAGCTTTCGGTTGATGGAAGGGGAATATGCTGCAGGGTTAGTCTCCGGCCTTTTGCTATTGCAGCTTTGAACACCGCGTCGAGTTTTTCTTTCGGTATCACAAACGATTGTTTGTACCGCTCCAAGCGGTCGGAAACTTTTCCCGACCCGGGAAGCAATTCTCCAAGCTCAACGAGCAGTTTCTTGTAATGGCTTTCCGGGAATGCAGGCGCAACCGCGTCGTACAGCTGACGGGATTCTTCATCGAATGAAATTTTCTTGCCTGAGAGTATAAATATTCTCCCCCTGACCGCAACGAGTTGTTTCGCCATCGATGCATGACGAAGTTTTTCAATTGAATTCATTCGTGAGGTGTCGATCGATTTCAAGGAATGCGATAGAGATTCCGCTTCATTGTCGAATTCTGCAAAAGGGAATTTTTCTCTTTTTATTGCAGCGGTGCCGGATGGATTCCATTCTTTCGGCCCGTAATATGCATCGACGTAATCGGAATCGTACACTCCGATATTCAGAACTAACTTGACATAGCGTTCGGCAATTGTGTTCAT
>JBAUMC010000011.1:0-3021 GCA_049578505.1 Bacteroidota bacterium | reverse complement strand
GGCTTCCCGGATAACGAAGATAAAGCGTATAATTCAGAAGGGTGTTCAGACATATTTCCGGTGAAAGCGATAACCCCATTATTCGATATACTGATGCTTTGACTTTCAACTTCCACATTTCCAAGATGAATTTGTTCGGCGTCTCCGTCGACCGGTTGACGCCACAGAACAGAATGAGTTCCCTGTTCCCCGGTAATCAAAATTGAAGCGGCGTCGGGGAGCCATAAATAATTGTTCACGTTGCGATGTAGTTGCTTAGTGATATCGAAATTTTTTCTCTCTCTTCTCACGTACACCGCATTGCCATTATTCTGATCGCCGTCGCGGGGCCGCATAAATGAAAGGAGTTCTGTGCCGGGTGCGTACTGGGGGTGGCCCGAGCCCTCATCTTCGATCAGGGCTTTCACGTTGCCGCCGTTCGTATCAATTTCCATTATCGTCGAATGCCAGGCATTGCCTTCCCACACATCGGGAAATTGCTGAAAAGCAATTGTACTCCCATTCTTGCTCCAGACGACTGGAGAAATAGTTTCCTGATCGGTGCACATGCTGATTTCCCCTTTCGTTAATTGTTCGGCCTTGCCTCCTTTCGATGAGACAATCCAGAGATGCCACGGCTGCACCTCGGCACGAACCAGGTAGTTGTTGTCGCTCACCTTGAATGCATCTTCATTATGCTTTATGGCCTTTGAGTTCGGAAGAGTATCTTGAGCCACAAAAGCTATCTTAGTTCCGTCCGGACTCCATGCAAGTTCTTTGACGCCCGTTTTTGATTCAGTAATTTGGGCAGGGTCGCCGCCATTCATCGGCATAACGTAGACTTGTGTATTCTCTGAATCGGGGCTTTCCGATATAAATGCCAAGCTGCCGCCATCGGGCGACCATCGCAATCCGGAAATGCTCTTTCTCCTGAACGTAATACTCCTCAGCGAGCCATCGTTAACATTGACAAGGTCAATTTCTTCATTGCTCTTATCGCTCTCCCAATCGGCTTTAGAAACAACGACAGCAATTTGACTGCCGTCGGGTGAAACTTGCGGATCGGAAAGGCGGACAATTTTCCTGACATCCTCCAGTGTGAAAATCTTCTTGCTGCTTTGCGGTACACTGATGGCGGGTATCAAAATAATCAATACCATTATACAATATGAATACGTTGACTTCATGGCAAATCTCTCTTTCAATGTATTGTTGTTTCAGAAGACCGGGCAATCTTGGGGCTTCGGTTAATTTACAGTTATTCCATTTAATTGATGCGGCAATCCGTGCTTTTTCTCAATTATATCGGGTGATGGTTGTCTCTTCCGTGTTCAACCGCGGTTTGATACTATAATCAGTGCTGGCTCAATTTGCTCTGTAGCGTAGCCGTCATTTAACGAAGCCGCCTTTTTTTGTCAGGGCAATGAATCGCGGCTCGGTACGGATGTCATCCCATGTTTCGTCGATCAGGAGGTTTCCAAACCAGATGCTTTCGTCGTTGAGATCTTTCTCGAGCAGATCCAGGGCTTTCGCTTTGTCACCGAGTCCTGCATAGATCCGGGCAATGTTGTACGCCGAGCCGGTCCCCTCGTTGTAACGAAGCTCGTCCTCTTTCAAAAGCTTGAGCGCTTTTTCCTTCATTCCCCGCTTTGCGTAGAAGAACCCGAGCGATGAGATGCATTCGCTCGAACGTCCTGACAGCTCCACCGCCTTTTCGAATTGTGCCTGTGCGTCAGAATATTTTTTTAAGCGGTTGTTGGCCATGCCTTCCCACTCATACCCGATCGCAAACGAAGGGTCAAGCTCGACTGATTTTGCAAAATATCCGAGCGCTTCTTCGTAATGTCCGCGAATGTACGGGTTGAGGCCCATGTTGATCACGAAGATGGGAGAAAACGGGTCGATATCGTGCGCTTGCTGGATCATCGCCGAGGCTTCGTCGAGGCGTCTCAGCCTCATCAATATGATGTGGTACCATTGATACGCCGTCCCGTATCGCGGGTTCAGCGAGATAGCCTGTTTGAATTCCCGCTCGGCATCATCGTAGTTGCGTTCTTCATCATAACAGAGCCCTATCGTGGCATGCGCCTCTGCCAGCGAATTATCGAGATCGAGAGCGCGCCGTGCGGCCGACAAGGCCATCGGCACCGCAATTCTCGTAGGAGTTCCCGCATACTGCGATTGGAGGGCGTAACAATCTGCCAATCCGGAATACGCCAGCGCATAGGTGGAATCCAAAGCAATCGCCTGATTCAGATATTCGATTGCACGAACGAGCGAGGCGGCGGTCCGCTTGTTCCAGTAATACCGTCCCTGCAAATATAATTGGTATGCCTGTGTGTTAGTGGTTGACCGCTGGGCGATTTTTTCCCGGGTCTCCGTCGAAAGACCGAGCCCGAGCTTCGATGATACATCGCTGGTTATTTGCTGCTGCAGTGACAGAAGGTCCGCCATCGAGGAGTGATAGAGATTCCCCCACAACTCCGATTGCCGGTTGACGTCGATCAGATCGACCTGGACATCCAGGTTCTGGTCCCGGTGAGTGATCGTTCCCGACAAGACTGCCCCAACATTCAGTTTCGACCCGATGGCTTGAACGTCTATTTCTTTTCCTTTGAACCGGAAGACCGTGCTGCGGGGAGCGACCCTCAGGGACGATATTTTTGTGAGATTGTTGATGATGCTTTCCGTCAAGCCGTCCGAAAGATATTCCTGTTCCGGCGATGCACCGGCGTTTTCGAACGGAAGGACAGCAAGCGAATCGATGCTTCGGGTCCGGCCGGCGAACAGATAGATCACGAAGCCCAAGAGCACCACTGACGCTCCGACCGAACTGAAAAGAAGAAGCTTCTTTCTTGGCAAGGATTTCTTGACGACAGGACGATCCTGTTCTGCCGGTGCCGCCTCGATCGCGGGGACACGCATGATTCTTGATGTCTTCTTCCGCTCACGGCGCAGTTCGCTGACCATGTCGGCGACGGATTGGTAACGATCATCAGAATTCTTTTCGAGCGCCCGTTCAATAATGCGCTCAAGTTCCGG
>JBAUMC010000010.1:0-47893 GCA_049578505.1 Bacteroidota bacterium | reverse complement strand
CCCGCGGATTCACACAGTCGCAAGTCACGATCAATATCGCGCGGGTATCGGGCAAAATCTTCGTTCGGTGCGAATTGGGTCGGGTTCACAAAAATTGAGGTGATCACGATGTCGCACGAACGTTTCGCTTTTGCAATGAGGCTGAGATGTCCCTTATGGAGATATCCCATCGTCGGGACCAGTCCGATAGTCTTCTTCCGAAGCCTGGCTTGCTCGGAAAACTTTTGAATATCAGGCGTGGAAACAATGGTCTTCATACTGCCGCGTTTGCCTTGGAAAAATTCTTTTGGGAGTCAAGATAGGCTATGAGGAAATCATTTCCAAAAGTTTCGACACCGTTTCCCGCAACTCTTTTCTGTTGACGACAAGGTCGATAAACCCTTTTTCCTGAACAAACTCCGCCTTCTGAAAACCGGGGGGCAAATCTTTTCCGATGGTTTGCTTGATAACCCGCGGACCGGCAAAGCCTATCAAGGCGCCGGGCTCCGCGATGTGAATATCACCGAGCATTGCAAAGCTGGCGGTCACCCCGCCGGTCGTCGGATCGGTCATGATAGAAATGTAGGGAACGTGTGCATCCGAGAGACGTGCAAGCTTAGCGCTCGTTTTCGCCATCTGCATGAGTGAGTATGCAGCTTCCATCATCCGGGCACCTCCGCTCGAGGAAATGATGATGAGAGGCCTCTTCGTTTTAAACGCTTTATCGACCGCACGACTGATTTTTTCGCCCACCACTGAACCCATGCTCCCTCCGATAAACGCAAAATCCATGCATGCGATGACAACTTCGTTCTTTTTGATTTTCCCCGTCCCGCATCGAACCGCGTCATTAAGACCCGACTTCTTGATAGAATCCTTAACACGGTCTTTATAGCGTTTCGTATCCGTAAAGTTCAATGGGTCCTTCGAAGTCATCTTCCGGTCCATTTCTCTAAAACTTCCTTCGTCGAGCAACAGCGAAAAATATTCCTTGCTCCCGACACGAAAATGAAAATTACACTTGGCACAAACCCAAAGATTTTGTTCTAGCACCTTCTTGTGAACAATTTCACCGCACGATTCACATTTCGTCCACAGTCCCTCCGGAGTATCTTTCTTTTGCGACTCCGAAGAAATACTTTCTTTTGAACGTCGAAACCATGCCATTGATTATCCTTTGTATGAATGAGCAGAAGTTTGATTTGCGGCAAGAGGCGGGTGAGACGGGAGATCGCGCTTCCTGTCTGGATTGGTTGCTATGAAGTCCCGGATGTAAAGCGGCTCCAGGGTTGAAATTACTTCGGCAGATAATTTTTTCCCCTCCATCTCAGCCGCCATGCCGACAGAAACCGGATTGCATACAATTTTCGGGTTGCAACGAAGCTTCGTGCTGAGTCCCGAAACTTTTTCCATCTTGGAACTGCCGTCGCCAATGAACAGAACAGAGTCATAGCTATCGGCGATTTCGATGACCCGTGCTACCGGCTCTATGCTGTACTCAGTGCGGCGATGAGTCCCTGCTCCGTTTATCTCATAGAAGCAAAAAAAGACCTCGTCTCGCTTCGCGTCGATCAACGGGCAAACAATTCCTGCTGATTTCTTTGAGTTTGTTCGGTAAAATTCAAATGCAAGAGCATCGAGCGTCGGGACGGCAATGATCGGTTTTTGCACAGCCGTCGACAACCCTTTCGCGGTACTTAATCCTATCCGCAAACCGGTGAAGGATCCGGGCCCAATCGAGACTGCAATCGCTTCGACGTCCCTCAATAACAGCGAAGCATCGGACAAAACATCATCGACCAACGGCAGCAGCTTTTCAGAATGGATGTTCTTTTCGCTGACCGTACGCTGTGCAAGTGCCTCACCCTTGTGGACTAATGCGACACCGCATATGTCCGTCGCTGTTTCAATCGCTAAAATCATTCGCCGTGTGCCTTGGCAATATGAATAAGCCTTTGGTTTTGACCTTCACCCATTTCCAACGTCACGTCGTGGCGGTTCAACGGAAGTACTGACTCCACAATGTTCGCCCATTCCAATAAGCAGATTCCGTCGCCGAAAAGATATTCCTCGAAACCGAACTCCGTCAGTTCGGCAAGAGAGCGGAGACGATAGAAATCGAAGTGATAGACCGGGTACTTTCCTTCGACATATTCGTTCAGAATTGTGAACGACGGGCTTACCACATGATGGTGGACTCCGAGGCCGAGACAGACACCTTTCGCGAACTGCGTTTTCCCGCTGCCGAGGTCGCCGTAGAGTGCAACGACGTCGCTGCGCCGCAACGCCGATGCGAACTGCTTACCGAGTTCGAACGTTTCAGTTGCGCTATGTGTCAGAACGGAATTCTTCATCCATTGTCGGTCAGCTCCCCGCCTTTTTAGGTTCGAGCGTTATCACGGGGAGTATGACTTCTTCCATCGATATGCCGCCATGCTGAAAACTATCGCGGTATTGGTTGAGATATTTATGGTAGTCCGTCGGATAGACAAAATAATAATCTTCTTTTGCGATGATGTAGTTGATCGTCACTCCCCTCTTCGGAAGTTTATAGTCCTGGGCGTTCTTAATAAAGACCGCCTGCTTGTCGTCCGACTTGAGATTGCGTCCAAACTTGTACCTCAGATTCGTCGACGCCTCCCGGTCGCCGATGACCTTTGAACCGCGCAGGCAGCGCACGCTGCCATGATCGGTTGTAATGATAATTTTCACATCCTTTTTTGTTGAGAGTGTTTGCAACATGCCAAGCAACGACGAATGTTTGAACCATGAATCGGTGAGCGAGCGGTAGGCAGATTCGTCGGGTGCAATTTCCTTCAACAGCGCGGAGTCCGACCTGCCATGCGCCAGCATATCCACAAAATTTACCACGATCGAGGTGAGCCTGTTCGAAGCATATGAAAGAATATTGTTCTCCGTCTGGCGGCCAAATTCGACATCGAGAATTTTGATGTATTTCGGTTCGGGTTTTATGTCGATATGCCTTCGTTCGAGCAATTTATCCAGAAGCTGCCGCTCGTACCGGTTATGGCTGTTCTCGTCGTCTTCCCCTTGCTGCCAAATTTCGGGAAACCGCTGTTCGATTTCCGCAGGAAAGAGTCCACTGAAAATGGCATTCCGCGAGTACGGAGTTGCAGTCGGAAGAATGGAGTAGTAATATTCTTTTTCGATCGAGTAGTACTCTTGGAGATACCGCTCCATCACTAGCCATTGGTCAAGCCTCATGCAATCGATCACGAAGAAAAAGAGAGACGTTCCCTCTTTCAGCTGCGGTATAAGATATTTGTCCACGACGTCAACGGAAAGCGCAGGCTTTTTCCCTTTTTGCTGAAGCCAGTCAGGGTAATTCCGTTCGATGAATTTGGAGAACTCAGCGTTGCATTCGCGGCGCTGATCGTCGAGCATCTGGTGCAGACCTAGCCTGGGATGAAGGTCGAGTTCCATCTCCCACGAAACCAACTTCACATAGAGGTCGATCCATTCGTTGAAGTTCAACGGATTCGCGAGGGCGCGGGAGATAGAATTAAATTCCTGAACGTAATCCTTCGAGACTTGCTCGCTCTGGATTTTTTTCCCTTCAAGAAATTTTTTGCAGGCAAGAAGAATCTGGCTCGGATTGACTGGCTTTGTAAGGTAATCCGATATTTTTCCGCCGATAGCATCTTCCATTAACGACTCTGCTTCGTTTTTTGTAATCATCACTACTGGAAGCGAGGGTGACAGCTCTTTTATTTCTCCGAGAGTTTCCAATCCGCCTTTGCCTGCCATCATTTCATCGAGAAAGACAAGGTCAAACAAGCGGCTGCGGACCATTTCGATTGCATCTTCGCCGTTTGTTGCTGTTTCAACGGCGTACCCTTTTTCCTTGAGGAAAAGGACATGGGAACGAAGCAGCTCTATTTCATCATCGACCCAAAGAATATTCCCCTTTTTATCGGCATCTATCATATTTTTCTCTTTTCCAAAAACAAAATACAAATTGCTCTCGCGAGAGTCAATTTGCCCTAAATCCTGGCTGTGGATTATTTTGAGAACGACAATCTAATTTCTACTCGATAGCAATATGGACGTCTAATCCTCCTTCATTTGTCGTCGACCCGGGAATGGTAGACCCTCCCGCATCCGGCGTAACTTTTGTATACCGATAGAACAACGACGCCGTTACTCGAGAGCTGAGAACGTAACGAATCCGAGGTTCCGTCACGCTGCGAGACGAGCCTTGACCCGGCACTCCATTATCGAGACCGTCAGCTCCCGGTATCGCGGAGAATGTCTGCGTCGCATTGTCCGAAAAGGTATAACTGATGCTAATGTCGATATCATTCGATAAGGAGAGGCCGAAAAAAGGAATTTCAAACCCTGTGCGGCCGAAGCTCCCGGTAACGGAAATTTCTTTGGTTGCATTCTCAACAATATTTTCCGCCGATGGCACCAGGTCGTACGTCGTTGTCGTCCCGTACCGGGCGTTTGCGCTGATATTCCCTTTAAAAAATTCCTTGAACGTCATGCTCAGCCCGATCAACGGCGAAAAACCGTAACCGATATGCTGTGCATCGACCACCTCGTTCCCGGTGGTAAGATCTCCATGGTACGAGGTTTGGTACGACGAGGTATAGGCGTGGTCCAAGCTTACATGGGTAGCGATATTCTTGAAGATGGAAAGCTGTTCAAGCCCGTCCCAATGGAACGAATAGTTTAAGCGGGGCATGTACTCCCCGAGGAGTTTTCGAAAGAGCGGGATGCTTTCGAAACCGTTCTCAAACGCTTGGGACAATTTCTGATCATCAGTCCGAGTATCCAAAGGATTGCTTTGCAGTGCCCCGAACTCTTTGCTGACTTCGCCAATACCGCTTTTGAAAGCGGAGAAGATAAACGTCGGAGGCAATGTAAAGAACGACCGTTCTATGCTGCCGCCGGTCGCTACGCTGTTAATTGTGGGCCGTCCGAGTGAATCGGTACTGAGCGTTTGATTGCGGGAGTAGGTCCAATCAACATCCCAACTCAAATCGAGATGGGCACCCGTCCACAGATCGCGAGACGTGCGAAGCGTAATCTTGTTGCTCTGGGTGTACGAATCGTTTATGAGCGCGTTCGGCGCACGAAGGCCCGTATTAGTTGCAAAGCTAAGAAACGGAAACGCACTTTGCGTACGAACACTTGTAATATTCGAAGTCGGGTCGGAGACAAACCCAAGCTGGTATGCACTGGTTGCACCATCTCGCGGATCGCCGCTAACAAACAGCGGTATTCGCCCGAATAGATTGGCAAAACCCGGTCTACCGGGAACCCCTCCGTTCGTCGCGTTATTCGATTCGTTAAATGCGACATTAATTTTGTCGTAATCGAGCAACGGCGTTTTAATCACTAATCGAGCGATCTCAATTAACGTTTCTTTAACCGAAAAAGGTGTTTTTGGTTTTGCCGCTTTTAGCGCAACCGCTGTACTATCGCGCACTTTGGTTGAATCCCGAGCAAGTGAAGAATCTCGGATCGCCGTAGAATCACTTTGTTGAAGCGGCCGTGCCTGTGGAATCTGCTCCTGAAGTTGTTCATCGTCCTCGTGGCCCCTCCCCCGACCCACCCGATGCGAACGACTCTCCAGTTGCCCTTGCTGCACTTCGCTTACTTTTTTAGTCGGAAACCATGTTTCAACGAACGGCTTTAAGCTGACGTCGCTCGAGAGCGTAATAGTATTTCCCCAACCTGTTCCTTGCCCTAAATCTCCTTGCTGAAAATTGTTCTGCCAGTGGTATGAAACACTGTAATGAGCCGCAAGTGAGAAATATTTGTTGATGTTGAGAATCTCTGCAATTCGTGGATGCATTTCAACATCGATATTTTGCCCGTACGAATTATCGCGTCCAAAACTTATTAACTGATCCTGGAAAAACAAATCGCGCAGGATAGAAGAAAAATCCCTTTGATTCCCAAATTCGTCAGTCTCCAAATAGACCAAGGTGCTGGCAATACCCAGAGAATAGCTCCCCGATAAATTGATGAGACCGTTTTCCGTCAGTTTCCACGCGAACGACAATGTGCGGTTTGCCGAGAGTGAACGATCGGGCGGACTTTGATCCAACTCGCCGCGCATCTGTTGGTATGTTTGCGCACGCGTCATGTCCAACGTCATTGAAATGTTCTGGAGCGGGTAATACAATCGAAAATCTTTGAATTCACCGAGTAAGAAAAGCTTTCCAAACCCGGCAAACGGAACGATATAATTGTCGGGATTGGTGACATACGCATACCCAAGGTGGCCGCTCCACGACCACGAGGTTTGATATTCTACGGTCGGCGTCCTTGTATAGTTGTGCGTATACGAAAATCCGTACGTCAGCTTATTGAAGAAGTCCCTTATCAACCATTGCTCAGACGGTAACATGATCCTGAATGTTGGCATCGCATAGGAGTCGCTGGTCGTGAGGGTTTGCGATGCCAAGATTAATTCTTGCTGCGCGGCATTGGCTTCTTGAACTGACCCCCCAGCATTAAGAACAAGCTCTCGTTGGCGCTGAGCGGCTAACGTGATGTCAATATCTGAGTTCGGAACGTATTTCGGGGCCGAGCTCCCCTCCGTATGAGCATAACTGAACGGAAGGGAAGTCCCTACCCAAGAGGTTGGTAAGAACTTCTCGAATGAAAAATTGGAGGTCAAAGTCCAATTACGGTTTGTCGAGCGGCTTCCAAACTGCGATTCTAATTGATGGAAATTAGGGTCGACATCAGTGTATGAAAAAGAAACATTGCCGATGTCTGCGAGTTTAAGAGTCGAACTGACATTATACGCTTTGCCTGGAGTGTTATCTGCCTCCAATAGCCGAAGTTCGTTGACCCAAACGGATGCGGTATCGATGAAGGGATGGTGCCCGGGGAGCGTATCCGTATTGACGATGCCGATGGAAATATATTGAATGTTCGTCAAGGTCGGATTTCCGAGCACACTATAGAACGAACCGATTGGTCCGCCCGGCACCGCATGCGTCACTACCGAATTTATCTGTGCCGAGTCCCTCCCTTGCTTAATTGCAGTGAGGTCGGCAAACTTAATGTCGATATTATTTTCAGGCCTCCAAATATTCGGCTCATCCCCGGCCCGGGGGAATGCAATAGGTGCAGACGGTATGATAGGCTCACGGTATTCATAGTAATTTAAGCTGTCTGCTCCGAGGCGGATGAAAATATTCGCAGTCGGTTTTAACGGATTCGATGAAAATGTCGGATCGCCCCTCACGAACATACACAGTTCTTTATAATTGAACATATCCAAAGGCTTGGCGCTAAATTGCTTAATAGCTTGCCTGCTGTCGCCGGGCATCAGGTGGTGAATCTGCATCGAAAGAGCTTGCTCGTTTTCGTACACGTTCTGGTCGGGCTGAGTAAGGTCCCGCGCGCGGGCGACTCCCGGAGGACTGATGTATTCCGGGTTGTCTTCAATATTTTCAACTGCCAGAGAAAATGTGCTGTCGTGCTGCACTAACTCCTGCCATTGATTGCCGACCAAATCGAACTCGGCAATGCCAAGATGGACTTCCGCAGGAAAGCCGGTGAACCACATTCGCGCATATTCGACCAAAGAAAAGTCAGGCGAACCAATCTTGGATTTCCATTGAATCAGAGGTATCCTGTATTGGTACCATCCGTTTGAGCCGCCGCCGACGAGTTGAGGGTTGGCATAGGTACCTGAAGCGGTTTTCGACGTATCAAGATTCAATTCATACTCGAAGTAGCTGTTTGTTTGGTCCAAAACATTATTTCGGTCCAAATCGTCGGCATCGGGGGTCAGGCCCGTTTCGCTCTTCAGCTTGTAGTTATTTTCCGTTCCGTTGACGTGGGTATAATCGACTGTCGTAGGAGGTACATAATCATCGCCCGCCGGGTCCGCCGGGTCAACCTGGAAGGTCGAAAGGTAAGCCTGGTTTGCAGCAATAAAATCTGCATGCGCGCTTATCTCATCAGCATCACTCTGCCGATCGATACCGATATCCTCATTATCGTTGATAATACCGGTCGGGACTGTTTCATTGTCCTCTGTATGAATCAGCCCGGCCCGGCCCCTCGCGTCACCGGGAATAACATCTTCGTTAATTGCGCCGAGGTCGATGAAAATCCTGTCGCGCGCAGTATCGAGGGGAGCACCGGTACTTATGAGCTTCACCCAGACCTCAATAAAATTGATATTTTCCTGCACGAGATCGACAACTCCGGAAGAGAGTAGGCGCTGCATCCCCCCCCAGTTTTTTGAGGGATCCCCCATTGTCTGGTGCAGGTTTAAAGAATAATTGTATTCCCCCCGGACAAGGGGATTATAGTCGACGTGGAAGATCGATGTCAATTCATCAGCCTGAGCAACAGATTTGTTCGGCCAGATAGATGTTTGCATTACGCTGTTCGGCAATGTATACCAGTACGTTTTTGCCTTTGAGTACATCTTGACTGTATCGGGCACAGCAGTCGATAATTCGGGGCTTGGGTCGACTCCTTCCTGATACGCCGGCGGGCTCATATAATGCCAGGTACCATAACTGACACCGAACGGAATAGTCTTTTTCGCCCCCTCAAAGTCATCGATGTACGCGATTGATTTCCCGCCGTCAATCCCTATTGTACTTTTCGACGTGTTCGGGTCGGGCGACATATATGCCATCTCTCCGCGAAGTGTAAAATCAGATTTGGCTTTCGTCGAAAGAAACGGAAGGGCGTCGATGGCTTTCGTGAGGAAATCGAGGTTTGCGCCGGTTTGTCCGTCAATCCCGTACATCGTATTGTTGGTCGGCTCTTCATTGAGGCGGACTTTCTGGTCCAGGGTTTGTTGATTGAGATTCATGACCGTGAACCCGAACGACGTACGATTCGAAAGCTTCAAATCGCCCCGCGTGCCAAGGAGCGTCTTAGAAGCAATTTGGAACAAATCGTTTTGCTCGAACTTGACCGAAAGATTCGCTCCGGGGACTAAAGCCGCCTGGTTCTTGATAATGACTTGTCCGACTATGTAATCAACAGTGTAGTCAACGTTCGGCGTGAGGGGCTGACCGTTGAGTAAAACTTGAACGCTATTCTCTACAATATTAAAGCCGAGATTTATAGTGTTCGTACTTCCTGCGGTCGTTTTTCCTACAATCGTAAATCTGTCGCGAAGGGTATTGTATTGTGCTCCGTAGACCGTTGTATCATACACGTCGGAATAGCTAAACGAATCAGCTGGAATCGGGACGTTGTACTTCGCGAACGCCTCATGCAATCCTCCATAGAGCGGTCTCCCTCCCGAAGTATCCGGCCTTGTACCCAAAAACGGTTCGACTGTCGGAAAGATAATTTCACCACGGGCCTCGTCGACGGTCCATGGCGGAATGTAATCGAAATTATTATCAGCTCCCTGGGAATTATCATCCTTATAGTTATCAAACCCGAATAGTTGCAGGAGTTTTGTTCCGCCAACAGCATCGACAGCAGTTGCCCCGGGAGGATTGTAATAAATATTGAGCTGAAATCCTGCCTTCGATATATTGCGTCCCCCAAGCGAATAAATATTCTTCATCAACATTCGCCACGCCTCTCTGTATTGAGGCAAAAGAGATTTCGGCTTGATCATTTTCAGAATCAGAACGTTCGACGGCTGTCCGCTACCCGTAAAAGTGCCATAGACGTTATCAAAGTCACGGCCCTGGAGGCTCTGAACCCTGTACGCCATAGCAACCGCTTGTCCCTGTTGCAGCGACCTGTTCAAAGTGATGTACCCGGCGTTAACTTGAACCGTGTAATCTTTTATCGGAGTAAGCTTTTGCCAGCGTCCCGATTCAATCTGGCCAGGGGTATCGCTGACCGTATCGCTGCGATATGGGGCGTACGACGTCGTGTCGCTAGGCTTGACGGGGGGAAGATCCATTACCGCCACCCCCTGAAACGCGGTCGGATCCGCGGGGTTTGGACTTGTGATCCACACCTCGTACTGGATGATCACTTTGCTGGCGACACCCTGGTGGGCTGGGTCGGAAAACATATTTTCAAACAGCGGTATATAACTTGTGTCGATGAAATAGTGGTCGGTATTATATTGGTACGCATGCAGGGTGAAATCAGTTTCCGCGCTGCCGCCTGTAATATTTTTCTCCTGGATCTGCCCTTTCTTCTGGGATGCGAGGCCGGTCAGCGTGAGCGGACCTAATTGCAATACCGTTTTAATTCCGAACAACGCTGAACTGCTTGAGATAAAGGAAGAATTAGTGGCCAAAGAAACGTTGCCGGCCTCTACGCTCTGGACAATTTCGTCGTCGTAGCCGGTGTACTTGATCTTCAGCTGATTTTCATATTCGAATGTCCGCTGGGTATTCCAATCGGCGAGAATGTTAAGTTTGTCGCCGATGGTTCCGCTTACGTTGATCTGCACTTGTTGTGAAAAATCAGGCTGGTTAATCGTGCTGCCGAGATTCGACAATGTTACCTGGTCGGTCGTTGTATTCGTAAATGCGGCGTGGATGTCGACCGCCCCTGAGATGTGGAGATTAATTTTCGGCGGCCCGAAGATGCTGAAAACCGGATTCGCCGGGATAGGTATGTCGATGTTTGTGAACGAACCGAGTACATCTTCAAGGCCGTGTTTCTTTTTCCCCGCATCATATTTATAGACTTCGTCTTCGATGCCCCGATTGATTTCATAGGCATAACGAAGCTTGATGTATTCGCTCAACGGCACTTTTTGTGGAATTTTTATATCTACACCGCTCACTGTCTCGCGAATAATGACGTACTCGCCGGTGGAATCCAACTGAACACTCCGGATGATGAGCGAGGGAGGTTTCCCGAACATCGAATAGGTTCGCTGGTCAAAGAATGAAACCACGGGGGAATCGGTCCAATGGTACAAAAATTGTGCAACACGAGCGGTTGAATCGCGCGGTATTCTTCGTATCGAGTCAGCCCTCGCCAGCGAATCTCTAACGCTTTTGGGTAAAAGGAGGAGTGTGTCTCTTTTGGAAGTAGTATCGTGAACGCTGAGTTTGAACTTGACAGAATCGCTTGCTATTGCGCCTTTGGCCAAAGGAGCCGCCCTAATGCTCAATGAATCGCGACCAGTGACGTTTTGTGGATGAGAGTCTGATGTTTTGGGCAGCAGGATCGTCGTATCCTTTTTGATCGAACTATCTCGAACGGCGAGCTTTAATCCGCTGGAGTCGGGCAGTATCGTGCCTTTGGGTAAAGACACAGCCTTAAGCCCCAATGAATCTCCCCCGGACATTTTTTGCGGATGAGAAGCAAATGATTTGGGTGTCAGGATCGCCGTATCCTTTTTGACGGAGGTACCGCTAGCATCAAGTTTTAATCTGCTGGAGTCGGTTGACGCCGGTATCACTGGTAAAGGAGAGGTTTTGAGTCCGAGCGAATCGATGGGAACCATGCCGTACGGATCAGGATGAAACAGAATAGAAAAAGAAGAGCCAGAAAAAATAAAGAATGACGTCAGGGCAACAACAATGATCCCGAGCATAACGCGGCCTTCTCTGAAAAAAGAGAATGCCCTGACAAATATGGACGTACTTATTGAGTTCACTACCGGAATAGAGAAAACAGTCAATCGCCCGAAGGCATTTAATCACCACAGAGAAAAATCCGTGCGTGGTGAGCGTGTATTAGTCAAGTAGCAAAGATCCGCTGACTGTTCTCCATTATTTGATTGGACACCATCGATGGTACCGTAAAGTAGAAAAAAGCAGAAAGAATTGCAAGCAATTAGAGTCTTTGGTGCTGGCTCAGTTTGCCATTCCGGCGAAAGCGGGAATCCAAATTTTCCTTTTTTGCTCCACAATGGATGCCCACTTTCGTGGGCATGACAATTTTTTATTCTAATAAAGCCACTACCGAGTCTTTGGTAGTGGCTCACTTCGAGAAAAAAATTGTCAATCCCACGTTCCGAAGGCATCCCTTTGGCCGCGGGAATGACAAACTGAGCCAGCAACCTTCTTCGACCTGCATTGAAAGAGAAGGCCGTACTTCTTATATTGCATCATGATTCTCTTCCGGCATATCCTGCGAGCACATTTTGCACCATTCATTGGTTCGTTTTTCGTATTGATGTTTCTCTTCGTTCTGCAATTTATGATGAAGTTCATGGATCAACTTGCAGGGAAAGGATTGACGGGTGCTGTGATCGTCGAACTCATGGTGCTCAACCTTGCATGGATCGTCGTGCTCGCAGTGCCGATGGCAGTACTGGTAGCAACGCTCATGGCGTTTGGCGGACTTTCAGCCAACAGCGAAATTACTGCGATGAAGGCAAGCGGCGTAAGTTTATATCGAATGATGTTTCCTGTCCTCGTCGCCGCGTCTATTCTTACCTACCTGATGGTTGAATTCGACAATAAGGTCCTGCCGGAAGCCAACCATCGCTTGAAAACGCTTACGATCGATATTCGCCGCAAAAAACCGACCTTCACTCTTGTCCCGGGATTGTTCTCTCAAGATATGCCGGGCTACAGCATGCTTGTTCGGAAAACATTCGCCGAATCGAACAACCTCGAGGGGGTCATCATCTACGACTATACAAATCCGAACAAAAATGTTGTCATTACCGCAAAACGCGGCACGCTTTCTTTTTCGTCGGATTATCGGCGTCTTATCATGGATTTGTACGACGGGGAGATCCATGAACTCACCACGACCGACGATAAATCGTACCGCAATATCAAATTTCAGCGCCAGGTTCTCACAACGCAGGCCGAAGGTTTTGACTTCGAACGTTCGTCTGAAAACACATTCACGCGGGGCGGCCGGGAGCTGAGCGCCGGCGAGATGATGTATATCGTCGACAGTCTTCAGCTACAAGCCGCGGCTTCCCGCGCTCGAATCGACGCTCTCACTGACGGCCTTCAACAAAAACTCTTTACAGGCTCGATTGCGAAGCAATCGTCCGCATATGCCTCGTGGCGCGCAATCGAACCGTTCACCAACATCACAAGCCAGTTGATGATGATGCGTAACGCTCTCGACGGCGAACTTGCGAACTATACCTATATCGACCGGACAATGAAACAATACTGGGTGGAGATTCACAAGAAATACTCGATTCCGCTCGCTTGTTTGGTATTCGTTCTTGTCGGCGCGCCTCTCGGCGTCATGTCCCGCCGCGGCGGGTTCGGTGTCGCCGCATCGCTGAGCCTCGGCTTTTTCCTGTTGTACTGGGCATCATTGATCGGCGGCGAAAAACTCGCCGATAGAGAATTCATCGATCCGTGGCTCGGAATGTGGATCGCCAACATCGTCATCGGGGCGCTGGGAATTATTCTCACGTACCGCATTGCCAAAGAAAACGTCGAACTCCGGTTTGACTGGTTGAAGCGGCTTGTGCCGCGCCGGCTCCGCAATGAACTTTAATAGCCGATCATCATTGTACCGATCATGAAACTTCTGGACCGATACATCACCAAGCAATTTCTTCTCACCGCCTTGTTCGGCATCGTGGCGTTCACGATTATTTTTATCGTGATCGACTTGATGGAGAAATTGGATGATTTTCTCGACCGAAAGGCCGATGCGATGGTCATCATCCAATATTATATCGCGTTCACGCCGGAAATGGTCAAGCTTATGACCCCGGTTGCGATCCTTCTCTCGAGCCTCTTCACGACAGGCAAGTTATCGAACAACAATGAGCTCACCGCGATGAAATCGAGCGGTGTAAGCATGTATCGCTTTATGGAACCGATGTTGATCATTGCCCTCATCATCAGTCTTGCATCAGTTTACTTCAACGGCTGGGTGGTTCCCTATGCGAATCAGCGTAAATTCAACATCGAACATATCTATCTTCAGCGTAACTATGAATCGACGGCCAGGTCAAATATTTATATCCAGGACGGTTCCCGCCGGATTGTGTCCATTAACTACTTTGACCGCGCAACAAATCTGGGGGGGAGGACTTCGATCCAAGACTTCAGTGATTCCAACCTTATCAGCATGACACACCGTATCGACGCGCGGCAGATCCGCTGGGACAGCACGTCGGGGAAATGGACGCTCATTGGAACAACAATCCGTTCATTTAATCACAATGACGAGACTATGAGTTCGGCGGATCGGCTCACGATTGACACCCTTCATTTTGTTCCCGCCGATATCGTCAAAAAAGAGGAAAATCCGGACGAGATGGATTATTTCGAACTTGAGCGGTTTATCGAACGGGAGCAACGAACAGGAACAGATGTTGCCCGTTTGCAGGTCGATTTTTATAGCAAGGTATCATTCCCGTTTGCGAGCTTCATCGTGGTGTTGTTTGGCGTTCCCTTTTCGTTTGGGAAACGCCGCGGCGGTTTAGCGGTACAGTTCGGAATTTCCGTGGCGATTTGTTTCATATATTTGATCTTCATGAAAACAAGCCAGGTGTTCGGCTACAACGGGGACCTTCAACCTCTGCTCACGGCATGGCTTGCAAATTTGATCTTTCTTGCGGGCGGTGTCGTAAACATTTTCCGCATTCAAAAATAACCCGATCACCTCTGCTGCGCATTTGCATAGTATCCACGAAGTGCACGAAGGGACACGAAGAAAACGTAAGCAAAAATATTTAATTTAACCTTCGTGTTTCTTCGTGTGCTTCGTGGATGATTCTATAAGCTCACTTGCAACGTCAATTCGGTCACAAGAGCTACTTCTCCCCCGCCTATATCTTGGAACCGCATGCCCATATTCGATGTCACCTCTTTGTTGTAGTTTGACGTCGACCACGCGGCGTCGAGAGCGCTGATAACGTGGTTAACAACGACAAGCGCCGTTGCCAACTCCGCGGTATAATAAGCTGAGTTCGCTTTTCCGCGGCTATCTGCATAGCTTAACATCTGTTGGGGAATGTAGGCAACATTGTAACCATCATCCGCAGTATGCGACCCGTTGTATTGATAGGTATCCCATCCGTACTTGAACTGCGAATATTTCCCGATCAATTCATAATACTGTTGCGTATTATACGTCGGTAATTGATGCGAAAACCCCTCGCTATGAGGGAGCGCCTCCCATTGATTGATCTGATTGAAATCCACTCTTTGCCATGGGGGAAGGGAAGTGTTAGGGTTGATCGCAATGGTTGGATACGTCGTTCCGGCCACTTCATAGTTTGCGCCGTTCTGGTTAAGCCACACTGCATAATCGACCGCGCTCCAATGTTGATTGGCGTAATTTTGAAATGCGGTGGTCTGATCGTTTCCTCTATTGTTATAGACAATCGCCGCGGTAATCCCGATGACTTCTGCCGCGAAGAAGATTCCGCTCTTTAGGTAACGGTTTGAATAGAACTCGCCGGCTCCCGGCACTACAAGAGACATCGCACCCCCGAGCAACGAGTTTTTCAATTTCGACCGGTCGACCTCGCTTTGAACCATAATGCTTTTCGATTGCGGAAGAGAATCCGGCATCGAAACAGACAGCAAATCCATTCGTGCATTGCCGGTGAATCGATTATTTCCGGCAACTGCCGCTAACGGGAGCAAGAGAAAAACAAGGAACGTTTTCATATAAAGCACTCCTAAAAGATGAATTCGATGAATCGCACTCGCTGACACGGAGTCGTCCCTACAAAATGGGCGCGTCGTATCGTGAAAATATCAATCAACGTCGAAGTCGAATAGAACACCGAAATAAAATCGCCACTCCCTGCCGTATTGAATCGGATTTCCATCTATGCCGGTAATCGAAAACGAATCAAACCCGTAGGTCCCGTTAAAAAATATTCTTGTAGGATAAGCGTAGAAGGAGTACGATTCCAGTCGCAATTCAAACCCTGCATCTTTTTTAAAAGAAGCAACGGCGGGGTTTCCGTTCCACGCATTGCCAAAATCACTTTGCACCGAGGCGTACAGTTTATCGAAGTATAGGGGCGGAAGCCGAAAATCGATGTTGTCCCAGAGCGGGAAACGATACGTTGCATTTGCTATGGCCATCCTGTTACCGCCGAGGGCATAGAAAGGATAACCCTTCATCCCGACCATACCGCCGGCATAGAAATCAAAAAAATCCGGAACCTGAGGGCCGAAAATCGTGCCGCCGTGCACAGACAATGAGAGCGTATGCTTTGCCCAAGGCATTTGAACAAACTCGCTGTATTTCAATTCAGCCTTAGGAAAATTGAACGGCGAAAGAACCGGCGACACACCCGTTTCGGTTTGGCTGTATTCATTGTTGTAGTTGAAGTGATCGAGCTCGTAATCACACCGAAGGAACGCTTTCCTACCGACTGGATTAATCTCCGCATCGCGCGACGGCGTGATGCCTTTAAACTCCCATGTCAGCGAAAAATCGTTTCCCGTGAAATACAAATCGCTCGACCCGGGAATGACGTTTCCCTCAAACACCGTTGTTGCAATGTCCTGGCTATAGCGCGAGTTCGCATAGCCTAATGTCAAGACATCTGCCTCCGAAAAAAGATTCTGTTTAAAATTGAGGTCAAACTCCAATAAACCGTAGCTCGGGTTGAAAAGCAATGTATCTATTCCAAAGACGCCCGGGACTGCCTTTGCATCTCTTGTTATATTATAGAGCTCGAGAGACACGGTGGGCGACCAGCCCAGTTGATACAGTCCGGGAATTCTATCCCGGTATTCGAAAATGAAAAACAAATCCCGCTCGAATTGATCGTTCATCGCGGCTCCGCCAAAAATATCGAGTTTGTCGACCACGTCTGACGAAGTAAAATAAAATCCGGGCTTTATGTAGTCGATTGCCTTGTCCGTCGTGCTGTATTCGTCGATCCGCAGGAACGGAACGATGGAGAGGCTTGTGAAAATATTTTTGTACGGCTTCGGTTCAATTGGCGGAAGCTGGGTATCATCGTATGACCGGAGATCGCTCCAGTAGGCCGCGGTGTCTGCCGTAACTTGTGCCGGCGACGAATCGCTGAGAGCGGGTTTAGGCACATAACTATTTTCCAGAAAATTTTTCGGAGCCACTGAACGGAGCAAATTCAACTTGAACCCCCCGGATGTGTACGATGCAAAGGCAATATCTCCCGCCTGATTCACCGAGGGCATAAAGGCGCCGCCAAGGACATTAGAAACCTGTTCGACTTCTTTTGTTTGAGTGTTATACGTGTAGATATTGAAGATTCCGGTCTTGTCCGAAGAGAAATAAATTTTCTTTCCGTCGGGTGAGTAGGCCGGATTCCGCTGGTCTTCGGTGCCGGTGAGGAGCATTTCAAGATTTCCATCGGCAGCATTGACCCGCGCGATATCTTGAGCCCCGCGGAGGGAATAACCAAACACCACTGCGCTGCCATCGGGGGACCACTTCGGCGTGAATACCTGTTCGCCGTTTTTAAAGTTCGTCAACAGTCGAAAATTCTTCCCATCGCTGTCAACGATACCGAGATTCAACGTTGCGTCTTTTTCCACCACAAAAACGATCGTCTTTCCGTCAGG
Organism: Bacteroidota bacterium; assembly: GCA_049578505.1. Lineage (GTDB taxonomy): Bacteria > Bacteroidota > Ignavibacteria > UBA10030 > UBA8401 > JAGVPT01. The sequence goes on along the minus strand of JBAUMC010000010.1, from coordinate 30,518 downwards.
CGAGACGGAAGGATTCAACGCGCGAAGGGAAAATGTTAATCTTTTCTCTTCTTTTTTGTCGAGGTCGTACGCGTAGACATCTCCGACCTCCGACCAATGAGGATTGTTGCGTGTGATTTTCGAGTAATAAATTGTTTTACCGTCGGGAGACCACGAAACAGACGAGCGGACTTTCTCGTCGACCTCCACCTCTTTTTTCGACTCGAGGTCGTAAATATATATCGAAGATATTCCGAAGTAATCGGAGGTTTTGTTCGATGTGTAGGCTATTCTTTTCCCGTCCGGAGAGAACGCGGGATAGAAATTTCCAAAACCCACGGAGCCTATCGTCTCCCCTTCTACTCTGTTGCGGAGTATCGGCTCCGAACGCTCCCGATACTGTGCAACAATGTGGCTGCGCCATTCATCGTACAACTCCTGGCCGCTCTTTCCTATCGCCCGCTTAATCGCTCCGTCGATGGTCATCTCCGTCAGGCTTGAGAGGTTCTTCGCTATTTTTGGTATCGCGTCGGCGCCGTAAGTTTCTGAAATATATTTTACCAGCGCAAAACCGGCGTTGTACGACGACTCGTTACCGAGGCTCGTCTTACCAAATACACTCATCTCGGTCCACGACAACATATTGCCGTCCAAGGCATACATACGAAGAATCATGTCACGGTGAGAATCCCAGTAGTCGTAACTCAACTCCGGACGATTGTATTGTGCGACGCCTTCCGCAAACCAGCTTGGTACAAGGAAACCCGAAACCGGGTAGGATACAATGACGTTTGGATATCCATACAACACATCCTGACGCCGTTCCGCTTCGTAGCCAAGCCATTGGAGATAAATCCCCGGAACATGCCTGCCGAACTTCATCGAGGTTTGAATTTGGATAATATGCGTAAATTCGTGTGTCACGACATTACGAAACCAATTGTGCGTTCCACGCAAATCGAAATCGAGAGGGGGAGCCCAGAGCTCGATCTTGTTGTCGTAAAAAAAAGCCTCCCCGTTGGAGTAGTCGTCGTAATCTTTAAGGATGATGCTGACCTTCTGGTCCGGTTCGTGATGATACAATGATGTCACCGGCCCATAAATATCCTCGGCAACCTTCGCTACCACCCTTGCGCTTCGTTCTTCACCGTTGTGGTAATGGACAAAAAAATGAGGAGTCTCGATCGTAAACCAATTTACCTCGGTGTGGTTAAAGTAGTCATCCTGCGCACTGAGTAGCAACGGGAAAAGAAGGATTGGAAGAAAAGTTGCGGAGAGCAGATGAAAACAGAGCCGCGAACAAAAACAAGCTCGCAGTCTTTGCGAATTGCTGAAGTCGTTTTGTTCGCCTGCCCCGGGCATTCCGGCTGCTCTATTCATCACTTCACAACAGCTATTTTTATGATGACACTTTTTTGAACGCCCGAAGCGTTCGCCCGGATCTGCGCGAAGTACACACCACTCTGCACTTTCGAGACATTCCATTGCACTTCGTTATCGATATTTCCAACCCCCGGACCTGAGAACTGGTCCACCAGTTCTCCCGCCAAGTTAAAGATCTTTATCGCGACCGTAGCGGGCTGGCTTAAATAATAACGGATGTTAGTCGTCTTGTCGTACACCGGATTGGGCCAATTGTACGCCAATGAGGTTGGAAGAAGCTCCGCGGATTTCGCAGTCAGCGCGGTAACACTTTCTACGTAGTTCGAATGGTATTCGTCGGCAAGGAATCCTCTCCAGAGGATTTTCGAAGAGTCAATGAGATGATCGACTTTCCAGATATAAATCGAAGAATCAGTTGAAGCAGCCGCCAGGAGGCTGCCGGCAAATGCGAGAGAGGAAACCACTCCACCAGTCTGTAATGGAAATCCGCTGAGAGCCTTTCCATTTCCGTCGTAGCCGTAAATCTGGCCGTTAGAACTTCCAAAAATAATTCCGACTGAACTCGTTCCGGTGAGCCCTACAACGATAGGGCTGCCGACCACTTTTCCGCCATCAAGAACCTTTAGAGGGAAATTTTCTACAGGCGTTCCATTCCAGTTATAGGCATACAAGCCGTTGTCCGTGCCGATGAGAATATCCTCTTGCCCGTCGCCGTTAACATCCGCAATCGCAAACGAACCGGTAACATTTGCATTGACATGATATTCGTTGGCGCCGGTCAGCGTGGCGGCATCGAAGACCGAAAATGTGTTGTCGTCGAAAAGTGCGACCGTCGAAATGCCGGTAAAATTGGTTGCGGGAGAAGAGGAGTACTGAATTCTGGCATTCCCGATGGCCAGAATATTTTTTCCTCGTACTGGCGCCGTTCCGTTCTGGCTGTTGATCAATGAATCGCGTGTTGAGACCGTCCAGGCTTGAGCGGGCGTGACAGAGAGAGAGGTTATCGGAGAAAACCCGGCGCGGTCCGTGAGAAAAGTATTCACTCCATCGAATTCATCGAGATTCCCTTTTTGATCTCCCATAAAATAGTGGAGACTAGGAGTAAACCCGACGCCTACCGGCGTTGAGATCAGCGCCTTGGCGTTCGCAACCGTTGCAGACGAAAGGCTGTCCACTGTAGAGTCGGCTGCCAAGAAAACAATAAGGCTATCTCGATCGCATACAAGTTTTGCCGAGGAGAGAGGGGAATTCGAATTTCGAGCGAGCGCCGGTTGAAACTTTCCGCCGAATGGAGAGAAAAGTCCCGTCGCGTTCTTGAGATAGGAAGTCAAATCCGGCTTCAGGACATAAATGGAATCGCCGGATGTATAGATGAGTTCTTTCGAACCGCTGCCGTCGATGTCAGCAAAAAATGGGCCGTCGTTTTGATTCAGTTTAATATTTCTTCTTTTGATGATTTTCAATAATGCGATGCTTGCATCTCCGATATTCACCTGCAACGTCATGATCGGACCGGCGTCACTAAAATTGTTCACTGTAATGTGAGAACGCGCCCCCGAATTACTGAGCGAATTCGGATGGGTTGTTTCGCCGAACTCGTTCGTATAAACCGGAGAATTATTGCTTTTAAACCAATAGTCGATAGGTGAGCCGTCTTCGTTGCCGCTGCCGGCGTCGAGCAGACCATACGTTTGCCCGATATCTTGCGGACCGTCCGCTTCTTCGAGGTCGACGCCGCGATGGGTTGGATCCGCGTTGATTGTGTTCGTGGCAAGGTTGTTGTCGATTACTGTTTCATCGATATGCCAGATAAGGATCCCGCCTAAATACCCTACCGCGCCCGGGAGGCTCCAATCCAATTCGTCAACATCGATAACGTCTCCGTAGATCGAATCGACGTTGAACGCGTTGAAATCATCATCATCCTGCAAATACGTCTTTGTAAATTGTTGACCGTTCCACCGGATAGTAAGAGTCTCTCCATCCTTGTGCGCATCGCGATTTCGATTCTCTACGAGAAAGTACTCCTTCGCGCTAATCGGGACTTTATAGAGAGTATCCTCGCCTGCTTGGTACAATCCGACAGCTGGCGCACGAAGCGATGAACTTCCCGACGCAACCGTTATTGGCGAGGCCCACCCAAGATAGATCTTTTCCCACGCACACGGTTCAGGAGGGAACAATCCTGAGAAACTAAAAATCGCTTGACCGTCCATCAAGCCAAACCGCCCTATTGCGGTGCCTCCACTTTTCGTATCGAACAAATCCGGCAGCCCGAGATGGCTCGCGATGTTGGCGACGACAAGGCCGTTAATACCAAGCTGATACAAAAAATCTCCCCCCGTCGAAGAAGGCAGCATCCTGTTCTCAGTTTCGGGCAGGATAACGGAGTTGGTAATAAAAAATGCCGGGTGATTTTTCAATTGAACACCGGCATAGTTTGGTCCGAAAATATTTTTTAAACTATTAAGATTAAAATAGAGGGAGGGAATGTCGTACGGCGTGGGGTCATAGCCGAGTGTCGACTGAAGATCGATGTCTTTGCCTGATCCCGCATGAAAAATAACGAACAGGTCATAATCCTGAAAAGGAAATGAAGGGTAAGCGGAATCAGCCCGGCTCCATGCTTCTTGGATTAATTGCGCGAGGGGAAGATTGGAATTTAACGGTGCATACTCTTTCATCTGTTGAGACAGCGTCACTACTCCGCCGAGAAGAGTCGTCGAAATATTTTGTTTTCCCTTCGACGCTTTGGAAAAATAATTCTTGGCGAACAAGAGATGGTCAGCAAAGTATGATGAGTCCCGCGGCGGAGCATCGATGATGCGCTGCGGCGCGGTTGAAAGGTCGAATTGCCCGTTGCCCGTGGTCAGCGGGTCGTTATCGGACTGAAACTGCACCATGAGTGCGAGAATTTTTAGGGTGTCGGGAAACTCACTGAAGGATGCCGTACTTCGCGCGGGAAGCGGCTCTCCCGCAGCGCGAAATGGATGGCTCATTTTTCTAGGGATGCCTTGAGATGCAACGACCGTGTGAGACGCAGTAAGGAATAGGAGCGCAGCAGTGAGACAGAACTTCGTCATCATGAATTAGTCCGTTGAAAGAATATGCTAAGTGACCGACAACTTTATACCAAGACTAATTCCCGCCGCCCCATATGATGAGCAGGGTGAACCGCAATGTATCGGAGAGTGGGCTGTCCAGATCTGAGGCCGAATCATAGCTAAAATCGAATCCGTAAATATCGTAGCGAATGCCGGCACCGTATGTCATAAACTTTCTGTTTCCGTAATCGGGGTCTTCGTAAAAATACCCCATCCGCAATGCAATAAGCTTGTTGTACCAGTACTCGAATCCGACGGAAGTTTGTGTGGATTTAAGCACGTTGTTCAAGCCGGGTTCCGTCCAGGATGTGATAAGAGATTTTGGCAACGGATCGGAATAAATACCGTTTCGTTGCACAAGAAGCCTGCTGAAATCGAGCGCGATCTCAAGGCTGTTGTACTCATCCTTGATAGGAGTAATACCGAACCCGAGCCGCAGATTCGTCGGCAGAGGATCGGCCTGAGCGGCATCGATGTACGCTACTTTTGGCCCAAGGTTTGAAAGGTTTGCGCCTACACTGAACCAATCACCAAGGTCAATGTCTGTAAAAGGCACAAAAAACGATTTCGGCTTGTAAAGGAGTGCAATATCAAAACTCATGTCGTAGGCGATACCGTTACCCTGTTCCGAACCTGTACCGATCGGCGAAAGCGCGTCATTGATAAAGCGTAAATTCATTCCGAGTCCCAAATTATCTGCTATCGTCGTGCCGTAACCAACTGTCGCCGCGACTTCAAACGCCTTAAACTGCCCTATCGGAGTCGGTCCTGTTTCGTTCGTGACCGTGAACTCACCCAAATTTAAATACGTAACGCTTCCTGCGACAGTCCCTCCTAGTTCAGGAACATCTTGCCGGTAATTGAGATAGTCGTAAAAGAGGTCGGCGAGATGAAATTGCGGAAGCCAGTTTGCATGGGTAATACTAACTTCGCTTCCTTTAAGGAATGCCAATCCTGCCGGATTCCAGTACACTGCCCCAGCATCGTCGGCAAGCCCTGCACCGGCTTCACCCATTCCGCTTGCCCGTGAATTAGGGGAGATAAGAAGAAAGGGGACCGCGGATGATCCTCCCTGGGCAAATGCAATACTCGAACCCATGGCCGCCAATGCCACCCCTGTCAAAACTAACATCATCGTTTTCATGCTCAAACAGCCTCCACAAAAAAATTTAATGATCAAATGTACGCTTATTATCTTTGAGGTTCAATATCCGTTTCCGGCAGTTTGATTCGCGTCACCGGACAATAGATAATTTTCCTAGTGCTTCGTTTGTAAATTTTCCATCGATCGTCTTTGCGACAACCTTATAGAAATATGTTCCGTTAGCGACTTTCGACCCGTCGCGATCACGGCAATCCCATGGAATCTGAACAAACTTATCGGGATAGCCGTTAGTCGAAAGTACCTGGATCAATCGTCCGGCGACCGTATAAATTTTGATTTCTACATTAATGGGGCTTAATTGATTATGCTGAAAGGTGAATGTTGTTGTTGATCGTACAGGATCCGGAATATTGAAGACATTTTCCAATGCAAGCGAAGTGGCCGAAGCTACTGAGAATGCCACCTGACTTGTCGATGAATTGTTATAAACATCCCATGCACGAACGGTAAGAGTATGCTGTCCGGCAGCTAATCCCGTAAACTGATATTGTATGGTTCCGGCTTGATAATTATTTTTTGCACCAGTGTAAAAATCGGTCAGGTCAATACCTTTCGGATCCCCGTCAAGCCAGGCATTCAGCCCGTGCCCCACCCCGCTACCGGCGTCGTTAATCCCGCTACTGTCCGTGAGATCAACGATCAACGTCGGATTCTCGGTTACCAGGTCGCCTGAGTGGAAGGACCTGGTGTCGAAATAAATATTGATCGTCGGCCCCTGAGTATCGTTCGCAAGCGAGGTCGAGGTCCCTCCCACGATCACTCTGTCAGTATATCCGCGGCCGTCCGTTCCCTCCCCTGAAAAATAGACCGAAACCTTTCCTTGCTTATTCTCATACGAGATATCTTTCGGAATAATGAACGTCGCCTTCACCCTTCCGCTGTCTATGGTATTATCTCCTCTATAGATGGTTGCTCCGGGGACGAGAAATGTGAAACTGTGTCCAACATCGCTGTCATAGACCGAATCGGTAGGTTCTGCATCGAAGATAGTGACAAGGGCAGAATCACTATTGAAATTCCTCTGAATATTGCCGTTGACATCTCGGATAGACGCGGTGACGGTAACTTTGCTGAGTGCTTGAAGCGTGTCAAACGTGGCGTTCGAAATTGGCTTTCCGTTGATCGAATCAACTTGCATCACAAGCCGAGGGATGCCCAGCCGCAAAGTCGGGTCGCCAAGAAAGTGATACTTGCGGTTGTTTTCGTTGTCGCTCAATGCGTTATTGTTTTTTGTGAGCATCAACCCATCCCCTAAACGAGGGGTAAGACTATACGGGTCCGTCGAGAAATAATTCTGATACAAAAGCTGGTTCAAATCGAAGTTCTGGTCGGAATAGACTTCTCTATCGGGAGTGATAACGGCGATGGCTCCTCCGTTCGGGTTTACAATCGCGTCTTCAGCCGAACTTTGCGAAGCAGCGTCATCAAATCTTCCCCAATCGCACGTTGCTGCCACAAAAAACGTCAGCATATTGCCATTGAAAAATTGCGACAGCACATCGTCCCTGGTTAAAATAGTCTCGTGAGACCAAACAGTAGGATTGCCGTGTCCGGTGTAATTCATCACGAGCGTCCCGCGATTGACCTGATCGATAATCGCCTGGCGCACTTCAGGCTTTGTCCTTCCTGTCGAAGCAATGACAGTCGGGTACGCCTCTTCATAAATCTTCTTTAGATCGAATGCTTCCGGAACATCCGTTCTTGCAAGAGAATCTGCCTGCTCGGGATTTGGAGCATCGTCGAGGATGCCGTTTATATTCCGGTCGTCTGAAACAATGGTAATTAAATTCCTCCATGTTCCGAACGTGGGGGCCGATTCGTATTGAATAATTCTATCCACGGTAAGCCGTGCTTCATCAAGGCTTCTCACTGCAAGCCTCCCGGTTGCCAAGCCAACGCTCAAGGTGTTTCCCGGCTGGAGGTAGGCAAAAAAGTCATCATACGCATAGGTTGAAATTTGGTAATTGGATTCCGGGGTTTCGTACGTCGGCACCCAATTTTTATCGAGGTTCAATATATTCTTGTAATCGAAGCAGGCATCTCCGAAAAAAAGAACATACCGCGGCGGAAGCTGCCATTGAGTCGTTGCATACTCGAGAAAATCGCGGATCGCCACGGGATCCGGCAATCCATTTCCGAACTCATTGTAGAGAGTATCGACCTCCACGACAAACGTTTTCAAGGCATCACCTCCCGGCAAACTCTCTTTGTGGGCCTTGAGCCTGAGCGCCTCCGAAATAAAGTCGTGATGGGTGATAATAATGAAGTCTGCACCCGAAATTTCAGCGTGCAAGTTTGTGTTGGGAATCCGCGTAAAGGAGACCGGAGTTTTGTAGGCGGCTGTCGTCCCAGCCCAGTACCGTTTCACATTCCCTGCCGTAAGATTGTCCCTGAAGAAATACGTGCCGGCGATCTGGTCGGCCTGCGGCTGCATCACTTTAACCGAATCGGTGATATCAAATACTGAAAACTGGGATGCAGAATATCCCGAAAGGTCATACTCGACTGAAGCCGTAGTGTCGGGTGAAGTGAACAACAGTGCATCTCCGACCGCGGTCAGCTGTTGCTTATAGGTTATCTCGATCCAATTAATATACCCGGTGGCGATAGCACTCGATGCATTATAGATTATTTTCAACGTGCTGTTGTTATTTACTAACGCCGGAATTGTTGACGTTTGGCCGTCTCCCACACTCGCATAATAGAGCACTCCGGCATTTGTGCTTGCATCGTCAGTAGCCTGAATCCCAAGCGTTGCTATTTGTTGGCCCGATTCCTGCATAGTAAATACCGTTGTCGCGTCGGAACGGGACAACATTTCATAATTATATGTGACGACGGAGCCCGGCAAAAATCCATCCAACTTATTCACAATAACGCGGGAATCGTTCGGATTCATGGGTGCGCTGTACCATTGGAGTCCCGATTGGACAAAATTAGTCTTCTCCTCTTCAAAATAGACTTTACCCAAAGTTGTGGTTACCGGTGTTCCACTGCCGGGACTCTGTTCAGCGGCCATCTGCCTGCCGTTGCCGGTGCCGGGTGCATATTGGAGAAAATATTCGTTGCTGTTCGTGTAGTGATTTATGTAATGAGAAAAATGTTTAGAGCCCGGATCGTACGTCCAACCGGTGACCCCCTGACCATAAAAAAGGATGTAATCTTCCGGGTCGAATTTTGAATTACCGTTAACGTCTACATACAACACAGCCAACTGGGTCAGATCCGCCGGCCGGGGCTGTGTGAGGTCTGCCGGAAGCGTCATACCGTTGCCGCCGTAAATTTTCAGATCCCGGATCGACGGAATAGACGACCGGTCGATGCCGAGCGTATTAAGATAGGTCGCATCTATTTTATACATTCCATCGCTCTCGACTTGCAGCTTATACCACGTTCCCGAAGAGAGTACGCTGTTGGTGAGCACGCTCTTCTGAGAAGCAATGCTGGCCGGAAGCGAGCGTTTTACAACCGGGTAATTGAGTAGGGAAATGCGCATCCAGTCATCATCGGTCTTCGTCGCCGTGGCGCGTTCGCGCGGACCGAAGTCGACCCGGACAACGATCTTCGAATATTTTTTCAACGTTCCCGCAGTGCCACTATACTGCACGGGAAATATTCTGAGATACCCGACATACGTTCCCTTGACCATTGCCACGTTATCCATAAGTGCAAGAGGAGGAGAAGAAAAAGTTCGAAACGCCGATGACGATTCCTTGTACAGTTTGCCGCCAGGTTCTTTTTGAGAAGGAGCCAATGCCGGCACCGGAGCTAAAGGGAAGCCGGTCAACGTCTGAAAATCCGAACTGATGACGCTGACACGGTTATTTGATTTTCCTCTCACACCAATCGCAATCGTCCGGAACCGGACGTCTGGCTTTCCGGCGTTGGCATAATTCCAACTCGAATTTCTTCCGAATTCAATTGTCTGGTACACCTTTCCATCACCGAGAATTTTCTGTCCGAGGGTATATTGAGGTGTAAATTCCAAGGTGACACCACTTTCGGACGATTCGATCACGCGGACATCCGGATAATTTCCCGTGGCCGCAAGCCCCTCGAAGGAGAGGAGTGCGATTGCTGCTCCGAGAACTCTAATAATCTGCGCCCGTACTTTTATCACGTGTATGACATAAATAAAAAAACCGAAGCTTCTGGCTTTTCATTCACACCAAAAACGTTCGGTACATGAAACGAGCAACTCCGTAGACAACGTTAAAGGCTTAGAACGAAAACATACTCAAAAACTATTCACTAACCTTTAACAATAGCGATACGTGTTGCTCCTGATTTTGACAAAATATACCCAACACGCAGTATATTGTCAAGAAAAAATTTTTGCGGGTCGAAGATAATCCCGCGGCGAAGCAGGTTATTATCAGGGGGGAGGTGATTATCTCGATCAAATACGATCATTGGCTTCCCAAAAGAGCGCGGCGTTATAGATTGCCCTTTACCGATCGATGTGGGAGGACTCGTCCAAAACATCTTTATTTATTGAAATAATTGGCGACGGGCATTAACAAGGTGTCCGACTTATTTCCAAACCGGAACACCAGGCGAAATATCAAGCGTCATTGCAGCAACAGCTTGACGGAAATAGAATTTGAAATCCCCGTTCAGTTTTTGAATTGCTTATCGCCCGAATTTTTTGTAAATTAGTAAACATTGATCATAGTTTTTTCTCCCTAGCAAAATAGACATGTCAAAACCTCTTAATATTCTCTTTGTGTCAAGTGAAGTCGAACCGTTCGCAAAGACAGGGGGATTGGCAGATGTCTCGGGGACCCTCCCTCAAGTTATCAAAGACTCGGGGCACGAGATTCGCATCATCATGCCACGTTACGGGTCCATCAGCGAGCGGAAATTTAAGCTCCATGATGTCATACGGCTAAAGGACATTGAAGTCCCCATCGGGCATGATAAAAAAGTCGCGAACGTCAATTCTTCTTTCATCGCGAACGTAAAATCAAAAGTCCAAGTTTATTTCCTAGCGAACAAAGAGCTCTATGACCGTCAGGGTCTCTATGCAAATCCGGACAGCAAGAAAGACTATGCGGATAACGATATCCGTTTCATCTTCTTCTGCCGGGGCGTCCTAGAAACCTTAAAACGACTTGGATGGCAGCCCGACATCATTCATTGCAACGATTGGCAGACGGGACTCATCCCCGCATATATTAAAACAATCTATAGCTCCGATCCGTTCTTCAAACATATCAAAACCGTTTTCACAATACATAATCTTGCATACCAAGGAACGTTCCCTCTCGCGTCGTTTGAGAAAACTGGCCTCCCGGAGTCAGAGTTCAACCATGAAGGTGTGGAATTCTACGGAAAGTTGAATTTCATGAAATCGGGATTAGTGTACTCAGACGTCATTACGACCGTCAGCGAAAAGTATGCACAAGAGATTTGCACGTCCGAGGAATACGGATGCGGTCTGGAAGGGGTTTTGCAGAAGAGAAAATCGCATCTGCATGGGATCACCAACGGCATCGACTACACAATTTGGAATCCGGAAACCGATGAGCACATTGTCAAGCGGTACGATACCAGAACGCCCGAGGGGAAAGTCGAGAACAAAAGAGAATTGCTGGCGAAATTTGGCCTTGCCTACAAAGAAAATGTCCCGCTCATCGGAATCATTTCACGGCTCGTCGATCAAAAGGGGCTCGACCTCATCAAGGAAATCGCCGACGACCTCATGAAACTAGATATCCAATTTGTCATGCTGGCGGCGGGTGAAAAAAGGTACCAGGAATACTTCGAGTCGATGCACAAAAAGTACTCATCAAAGATGGGAATTTTCATCGGCTACAACGACGAACTTGCACATCTCATCGAGGCGGGTTGTGACATGTACCTTATGCCCTCCCGGTACGAGCCATGCGGACTCAATCAGCTCTACAGCTTGAAATACGGAACCGTCCCCATCGTCCGGGCCACAGGAGGGCTGGAAGATACGATACAGGACGTCGATGGAAACAACGGAACGGGTTTTAAATTCCAGAAATACGATTCAAAAGAACTCCTCAAAGCAATTCAACGCGCGTTGAAGACATACCACGATGGCGCCACGTGGAAAAAAATCATGAGGAATGGCATGCAGCAGGATTTTTCATGGGAATCGTCGGCAAAGAAATACACGAATCTCTACAGAAATCTCGCCAAGCAATAGAAGCCGATGACCCGATCTGAAATCGCAGTCTTCCTTGATCGTGATGGAACCGTGAACGTGGAAGCCAATTATATCTCGTCGCCTGACCAACTCCAGCTGATCCCCCGTACCGGAAACGCCATCAGAGAATTAAACGATCTCGGCACTCGCGTGTTTATCATTACGAATCAGTCGGGAATTGCGCGCGGCTATTTTTCTGAAGCCTCGGTGCACGACATTCATGAGGCGCTCAGGGCTTTGCTGAAAAAAGAAAATGCCTTCGTCGACGATTTTTTTTATTGTCCGCACCTCCCTGGCGTTGCGGACGAGCGCTACAACGTCGTGTGTGATTGCCGGAAACCAAAACCCGGGATGCTGCTCCAAGCGCAGCGAAAATATTCGATCGATCTCCTGCGTTCGTTCGTCATCGGTGACCGGTGTATCGATGTTGCAACCGGAAAAGCCGTCGGCGCAGGCACGGTGATGGTATCGACCGGTTACGGATCGGAAGAAATTCTCAACTGTCGAAGCGATCCGGACTTTTTCGCCCGCGACCTGCAGGATGGCGTCCAATACATCAAACAACACATCTTATCCCAGGAACGCTCATTTACTCAGCCCCCCACAGCATGAACTTGTATCAGAAGTCATCATTCATTATCCTTTTAGTTCTCGCATCGATCAACGGATGCAGCCAAAGCCCCACATCGGTCGGCAATAAACTTATTCCGGGGAGCGCCAAGTACACCGTCCACGACACTTCGATTGTTTCTCTCAGCGATACAACGTTTAAATTATCGGAGACAAACGGATCCGGGTCAAGCCTTCTCGTCGGGAACTCTTCATCGGTGAACGCAACCGCGCTATTGCTTTTTACCGCATCGATGCCAGATTCTATGCCTACGGTGCAGATCGACACCGCCGAATTGTATCTTACTGCCAGCTATGGATGGAATGTCTCGTTGCCCCCCGCACCGGCCCAATTTGAAATCAAGGAAGTACTATCGTCGTGGTCGGCTTCGACCGTAACGGTTGATTCACTGAACTCCTTGAATTTATCGCCGACGAACTCTTCGCTGATTTCGATTACGAATCAAGATACGCTCACCGGCGGCAGGTTAATCACTGCTCAATTCGATACATCTCTGGTGCGGAAATGGATCAATATTTACGCCGATACGGTATTGCCCAGCTTTTTTAGCATAGCCCTTGTGCCTCACGGTATGACCAATAGCGGCATCTGGGGGTTCTCCCAATTCGGCAGCACATCTCCGCCAACCTTAGAAATTATTTACGAAAAGAACGGAATCAAAGATTCGATCGGCCTTAGCATTGGCCAAGGGACATTTTTCGCGACGACAACGACTGCGATTCAACCATCGGCTGGTATCGAGACGCAAGGGGGGCTATCGGTGTGCAGCATCATCAAATTTAATCTGAAGTCGGTATCAGATTCCATCAATAAAGTGATCGTGAACAACGCTACGCTGCAATTGACCTTGAAAAACTCTCAAAGCGTACTCGGCCTTGGATCTGCTGACAGTCTCGTTGGATATCTCGCGGGCAGTGCCACGCAGTTCGACACCGTCGGGCCCTCCTATTACGGATACGGTTACCGCAAGGACACAACGCAGACGACAAACACTGTTTACATTTTTAATCTTACATCAATGGTGCAATATTGGATCAATACTCCGAACAATAATTTTGGAGTCCAGTTGCGTTCGATGAATAGTACATCCACTGTTGACAAACATGTGTTCTACACGTCTAAGGACTCGACGTATGCTCCCAAACTTTTTATTACATATACAAGAAAATAATCTAGAGACATGAAAACGGCACACGTCATTATTCTGTTTTCTTCGGTCCTCGCGACAAGTTGTCGCCTCTTCGCGGGAAACGGCTCGATCTATTCCAGTTTCGGCGTTGGCGATATCATAACGTATTACGGCAATCGATCGGCCGCTATGGGGGGAACGGGCGTCGCATCCCTCGATGACAGTTATATTAACGAGGCAAATCCCGCAGGGCTCGGCCAATTATCGCGGACCCAGTATTCTGGAGATTTCCAATATCAGGGGTATGGGCTCAACGATGGCACGGGGTCGTCCTTTCTGAGTTCGGGAAATTTTCAAGCCGCCGGAATCGCATTCCCGGTCGACAGCGACTATAGTATCGCGTTCTCCTTCAGCATTACCCCGTTCAGCCGAAGAGGGTACGACGTGATTGACCATGATATAAATGCCGGCTTTACTCAATCGTACAGCGGCACCGGGGGATTATCTTCCGCACAGTTTGGCTTTTCCTTCTCTCTCGTGCAAGATGTATATTTCGGCGTATCAACTCATTATCTCTTCGGGAATTTCGACGATGAGCAGAAACTAGCGTACGACAGTATCGGATATTTCAGCACGGACGCTGATAAGAATATTGCAATGCACGGATTCGCATTCACAGTTGGTGCTGTCTTTGCGGGGATTGACAAGGCTATCGGAATCTCGAAAGAAAAGAATATGAATATCGGCGCTACGCTTTTTTCTGGTACGACGCTTGCTTCGACCGAGCAGACCTTTCAGAATTTCTCGACCAGCCAGGAAACGACTAACGTCTCTACCGGCTCGACAAAGATCCCCCTTGGATTTGCGCTCGGCCTGGAATATGATATCCACAACAAGATGATTTTCACCGGCGATGCGCAATTTCAACAATGGAATCAATTTACGTACATGGGCGTTCATCCCGCGGAAATTCAGAACAGCATGCGTTTCGGCGTGGGGGCAGAATTTCTGCCGACAAGATCGTTGAGTGAGCCGTACTACCATCAAGTGACTTACCGCGCGGGCGGATATATCAACGAATCGTATCTCAAAATCAACGGCGAAACAATCAACGAGTATTTCATTACAGGAGGCATCGGTGTGCCTATTTTCTTCACTTCCGGAAGCGAAGCGCGCGTCAACATAGGGCTTGAGTACGGGATTCGCGGATCGACATCGAACGGACTGGAGCATGACTCTATTACACGGCTGACGATTTCAATTAACGGAAGCGACTCATGGTTTAATCCCCCCGAGGTTGAATAGCTTATGATTGCACTTGCGAGCGACCACGCAGGCTTTTCATACAAAGAAAAGATAAAAACAATATTGAATGAAATGCAGCTCCCGTTTCTCGACTTCGGCGCTCATTCCACGGAGTCGTCCGACTATCCGGATTACGGGCATGCAGCGGCATTGGCTGTTTCGAAAGGCGAATGCGACAGGGGCATTCTTGTTTGTGGTACCGGCATCGGTATGTCCATTGTCGCAAATAAGCATAAGGGTGTGCGGGCCGCCGCGTGCGAAACGATCGAAGCAGCAGAGCTCTCGCGAAAGCACAACGACGCCAACATCCTCTGCCTCGGCGAACGATTGGCGACGTGGGACGAAGCACAGGCGATGGTGAAGGTTTTTCTGAAAACGGATTTTGAAGGAGGGCGCCACGAACGCCGCGTTTCAAAAATTCATTCGCTCACTTCGTGCTGACCGTAGTTCCGACCGCATTTCTCCTTCAGAGTCAACTCGGATGAATTTTTTCAACCGGTAATGCACAGAGATAATCATGAACCAATTACAACAAAACGACCAGGAAGTCTACGCAGCGATTAAAAACGAACTCCATCGGCAAAACACGAAACTCGAACTTATCGCGTCGGAAAACTTCGTCAGTCCAGCAGTTCTTGAAGCCGCAGGCTGCATTATGACGAACAAATACGCGGAGGGATATCCCGGCAAACGCTACTACGGCGGCTGTGAGTTTGTGGATGTAGTCGAAGACCTTGCTCGCTCTCGCGTAAAGGAATTGTTCGGCGCCGAGTACGCAAACGTTCAGCCCCACTCGGGCTCCCAGGCAAATATGGCCGTCTACTTCACATTTATCAAACCGGGCGACAAGGTGCTCGGAATGAATCTCTCGCACGGAGGACATTTGACGCACGGTTCTCCTGTGAATTTTTCCGGCCAGTTCTACAAGTTCACGGCATATGGAGTTTCAAAACAAACGGGCACGATAGACTACAACGACGTCGAAGAGGCTGCAAAACGTGAGCGGCCGAAGCTTATTACCGTTGGGGCGAGCGCCTACTCGCGCAACATCGATTACAAGAAATTCCGGGAGATTGCCGACAGCGTAGGCGCATTCCTCTTTGCCGACATTGCCCATCCGGCGGGACTCATCGCGTCAAAACTCCTAAACGACCCGGTCCCTTATTGCCATGTCGTTACGTCGACGACTCACAAGACCCTCCGCGGCCCCCGCGGTGGTATTATTCTTGTGGGAAAGGATTTCGAGAACCCGTTTGGTATCGTCGCACCGAAATCCGGGAGGAAGAAAATGATTTCAGAGTTATTGGATTCTACGGTGATTCCGGGAATCCAGGGGGGACCGCTTATGCATGTCATCGCTGCTAAGGCGGTGGCCTTCAAGGAAGCCCTTCAGCCCGGGTTCAAAGATTATTCCAAGCAGGTGATAAAAAATGCACAGGCCCTAGCTGACGCGATGACGGCAAGGGGGTACAATATCATTTCGGGCGGGACGGACAATCATCTTATGCTTATCGACCTCCGCAACAAAAACATCAATGGGAAAGAGGCTCAAGAAGCACTCGATGCCGCGGGAATAACTGTCAATAAAAACGCCGTCCCCTTCGACGATAAATCTCCCCTCATCACCAGCGGAATTCGCGTCGGCACTCCCGCTCTGACAACACGCGGCATGAAAGAACCGGAGATGCGTGTCATAGCCGGCTTCATCGATGAGGTGTTATCTCGCATCGGTACTACATCGATTGGTGAAGCGGTGAAGAAAAAAGTTTCAGATCTCTGCAGCGGCTATCCGCTCTATAAAGAAATGGCGTAAAATTTCCAGGCAGAATAAAACCTGGGCGGCTTAAACGAATACCCCCGATGGCAAAACTACTACCCGGCACTAACGATGATGCGCACGAGATGTCGTTTTTTGACCATCTTGAAGAGCTTCGTTGGCGGATCATCAAAGGCGTGAGCGCACTCATTGTCGCTTCAATCGTTTGCGCTTTTTTTTCGGATTTCCTTGTCCAGGACCTTTTGCTTGGTCCGCTCCGTGCGGCTCATCTGAAAGTACAAGTGCTCACTCCGTACGGGATCATGGTCCTTTACATGGAAGTGATTCTTTTTGCGGGACTTATTGTGAGCACGCCGGTCATCCTTTATCAACTCTGGAAATTCATCGCGCCGGGGCTAATGCCGAACGAACGACAGTACGTCTGGCGGATCGTCTTCTTCACGTCGTTCTGCTTTCTCGCAGGAGTTGTTTTTGGATATTTCGTCCTTGTTCCAACGGCGCTGACATTTTTTGCAGGATTTGGGACGCAAAACATTGACCTGAACATCGCCGCTGACCGGTATATTAGTTTTATCATGAGCCTGATCATTGGCGCGGGCCTTGTCTTCGAGCTTCCGATGATTGCTTTCTTCCTGACAAAACTCGGTTTCCTAACGCCTGCATTTATGAGACATTATCGCAGGCATGCAATCGTGGTTATCCTGATCATCGCGGCAATCGTGACTCCGACGCCCGATATTGTCACACAAAGCCTGCTCGCCGCCCCGATGTTCGTGCTGTACGAAATCAGTATTATCGTGTCGAAGTTCGCGCAGAAGAAAGAACCCGAGACTGACTCATGAAACGACTTCAATCAATAGATCTTGATGTTATCAAAGCGCCGGTCAGCGGTGAATTGAAAGAGTTTGCGCAGCACTTCAAGCATGCGATGCGTTCAAACGTCCTGCTTGTGGATACGATTGCTCGATACATCGTCAAACAAAAGGGGAAAAGAATTCGGCCGATCCTCGTATTCCTGGTGGCAAAAACGTGCGGACAAATTACTGAAAGCACCTACCGTGGTGCGACGCTCGTCGAAATTCTTCACACAGCGACGCTCGTTCACGACGACGTTGTCGACGATGCCGACACGCGACGCGGTCTGGCATCGATCAACGCAGTCTGGAAAAACAAAATCGCCGTCTTGATGGGCGATTATCTCCTTTCAACCGGGTTGATGCTCTCTCTAAAATATGAAGATCATTATTTTCTCAACGCGGTGTCCGATGCCGTCCGCCGGATGAGCGAAGGGGAGATTCTGCAGATTCAGAAGAGCAGGGAACTCGATATTGATGAACAGACATACCTCAAAATAATTTCGGACAAAACCGCCTCTCTTCTCTCCACGTGCTCTGTCATCGGCGCGGCGAGCGCCACAACCGACGTTGAGCAAAGACGGTTGATGAGAACGTTCGGCGAGAATGTGGGGATGGCGTTTCAGATCCGCGACGACCTGTTCGATTACACAAGCAGGAAAAATATTATCGGCAAACCGGTCGGCGGAGATATGAAGGAGAAAAAGATCACGCTCCCTCTCATCCATTCGTTTCAACAGGCTCCGAAAAAAGAATCCCGTCGGATTTTAAAGATGATCAGAAGCGGTGCGAAAAGCAGAGATGTGGAGGATATCATCGGATTCGCTCAGCAATACGGCGGGATTGAATACGCCGTTTCGAAAGCCGGCGAGTATAGCGAACAAGCGCGCGAGTGTTTAAAGCCCTTCCCGGACTCCCCTGCCAAAGACGCCCTTATGATGTTCGTCGATTTTGTAATGGAACGAACGAAGTAACCCCACCCCCGGGCTGATTTACCGGTTTCTTTCCTACCAATTCACCTATAAATATCTTTCCTTAATTATTTTCATGTGATGCAATTCGTGTCCTGCCAGGTGGTATACCAGCGCACGAACGCTGACCGGATGCTTGTTTGCAACGCCGCTGCGCCGAAGATCCTCCTCATTGAAACTCCTAAAGAGCGATAACGTTGCATTTCGTACCGTCTCAAATTCCTCAACAATATTTTCGATGCTTCGATCATTCGCTTTTGAATATGGAACATAATCATCCTGCTCAAAGCCGGGCAGTTCGGTCTTGTCATGCCGCGCAAAACGAAGGGCGCGGTATGCGAAGATTCTCTCATCATCGATAAGATGAACGAGAACTTCCTTAATGGTCCACTTACCTTTGGCATAACGATGTGAAAGTTTTTCTTTGGGAATGGAAAGGATGAAATCCTTTGTTGCCTGGAAATTGTTCGCCAGATGCTTTAACACGAGGCCGTCATCAGGCAACATGTTGATGTACATTACCGCATATGGCGGGTATTCTCCTTCTTTTGGTTTTTGCACTTTTTCCATGAACTGTGACCTATAAGTTTACATTTATTTTTTCAGCGCTTGATGCTGTCACACTTGACGGGTTATTTTGAAGAAGAAAATTGGTAGTATTTATCCGATTGCCGCCGGTTCTTCTTCAACATATTCCATCGTTTTAATGATTTTTGTAAACCGTGCTGGCATCACTGCAAATGCGTGGTCCCAGCATAGAGTATTGACAATAAACCAATTTGCAAGAGTATCGCCGTCATCGTTCGACCATCGATCCCAATGGCCATCGCTCGGGCGCTGAATTCTCCACGCAAATTTCTTTCCACATTTGCTGCACTTGGCGTTTTTGATCATTGACATATAAATCGCTCCGCTAAATTGTATTATCGTGGCAAAGCAACATCGGAAGGAGTCACCGGCTCATTAAGTATTCTTCGTGCACAAATGAACGACTTCAGCTTGCTCGGATCAAAGACCGAAGAAGCCGGATCGAGGCTGTTTATTTTTACCATGCCGGAAGAGTGGATGAATGACCGATCCTTCAAATAGAGGGCTACATGGAGTATCTCTTCGGGCTTATCAATGCTGCCCTTGCGTCCAAAAAACAACAAGTCTCCTGTATGTAAATTTTCAAATTTCTCCCCCGGGGGCACAGCTACACCTTGTTTCGCCTGCTGGTACGCATCCCTGTTGAGCTGCAATCCGTTCAGCAAATAGACAGTCTTCGTGAAACCAGAACAATCCATCGCTTTCGTTGTAGTCCCTCCCCACAAGTAAGGTATTCCGATGAGAGACCGAGCTGTTTTTTCAACTCCGTTCGCCGTCGGCTGGGTGTTTTTTTCCCACGTATCGTAATCTGTTACACTGCTATTCCGCACAAAACCCGTGCGCCCATCCGGCAATTGAATATTGGTCCACGCACCCGTGTTGCTGATATTTCTTATCAGCGATCCTGCAACAAGGTCACAAACGGGATAGGATTTCGTGCTGGCATCCTGACGAACCGTTTCGTACGTCGATGATACAATAAGCTTCTTTGCGGCGATCCAAGCGTCTGCTTCTTCTTTCCTGCACAAGACAAACGAATCATCCTTCATCCAACCAAGATATTTATCCGCTGTCTGAATATAGTACCATCCCGAATCCTCCCGCAACACTTTCACTACACTCCCCATGGTGGCTTGTGAAACCAGCTCGGCAATTTCCGCTGGATCTCCTCTCATATTCGCTACGCTTACCCGAACAATACCCCGAGTCAGGCCGGCAAGCTTCGCATCGGGCAGAACGGTGACGCTGTCTGTGATCTTCTTTACAAGCGGTGCGATGGCATCAATAACTTCCTGCTTGGCCTCGGCATCATCAACTTCGCCGACAAGTGCAACTCCTTTATTTGTTCGTTTTGTCGTGATGTCAAAAATTGCAAGCCTCCGGTCCGGCGCATAGCGCGTCTTCACCCGAGTAATGAGATCAGCAAAATGCTGATTTTCCCGTGAGAGGTCCGAGCAGCCTAAAAGAAGGAAGAGAATAGGAAAAGAAATAATATAAGAGATAGCTCGTTTCATATTTGCTTATTTGTGATCGACCTGACGGCGGTCATAATATAAGGAATTAACAAAAAAAACGCGAGAGGAGAAATCGGAGAAGATGCCGTGCAGAATCGCATTCGAATTGATACGCCCGCACGCTACGCATTGAACGATGAACGTATATATCTATTCGAGGCCGCGACGACGGTCATTACGAAAACCATGAGTAAGGTGCTGTACACTGCCGCCCCTCCTATATCAAACAACCGAAGTTGCGAGAGAATTTCCACCGAGACCGGTTTTGTGTTGTAGGAATAGAGGAGAATTGATGACACAAATTCTCCGACGGAGTTAATAAATACGAGAAGTGTGCCTGAGACAATCGAGGGCAGGATCAGGGGTACAATAATTTTCCTGAATGTCCGTCTGCCCGATGATCCCATCGTTTCCGCCGCCTCCTGCAGCGACGAATCGAGGCCGTCAAGCCCTGCGACGGTCGAACGATAAAGCAATGGCAGATTTCGTACGGCATAGGCAATCGGCATGATCCAAAATGTTCCAACCAGCACCGATTGGAATGAAAACAATGACGGGCGGTTGAAACTGAAAATCAAACCGACTGCAATCACGGTTCCGGGTACTCCGAAGGGAAGCGAAAGGACAATTTCCAACAACCTGTTTCCCGTAAACTTTTTCCTGCTGATAAGATAGGCTGCCGAAATGCCGACTACCATTATTACGATGGCGGCCGTCAGGGCCATGCGAAAGCTGTTGATAAACGGATCGAAAAGCTGAGGATCGTTAAACATTTGAAAATAGTTATCGACGGTAAACGATGAAGGGAAAATCTGATACGTCCAGGAGCCTTCTTTGACAAACGACAGAACCACAATGGTCACAACCGGAAGAGCAAAGAGGATTGCAAGAGCAAGAGCCGATCCAATAACAACGATCCGAGTGAACCTGCCGTGCGACATTCTCGATGTCCGCGCAGGTCCCTTCGCGCTTATACGATGCTGATAATAACCCTGCCACCACCTCAGCAAAAAAAGAATACATGCCGAAATAATCAACAACAGGATTGCCAGAGCCGCTGCGGAAGAATTATCGCCGTTAAGTTTTGCGGTGTAGATTTCGAGGGTAAGAAATCGTGTTGTTCCGCCGAAGAGGAGAGGCGCAGAAAATGAAGCCATGCTTGCCATAAACGTTATCAACGAAGCGCCGACAAGTGATGGAGTCAACATAGGGAGAAGAATTTTCAGTGTTGTACGAACTCGAGTTGCGCCAAGACTTGCAGAGGCATCGAGCGCGTTCCCGTCCAATTGAGAAAGAGCAGATGAAACAAAAAGGTAGAAGTAGACATAGAAGGAATATGTATGGACAATCACAATCCCCGTCCATCCGCTTACTGTAAAAAAAACAGGCGGGATTCCCGAAACTGAGGAGAGGATGCGGGATAGCATCCCGCTCTCCCCTACCAAGAACAAAAAAGAAATAACTCCTACAAGCGGTGGTAACGCCAAAGGAATAAGCGCAGCCTTCGAGAAAAATCGTTTGGCCGGAAACTCAAAGTATTGGAACACGTACGCGATGAATGTCCCTGTGACCGCGCTCCCGATAACGCTGAGGATTGAAATCAGAACGGAGTTGAACGTTGCTTCGACCACTGAGGGGCGGAATAATTGCAGATAGGCTTGAAGCGAAAACGCCTGTATCCCGGGCGCTAGGCTTTCTTTCATCAATCCATAGAGCGGGAAGACAATGTACCCGCACGCAAAGAAAACCACGATGAAAAGCAGCGAGCTTGAAGCCGGCGTAAACCGCCTCGACTGACTATTCATGGTTAACCTTTCGTTGAATCGAGTCGGCGAAAGAGAAAAATACGAGCGCACCCACATCCCCGGTGAAACCGCTGTTCGAAGAAGGGCAAACCGCTTTGACGAATTGTCCTCCGAAATCGATAGTGTACTCGACGCTCGAGCCGGAAAATTGTTTATCAATAATCCTCCCTTTCGCTTTTCCGGATGCCGATGAGAGGGCAATCTCTTCCGGCAGCACTGCCAGGACTTCTTTTTCATCAAGCGTCGAGATTCCAAAATATTTTCTGCAAATTTCCGGTGAAAACAAATTGGCGTGCCCGATGAACGCTGCCGTGAATGCATTGTTCGGTTGAAAATACAATTCGTCCGGCGTTCCCACTTGCTGCACAACTCCTCCGTTGAGAACTGCAATCCGGTCGGACAAAGCAAGTGCTTCACCCTGGTCGTGCGTCACATAGATCGTCGTAATACCAACTTCCCGTTGAAGCCGTTTAATTTCAGTGCGGGTCTCAATGCGGAGGGCATAATCGAGGTTTGAAAGGGGTTCATCGAATAACAAGACCCTCGGTTCAACAACGACCGCGCGCGCAACTGCGACTCGCTGCTGCTCCCCACCGCTCAACAACGGGACTGGAGTTTCAGCTTTTTCGGATAGATGGACTTTTTCCAGGATATGTTGGACCGTTGCCCGAATTTCGTTGCGCGGCATTTTTTTTACTTCGAGGCCGTAGGCAACGTTCTCGAACACCGACATGTGCGGAAACAATGCATAGTTCTGGAACACAATGCCGATGTTTCGTTTCTGCGGAGGGAGCGACGTGATGTCAACGCCGTCAACGACTATTGTCCCGGACGAAGGGGGCTCAAGCCCCGCGATCATTCGAAGAAGTGTCGTTTTGCCGCAACCGCTAGGGCCGAGAAGGGAAAAAAACTCGCCGTCGCGGATTTCGATGTCAATCGGAGCAACGGCCCGCAGTTTATCGAAAGATTTTGAAAGGTTGTGAATACGGAGAGAAGACAAGAGACCAATTAAAAATTAGGAGTTAGGAATTAGGAATTAAACATTAGGAATTACGAAACACCACGGTGATTGTTGATTGTTCATTGTTAATTGTTCCCTCCGCGTCCCTTGATTCCCTCATCCCACTTTCTCATCCATTCCGATTCGTGCTTGGAGATTAAATCCCAATCGACATGCATTGATGTTAATGGAGTTGAGGTGATCCAGGATGGCAACTTCTCTCTTGGAATGCCGCTCCGTGCGGGGATGCGGTAAAACTCGTTCGCCTGAAACACAAGGCTTTCCTCGCTTGTGACAAATTCATAGAATTTCTTGGCCAATTCCATATGCTTGGCCCCCGCGATAATTGCAATTCCGTCCGTCAACAGTACGGTTCCGCTTGCAGGAATGTTATAGTCGAACGGATAATTGTTTAATGTTTTCTGTAGAACGACGTCAGGCATATCCCATACCGACACCGAGGCTTCTTCTCTCGCAAGCTTCAGATACATCTGCGTCGGGTCGGATGTGTACGATTTCGTGTTTGCATCGAGCTGTCGAAGCCATTCGAACCCTTTTTCTTCCGAGCCGTACTTCGCAATCGAGGACGCTATTATTGCAGAAAAGATTACGCGCAGCGTTCCCGAGGCAAGCGGGTAGCGAAGAATGATCTTGTTTTTCCACTGGGGATCGAGAAGATCATTCCAATCTTTCGGCGCATTGTTCTTCGTGAGTAAGTGAGAATTGAAGACGATCACTTCTGGTGTGATGAATGTCCCGTACCACGCATCGGTCCGGCTTTTGAATTCAGGCGCGATACTGTCGGCCCATGAAGGACGGTAAGGTGCGAGAAGTCTCTCTTTTTCAGCGCGCATGAATATTGTCGACGGCGCTCCCCACCATACGTCCGCTTGCGGATTTGCCATTTCCGTCCGGATTCTATCGTACGCCTCTTCGGAGCCCATGTCGAGCCATTGGACATCAACATTCGGATTCGCGGCTTCGAATCTTTGTGCGAACGTCTCCAGCATATTTTTGCCGTGCGGCGAATAAACAATCAATGGCGTTTTGGCCGACTGAGAGCAGCCGGTTACGGCCGCAAGAAGAATGAGGGACAGCATTATGAACCATTTCTTCCTGGACCTAATTCTCAAGTCCCGCGGCATATTTCCACTCGTTAAATCTTTGCATGTCACTTGGTTTTGCCTAAAGAAATCATATTGGCAAACATGAGGGTCGCTCCTTTGTTCACCTCTTTCAATTCCCGGTACCACACGTACGCAGTGTAAAGATATTTCCCTGCTCCATATTTTGCAACAAGCAATCCCGTATCGAGCGGCGACTCGCCGGGGTCTGACGAAGAGAGCAGCCTATCATATTGCCCCGGGACGCTCGAAGGCATGTACAGAGATCGTTCCTGAACCCAATCATCCCAAGCAGTAGAATCAATTTTGTTCGGTGCGTTGAAAAGGATGTTCCCCGGATCGAGCACGGTGACCGGCGCGGTTTCTACCGTAATACGGTTGCGAGAAATCGCGAATGGATAAGGAGCATACTCTGGCTTCCATTCCTCGATACGTTGGTACATAACAATCAGTGTACCGCCGTTTTTAACGTACTCTAAAAGGCGAACGTTATTTTTGACTAAATCTTTGCGGACAAGATATGCGCGAATGTCGATGATAATGGCAGTGAACGAACGTAAATCGCCCGACGATAAATCGTCTTCATTCAACAAGCGGTGCGGTACGTTCAGGTCGCTCAATGTCTTGCTATCGTCGTAACTTTGAACGATGCCGATGTTCAATCGGGGAGCGACGCCAACATCGAACTTCTTCAGCATCGCTGACGCAGTGTCACCGTCGATGCACACCCTTACCGGATAAATTCCTTCCCGCAAGGCAGGGGCAGGAATAATCGTGATGCTGTCGTTGTAAACGCTGTCTTCCCTGCCGATAATGAATTCACTGCTCAAGGCGTCCCATCCGCTCGGCACAATTGCCGTTACCCTCCCCGCGGCTTTGTTCGGAAAATAATTTTTCACATTGAACGGAATTTTAAGCGGCTCATCCGTTACATGAAAAACCTGAGACGTGAGGGAAAGAGTCTGCAGTGGAGCAACATCCACAAATACGCGTATTTCCTCGGTCTCCCGTTTTCCTTGGCGTTCGTAAGAGGCCTCAACGGTAATCAGCGGAAGAGTCTGCATCGTTTCGTAAAGGTGGCGAACTTTGGGGTAAGTAAAGCGAGCATCGCTTGCTACGACAATTTCGTGGAGATTCTTATCCTGACCCTCCAATTTACGGCTCGTCCAGCCGGCGGGAAGGTGAAGCGTCGCGTCGATTTGAGAGACCGGGACGAGCGGTTTAATTTGAAGGGTGAATTTCTGATTCCTCACCACAATTGAATCAGACAATGATACGGAAAGAAACTGTCGAGATGGAATAAGAGGAAGCCGTGTCTCGTCCGGCGTGTGAAGCCCCCCGAGAAAATCATTCCTTGCGTTCGCGAACTTGCCGCTCGATCGGACAAGGACATATCGCGTTGAATCAAAAAATCTGCCGAACCTCCCGCTCGCAATGATCTTGTCCATCCCCTGCGTTCGGTGTTGTGCGAGAGCTTCCGTTGCAAGCTGTACGGCGGTCTTGCCGAGCGCCAGCGTATCGGCTGCGACAGCGTTAACCACATCCGGTTTCAACAGCGAATCCCGCTGGAAAAAGATTCTCATGAACAGTTTCTTCGGCTGGAACAACCCAACACCCGGCTCCTTCAATTGCTCGGGATGGTAGGTTGAATCAGCGGCAAGCGAAAATGCCTGCAGAGCTGCGATTCCTACCGCTTGGTGGTTCCCATGTCCGGAAACGCTGTCATGATTTGTGAACAGGACATCCGGCTTCAACTTGCGAATGATATATACTAACCGCGCTATTGTATTATCCTTCCCCCAAAAATCGAAGGTCTCTTTTGCCGTCTTTGAAAAGCCGAAATCGACGAAATTCAAAAAATAGACTTCAGAGCCGATGATACGTGCCGCGCGTTCTGTTTCCGCTGTGCGAAGAACGCCGAGGTCGGCGTACAGCTCCGGACCGATCTCATTCTGTCCTCCCTCTCCTCGGGTGAAACAGACCGAATAGACTTTGACGCCGTACTTGTACCGATAGTATGCAAGCGTCGCACCGTCTTCGTCGTCGGGATGCGCTGAAAGATTCATGATCGACGGAACATGCTGCGAAAAAGATACACTCGAAAATACTAACACGAAGCCGAGAATAAACAGAAGTTTTTTCATGAAGTTAAGGCAAGAAACGGTTAGAGGGAAAATTTTGCTTTAATATATTCAATTCGTGAACAATGAGCAATCATCAATGAACAATCAACAAAGGATTAATCCTATAGATGCTACATCTGCAACTGCGTCAACCAAAGCAATCATCTGCGAAATCAGATATCTGCGCTGAATCTGTGTCAATCAGCGTAATCACTTTTGAACGTCCCAGCGTTGATTGGTAACCGGAGGTGCACCAGGAGTCGTGATGAAGATAAAGCCGTAGCCAGCGGACTTGTGACAACCGTTACATGCATCGAGAGTCTGCCCATACGCATCGGTAAATGATAAGCCTGCTTTGGAATCAATCGCCTGACGCAGCAGCGGCATTTGTGTTTCCTGGACGCTTTGGAGGACTCCGGAAACATCCAATCCATTTTTAAACACATGCAGCGCTCTGGCACCATCCATCGTTTCGCTCATTTCATTGAGCTCATACGAAGCCAGATCCCAATTCGAATCCCCTGCTGCAAACCAAAGCTTGGCGGCATGCAGTTGGATGGTCGACATATATTCCCCCAGACCCGGCGCCTGAGCTTTGAGCTGCACTAGTTGCTGTTGGAGGTCCCGTAAAGAATCCTGGAGTGAGGCAATAGCCGTTTTCAAATCTCGCTCCGAATCATTTCCGGCTCGGGAAATGCCTGTGGAAAAAAATATGGTGCAAAAAAGAGTAAGCCCAACCGCCGCAACAATAGTTGTTCTTTTTCTCATACGATCCTCTCCATTACATTAATCCTACCATCGAAAAAAGCCATCCAAGAATTGCTGCACCAACAACAATCCATGCTGCGTGAAGATTCCAAACTAAGACAACCGCAGCCGCTGCTACAAAAATAACCCATGTGCCGGAACTTACAAGGGTGGAGACTCCAAGCGTTACACAAACGGCGAGCATTAACCCAAGCGATGCCGCATTAACACCGTCGAGAAAGCCGGCCGTCAACGCCGATTTCCTCAACTTCGAAACGTAAGGATTTATGATCAGCACAAAGATAAATGACGGTAAGAAAATGCCGACCGTTGAAGCCAGGGCGCCTGGAAATCCAAGAATCAAATAACCGATAAAGGTGGCAGTGGAGAGAACAGGGCCGGGTGTAAATTGCCCGACCGCAACGGCGTCCAAGAGCTCTGTTTGTGTGAGCCAGTGTCTCGCATCCACTAATCCGCCTTGAAGAAAGGCTACTAGCACATAACCGCTTCCGTACAAGATCGAGCCGATCTTAAGAAAAAATAAACTTAATGCAGAAATAGTGGGAGGAGACGCGGCGATATCCGGAATCTTGGAAGAAGTTGTAATGATGACAATTGGCAAGACCACTACCAAAAAAATCGGAAGGGGATGTCGCGTTAATTTCTCACGGTTTCCCCACAATAGACCGAGAACACCTGCACCGGCCAGCAATATTACAGCGTCAAAGCGAAGTAGATTCAAGAAACAGACAACTCCGCTAATGATCAGCATGAAACGGTTTTTGACTTTAGGTTTACCGAGACGAACCACCGCCGCAAGAATGATAGCAATAACTGCCGAGCGAATTCCGCAGATAAAGTTACTGATTTGCGGAACCGAACCGTAGTGAACATAGAGATATGCAAACAGCAGAGAGATCGCCACAGCAGGAAAAATAAAGCAGACTCCGGCTATCACCAAACCTTTCCAACCTCCTCGGATGTATCCGATATGGATTCCCATCTCGGTAGAGTTTGGGCCCGGAATAATATTTGTCGCTCCCAGCAGGTCGAGGAAATATTCATGACTAATCCATTTCCTTCTTCTCACGACCTCCTCTTCCATCATTGCAATATGGGCAGCAGGTCCGCCGAAAGAAATTGAGCCGAGCTTCAAAAACAGAAGAGCTAATTCTCTCAACACACTGCCTGGAACCTGTGCCTGCTCCCTTTTCGAACCCGCCATCTGTTCAATGCTCCGATATTTGGATTGTAACCCTCCCGATTACGTTTGAAGCGCGGGCGAAGGTTCTACAAAAACTGCCGGTAGAACTATCTTTTCCGCACCTCATTTTGCAGCTCATTTTTTCTCTATGAAAAATTTCTTTATTACACAAAGCCTCACAAAGATTCAGAGAGGTCCACTGAGACAAAGAGTGGCTGATAGTATTTCTAACTACTAAATCAAATACGCGGCTTACATAAGTTTTTGCTCTTTTTCCAAGCGCATCCAATGAAGAAGCCTGTGGGCAAGAGGAGCAATTACAATTCCTGCAACAACAAGGAATATCATTCCCGAAAATAGAGCATAAAAAGAGGCAAAAATCTTTCCTGCAGAAGAATGCAGTTCGTTCACCGGGCCCATCCCTCCCAAGATCATCGAGGCATTCAACAGAGCGTCAATGAAAGACAGGCCCTCGGTGATCCGATAGCCTGCAATACCCAGTCCCAAAGAAATAAAAACGATCGCCGATGCAAGAATCCAATGGTTGAACACGCGGCGGATAAAATGACGACGTTCAAGCAGAGGCTTCGAAGTATGTTCGTACATGCGGGGTCCCTCATCGTTAGTCTTTAGTCCTGAGTTCTTAGTCTTGAGTCCTGAGTCAAAGTGTTAAAGTCTGCTCTCTGATTACTGGTTACTGTATACTAACTATCTCATCTTCACGAGTTTTTGGGTGGCGGCTGTTTCCTGCCCGTTTCCTTTAATGACCACCCGGTAGAAATAAACGCCGTTTGCGATTTCATCTCCATCTTTATCCCTTCCATTCCAATTGAGATTGTCATTCGATCCGTTATATCCGTTGATGCCAATGTGGACCATCGATGAAAAATCCAAATCCTGGATTAATCGCCCGGCCACTGTATATATTTTAATGTGAGCACTTTGAGGGTCATCCTTCCCGGCGAGGATGAACGAAAAAGTTGTCCCGCTGGCGAACGGATTTGGAATATTATAGACTTCTGAAATCTGCAGCGTGTTGGTGACTTTGACTGACAACAACGTGGTATCCGAAGAATTTCCTGCTGCGTCTTTGGCATAATATCGTACCGTGTGCTCACCGTCTGTTAATTGTGGAGTCCACCGAACTTCCGCGATAACCGGCGGAGTCCCCGTCGTAAACTGAAGAGCAGTGTTTCCGGCGTAATATTGCTGATTGCCGTCCAATTCGATATAGATATTTGATGAATCGCTCTGCGTAATAAGCGCTCCGTTTGGATCGCGAACTTGGAATATCACTACCGGCTCCGAACGGATATAATCACCGTCCATGACATGAGTATTATCAAACGTCACGTCAACGGAAGGGCTCGTTGTATCAGTCAAAACAGTGTAGGGAACGACAACGGTGTTATTTGATTTGTATAATTCCGTGATGACATTGTTGGGGTCGGCCTGAAAAGTAAACGAATGGCTTCCGCGTATTCCCCGACTGTCGTACTCGACCTGAACATGGACGGAGTCTTGAGGGTTGATGACCGGTGCAATTGTTTTCTTGAGTGATCGAAGCGGGCCGCTGTCATCAGTGAGGATCGAGATTGAAACACTGTCCGCAGCCGATAATCCCGCATTATACACACTGGCTCCTACGTTGATAATCTGCCCCTCCTGCAATGTCGATTTCTCCAACGATACTGTATTTTGGGAGAGCACGAGTTCGGGGGGCGATTGTGCTTTGATGTTCCAGTCGCCTATCACAGGTGAAGCCAGGGACGAATTTGCAGCAAGATTGAATATCAATTGAGCGTTAGGGTACTTCACAGCAGAAATATTCTGAAGATTCACTGAAGAAGAATCATACGAGGCAAAGAGTGTGTCGATGTTCCCGCTCTTCGAAATGCCGAGCATTGAAACCGTCAAATGTGCACCGACGGGAACGA
>JBAUMC010000009.1:0-4817 GCA_049578505.1 Bacteroidota bacterium | reverse complement strand
TCCGTGCCGTCAATATCGCCCTGGTGAACGAACTAAAGGTAACGTTCATGAAAATGGGGATCGACGTGTGGGATGTCGTTGAAGCTGCCAAGACCAAGCCTTTCGGCTTTATGCCCTTTTATCCGGGACCGGGCCTCGGCGGGCACTGCATCCCTATCGACCCGTTCTATTTGACATGGAAAGCCCGCGAGTACGGAGTTACCACAAAATTTATCGAGCTTGCCGGTGAGATCAATACCTCGATGCCCGATTTTGTCGTGAGCCGCGTGATGGAAGCGTTGAACGAAGCGGGGAAAGCGTTGAAAGGGTCGAAAATCCTGATGCTCGGCCTCGCCTATAAAGCCAACGTCGACGACGACCGTGAATCCCCTTCGTATCATCTCATCGAAAAGCTCGAAGAAAAAGGGGCCAGGGTCAGTTACAACGACCCGTATATCCCGGCGATCAAGCCGACTCGCGAATTCCCGAAACTTGCCGGAAGAAAATCGGTCGAGCTATCGAACGCCTTCGACCTCATTCTTGTTGCAACGGCCCACAATGATTACAAAAAAATCGACTTCAATCAGTTCACGATTCCGATCGTCGATACGAGGAACATCGTTGTGCGGAAGAGCGGGGGAGTGTATAAGGCGTAGGAGGCGGTGCTGGCTCAATTTGAGAGAAAATATGTCATGCCCACGTGCCGAAGGCATCCCTTAGGGAAAAGTGGGCATCCATTCTGCAATAAAAAACACACTATTGGATTCCCGCTTTCGCGGGAATGACAAATTGAGCCAGCACTTAGGGGGCTGTAGGTAGTAAGTTATACGATTTAAGTTTTAGGTAATAAGTAATAAGCAAAGCCTGACTTAGAACTCAGGACCTTGGACCCCGGACTAACATGCGACGAATAATCAACAAAGCGAAGAATTTTAAAGAAGCCGAAGAGTGGGATATCGTTCAGCAGATCACAATGACCGCTGCTGAACGACAGCACGTGGCACAAGAGCTGCGGAGGCGCGTGTACGGAACAATCTCTTCCCGCGCTGTCGTATCGCTGAAGCGGAGAACGAAGAAACCTGTTAATAGGCGACGCAACGGTACGAAGAAATGAGCGAGCGATTCTATTTTTCGGCTGACGTAATGGAGTTTCTTTCGCTCCTTTTTCGGCACAAGGTTCGTTATTTCATAGTCGGTGGTGAGGCAGTAATTTATTATGGTCAGATGCTGACTCAATTTGTCATTCCCGCGAAAGCGGGTCGAAGACTCGACTCGGCGAGAATCCAATTATCCATCTTTTGCTCCACAATGGATGCCCACTTTTCCCTAAGGTCCAAAGGACTCCTTCGGAGGATGCCTTCGGCACGTGGGCATGACAAATCTTTTCTCAAATTGAGTCACTGCCTACGGTCATCCTCGCTTGACAGGTGATATCGACATTTTTTATGAAAGGAAACCTGAAAATGCCATCAAGCTCTTTACTGCCCTAAAGAAATTTTGGGATAATGACATACCTGGCATTGGTGCGAGCGAAGAGTTGTTGACCAAAGGGACAATATTTCAGTTTGGCGTGCCGCCGAATAGGATTGATCTGATGAATAGTATTGAGAATGCCGAGTTCAAGGATGCATGGGCACACCGGAATGACACGTCCGCACAAATGAAAGGGAAAAAGATCGTAATCCATTATATCGGCCTGCATGAATTGATAAAGAACAAGAAAGCCATTGGCCGGCATAGAGACAAGGATGATCTGCTTTTTTTGAATGCCCAAGCGTCGAAGATCGCGAGAAGAAATAAGAGAATGTGAGTTAGAGGTTGTAAGTTTTACGCTGTAGGTTGTATGTTGTAAGTTTTACGTTGTAAGTTATACGTTTTAAGTTTTAGGTAATAAGTAACAGCTGACTTA
Source organism: Bacteroidota bacterium (assembly GCA_049578505.1). Lineage (GTDB taxonomy): Bacteria > Bacteroidota > Ignavibacteria > UBA10030 > UBA8401 > JAGVPT01. Next base: position 2,929 of record JBAUMC010000009.1, on the reverse strand, counting down.
GATCTTCGGACTTTGGACTACGGACTCCGGACCTTGGACTCCGGACCACGGACTAAAAATGGCCCCCGACGATAAAAACGTACTGCGCTTTAAATCAATGACAGCTGAGAAAAAGCTTGGCCTTTCGCTGAACCTTTACTATGCTGCAAGGGAACTGAAGAGGGCATGGCTTAAGCTTCGGCACCCGGAGTGGGATGACGCAACGGTCAACGAAGAATTAAAAAAGATTTTCAAGAATGCAGGAACCTAACCTCTTCGGCCTTTTCGCTTCGAGGCTCAACAATCAAAAACTCAACTACATGATCTCCGGCTCGGTTGCGTCGATCGTGTACGGAGAACCTCGTCTTACGCATGATATTGATATCATCCTCGATTTAGGCGTTTCGGAGATTGCCAATTTTATCGCCGCGTTTCCGGCGCGAGAGTTTTACGTCACTCCAATCGAAGTAATCAGAGACGAAGTGCTTCGGCCTGAGCGAGGGCATTTTAACCTTATCCATCTTGAGACCGGGTTCAAAGCTGATATTTTTTTAAGGGGGGAGAGCGAACTCCATACCTGGGCTCTGGAGCGTAAAAAGAAAATTGATTTTCAAGGAAGCGCCCTTTTCATTGCTCCCCCGGAATACGTCATTATTCGAAAGCTTGAGTATTATCAGGAAGGTCATTCGGACAAGCATCTTGGCGACATTAAAAATATCCTGACCAACTCTTCAGAGGTCATCGATCTTGAATTTATTCGCGTTTATGCTGCTAAAAACGGATTAGCCGATTTATGGCGGGATTTAAGAGAGAAGAGATAAGAGAAAAGAGAGAAGAAGGTGAAACGACAGGCGTGTGCGTAAGAAGTTAAAAGTTGTAAGTTCTAAGTAATATGCTTTACGCTAAGAGAAGGCTTACGACTTACAATTTCGGACCTTGCATTAAGGACTACGGACTACGCACTAAGCACTACGCACCAAGCACTACGCACCAAGCACTAATGGCAGAAGACATAAAGTTCCGATGAATGATACTCCGGAGAATGTCAATACCGCTTACCGTCAATTACTTGATCAAATGACCGGTGAGGAGAGACTGAGATTGGCTTCAGAATCTTTCGAGGCTGCCAAAGTTATCGTCCGGTCGTCACTTCCGGACGTCGATGATGAGCTGACCCTTAAAAAGAAAATGTTTTTGAGGTTCTATGGGAGCGATCTCAACGAGAGGTACATTCGAGAGTTTTTTGATCTACTATCAATAAATAATCGACAATAAATTCAGAATGCAGGCTTCAGCATGCATAATCAGGCCTTACAACATAGACTAGCACCAAGCAGCAAGGACCCTGGGTAGTGTCCTAATTTTCTCCCAAGTCATGGTGAGCGAAGTCGAACCATGACAAACGGCTGAAAAATCCTTCGACACGCCTCGCTTGCTCAGGATGACTTTTTAGCATATTCTTTCAAAAAGCAATTTAGGACACTACCGGACCCCGCACTCCCTTGCGCTAAGTCACTATTTTTCATATATTTTACTGCTATTTTTTGCACGCCGAATACGTAATAGCCATCAGAAAGTGAAAAATGTCAATATACAGACCGATATTGAGCAAAGCGATCTTGTCTCTTATCTCTTTTCTCTTATTTCTTTTCTCTTACTCGACTCCAGCTCAAACCCAGGCGCAAATAGACGAAGCCAAAGCCAAGCTCGGTACAATGACCCCCGGCCAGATTGAGGCGAAGATCAGTCAGTACGGAATGACGATGGAGCAGGCCCAGGCGAAGGCGGCGCAATACGGAGTCGACCTTCAAAGTTATTTGAACAAGCTCCCTACGCCTGGGGGATCTACAACAACGACGCCGCTCCCAACTGTTGATACAACACAGCACGTTGTTCCTCAGTCGGTCGTCCAGATTGTCCAAAACCCCGCGCCGGCTGAGAGCACAGCGGTAGCACATCCGCCAATCGACACCACCAAATTAATTGGCCCCGGAGGATTGCGCTATTTTGGCTACGATGTTTTCAAGAATGTCCCCGCGGCATTCGAGCCGACAGCTGGTCCGGTCGATCCGGAATACCTTATAGGAAGCGCGGATGTTATCCGGGTCAACGTTTGGGGGCAGGTCGAACAGCGCAACGACCTTGAGGTCGATAACGAAGGGAGAATCTTCATCCCGACGGTCGGTCCAGTTCTCATTGCGGGTCAGACTCTTGAACAGGCGCAACGGTCAATAACAAAGGAGATGTCCGAATCTTACAAAGGTCTTGTCTCTTCTCCGCGAACAGTCTGGCTCGACGTCACGATTGCCCGTCTTCGACCGAAACAGATTTTCATCATGGGTGAAGTGAATACGCCCGGCGGCTATTCCGTAAGCACGTATGCAAATGTTTTCAATTCTCTCTTTTGGGCCGGGGGCCCGACAGTGAAGGGGAGCCTCAGAGACGTGAGGCTCATCCGCAACAACAAGGTGATCGCTCATGTTGACCTCTACAAATACCTGACCGGTGCGGAAAAGATCAACGACGTGCGTGTCCAGAGCAACGACATCGTTTTTGTCCCTCCGCGCGGCAAAACGGTTTCGGTTGGCGGCGAGATCCGGCGTCCGGGAATCTATGAGCTCCTGCCGGAGGAAAATTTGAGAAAAGTCCTCGACTTTGCCGGGGGTATTCTCCCCACAACGTATCTCGAGCGCGTGCAGATCGAACACATCATTCCGTTCGAGAACCGGGTGAGGGGCGACTACGAGCGCACTCTCTCCGACGTCAATTTCCGGAAAGTTGTGAACGATAAAGGCGATTATAACCTCTCCGATGGCGACGCCGTCACTCTTTTCCGGATCGACGAAGATAAAGAAAATTACGTGATGATCGAAGGAGCGGTCTTCCGTCCCGGCACATATCAATTGGAAAAAGCTCCCACTCTCCGCGACCTTGTCATGCAGGCGGACAG
>JBAUMC010000008.1:0-51710 GCA_049578505.1 Bacteroidota bacterium | reverse complement strand
TTCAAGTAACGATGATTGCGGTGCTCCAGTACAACGGAGTGAAGTGGACGCTCCAACGAATCTATCAGCAACCGGATGCGGCCGAATATTCGAGGCTGAGTTAAGATTTTTGAAATAGGTTTATTTTCCCTTTTGGAATGCGATACAATAATTGAATGTGTCGCATTTTTCTTGTACGCCATGCATTCTCGCCTCAGTCCATCGTCAATAAAGCCATTCAACATAAATCATTTCCCGCCCATTGTTATTATGCGGAATGTATATTACCATCGACAAGCGTAACTACCCGATCTGCCATCGCGGAAAAATCCTTATTATGAGTCACGATGACAAACGTTTGATTATGTTTTTTGCGGAGTTGGAGAATCATCGAATGGAGTGCCTTTGCATTTTCGGAATCGAGGTTCCCAGAGGGCTCGTCGGCAAGAATCAACTTTGGTGAATTCATAAGTGCGCGAGCTACCGCCACACGTTGTTGTTCGCCGCCAGAGAGCTCGTTCGGTTTATGGTGAAGCCTGCTTTCAAGCCCGACGTCGGCGAGCAATATGGTTGCCCTTTCCACCGCGATTGAAAGACGCTCGCCGGCAATGAGCGCAGGGATGGCGACGTTTTCGGCTGCCGTGAATTCCGGCAGCAAATGATGAAATTGAAAGACGAATCCGATTTCTTTATTCCGGATCGAGGCAAGTGCATCGTCCTTTACATCAAATACTTTTTTCCCTTCCAACAACATTTCCCCTTCGTCGGGACGGTCGATCATGCCAAGAATATGTAACAGCGTACTTTTTCCCGCTCCCGATGGACCGACAATGGCAACGATTTCTCCTTTTGTAACGTCCATCGATACTCCCTTCAGCACAGAAAGGAATTCGTTTCCTCCAACTTTAAACCGTCGATGAATATTCCTTACGGAAAGAAGCATAATAACTCCTGTTTATTCCCACCGAATCGCTTCGGCAGGAAGAAGTGACGCCGCACGTTTTGCCGGATACAACGTCGCCATGTAGCTTAAACCGAGGGCCGCGATCGCAACCGAAAGAAAATCCAAGGGATGCACTTCGACCGGTATCGCGGGAATAATATATACCGTCGGGTCCAATGCAAATAAGTGATAGTGGACTTGTAAAAAACAAACGATCAATCCGAGAACGCTTCCCGCCACTGTACCAATGAGGCCGACAAACAAGCCCTCAAGTTGGAATATCGAAACGACGTCCTGATTTGTCGCTCCCATTGCCTTCAGAATCCCGATGTCGCGGGTCTTTTCTATCACCGACATTGTAAGCGAGCCCAGCAAATTGAACGTAGCAACACCTATAATGAGACACAAAATAATGTACGCAAACCAGCGTTCGATCCTCATTACCGAATAAAGGTCTTTATGTAAATCGTACCAGGTCATAACCTGAAACGAGGAAGGAAATTCTTTTTCAATCCTGCTTTTCATCTCCTCGGCGTCATGAATGTCGGTCAAGCGGACTTCGTAGCCTTGAATATTGTCCCCTACTTGAAATAATTTCTGCGCCGAAGGGAGCGACATATAACCATACAACGCATCGTACTCCTTATTGTTTGATTCGTAGATTCCGGCAACGCGAAACGACCGGACGATCGGAGCACCAAAACCGAGCAGGGCGCTTTGCGAACCGGCGGGGCTGATCAACAGCACGCTGTCACCCGTCACGACACCGAGCCGGTCGGCCAGCGTCATGCCCACAACCAGATCACGGGCTGTGGAATCCTGAAAATTAAGTTCGCCCAGAACGATATTTTTCTTTACGCCAGTTACTTTATCGATGCTCGCCGCCTCAAGACCGCGAACAAAAACAACTTTGCTCTGGCTCTTCGAAACAATCATCGCCTTGCCGCTGACAAAGGCGCCGACTCCGCTCACCGATTCGTCGGTACGAAGCAGATGCGAAAGCCTCTCGAAGTCTTTTGATGTTGTATGCTCTGTTTGTTCAATGCGAAGGTGAGGGTCAAAGCCGATAAGAATCGATGTCACCAATCCGTTGAAGCCGTTGAATACCGAAAGGACCACAATGAGAGCGGCGACACCGATCGTAATCCCAACAATCGAAATCATCGAAATCACCGTGATGAAACCGGCTTCTTTTTTTGAGATAAGGTAACGCTTCGCTATGAAGGATTTGAATGACATTAGTGAAATCGAATGGAACGAATTGGATCCAGACGGGCCGCAATTGCCGACGGAATGTACGCCGCTAAAAGGCATAACAGAAACGCGATCACGGAGACCAAGGCAAAATTTTGCCAATGAAATAGGATTGGAACTTGTGTCATAAAGTAAATCGAAGAATTGAGTGCAAAAAAGTGAAAGGTCTGCTGGAGCCAGCAAAGACCGAACGCCAACAGATTGCCTAAAATGGTTCCCGCAAGTCCAATGAATATTCCTTCGGACAAAAAAATCCGTTTGATATCGGAACCTGACGCCCCCATTGATTTAAGGATCCCTATCTGATTTGTCTTCTCCATGACGACCATCAACAGCGTTCCAATGATGTTAACCGTGGCGACGAGAATGATCAACCCGAGAATAATGGGCACCGGTTTTTTTTGCAGTTCAATCCACGTGAAAAGGTTCCGATAAAGCTGGAATAGTGTCCGCGAATAATAAGGGTAGCCCATAAGGTCTTGAATCTTTTCGGAGACAGCCGGCGCTGTGTCGATGTCCTTCAAGAGGACATCAAATCCGGTCGCCTCAGGGCCGAGCCTGAACAATTCCTGCGCCGCGGATATATTGGTGAAGAGGTACACGTCGTCATACTCCGACATCCCGGATTCGTACACGCCGCGCACAATAAACGGCAAAATTCTCGGTTGAAGCATTTCATCATAACTCCCAGTCAAGCCGAACACGGCAATCGTGTCGCCGCAATGCGCGTGTAATTTTGCAAGAAGCTTTTTCCCGATGACACATGTGGCGATTTGACCTTTCTCGTAGTGAAGGTCGTATGTCCCCTCCATCACATAACTTTTTGCCGTCGTAATGTCGTTTGCAGGCTCGACTCCTTTGACGAGAACTCCTTCGACGTCATTTCCAAAACTTACCATCCCTTCCTTTGAAACGAACGGAGCAACGGCATCAATTTCACCTATTGAATGATGCATCCGTTCGGCCGCTTCATCGTAGTTCTTAAAAGTCTGGCTCTGAAATCCCGTCACTTGAATGTGAGTGGTAAATCCGGCAACTTTTGTTTTGATCTCGTGTTCAAAGCCTGCAAGGATGGTAAGCGTAACAATGAGCGCCGCAACGCCTAGTGTAATACCGGCGACTGCGATAATGGTGAGAAACGACAGGAAGCCCCCTTTCCCCTTGCCTCGTTGGAATTTCAAGTATCGTCTGGCTATGAAAGAAGTATACGGCATCGGATCGTTATGCCTTCACCCTGGATAGTTAATTCCCCCCAAACATCATCAGGTAGCCCTTGATGAATTTGTCGAGATCACCGTCCATGACGCCATGGACGTCGCTCGTCTCCACGTCCGTGCGATGATCCTTTACCATATTGTATGGATGGAAGACATACGAACGGATCTGGCTTCCCCACTCAATTCTCTTTTTCGTCCCCTCGATCACTGCAAGGCGTGCTTCTTCTTCTTCGCGGCGTATTTGGTAGAGGCGCGACTTCAGCATTTTCATTGCCCGTTCCCTGTTTTGAAATTGCGACCTCTCCTCCTGGCAGGCAACGATCACACCCGACGGAATATGCCGCAGGCGAACGGCGGTCTCGACTTTGTTCACATTCTGCCCTCCTTTCCCTCCGGCGCGGTACGTGTCCATTTCTACATCCGAGGGATTGATTTCTATTTCAACATCGTCGTCAATCTCCGGGTAGACGAAGACGGACGCAAACGACGTGTGCCGCCTCTTGTTTGCGTCGAAGGGGGAGATTCTTACAAGCCTGTGTACGCCGATTTCCGCTTTTAAGTAACCGAACGCGTGATCGCCTACGATTTCGAGTGTAGCGCTTTTGATCCCGGCACCGTCTCCATCAAGGCGATCAACAAGCGACACTTTGTATTTTTTATTTTCGCACCATCGGGTATACATTCGTAAGAGCATATCCGCCCAATCCTGCGATTCCGTTCCGCCTGCTCCCGAATGAATGGTGAGGATAGCATTGCGGTGGTCATCAACGCCGCTCAGCATATTCTTGAACTCGAGGTCAGCGAGAGCTTGCGTTATAGTTGAAATCTCGGAGGAGATGTCTTTCTGGTAGGATTCGTCTTTTGACTCTTCGGCAAGTTCGATCAACGTCCGGGCGTCGTCAATCAGCACTTTGATTTTTGCCCACTGATCAACCCATTGCTTGTGCTGATTGATTTCCTGGAGCACTTTCTGAGCGGCGGCATTATCGTTCCAAAAACCTGCGGCGGATGATTGCTCCTGCAGCGCGGCAACTTTTTTCTCTTTGGCATCAAGGTCAAAGAAACCCCCGCAGTTTGCCCAGGCGGTCGATCGACGATTTCAATTGAGATTTTGATTCTTCAAACATTTGAGTCCTTGAGATTAGATGGATTCAATAATTTCCAACTCCATGCGAAGCATGACACTGCTGAGAGTTTTTCCTTGCGCGTCGTTCTTTAGCGAGTGTGTGCCGCCGCCCCCTAGCGATTCATGAAGGAGAAAATTCAAGGCTCCCAAGTTCGGAAGCTCATAACGCTCGACTTTTCCCAGGCAGATTCCGGCAAAATGACTTTGTACCTTTTCGACGGTCAAATACTTTTGAAGGAGTGGATAATATTCGGGCTTACGGGCTATCACTCCGACATTCCCTGTGTCGCCCTTATCGCCCGACCGGGCGTGTGCAATTTGAATGAGTTGAATGTTCAATGCTTTTCCACGATGACCCGGGGCGTTACTGCCGATTTTGGAATCAGCGCCGGCCAATAGGCAATCACTTCACTTGGCTTCGGCCTGCCGCCGGCAAAACCGGTCACAGACGGGGGCCCGGTGAGGATTAATGGTGCAATTTCTTTTGAAAATCGGTCAATCGATTCTTTATCGCGGCTGCGCACGCCTACTCTCATCACCACTTCGTTCATGTTTTCGGAATTCTTTGCAAGCGGACCAAAACAAGAATCATAGCCAAGAAATTCAGTCCGTATTTCTTCGAATTTCAGGTGCAGATCGGAAAGCCTGACGCGAAGAATTTCATCTGCTTTTGAGGCTTTCTCGAGTGCATCGGGCCATGCATAGGTCAATGTCCCGAATGCAGTGTAACCGTCAAAATAGGACATAGACACTTTGTAGAAATCAGTGGCTCGTTTGCCCTTCACACCGCTCACATCAACCCTGCTGAGGACCGTGTCACTCAGTTGAATCGTAGTAAAGTCGGCAACACAATCGGGAGTAATATAATTAGTCGGGTCGCCGATTTCATACAATAATTGTTCTTTAACCGTCGCGCTGGAGACTAATCCACCGCTCCCATCGTGTTTGGTGATGGTGAACGTCCCATCGGGACGGGCTTCCGCAATTGGAAATCCAATATGAGCCAGGTCCGGGACAGATTTCCAGTCTCCTGAAAAATTTCCGCCGCTCGCCTGGCCACCGCATTCCAAGATGTGACCTGCAACGGTCCCGGCGGCAAGTTTGTCCCAATCCGAATCCGTCCAGCCAAATTCATGAATCATCGGCGCAAGCGTCAAACCCGTGTCTGTCGTTCTGCCGGTAATAACAATTTGTGCCCCCTGCCTGAGGGCTTCGACTATCGGGAATGCGCCAAAGTACACATTTGCGCTGATAACATCGGAGCGAATGGAATCCAGCTTCTGTTTCGTCTCCATATTATCAAGCCTGATTCCATTAGCTGCGAACTGGTCGATCCGCTCTAGAATATCATCGCCGAGAACTACTCCCACTTTAAGGTTCTTAATCTTTAATTTCTCAGCGACAGCAAAGATCGCATCCCTGCAAGCGATCGGGTTGACGCCGCCGCCGTTTGTAATTACTTTGATGTTCTTTTGAACGATCTCTGGCAAAATCTCTGTAAGCAACGGAACTAAATCTCTTGCATACCCCAGGCGCGGGTCTCTCATCTTTTGTTTCTGCAAGATAGACATTGTAACTTCCGCAAGATAGTCCATCATCATATAATCGATAGGACCGTTTCTCACCTGTCTGATGGGTGCACTCTGAAGATCTCCCCAAAAGCCTTGTCCGCTCGCTATGCGAATTGAATGCTTCATCGATTGTGCGCCCAGCCGGCAAGATGCAACGAGGGAAGTTTAATGTCTCTGTGTTTCTGCATTGCTACAATGTTACTTCAACCGTATGTGGAGCTCATCCAACTGTTTCTTGTCAACTTCAGAAGGTGAGTCGTCCATCAATGACATGCCGCTGCTTGTTTTTGGAAATGCGATCACATCGCGAATTGATTTACCGCCCGTGAGGAGCATCGTGATGCGATCAAGGCCGAATGCAATTCCTCCGTGCGGAGGAGCGCCGTAGCGAAATGCGTCGAGCATAAACCCGAATTTGGATTTTGCTTCGTCAGGTGTAATACCGAGCAATCCAAACACCTTGCTCTGCAGTTCGGGCGTATGAATACGGATAGATCCTCCCGCGATTTCATTTCCATTCCATACCAGGTCGTACGCACGGGCGCGGGCTTTTTGCGGGTCGGACTCCAGCAAAGGAACATCTTCCGGCTTCGGCGCCGTGAATGGATGATGCATGGCAACGTAGCGTTTTTCCTCTTCCGAATATTCAAACATAGGAAAATCTACAACCCAGAGCAGACTGTTTTTTGATTCGTCGACCATGTTCAATCGTTTTGCCATTTCAAGCCTGAGGGTCCCGAGAACCACATACGTTTTTTGCCATGTATCGGAAACGAGTAAGACCAAATCCCCCATTTTCGCTCCGGCACGTTCGCATATCTTCGTTAATAAATCTTTCCCGAGGAATTTTTCGATCGCGGACTCTGCCCCCTTCTCCGTCACTTTGATATACGCAAGTCCGCCTACACCTAATGTTTTTGTAAAATCAACGAGGTTGTCCATTTGATTCCTCGTGTAGCTCGCTCCGCCCGGCACATTAAATCCTGCAACAACTCCTCCCTTCGCGACGTTTTCTGCAAACACCTTAAAGCCCGAACCGGCAACGATATCGCTCAGGCTTGACAACTTCAGCCCGAATCTTAAATCGGGTTTGTCGCTTCCGTACCCTTCCATCGCCTCCTTGTATGTCAGGCGGGGAAACGGAGGCGCCACTTCAATCCCTTTTAATTCGGAAAAGAATTTCTTAATGACACCCTCAGTAATAGTCTGAACATCAATTTCATCAGCAAAAGACATCTCCACGTCGATCTGTGTGAATTCCGGCTGCCTATCTGCACGCAAGTCTTCATCCCGGAAGCATTTGACTATCTGAAAATACCTGTCAAGGCCTGCGACCATCAAGATCTGTTTATACGTTTGGGGAGATTGAGGAAGCGCATAAAACCTCCCCGGATGGACACGGCTGGGAACGAGATAGTCGCGCGCCCCTTCGGGAGTGCTCCTCATCAATATGGGCGTCTCAACCTCAATGAAATTATTATCGTCAAAGTACCGACGGGCTATCTGATACAATTTGTGCCGTACGAGGAGTGCTTTCTGCATCGGCGCCCGGCGAAGGTCGAGGTACCGATATTTAAGCCGAAGATCTTCATTTGCTTCGACCCTTTCTTCAATTGGAAATGGCGGAGTCTCGGCTTTGTTTAGAATCGTCAATTCATTCGACAGGATATCGATTTCACCCGTCGAGAGCTCCGGATTGTTAGTCCCTTCGGGCCGGCGTTCGACTTTGCCTGAGACCGAAATGACGTATTCGCTGCGCAAATCTTTCGCAAGCTGGTAGACCTCCTGATCATGTTGCGGACCGAAGACAACCTGCGTTTTGCCGTACCGGTCGCGCAGGTCGATAAAGATAACTCCCCCTAGGTCGCGTCGGCGGTCAACCCAACCTGTCAGTGTGACGGTTTGACCGATCTGTTCTGCAGATAACTCGCCGCATGTGTGTGTCCGTTTCTTGTACGTCATAGCGTATCTATATTCATTGAATAAATTCTTCGATTTCTGAACAAAAAAAATCCCGGTTTCGGGATTGCATAGTACATTTTCACTAAATTCTCTACCGTTAATTTAATATAGATAAATTCGACGGAAGTTTCAATGGTTTCGAGTAGTACCTGAGTTTGTCATTCCTGCGGACGCGGGTCCAAGGGACTCCTTCGGAGAATCCATATTTTTATCTTTAATTAATGGTGGATGCCCGCTTTTCCCAAAGGGATTCCTTTGGAACGCGGGCATGACAGGGCGTTTTGTTAAAAGCTATTTTCAAATTCAGGCACTACTTGGTTTCGCCAATATGCGGGATTTGTTTTTGCATCTTTCTTTAACGCTGGGTATATTGAACCGACGAGCACTCTTGATTTTGCGCCTTATCAAGTTGACGTCAGCTTTATGCGGCAGCAGCCTTTTAGCTTTTTCTGCGACCGTCTCCTGAAAAGGATTTTTTACATTAGAAATACCTTCGTTTAGCAGACTCTCATTTTACCGCACTGGAACTACGTTCAAATGCCGATAACCACAAAAGAAATAACCCCGAAACTTTGGCCACAGCTCGAACAACTTTTCGGTTCGAACGGTGCTTGCGGCGGATGCTGGTGCCAGGCATGGCGGATTGAAAAAGGAGAACATTGGCTTGATGTGAAAGGCATCAAAGCAAAAACCCGACTGCGCAAAGGTGTCTACAACGGAACAACCTATGGCATTCTAGCCTTCGATAATGAGATTCCCGCAGGCTGGTGCACGTTCGGTCCGCGCAACTCTTTTTCGCGCATTAACCGGGCGCCGACTCTAAAATGCGACGATGCATCACGCGTATGGTCGCTTCCCTGCTTCTTTGTCCCCCGCGTTTATCGCGGAAAAGGGATTGCAACGGCAATGCTCTCCCATGCCCTTAAGGTGATAACACGACAGGGGGTCGAAATCGCTGAAGGGTATCCAACAAAACCGGATAAGAATGGCCTCTATATCGCTGCATTTTCCTGGACCGGAACACGCTCTCTGTTTGCAAATGCCGGATTCATAGTTGCCGGGAATCCTGATGGAAGCAAGCAGCGAGTCAGAAAGTTCTTACAAAAAGATAAACATCCGACGGATAAGGACATTAGGGATCGTTGAAGGAATTATAACTTCTGGCGAAACAATTGCCGTGAAAGAGTACCCTATGGAACAGAGAATATTTGGTAATACAGGACTTAAGGTTTCCGTACTAGGATTTGGTGCGGGCCACATCGGGAGTGAAGATTTTCCTGAAAAAGAAGCGGAATCGTTACTGCATCAAATCATCGATTCGGGAATTACGCTGATCGATACTGCACGAGCATACGGCAGATCGGAAGAAAGAATTGGAAAGTATCTCAGCCATCGGCGAAAGGAGTTTGTCCTTTCGACAAAAGTCGGGTACGGTATTGAGGGTCTCGAAAATTGGACGTACGATTGCGTTCGGGCGGGTATCGACGAAGCGCTCCGCTTGCTGCGCACTGATTACATCGACATTGTCCATCTCCACTCATGTCCTGTTGGCACATTGCAATGGGGCGAACCGCTCCGGGCATTAGAAGAAGGGGTGCGCACGGGAAAAGTACGGGTCGCCGCTTATTCCGGTGAGAACGAACCGCTTGAATGGTCAGTCGGGAGCGGACGTTTCGGAAGCGTTGAACATTCGATCAATATCTGCGACCAGCGGGCAATTGACAATATCTTAGGAACTGCAAAAGCAAAGGGCTTAGGTGTAATTTCTAAACGACCTGTCGCAAACGCACCATGGCGTTTTGCGGAATGCCCCGTCAGCCATTACGCAGAAGAATATTGGTGGCGGTGGAAAACTATGGATGTCGATCCTTGCGGCCTCGAATGGCAGGAAATCGCGCTACGCTTTGCGGCATTTACTCCGGGAGTCGATTCGTGCATTGTCGGCACGACAAACCCTGAGCACCTGAAGAACAATCTGAAGATCATTGAAAAGGGGGCCCTTCCTCCGAAACTCTACGAAACGATTCGCACTGCATTCAAAACTAATGATCCCGGCTGGTGGATAGGACAAGTCTAATTAAAAATAATTCCCTATAAACTTCAACGAATAGTACTACAGTGACCCTCGAGGAAAAAAAACTATATCACCAGATACACCCGGCAAAGCTTTTTACCGACATCGTCACCGGATTCGGCTCAGTATATTTGCTGTGGCTCCATTTTAACCTTTTTGCCGTAGTCTGCCTTGCGTTCATTCCATCGACCATTGTTTCGATGATACTGATTGCGAAAACAAACTTGGAAAAATATAAGGACTCGGCATTCGGTACTTACCTTAGAAGGCACATGGCGTCGAAAAGTTCCGATTGGATTCGCTTCGGCGGTTTCGCCGTTATGCTCACGGGCGGCTGGATCAATTTGCTCTGGTTAATTGCAGTAGGGTTTATGATAATTCTTTTCGTATGGATCAAAGGACTGATCTTCGGAAAGCCCCGCCTCAAGAAGGGGACGTAAGAAATATACGCTCGATGAAGAAGGTCGATAAAACAGCAAAGCCTGTCCCGCGCGTTGCGGGACAGGCTTTTTTAGCGCCTTTTTCCGAGCTAGGCCATATGCCGGCTTACTTTCTCGACGAGGTTCCTCTTCGGTATCGCTCCCACGATTTGCTCGACGACCTTTCCACCTTTAAATACCAATAGCGTCGGTATACTTCTGATTCCGTATTGCATCGAAACGGCGGGATTGGCATCAACGTCGAGTTTACCGACCTTAAGCTTGCCGTTGTATTCAGTCGCCATCTCTTCAACATACGGCGCTATCATCTTGCACGGGCCGCACCACGTCGCCCAAAAATCGACAAGAACCGGCGTAGTAGAATCGATAACTTCTGTCTGAAAATTAGCATCGTTTACTTCAACTGGCTTCATGTACATCTCCTTTATGAATAGTTACACTGACACTTTTATGGCATTTTTTCCTAGAATTGACCTGACGCTCTCAATAAACTGGTCTGTCGGGCTTACGGCAAACCTCCTTGACACATAAACTTGCTGTTCTGCAAATTCCTTGCCTATAACATTGAAATAGCAGTTGCAGTTCCCTCTGTTCTTTTCTATCACTTCGCGCAAAGTTGTCATTTTCTTCTCGTCAACTTCATCTGTATTGAGCAGGAAAAAAACCTTCTTTGCAAATTTTTCGCGCACTTTATCCATGGCGATAATATCGGTCGCGACTATTTTGATGACGTCGCCGCTTACTTCTCCGTTTCCCTCGACAAAGACCATTGACTCTGGTACCAGCAGTTCTTCGTGCTTTTTGTACAGACTTGAAAAGACAACGCATTCGGCTTTTCCGGTAAAATCTTCAAGCGTCATAAAAGCCATTGTCCGGTTGTTTTTATCGATTTTCTTTTTTACTGCGGCTATAATACCGCCGGCACGCACTGTACCGCTTTTAACCCCTTCAACATCTCCCAGATGAAGCGTCGCGAAAGAGTTGATTTCGTTTTCATATTTCAACAGCGGGTGCCCCGAGACATAAAAACCGAGAACGCCTTTTTCATTCGACAATTTCGTCGATTCAGACCACATTGGAACGGGTGGGAGCGCGGGGGCAAATAGAGGCGAATCTTTCGACCCGCTTCCGTCGAAGAGGCTCGATTGCCCCCTTTCGGAATGCGCCTGAATATTTTGGGCTGCAGAGATGGTCTGCTCGACCGCACTCAACATTTGCGCGCGATTTTTGTTCAACGAATCGAACGCGCCGGCGAGGATCAAACTCTCGATCGTCTTCTTGTTCACGACACGAAGGTCAACGCTCTTGCAGAAATCAAATAAGGTAGAAAATCTCTTCCCGTCCGCGCGGGCGTGGATCATTGCCTCGACTGCGTTCACTCCGACATTTTTAATCCCCGCCATACCGAAACGGATTCCGTTCTTCGAGACAGAGAAATTCGGCTCGCTTTCATTGACATCCGGCGGAAGAACCTCGATCCCCATCTTGCGGCAATCGTCGATGAGCAGCACAATTTTATCCGTGTTCCCGATTTCAGATGTGAGGGTCGCCGCCATATATTCCGCCGGATAGTGCGCTTTCAGATAGGCAGTCTGGTATGCCACTACGGAATAGGCAACACTGTGCGATTTGTTGAACCCGTATGAGGCAAATTTCTCTATTAAATCATAGATTTCTTCGGCAAGCTTTTGCGCTATGGCGTTTGCTTTTTTCGCCCCCTCAACGAATTTGTTTTTCTGCCCTGCCATAGCGACTTTATCCTTTTTCCCCATCGCCCTGCGCATTAAATCAGCTTCCGCAAGTGTGAACCCCGCAATGTCGCTCGCGATCCTCATCACTTGTTCTTGGTATACAATCACACCGTAAGTTTCCCGCAAGGTCTCTTCCAGTTTCGGATGGAGGTATTCGATTTTTTGCTGCCCATGCTTTCGTTTAATAAAATCGCCGATGTTCTCCATCGGTCCGGGCCGGTAGAGCGCGTTCATTGCAACGAGGTCGCTGATTGAAGTCGGCCGCAATTTTCGGAGCCAATCCTGCATTCCCGAGCTTTCGAACTGGAAGACGGCAACCGTTTGTCCTTTATGAAACAGCTCAAACGTCTTTTGATCCTCCTCCGGCAGTGCATCGAGGTTTAGCGTCACGTTGTGATTCTTTGCTATCAATTCAAGCGCATTTTCAAGTACGGTCAACGTCCTCAAGCCTAAAAAGTCCATTTTCAGCAAGCCGGCGTCTTCCAAGTCCTTCATCGTGTACTGCGTCATAAGCTCGGTGGAAGGCGACTTATACATCGGCACAAAATTGCTGATGGCGGCCGGAGCGATCACGACCCCGGCAGCGTGTGTCGAGGCGTTGCGATTCATTCCCTCGAGCACCTTTGAGACCTGAATAAGCATTTGGATTTTTGGATCTTTGTTGTCGCGAAAGGCCTTCAATTCCGGGACTGTTTCAAGCGCTTCGGCGATGGGCATCACCTTCCCCTGATTAACTGGAATCTGCTTTGTTATCGGTTCGACGACGGAAAGCGGAATGCCGAGCACACGGGCGACATCCTTCAACACGGCACGCGAAGAAAGCGTACCGAAAGTAATAATCTGCGAAACAGATTCTTCGCCGTATTTTTTCCGGACGTAATCGATCACTTTTTCGCGCTTGTTATCAGAAAAATCGACGTCTATATCCGGCATGCTGATGCGATCGGGGTTAAGGAATCGCTCGAACAGCAAGCCATATTTTAAAGGGTCGACGCTGGTGATTCCTAATGCATAGGAGACAATGCTCCCAGCCGCGCTTCCCCGGCCCGGCCCTACCATCACACCCATTTCCCGTGCAGCGCGAATGAAATCTGCGACAATCAGAAAATATCCTGCATAACCCATCTTCCGAATAACAGCCAGCTCATGCTTCATGCGTGCTTCGATGACCGGGGTGATTTCGGCAAATCGTTTCCGCAGCCCCTCCTTCGAAAGTTTATCCAGATAGTCCTCAAGCGTTGATACCCCGGCATCGGACGGAATCGGAAACCGTGGCATGTGATTCGTCTTGAGGTCCAGTTCGAGTGTACACTTCTCTGCAACTTCGAGCGTATGCTCTATCGCGTCCGGATATTCTTTGAAGAGCAACGTCATTTCTTCGGCCGATTTAAAATAAATCTGATCGGTACCATAACGAAGCTTCGAAATATCGGGCACATTAGTACTGCTTGCGTCCGGGATGAGCAACATGATGTTATGAGCGACAGCATGTTCAGGTTTGATATAATGAACATCATTGGTGGCAATGAGCTTTATGCTCAGTTCTTTCGATAACCGCGGCATTCCCTCCAAAACATTTTTTTCTACTTCCGAGTTATGGTTTTGAATCTCAAGATAAAAATCATCACCCAAAAGGTCTTTATACATCGATGCTATTTCACGCGCTTCACTATAATTATTGCTGACGAGGTGGGCGGCGACCACGCCGTTTGCGCAAGCAGAAAGCGCAATAACTCCTTCATGATGTTGCGTGAGGAGTTCGAAATCTATTCGCGGCTTGTAATAAAACCCTTCCGTATGCGCCAGCGTTGTCAGCTTGAGGAGATTTCTATACCCCTTTTCATTTTTTGCCAACAATACAAGGTGGTGGTACACGCCTCTTCCCTTGGATTTCCCGTCGCCACGGAGGGTATCCGACTGCGCCATTTGCCCTCTGTCGAATCTGCTTCCTTTTGTGACGATGTAAAACTCCGACCCGATGATCGGTTTAATGCCTTTCTTTTTCGCTTTCTTGTAGAATTCAATCGCTCCTGACATCACGCCGTGGTCAGTAAGCGCAACAGCCGACATGTTGTGCTCCAAAGCCGCATTCAGCAGGGAATCGACTGTGGTTGCGCCATCGAGCAAACTGTAATGAGTATGATTATGGAGATGAATAAATTGAGGCACGGGGAGATGGAAAGTTTTAAGTTCTAGGTTTTAGCCTTTAGGTCTTGGGTCTTAGCGCCCATGACCTGGCTCCGGGATAAAGGATGGCGACAAGCGCTTTTCACGGGATTGACGCTTCCGGCTTTACCCCTTATTAAGATAATTGACTACTTCATCGACAATATTATCAACAGGCACCGTCCAGCGATTACCGGTCGAGCGATCTTTCAATTCGATCTGGTTATTCTTAAGGTTCTTTTCACCTACGACGACCTGCAATGGCATTCCCAACAAATCCGCATCGTTGAACTTAAATCCTGGAGTGACGTTAGTCCTGTCATCATACAACACAGCGATCTTCTTTTCTGTCAGCTGGTAGTATAATGTTTCGGACTTCGCCATTACCGTTTCAGAGTTTGCGTTGACACAAATGAGATGAACATCAAACGGTGCAATCGTTTTGCTCCATATAATTCCCTTGTCGTCGTGATGCTGTTCGATGTGGCACGCTATTATTCGGTCAACCCCTATGCCGTAGCTTCCCATGATAATTGGTTGTTCTTTTCCCTGATCATCGAGAAAATTCGCTTTTAGGCTGACCGAATACTTGATGCCCAGTTTGAAGATGTGCCCCGCCTCGATACCTTTCACGATACGCAGGGGCTTTGAACAAGTAGGGCACGGTTCGCCGTTTTCTACCGTCCGGAGGTCGTAATAATTTTCAATTTTTACGTCCCGATTAAAATCAATATTCGCAAGGTGATAATCGTTTTTATTCGCTCCGCTAATCAAACCGTTTGCCCCTTCCAAACGTGTGTCTGCGAGAATTCTAAATTTCGTTTTCAGACCGATGGGACCGATAGAACCTGCATCCGCGCCTGTCAGGGCCCACAATTCTCCGGTTTCAGCAGCGCGGACGTCCGCATTGAGGACCGCGCGAAGTTTCGTTTCGTTCAATTGATCGTTTCCCATCATAAAGATAAGGATCGGTTTTCCTTCACTGATGTAGACAAGTGATTTTGCGCACCGATGCGTATCCACCTTCAGGAATTCCGCAAGCGCATCGATCGTTTTGATATTTGGCGTATAAATCTCTTCAATTGCCTTGTCCTCGGCGATACGAGATGCTCTCGCTATTCCGGAACTCGCCACCTCGACATTCGCTGCATAGTGACAATGATCGCATAAGGCAACCGTGTCCTCGCCGGCATCTGACTCTACCATAAACTCTTGCGAACCGCTTCCTCCCATTGCTCCGCTCGACGCCCCAACAACGAAAAAGTTCAAACCGCAACGTGTGTATATCTTTCTGTACGCGCTGGCATGAAGGTCATAACTGACATCCAGCCCTTTCCATGACGAATCGAGGCTGTAAGAATCCTTCATGAGAAATTGCCTTCCACGCAACACGCCCGATTTCGGCCGCGGTTCGTTCCTGAATTTCGTTTGAATCTGATACCAAATCTGCGGGAGGTCTTTATACGATTTGATGTGGTTACGCGCTATCGAAGTGATCACTTCCTCATGCGTCGGCGCAAGGACAAGCGGACGATTCTTGATATGAAACATTGCATCGCCGAACGCCGCAACCCGGCCGGTCTCCTCCCATAACTCGACAGGGTTCAACGCGGGAAGAAAAAATTCCTGACCACCGATCGCGTCCATCTCCTCCCGAATTATCTGAATGACTTTTTTCATTACTGCATAGCCCAGAGGAAGAAATGAGTAGATACCTGCACTCAAAGGGCGTATCAATCCAGCGCGAAGCATTAATTGATGACTCGGAATAACAGCATCGGCGGGAACTTCTTTTACTGTTGGGAAAAATCCCTTAGAAAAACGCATATGATATACGAGCTACTTGGTATTATTGGAGTGAAAATTCAGGAGATACTATCTTGTAGACAATCCTTCTTGAGCAGAAAACGAAACGTATCAGATTCCCTAAGATCGATTCATTGAAAGCTGCTTCAAATTTTTAGAGACCAGCTTTGGATTGAAAGATACAAAAGTTGACATCGCTAATCAAGTAAGCATGTAGCCGTGACTCAGTTTCGATGGCGGACTTTTGATCGATCTACTTCTTCTTTCTCTGTGCCCAGAGAAAGAAGGAAAGAGAGCCTCTCGGAATCGGAACCCTTGCGATGCTTCCCCCCGCACATGTCGGAGAAAACGGCTCATATTTACCGGCCATCGATGAGCCGTTTTCTCAACGCACGTATCGCTTGCCTTCGCACAACGCCGCCGATTCCGAGAATTTTTCTCAATCAGCATTTACAATAGATCGAAATCGTTGTGTGCGAAGGGGGGGGTAATATTCAATCGAACGGTTTTCCCGAAGGGATCCCTTTGGGGCAATTTCGGCGTTTGCGCGGAATCTTGGAATGTTCGACAATTATTTGTCGCCGAAATTGATGGCATGTGCGGCTGAGATTGAATCCGCGCGTTACGATTTCGAAAGATTTCTCCCGCTCCAAAAATAAAAAAAGGTGGGATGCCGTACAGCGGCATTTGGTTACTTTCTTTTGCCGAACGCATTCCTTTGGAACTCGGAAAGAAAGTAACCATGTCAAGCCAATCGCATTATTTCTCAAATTGAGTCACTACTAAGCACGTGGCCGCGGATCGCCTTGAAATGGTAAGGTAGCACGGTCGGAAAATAGACGCTGTGAATCCATGACTGCGGACTTGCAAATCATTTCATAATTTGCTATATAATCGACGCCACTCGGAGCTTTGGAGCCCTCGTCACAAATGTTAATTCTCCCTCCAATTCTCCTTAATCGGTATGCCTGAACCTCAGCTCGATCGGTAGACGAATTTATTCGTAACTCATTGAAGAAAAATTTCAAGGGATAGAAATGACCTCAAGACACTTTTTATTTCGCACAAGAACTTGGATTTTCCTGCTTTTCCTTGCTCCGCGACTGACTCTTCCGCAAACGGAACACGCATCCATCACCCTTACCGTCGATGCGACGGAATCCCCTAGAAAGATCTTGCATTCAAGGGAATCCATTACCGTCGCACCGGGACAGTTAACACTCTTCTACCCGAAATGGATTCCCGGGGAACACGGTCCAACCGGGCCGGTTATTGATATGGCCGGCTTAAAAATCACCGGTTCCGGCAAGCCGATCGGCTGGCGCCGCGACCTTGAGGAGATGTTTGCCATTCATTGCGAAATCCCGTCAGGAATTGACCAAATTGATGTTGCTTTTGATTTCATTCTTCCACCCCAAGCGGAAGGTTTTTCCTCCGGAGCGTCGTCCACCGCGGAACTTCTCGTATTGAGCTGGAACCAAGTTATCGTTTACCCCCTTTCGATCAGGCCCGATAACATCACTGTTACTCCCAACCTCATAATTCCGGCTGGTTGGAAATTTGTTTCTGCACTCACAACCAAAAGTGAGTCGAACAATTCCATCAGCTTTGCCCCTATATCATTAACAATGCTAATCGATTCACCGTTACTGACCGGAAATTATTTGCGGCGGGTCGATCTGACCCCTCCGTCGGGAGTCCCCCACTTCCTGGACATTATCAGCGACAATGAAGCAGCTCTCAATATCTCCTCCGAACAGATCACTGCCTACAAGCATTTGGTTACCGAAGCTAACGCCCTCTTCGGCACGCATCACTATAACCATTATGATTTTCTGTACACGCTCAGCGATCAAGTTGCCCACTTCGGCCTCGAACACCATCAAAGTAGCGATGACAGGGTTGCAGAACGATCGCTGATTGACGATGATTTGCGGAGAACAAGGGCCGGGTTGCTCCCCCATGAATTTGTGCATTCATGGAACGGCAAGTACCGCCGCCCGTTAGGCCTTGCCACCGGCGATTATTCCACTCCGATGAAGGATGACCTTCTTTGGGTGTACGAAGGATTGACAGAATATTTAGGAGCGATTTTGACCGCTCGGTCCGGCCTTCTCTCTCCCGAGGAGTTTCGTGAAGACCTCGCGCTCGTGGTCGCAAAACTCGATAACCGTCCCGGCAGAACCTGGCGCCCTTTACAAGATGCCAATGATGAAGCGGAGCTATTATACAATACCAGATCGGATTGGGATTCCTGGCGCCGTGATGTTGATTTTTATGATGAAGGATATCTCATCTGGCTGGAAGCGGACGTGAAGATTAGGCAACTAACAAACGGCGCAAAATCGCTGGACGATTTCTGCAAAATTTTTCATGGTGGAAAAAATAACGGTCCGGAAGTAAAGCCGTATGTATTCGATGAAGTTGTAGCGACAATGAATAGAGTGGCTCCGTACGAATGGAAAACATTCTTCGAGACGCGATTGCAATCTCTCGATCCCCATGCCCCAATGGGAGGAATCGAAAAAAGCGGCTGGAAATTAGTTTATAGAGATACGATGAATGACATGCAAAAATCTCTTCAAGAAGTAAGAAAGACCGTTGACCTTCGTTTCTCACTGGGAATTTCCGTTGAAGAAGACGGAACACTCCAAGACGTCATCCCCGGAACACCCGCTTCCAAAGCCGGGCTCGCCCCCGGGATGAAATTAGTTGCAGTCAATGGGAGAAAATATTCGAAAGATATTATCCGTGATGCGTTGAAACTTGGTACAGTCTCAATACTCCCCCTTGAACTCCTTGCAGCAAACGGAGAATTTTACAAAACTTATTCTGTAGACTACCACAGCGGCGAGCGGTATCCATACCTGGTCCGGGATCCTTCGACTCCTGAATTGTTAGGACTGATCATCAATCCTCTCGCGGGAGGACAAGCTCCGGCAAAAGCGGGAAAATGAAAATCATAAAGAAGATGTGAACCAACGGCAAAACCTTTAATCCATATCCATTCATGCATTGAAAGGGATGATCCATGAACGACGCGGCACGATACGAAGTAAAGGACACAACCGGAAACCCTGCACCGCTCGGATTGCTTGCATTTGGCATGACAACGGTACTTCTAAACATCCATAATGCCGGATTCTATGAATTCAATTCAATGATCCTTGCAATGGGAATATTTTACGGCGGGATGGCGCAGATTATAGCAGGGATAATGGAATGGAAAAAAAACAACACCTTCGGAATGACCGCATTTTCCTCCTACGGATTTTTCTGGTTGATATTAGTCGCCCTTATCGTCATGCCAAAGATAGGATTAGGGGAAGCCACCTCAAAAGCGGGGATGATCTGCTTTTTGTGTTCTTGGGGAGTTTTCACATTGCTGATGTTTGTTGGAACTCTAAAGTTGTCCCGGGCACTGCAAGTTGTCTTCGGGACTTTGACGCTTCTTTTTTTCCTTTTAGCAATTGGGGACGCAACGGATAGCGCATCACTCAAGCAATTTACAGGGTTTGAGGGAATAGTATGCGGACTCTCAGCCGCATATACCGGAATGGCACAAGTTTTGAACGAGCTTTACGGGAAAACAATCCTGCCGCTTGGACTCGCAAAGAAATAAATAACAGGAGAATTGGTTTCTAGTCGATAACGGGGAGTAAGGTATAATAAAAATTTGTGCCCTCGCGCAGACTCGAACTGCGATCAGAAGTTTAGGAAACTCCCGTTCTATCCTGTTGAACTACAAGGGCAGGATTATTTTGGGATCTTTGTTATTGGGGAGACTCAGAACAACACCAGCGTTCGCGGGATTGGCACCGTTTCTACGACCCGATAATTATCTCCGCCACCACCACGCCTTCAACTTCCGAGCGACATGTCTAGCGAATGCTCTCTTTTATCTGCTGAAGAGCTCCAATTGAACCGAATCAATTTACAAAAGACCCCTGCCCAAATCAAGGGTGCTGACTCAAAATGTCATTCCCGCGAACTCGGGTCGAAGACTCCCAACGGGTCTAGCGACCCGTTGGGTCGTCGACGACTCGGCCAGAATCCAATTATTTATTTTTTGCTTCGCAATGGATGTCCGCTTTTCCAAAAGGACGCCGTCGTCGCATGGGTATGACAATTATTTTCTCAAATTGAGTCGCTGCCAAATCAAAAGACTTCTTTACTGATATTCCTGTGCAAGACACTATTGATTTTTAATTCTTTGCGATCGCTTTAGGTCGATTTGGAGGGTAGGCTATTGTGAACGGGTGAAACGTACTAACGCAGTGTTATCTTTAGAATAATCTTGGCGCAGGGGAGAAAGTGCGATTAAAGTGATAGAACGCGACTGGAAACACAATAACCGCTCATCGGATATCGCATTTGATCTCCGACGCTGATTTTAATCTATCAGGTGCAAGTCAGGCAACTTGCCCAGGCTAGGCCCACACAGACCCGGCTCTTTGCATAATTCGGCGATTCGTTTTAATCAGCAAAGATCAAAACGAGATCGCTATGGTAATGGTCATCAACTATTTACGAGAATTGCCCGATTCGTGACATGTGGCCGTTTTGACAAATTTATCCGAAACTGTCCAGCCATCGATAAATAGTTCAAACCTCAATTTGCAAACAAGAACCTATAGTCTTGGGAATAGTAATAATCTTTATCTCTCGACTTCGTAAAGGAGATCATCTCCTGTTTATTCGCCGTTGAGAGGGTATCTACTGCCACCGGGCGTTCGCTCCTGTACTCAGCATATCGTTCCGTGGAACAGCCGGCAACAGTCAACAAGACCACAAGAATAACGGCAGATAATGTTGCTTTCTTCATACTCCCTTCGCTCCTTTCACCTCAATTATTTTTTACCGTTATTCTTTTTTGACACGGCTTCTCTTTTTCAGCTTAATTAAAAAGCAAGGGCGAGATAACAATTTTAGTCCAACTTATCGAAAATTGGAATGAAACAATTATTCTTTTTGTTACATATAGATTGCTCCCCTCTTGGGGGGCTTTTATCGGGGGGTATACAACTGAGTGGTATTGCCAATTTTCTACAGAAGAAACACCCGCGGAGAGACAGACTCGCGAACCAACTACCTTGATTTGTTCCCCAGCTAGTACGAACTTAACAAAAATGCTTCTATTGGATTTTAGTGATAGATGCACCAGGAGAGATATTGCGTATCTCCTGCAGTTGATGTCGAATAATTGCCAACTCTTTTTTTAAAATTTGTTCCATCGTTTCAAATTCAAGAGCTCGCATTTCATCCGTCTTTACATGAAGTTGTTGGAGCATTAATTCCGATTTCAAGCTGACTTGGTAATCGAGGTCCGCCTTTAAACGATCCTGCTTCTGCGCGCGATTCTGGCTCATCATAATCAACGGGGCCTGAAGAGAAGCGACGACTGCAAGAATCAGATTGAGAAAGACGAACGGATATGCATCGAATGGTTTAAACATCAACTCGATTACGTTGAGAAGAATCCAGAGGATAAGGGCAACAAAAAAATATATGACGAACGTCCAGCTTCCGACAAAATCGGCAACTTTGTCAGCAAGCCTGTCGCCAAAACTTAATTGCTCCTCCATCTCCACGTTTACGTTCTTGGAGGCGAGAGTTGTCACCAGATCATTGGTCGCCCGAAGGCGTTTTCCCATTTCACTGATCATTGAAATTGCCACCGTCGGCCGCCCCGTTACGAATTGGATGAAGTGATCGCGCATCATTTCGAGAACCCGGCTGTCGCTGGTGGCAGTTGCTTTTGCAGTTCGGGGTAACCCATCGACTAAAGAAAGTTCGCCGAAGAACTCCCCCTGGCTTAAGAGCGAGACACGAATATCTTTGCGTTCCAACTCTGCCGGAACAGAAATCTCTATCGTTCCCTCTTCAATGATGTACATCGACGAACCGCTCTCCCCTTTCTTGAACAGAACCTCGTTCTGCTTAAGTTCGCGCGGGTGCCAAAGTGTTCGGAGCACCTCAAGGTCTGCCGAAGAAAGCTTTTCGAAAATTGGGATTTTAGCGAGAAACTCTTGAGTAATCATAAGTTTGAGTAGCCTTTGAAATCCTCTACATCGTGAGATTGTTGAAGAAAAATCTATGCTGCGAGTTGGGTACCGCATTCCTTGCAAAATTTGCTGCCAAGCGGATTCAAGGTATTGCATTTAATGCAATTGATCCCCACGAGAGATTTTCCGCATGTAGGACAAAATTTTGCATCTTCAATAATCGGAGAGCTGCAGAAGGGGCAATTCGATTTTTTTTCGGAGATGGCTTTAGATTCTTCGACCGCGATGTCCTCCTGTATGTCTTTGCTGGCTTTCCGAAATTCCCGAATCCCTTTTCCGAACCCTTGAGCTATTTCCGGGATTTTTTTCGCTCCGAAGAAGACCACAATGACAAGAAGAATCAGTATCAATTCCGGCGCACCTAGGTTTCCCATTTGTTTTATCCTTTCTAGAAATTGGGATCCACCCCGACTTATCTAAATACCCCTTCTTACTTTTTGACTAATCTACTCTTTCGAAAAACAATGTCAATTACCGCAAGCTAATTTTCCCGTTTACATTATCGAAGACCGCGTGGAAGACCAAGCGTTAACTCTGATCCCTCGGTTCCCGGCAATCACTGGATTTCAAACCCCGACGGGTCATGTAAACGTGTTCAGTCTTACAAAATTGCGACGGAATAATATACGCAAATTCAAGACATTACTCAATCATCCCAGATGATAACAGGGGGCGTTTTGCTTGGAACGGTCTCTCGAGTGGTACTATGGGCACCGTACACAGGATTGAGCAGATAACTCGTTCCAAAATTCCAAATAGGGCCAAGCGCCAAGGTTAACCATATAGAGATATAGACTCAGGCTGTAGCTGATACACATGATGCTTCATCTCAACGGACTTCGCATCCTGCCGTTAATTGCTCAGGGAGTTTCATCTTCTTGCTGGCAAGAACAGAATTACATAGAGACCGTGTTCTCTCCTCAGATCGATCCGAACAGAGCGAGTATTTCGCAAACACGATCGTAAGGTAGTGTCCTAAATTGCTTTTTGAAAGAAAATGCTAAAAAGTCATCCTGAGCAAGCGAAGCGCGTCGAAGGATTTTTCAGCCGTTTGTCATGGTTCGACTTCGCTCACCATGACTTTGGAAGCAAATTAGGACACTACCGATCGTAATTGCTTCTTGAATTCGAGGAAATAATCTCATATACTATATAGTTTTGATACCAACTTTTCATCCACACATATACTCGAAATGGGACACAAAAAAACAAATCGCATCGTGGCATTGGCAGTTTTTGCTGTCACGCTCATAACCTATCTCTACACTCTACCCCCGACAGTCGTTTTCTGGGACGTACCCGAGCATTGCGCGGCGTCGTACCTCCTCCAGGTACAACATCCGCCGGGATCTCCTTTGCTGGTCATAGTGATGCGCGTTGCATCTATGATACCGTTATTCTCTGACATAGCCGTACGCATGCACTTTATCAACGCCTTAGCGAGTTCCATCGTTGTGACTCTCCTCTATCTTATTACGGTAAGAGTGATCCTGTTACGTCACGCATTGCCGGAAGCCCTTTTCGATCGGATTGTATTGTACGGTTCGGCAGCAATCGGAGCGCTTGCACTCACTTTCAGCACGACATTCTGGTTTAACGCGATTGAAACCGAAACTCGTAATACCAGTCTTCTTTTTACCGCAATCATAATTTGGCTTGCTCTCCGTTGGCACGAGGAATACGAAGAGCCGCACAGCGATGCTTACCTGCTCCTTATCACGTTTCTTGTGGGTTTAACTACGGGCATACATATCCATGGACTTATGGGATTCACCGTGGCAATCCTCGTAGTGTACTTTCGTTTTTACAAACATTCACTCCAGAAATTTATTTTCTCTACGGACATCATCAAATTCGGAGTAGTGGCATCGCTGATTTTCTTCAGCGTATATCCCGGTATAGTAAAATGGTATCCGTCTATGATGGACGGCGAAGTATTTGGGATTGTGACCGATGTATGGGTTGTGCTTGCGATTGTACTCCCACTGGGCGCTTTTTTTCTGCTCTATTATTCTATCAAAAATAAAAAAAGGATCCTCAACATTGCGTCCCTTTCCTTCCTCCTCATCTTCCTTGGTTATTCGATTTATGCGGTAGTCTATATACGGTCGAACGCAAACCCGCCTATCAACGAGGACGATCCGAGCACAATCCACCGTCTCGTGATGTACCTTGCACGTGAACAGTACGGCGACACGCCTCTTCTTCAAAGGCGCTGGTCCAATGAACCGGATAAAATGGAGTACTTTAAGAACTACACCAGCGACGGAGACTATTTTTGGCGTTACCAGATCAACCACATGTACCTCCGTTATTTTGGATGGAATTTCATCGGAAAAGAAGACGATTGGCAGGGGGCGGGAGTGCGCTTCGGGCAATTGTACGGAATACCATTACTCATCGGCCTGATCGGATTTTTCTACCATTGGAAGATAGACCCTAAAATGGCTTTCATCATGACCATTTATTTTGTGTTGACAGGATTTGCCCTTGCTGTCTACTTTAACATGCAGCAGGAACAGCCTCGCGAACGAGATTATTTCTTCGTCTATTCTTTCTTCGGCTTCTGTCTGTGGATAGGGATGGGAACGCTCGCGATTGTCAACTACATCGAGCAAAAACTCAAGGAGCACTCCGCTCGAATTGCGGGGTACTGCATGCTCGCCGCCGCATTTATTTTTGTCCCGGCCAACATGCTGAGAACGACAATCCATCCGTCGAGCCGGCGCGGACATTACCTGGCGTGGGATTACGCCTACAACTTGCTCCAGAGTACGGAGAAGGATGCGATTTTGATTACCAACGGAGACAACGATACCTTCCCCCTCTGGTATCTCCAGGATGTTGAAGGTATTCGCAGGGACGTTCGGGTCATCTGCCTGAGTCTGGCTAACACCGATTGGTACATCAAGCAGTTGAAGGAAACCGAACCTTTCGGAGCCAAAAAGGTGCCAATCAGCATGACGGACGATCAGATCACGGGTATTCAACCCGTGCAGTATGAGCCTCAGATGTTCTCGCTGCCGGTAACACGAAATGCAGCGGAAGGCTGGGATGCGTCGAATACAGATCCACGCGGATTGGAAATCGTGGACACACTGAAATTCGTGATGCCGGCGACGCTCCAATTCGGCAGTATTAAAGCACTTCGTGTCCAGGACATTCTCGTCTTCGACATTATTCGCACATCACGTTGGCAGCGGCCAATCTATTTCGCAACGACAGGGGGCGATGATAGTAAAATCGGACTTCAAGACCATATGGAAATGAGGGGTCTTGCCATGAAGCTCGTTCCCCGCAAAATGCATTCATTCTGGGAGGCGGTGAACGAAGACATTCTGAAAAAGCAGCTAATGGAGGATATCCAGACCCCTTCTAAAACGCCTGCGTTCGGATTCCGATGGAGAGGCTTACAGGATTCTACGGTACATTTCGACGAAAACCAAAGGCGGCTGATCTTGAATTACCGTCAGGCATTCCTCTCCCTTGCAGTCTACCTAACAAATGTGAAGCATGAGTCGAGCGGCGCCGTGGCTACGTTGAACAGAATGAACCAGGTGATTCCTCGCTCCATACTTCCCATAGATTATCGCGCAAAATCCGATATCTCCGAGATATACAAATTTGCTGGCGATACACTTGATGCCCGAGTGTATGCGGAAGAACTTGTTGCCGAATTAAGTCGTTTCATGACCCAACCGGTTTCTGAACAATTGGATCAATATAATCCACTGATCGTACTTGCGCAGTCTTACGAACTGCTTAAGGACTACGACAATGCGGTAGCTACGATGAATCGAATTGGACAGGTCTATGCTACAACCCCCGGTATAAGCGGAATGGTTGAAGGGCGAAAAGCTGAACTTCAAGCGGAAAAGGGGAAGTAAGAAATTAGATATTTTCGCTCACGGCATTGCAATTGCATACCGGAAACAGTTATATTGTCTATAGGAAAATACCAGAGTTTAGCAGTAGCTTGATGAGGCAAATACATCTTTTTCGTCAAATGAAATCGCCGATGCGCAACTTTGGAAGTCAAAGAACCATCAGATCAAATGGAGATACCATGAAACACACACTCAATGAGTCACAAACAACCGGAGCGAAGTTTTTATCGCTCTCCGTACTTTTCTTGCCGTCACTGGCATTCTTTCATCTCGGTGTCGGACAAACGAGCGGATTTCTCAATGGCTTTGTGCATCCTTTTAGCGGGCTTGATCACATTTGCGCAATGCTGGCCGTTGGCCTGTGGGCCGCTCAACGCGGCGGACGTGCAATCTGGGCAGTCCCCCTCACATTCATTTCTGTGATGACTCTTGGCGGCATCCTCGGGATGGCAGGAATCGCTCTCCCATTCGTTGACCGAGGCATCATCATTTCCGTCCTTATCCTCGGCGTACTAGTAGCTGCTTCCGTGCGGATGCCTCTTGTTGCAAGCACCATCATCGTCGGTCTTTTCGCTCTCCTCCATGGTCATTCCCATGGAACCGAGATGCCGCAGACCGCATCCGCTTTGGCATACGGTATGGGCTTTATCGCTGCCACAGCCTTGCTCCACGCCTCCGGGATCGCGGTCGCCCTTGCTGCACCAAAACTTGGGCTCAACCGCGTTGTTCGTTTTACAGGAGCCGCAATTGCACTCTGCGGAATCTACCTCTTAATTGCATAGGATTAATTTATCCGATCGTTAAAAGAGATCCGAAAAAAAAGAGCCCCTGCACACGCAGGGGCTTTTGTACTTCAATACGCGTGAAGTTGACGGTCAGCGGTAAAGCTT
The DNA here is from genome assembly GCA_049578505.1 of Bacteroidota bacterium. Taxonomy (GTDB): domain Bacteria; phylum Bacteroidota; class Ignavibacteria; order UBA10030; family UBA8401; genus JAGVPT01. Next base: position 24,579 of record JBAUMC010000008.1, on the reverse strand, counting down.
TTGCCGCTCGATGTACCGAAAAACGACGTGGGGAACGAGATACCGGATAGACTTGTGCTGATGGACCATTGTTCGAATTTCAGACGATGAGATTTGAATGTCGGGCACCAACGCAAAACGCACCGTTCTAGAAAAGTTTTTATCCACGGCGCCTGATTTTTGGAACTGCCTGTTCATCACAATAACCGAGGCCAATTCCACGACCCGTTCCGGATGCTTCCAAGTGTGGAACTCGGCAAAATTATCGGCTCCAATGAGCAAAAATAACTTGCTGTGGGGAAATTCCCGATGAAATGCTTCAACGGTTTCATAAGTATATGAAATCCCCTTCCTTTTCAATTCTAAGTCTGAAATATCAAACCGTGGATTCCCCTTGATGGCACTCCGAACCATACGAAGGCGATGAAGAGCAAGTTTATCCTCTCCCCTTTTTTTATGAGGCGAAATATATGATGGTATGAAAAAGAGTTTGTCGAGTCTGAATCGTTCACAAACGTTTTCAGCGACAATAAGATGTGCCATATGCGGAGGATTGAATGTCCCGCCATAAATACCGATGCGAAAAACCCCAGAATTGCTCATGAACCCTCAAAATGTTTTGTCGTAAACCTCTAAAGTTTTCTTTGCCGTAACTTGCCATGAGAAGCTTCGCGAACGTTCTTTCCCCTTCTTGATCATTTCTTCCTTTAATGCGGGATTTCGGTGCAGGTTCATCATCGCGTCTGCAAACATTCCATGATTGCCCGATTCGCAAACAATAGCTGCGTTTCCGACAATCTCGGGAAGCGATCCTGCGTTCGATACGACCACGGGGGTGCCGGATGCCATTGCTTCTAACGCAGGCAATCCAAATCCCTCATAGAGTGAAGGCAAAACAAACATCTCTGCGCTGTTATATGCTAGAATTAGATCTTCATTTGAGATCCGGCCAAGCGATCTCACTTTTTTTGATATACCCAGATTATTCATCAACTCATGAAAAGTCTTGTCCGAGCTGAGAGGTCCGCCGACGAATACCAAATTAATATCCGGGAACGAAGCGAGAACTTCTTTAAATGCGTGCAAAAGAATTGACACGCCTTTATGAGGTTTTGAATTCCCTACAAAAAGGATAAAGGGATATTCAACCTTGAACTTTAACTTGAAATCTTCGAGTTGAGAATGAGTAGGTTTGCTATGAAATTGTTCCGAAACACCGAGAGGAATCGGGATAATCTTCTCTTCCTTGACTCGAAACGATTGAAGAATATCGTGCTTTGTAAATTCGGTATCTGTGATGATGAAGCGTGCGTCACGGGTCGCGTGCCAGATCATTCCATATGAGTACGAACGCTGCAATAAAGAAAAGTACTGTGGAAAACGTAAATGGATGAGATCGTGGATTGTGACAATAGATTTACACTTTAGCCCGAACGGAAGAGTGTAATGTGGCGAGTGAAACACAGAAACATCACTTGCGTTGATTCGATGCCCGAACAGGGCGATTTCGCCGAAGGAGTATTTGCCGTACGGCACGACGAAGGTCCTCCATCCTGCCGGGATATCGACGGTCTTTGCATCCTCCGGCCCGGCGAATAAGAGGAAATGATGGGAAGTCTGCATTTTCGCGTACTCGCCGATCAGATGTTGAATGTATGTACCGATCCCAAAATCATAATATTTTCTGACGTCTATTCCGATTGCCATTTCATCCACATCCACAGTCGTGACTGAATTCTTCTATTTCCAACGGAACTTCATGTCCTGTTACAATAGCTATTCGCATTATTCTTTCGTCTACTAAACTTTTGCTATTTTCGGGATAACGTACTTTTTCTTATACAGGGTCCGCAGCAGAAGGCCAAGTTTCAAAAATTGTATCGGCATCATGCCAAATATCTCGTATTTGCATTTATTACTAATGCCCGCATGATCATAATGTTTAAAAACTATTTGATCTAATTCAACCATTTTATTTTTTTGTGAGGATGTCGCGACTATAAGCTTAATACCCAATAAATGGGGTAACGTCCGTTCATTTCTTAACACCCTTCGTATATGGTTATACTCAAAAGAATCCTTGCCAAAAATTGTCTCTGAAATATGTGTAAATCCTTCGACAGAAATTCGCAATCTATTAACTACGCCATGTTCAAGGAACGAATCATTTCCACTCCGTTTATAGATAAAACTTTCTCCTAAATAGTGGATCTTCAACCCATCAGGAACCAAACTAAGAAAACGCCCTGCCAGCGCCCAGCATGTTCCATAAAAGGATTCTGGAATTCCCTCTGATTTCTCCCAGAGATCTCTTCTAAAAATCGGGCCGGATAAGAAGCTAAAAAATGCCTCAGTCGTTCTTGCAGCTTTAAAATATATTTGCCGTTGTCCAATATTACCGAGGTCAAAAACTTTCGGGCCAATATTGCGATTAAAAACCGGGTGACCTTTGATCGGCTGCATTTCAAAATCACACAATGTATGTTCGCACAAATAAATATCGCAGTGAGATCTTGTATGTTGAAGGATTTTATCGACCACCCCAGGCATCATGATGTCATCGGCAGAAAACAGCCAGCAATACTCACCATGCGCTAGACTAACAGCTGTTGCAATATCTCTGTCAATTCCGCCTCGACTCTTCTGCGGATAGTATCGGATCTGTTGGGTTTCACGTTGCCTTTGGGCAACAACCTGTTGGGTATCATCTGTTGATCCGCCGTCCAAAATAACAACCTCAACACCCTCCCTAAGATTGGGAAGAATGCTGTCAAGAGTCTGGCCGATGAACTTCCCAAAGTTATACGTGGGAATACAGATGGAGAGCAAGGTGGGGGACATACTTATTCAACGCTCCGCGCTTTTAATCTACTATTAATTTTCATAATAAAAGGAATTTTACGAAGTACGTTTTTTGATTTATTTATTAGCGCCGACCGTGAGATTCCAATTTTGCTTCTGATGTTCACAAGGCGCTTATTCGTTCTTGGAGCATACCAATCATTGACTCCCGTTCTCATAAACCTGACATAACCAAATTGCCTCAAATATTTAGATACTCTATTGTCTGCAAAACGAGAGTTGTCTTCAATCAATAGAATTGACGGTTTCCATTTTGCAACAGAAAACCCTTCAAGTACTGCATACTCATGACCTTCAACATCTATCGAGATGAAATCAATGTGCGCATCAATTTGGGCATCGGCTAAGATTTGATCCAAAGTCATTGCATGCACCTGCACGGCGACAGACTCAAACCCTTGACTCTTAATTCTATCATGGACATCTGAGTCAGTGCTTATTGTTGACATCCCGTGAGACCTAGGCGCACCTTCAACCACATAGAGCGTCTTGATAGCATTCTGATTTGAAGCTGCGTATTCATAAAGCACGGACTTACGCACGTTTCGAATGTTTTGACATAAATAGGGATTGGGTTCTACCAAGATGCATTTCCACCCTATTTCCTCAAAAAACAGTGACGTGCTGTCATCAACGCCATTGTTCGCACCGACCTCAATACACACTCCATCGGTCTTCTTCTGAAATATATCAAAGAGAATTTTGTCCTCACCAAACTGCGAATAAAACATCTCGAAACTCCATTCTTACCTTGCAATATGCTCCCCCATGAACACGCGCATATTTAGTTTGTAGGATGCACTAATTTCATTTTCAATAACTGAGTAAATAATAACGATCTCGTTACCGGAGTTATCATTACTGTTATCCCTAGCGTCAAAATTGAAATAACGGTTACGGAGAGCAGCATTGAATAATGAGACATCGGCTCTTTCATAACTATTCGGCCAATTCCGGCAACACATACACATGTGAACGCCGGAATGATGAGGTCTTGCCAATACCAGCGCCACTTTTCATTAAGCAATAATCTTTTGTGCATTAGGGGAATCCAAAATAAAACGTATCCCATATTCAAAACCAGCCACGATGCAGCTCCGCCAATTGCCCCATATATTGAGACAGTGACAATGATGAGAGGAACGATGACGATAACCGAAATTAAGTTTACGTAAAAAGGGAGCTTAGTCCACCCAAAAGCCAGCTGCAAAGCGTAAGGAGGATTCATAAGACCGTTTAATGCAGTTCCGCAAATCATCACACTAACTATGAGATGAGTTTTTTCTGCAGTAATCGGATTTTGTGTCCATAGAAGAAGGACTTCGTATGAAAAAAAAGCGATGACGATTGCGGCAGGTAGAATTAGTACCGACATGAATTGGCAGCTTTTATGATAAAGTTGCTTCAATCCATCTTGATCGTTGATTGAGACTAATTGAGTAAACCTTGGATAAATGCTAAAGAATACAGGAGTAAAAACACGTCCTATGCTCGTCGCGACAACGCTTGCCAGCATATAATAGCCGAACAGTTCAAGTGACAGCATTTTGCTTAATATAAGTTTATCGAGTTGAGTAAGAATCACGCCGAAGAGCGCAATGCCACCCATCCCGGCACTAAACTTCCAAATGCCCTTAATGAGCTGGAGTTGAAATTCCGGTCTATGCTCGCTTCGGGGCAAGCTGTTCCAAAGAAAAAGAGCAAATAAAAAGAAATTAATAACGCTGATTCCAATTTGCCAGAGCAAAAAAGCCTGTATTGTTGGAGAAACCAACCACAAAATCAAAACAGCGCCCCCGCCGCGTAATGTGCCTACGCCAACATTGATAATGTTAAGCAAAACCTGTTTCTGAAGCCCCATCAAACCACCGGAATAGAATCCAATAGGCATCTGGAAAACCATGATGAAGCCCATGATTAAGAAAGCCTGCTCGATTGTCTTGGGGGGGAGTTGTCCTGCGTTGATCCAGTAGTGTGCGATAACAGGGGACAATAACATTACCGCAGATCCGACAAAAATTGCAATCAACCAGTAAACTGTTTCCAATGTACGAACGAGATTCCGTGTTTCTTGCTCTTTATTCGGTAAGACCGAAAGCCTCGCCAATTCACGGGTTAACGTATTCCCCAGCCCCAGATCTAAAAGAGTCGATATACTTTGGAGTGTAACAAAAATTGCTATCAAAGCATACGATTCAATCCCCAGGAACTTGATATATAAGGGGATAAAGAGTAACCCCATCAAAGCTTGCCAAAATGTGCCGGCAAAATTTGCGGTGATATTTTTTTTCAGGCGATTTGATGTGGCCCGAGAAGAATTGAGTTTCTCATCCATCATACAAATCCCTGTCCGAACAAATATTCATTTATTGAAATATTGAATTAACCAATTTAGAGCACTTCGTCAAAAGGCATTTGTTCGTCGATCTGCAGCCCCCACTGTTTTTGAATTGCATCGCGCTGTCGAACATGAAAACCTTTCGTTGTTGGACAATGTAATTTAACAGCTTCTAGAATATTAAGCGTCCCTGTAGATGTTGGGTAATGGTTTTCAAACAAAGCGTAATGCTGGGTAATGGATGTTTCAGCAATATGAAAAATAAACGGACGTTGGTATTCCTTAATTTCCTTCTCACCAAACTCATAGTTACCAACATCGCCATGCATGGCATTTCCGTTTTGGGAAATGCACAAGTAATCAACCTTTTCCCGTTCGAGGAGTTCATTTAAATAATACCCGTGTTGGCCGTTCGAACCCAACATAAGCGCATTGACGATATTGCCCATACAATACTACCTAAATGATTTCGATTTCTGGCAAAGGAAATATGAACTTTCCCCCTTGAGCCAGATAATCTTTTTCGCGCAAAAGAATGCTATCTTTAAAATGCCACGGCAGTACCAAGAAATAATCAGGATCCATCGCTTTTGCTTCAGCCTCCGATATGATGGGAATATTTGTTCCGGGGGTAAAGGACCCGTATTTTTCCTGATTTACCTCGGCAACATAAGGAATGTGTCTGCTCATAAAGCCGCAAAATTGCAATAAGACGTTTCCTTTGGTACTGGCTCCGTAACCAATAATCTTCTTCTCGTCTGCAACGAGCGATTCAATAAGATCGGTCAAATTTTTTCGATGCCGAAAGACCCTTTCTTCGAAATCGCGGTAAGGTTTCGGATTATCTAGTCCCATATCTTCTTCTTGTTTCAACAGCCAATTAATTATAGGTTTGTTGGATACATAGGCCGCGTTCTTTTTACAGGCAGTAACTGCAAAACTACCCCCATTTATTGAATTCATTTGAACATCGATGACTCTCATCCCGCAGTGTTCCAGAATACTGTTTACAACTTTTAAAGAGTAAAATTCTAAATGTTCATGGCAAATGGTATCGTAGCTATTGGTCCTCAGCATGCTCGGCATATAACTTTGTTCAAAATGCCAAATGCCATCCTCCGTTAAACATTGCTCAATATCCCTTACAAAATCCATCGGAGACTCTAAGTCATAAAACATGGCAATTGAAGTTATAATCTTTGCCTTCTGATTAGGAAAGCTAGCTTTGAACGTTCCCGCATTAAAGAAATCCGGAATCAACTTTATATTGTCGTTGTAATAGTTCTTGAACTTCAAACCGGTCGGGTCGATTCCGACCTTTTTATGGTTACCCGAGTATGCTTTAAGAGACGTTGCATCATTGCTGCCGATATCTAGAACTAGATCGCTATTGTTAAGATTGACAAGGCGCTCCAGATTTGCAATTTTTTGCTGAAGATGCCTTACCATAGACGCGTTTAATCCAGAGCGATAGCCATAGTTCTCCCCATACATTTCGACAAGGCTGTAGGACTGCTTCAACTGTAATAAGCCACTGTCGGGGCACCATACCAGATCCAAAGGGCCCTTTGTTATTTTATCATCGATATTTTTGGGAAAAATACCGGTCAGACATTGATTCCCCAGCGATAGAACAGTAATTAGATTTTTACTTTGGCTGATGCGGCACTTCGTAATTTCTGAATACATGATTTTGCTCTGCTTTTATTCGAATTATATCTAAATTGTACTTACCGTATTGGTTATAAACGGTTGTTGCTGCAATTTTATTCCGCCTCTTTTTCGTCGATAAATTTCGAAGAACAATCTTTTGATGAAGAATCAACGACAGTGATCTCAAACGAACAGCAGAAGAAGCGATCTGATGGATTGGTGGCATGCGCACAATGGTTCTTTTGCAATCCAAGATATGATGATGTTGGAAGGTTTTATTAATTACAGTTTCATGGCTTTCATTACGGTCCCTAAATCCTTATCCCCTCTTCCCGAAAGGTTAACAACAATAATATCATCCTTCTTCATGGATGATGCTTTCGCAGCCGCGAAGGAGACGGCATGAGCGGATTCAAGAGCCGGTATAATTCCTTCGACGTGCGACAAAAGCAACAGCGCATCCAGGGCACCTTTATCCGTTACGGAGACATACTCGACAAGGTTGTTGTCTTTCAGATAACAGTGTTCTGGACCGACACCGGGATAGTCCAGTCCCGCAGATATTGAATGAGCTAATTGGACCTGGCCATTGTCATCCTGAAGAAGGTACTGCATCGCTCCGTGCAAAACCCCGCGCCGTCCCATCGCGAGCGCCGCCGCATGCTTTCCACTCTCAATGCCCAAACCTGCAGCTTCCACGCCGATCAGTTTCACCGCCGGAACATCACCAAGGAAGGAATAAAAAATTCCAATTGAATTGCTCCCGCCGCCGACGCATGCTACAATCACATCGGGCAATCGTCCCTCCGCCTCCACAATCTGCCGGCGTGTCTCTTCCCCGATAACAGATTGAAAATCCCTCACCATCATAGGATAGGGGTGCATCCCCACAACCGATCCGATGATGTAAAACGTCGTCTCAACGTTCGTTACCCAATCCCGGATCGCTTCGCTCGTTGCATCCTTCAGCGTTTTGCTCCCCGATGAAACGGGGCGAACTTCGGCGCCGAGCAATCTCATTCTGTCGACATTCGGTGCCTGGCGTTCCATATCCTCCTCCCCCATGTAAACGACGCATTGAAGACCGAACAATGCGCAGACGGTTGCTGTTGCCACTCCATGCTGACCGGCTCCAGTTTCCGCAATAATCCTCTTCTTCCCCATTCTCTTCGCAATAAGAATTTGCCCAACTGTGTTGTTAATCTTATGCGCGCCGGTATGACACAGGTCCTCCCGCTTGAGGTAAATTTTAGCTCCTCCAGCATGCGAAGTCAAACGTTCTGCAAAATAAAGGGGTGTTTCCCGGCCGACAAAATTTTTCAGGTAATAGCGGAACTCTTCTTGAAAGTCTGCGTCGTCGCGGAGTTGGAGATAACGGGATGTCAATTCCTCCACTGCGGGCAAAAGGGTCTCGGGAATGTAGCGGCCGCCATACACCCCAAAATGCCCGGTCTTATCCGGGAGGTCATAAGCGTAATTTTTATTTTTTGAACTTTGCATACCCTATTCAGTTCTGTTTGCTTCGCGAGCGCGAAGAATGAATTCTTTGACCTTTTTATGATCTTTAATTCCGTGACTGATCTCGACCCCGCTGCTTACATCGACGCCGTACGGTTTGACTTTTCGAACGGCATCTGCAACATTCTCTGGAGTCAACCCCCCGGCTAACATTACTTTGCCGAACCGTTTTGCTTCTACGGCAAGATTCCAATCAAAAATTGTCCCTGTCCCTCCAAAATTCTCGCTCCGGTATGTATCCAACAAAAAACTATCGACATGGTACGAGTTCATTTCGACAATCGATTCTGTGTTCGCTACATGGATTGCTTTGATCACCGGCAGATGATACCCGGATAGTGCTTCCGGCGCTTCGTTTCCGGAAAACTGCAAAGCGCTCAATTTGTTGTTTTGAAGAACGGCGTTGACAAATTCACGTTCCGGGTCAACGAACACTCCGATGCGCATAAGACCGGCGGGCAACAGGTCGACAATCTTAGCGGCTTGATCGGGTGAAATGTACCGTTTGCTTTGCCGATAAAAATTAAATCCTACGGCATCTGCACCTTGCTCGACCGCATACAACGCATCATCCAGCGTAGTTACGCCGCAGATTTTGACGATCAGACGTCCCATTCTAAGACGACACCGGCGATTGAAGCAAATCCCGAAGAGCTTTGGTCCTATTTTCTTGGGTCATCAAGTGTTCTCCGACGAGGATCGCATCGAAACCCGCCTGACGCAGTAATCCTACATGGTGCGGGTTTCGTATTCCGCTTTCACTGACCGCGACTGTCGAATTAGGAATAAAGCGTTTGAGCATCAATGATGTTTCAACAGCGACTTCGAACGTCCGAAGGTCCCTGTTGTTGATTCCGATCACCGTCGCTCCGCATCCTACGGCGCGGTCAATTTCATTTTTTGTGTGGCACTCAACCAAGCAATCGAGGTCGAGGTCGCGCGCAAGGCTTTGAAATTTCAAGAGTTCGGACTCTTTGAGGGCAGCGACAATGAGCAAAATGGCATCGGCCCCAAGAATCCGGGATTCATAAATCTGATATTCATCAATGATAAAATCCTTTCGAAGCACCGGAAGGGAAACATGGTCTTTCACGAGTTTGATAAACGACGGCGAACCTTGAAAATATTTTGCATCGGTGAGCACCGATAACGCTTTCGCTCCGCCGACCTCATATTCACGCGCTATTTTATCGGGGCGGAAACTCTTCGTAATGATCCCTTTTGAAGGGGATGCTTTTTTTATTTCAGCGATGCAGGAGAGTTCGTCCATGTCGTGCGACCGTATCGCTTCGATGAAACTCGTAGTCGGAGGTGTGGTCTCCAGGCGCTCGACAACATCATAAAGCGGATACCGAGCTTTCTTCTCAGCCACTTCTGCCCGTTTATGCTCGAGGATTTGTTTCAGTTCATTCATGCCGGCGGCCATCATGAGAGATGTCTACAACTTTGACTTTTACCTGGCGAATTCTTCGGTCATTTTTCTTTACGACAACGAAGCTCAAATTTGCGAACGGAATTTCTTCGAATAATTCTGGTATCCGCCCCGTTTGTTTGTGGAGAAATCCGCTGATGGTTTCATAATCGACATCATCGGGAATCTCCGAGTGGAACTTCTCGTTAAAGTCGTGAATGCTCATTCCGGCGTTGACAACAACCGAGCCATCGACCGAGGTTTCAACGTCTCTATGATCCTCATCATATTCGTCGCGAATTTCTCCCACAATTTCTTCTAGGATATCTTCCATTGTAATGATCCCTTCCGTTCCGCCAAATTCATCGATCACGATCGCCATATGCTGTTTCTTTGTTTGGAGCTCGCGCATCAACACGCTGATCTTTTTTGATTCCGGCACAAAATATGGCGGACGGATAATATCTTGAAGAAGAATAATATCACGGTGCTCGAACATGCTCAGCAAATCCTTTGTGTAGACAATCCCTATAATATTATCGATTGTTCCTTGATACACAGGTACCCTCGAATACCCTTCATCGATAACGACGCGAATGAGCTTTTCCCGCGGCACTGAGAGCTCGACAGCGACAACGTCTGTACGCGGGACCATAATCTCTTTTACCGTCGTGTCGGTAAACTCAAGAACACTCTCGATAAGCTCACGCTCTGTGGTGTTGATAACGCCGCTCTTTTTCCCTTCTTCCAAAAGCTGGTTTACATCATCCTCAGAGTATTTCTGCCTCTTTTTTTTAGATGCACTGAGCAAGCGAGCAATGAATGAACTGAGATACGGATGCGGTTTCGAATCGCGCTCTATTTTATTACCATCGTTCATTCGCCTCCACGGGGATACAAGGGGCGGCGAACAGCCATCCTGGACAGACCCGCTAATCCGCCCCTCCGACAGGGTTGATTTTTCATCAAGCCCAAATCCCTTAAGTTCTTTATTCCGGACATTTTTTATTTAATATGTTAATTCGTCGAGTCAACCAGCTCCTGAAGCTTTTTCTTTGCCTTATGTGAGTCAATCGATTCTTCCGCGAGTTTTATCCCTTCAAGGAATGACGTTGCCTTTCCCGATATATAAATCGCCGCCCCGGCGTTGAGCACGGCAATATCCCGCGGTGCATTTTTCTTCCCGTCGAGAATCTCTCGAATGATCCGAGCATTGCACTCCGCATCGCCGCCAGCAATCCCTCCAAGCGAACCTGAAGGAATCCCAACCGATGAATGATGAAATTCGTACGACGAAATTGCTCCATCTTTTATTTCACTAACGGCGGTCCTTCCCAGTGTCGAAATCTCGTCTAATCCCCCTTCTCCGTGTACTACCATTGCCCGCTCTGTCCCCAAATCGAGTAATACACTGGCTAGCAGCTCAGTGAGTCCTTTATTGAAAACGCCCAAAACCTGGCGCCGCGCGCCGGCGGGGTTCGTGAGCGGGCCAAGAACGTTAAAAACTGTCCGGATACCGAGTTCGCGGCGTACCGGGGTTGCGTATTTCATGGCCCCGTGCATCAAAGGAGCAAATAAGAAGGCGATACCGATTTGGTCAAGGCACTGTTCTACTCTTTCTTTGGGAATTTCAATATTGACCCCCAGTGTTTTTAGCACATCGGCACTGCCGCATCGGCTGGAAATTGCCCTGTTCCCGTGCTTTGCAACTACAACACCCGCGCCAGATGCTACAATTGCCGATGCAGTGGATATATTGAATGTGCCGAGTGAGTCACCCCCAGTACCGCAGGTATCTATAACGTTGGCATGTTTCGTTTCAATTTTTGTCGATTTTTCCCGCATCGCTTGAGCACACCCTGCGATTTCAGCCGTTACCTCACCTTTCATCCTCAATGCAGTTAAAAATGATGCAATAAGCGGCTCGGAAGCATTGCCTGACATTATTTCCGTCATAGTATCGTACGCTTCTTGCCTTGAGAGATCCTTCTTTTCAATCAATTTATGGATCGATTCTTGTATCATTTGTCACAATGTAACGTAAATGAGCCAGATAATCAATTTGACTAAAATGTGATGCAAAATCAGCGTTCGGATGTGAGCCTATCACTTTGTCGATTCAATTTGAACCGTCCATCTGCACAACCATAATCAGAATGCCAAACCCTGGTATCGATCATTAAAGAGCAAGCTGTCACTTAGTACACTACTTCTTCAAGAAATAATCCTTCTGGAGGTGCGGCCATTCCCGCTTCCCCGCGGTCTTTTGCGGCGATAATTCTTTTAAACTCTTCGAGGCTGATGTGGTCCCTTCCAACATCGACAATAGTGCCGACCAAAGCACGAACCATCCCGTACAGAAACCTATTCGACCGTATTGAGAAAACCAATTCACGCGGCGAGGGTTCACTCCATCCAGCATCGATAATATTGCATTCATAGTTATCCACGCCCGAATTGACTTTACAGAACGATTTGAAATCTTTTGTTTGCCGGACAATACTGGTTGCTTGGTTCATGAGAGGAACATCCAGCGGATAAAAAAGCTGCCAGCAGAACTTCCTGTCAATTGCTGTCGGGGTACGGGAAATGTAATACCGGTAAAACCGTTCACGTGCGCTATAACGGGCTGAAAATTTTTCCGGGACTTCTTCCGTTGAATGTACTACGATTTGGTCTGAAAGGAGACCATTCAGCGCCCGATGGAGGTCAATCACGCTGATCTTCGACTCAATTTTAAAATTTGCTACCTGCCCACGTGCATGAACTCCCGCGTCGGTTCTTCCAGCGCCCGTAACTGTAACATCTTCGTCAGTTAACATTCGGAGGATTGTCTCGAGATCTTCCTGAACCGAGCGTCCGTTCGCCTGTCGCTGCCAGCCTACAAAATCGGTTCCGTCATATTCGACAATAATTTTAATATTGCGCATTTTTGCCTTGTAAAAAAAAAGCCCCGGTACATTCGGGGCTCGCGATTTTTATTGACTGTCTTAGAATTAAAAACGTTTAGTGTATGTCAGCCGCATCCCGTCGATTTGTCCAAGTCCGCCGATCTGATAAGGCTCGATCTGCCATGAGCCGAGCCCTTCGTCCGCATTCTTGTTGTAATGTCTGACCAAACGGGCAGCATTGATCGCGCTGACAATGTGATTCACAATCACCGCTCCAATCACGAATCTCGAATTGTTAAATATCCTATCTCCGGAGACCCGAAGTGCGCGAAAATGCTCACGGTCGGCATCGGAATCCCAACTCCAAAAATATCCCGAAGCCGGATCGTAGAGATCAGCAGCATCCCTTTCGCGCAGTTTTTGATCGTTATATTCGTAGACGTTGTCGAAATTTGCCATATTGACAAAAAACTGGTCGTTTTTTCCATTCGATGATGCGCTTGCGTGAGCAACCGCGAACTGCCTGGCATCGTTTTGGTACCATGTACCATACTGCTGGAATGATGCGTATGTCAGCCACAATGTCGCTTCCGCGATCAGGGAGTACCTCCCGCTCCCGAAATCGTCAGCATACCACTCTCCCATCCCCGGCAATAGCAAAGAATAGAGAACCGCCGTTGCCTGGCTTTTCTTCTTGGGAATCGCAAGGTTGTCTTGTGCCGCATAAGCGGCGATACCACCCTGATCGGAGTTTTCCCCAAGGGCCTGACGAAGCGTAGACAAAGATGTTTGCCCTATGGATAACGGAGTAAAAACGACAGAAAAGGTCAGAATAATGATTAACGATTTCACGGTTTCCTCTCTTGAAGTACGTAGTGAAAAGTGCTTGTTAAAATAGAACGTTCACTTGTACCAAGTTCAGTGCTTCCTCCATTAATGAACCGTGAATTATTGAGTGACAGATTGCGCTACGGAGATGTTTTCGCTTGATTGAGTCGTAGCATCTCTCAAATTTTTAATAACTCCAACACACCCCTCTGCAATTCGCTCTTTCAAAACGACTTCTGCGAGCGAGCGTTCGAGCGAAGGATGGTAGGGAACAAATACACGAATGTAATTTTCCGTATAGCCTGAAAGCATGTTGTTTTCAGTCGAACTTTCAATCAATACATTCTTGGTCGTATGAAGCTGCGAAAGAGAAAATGCTTGCCTTTTTTGCTGACCAAGGGTCCTTAGCATCTCGCTTCGTTTATATCTTACCCGCGGTTCCACTCGCCAATTGAGTTCCAATGACGGCGTATTAGGACGTTCTGAGTAGGTGAATACGTGGAGATAACTTAAAGAAAGCTCGTGCAAAAAGTCATACGACTTTCTAAAAAGATCGTCTGATTCTCCTGGAAAACCGACAATGACATCTGCTCCGATGCCGGCGTCGGGAGATATTTCTCGAATTGAGTCAACAAGCTCTCGATAATCCGATGTGGTGTAGCGGCGGCGCATCTTTTTAAGGATCTCGTCGCTCCCGCTTTGTAACGGGATATGAAAATGATTGCAGATTTTCCTCGACGATAACCAGAAATCAAGAAGCTCGTGAGTGAGAAGATTCGGTTCGATCGAGCTTATCCGAATTCGTTCCAGGCCTGCAATCGCCTCTAATCGTGCGAGCAACTCAATCAACGTTATGTTATGATGCTTTCCATAGTCTCCAACATTAACACCTGTTAAAACAATTTCTTGATATCCCCGGTCCACGAGGCTCTTCGCCTGCAACAAACAGTCTTCTATCGACTGACTCCTGCTTTTTCCCCTGGCCAACGGGATTGTGCAGAAGGAACAGTTGAAATCGCAGCCGTCCTGAATTTTTAGGAATGCGCGGGTCCGTTCATCGACGCCGCCGGAATATGCAGGCCCGAAATCCGAAGCATCGCTGATGGGGGAAACGAATACTCTTGGCGAATCGAATTTGTCAAATTTTTCAGAATAGGTGAAAAGATGAAATTTCTCGCTCGCTCCGAGAACAAGGTCAACGCCGTCGATCGAAGCGATCTCTTCGGGCTGTAGCTGCGCATAACAACCCAGAACGACGACAAACGATCCGGGCGAGGTGCGGCTAGCACGCCGGACAAGCTGCCGGCATTCACGGTCGGCCCGCTCGGTGACGCTGCAGGTATTTATGACACAAACGTCGGACTGCTCGTTGAACGGAACAACGGTAAACCCCCGGTCGACGAATTGCTTTTCAAGGCTTGCCGTTTCGGCGTAGTTGAGTTTACACCCCAAGGTATGAAAGGAGACTTTCTTCATCATTCGGCAAAGGAAAACCACGCTATAAAAAAAGAGTCCCGATTATCGGGACTCTTGATGACGTCATCAACACTTGTCAATGAAGTGATGCTTCCGCCGCAGCAGCACGCTCGTCAGGCGACGGGGTTACCGGCACGGCATCTTTTAGCGTAATTGGCGGAAGCTTATGCTGAGCGACGTACTCATCGACAAGCTTTTGCTCTTTTCCGCGCAAGTATTCGACAACTGAAAGAACGATCTTCTTGCTATCGCGGTCGAATTCAATGACCGTCAGTGGCAATGTATCACCAATTTGAAACGCTTCGGCGATGTTCTTAATCGACGTCTGCGAAAGTTGCGACAACGGTACAAACCCATCAACACCTAGAGGAAGTTCGACGATAACTCCTTTTTCAATGATGCGGACGACTTTTCCCTCTACTTCCGTGCCGACTTTGTACGACGTTGAGAACGTTTCCCACGGGTTGTCGTTCAACTGTTTGTGGCCTAACGAGATACGGCGCTGGTCTACATCAACCCCCAGAATAACGACATCGATAGAATCTCCTTTTTTGACAACTTCGCCGGGATGACGAATCTTCTTTGTCCAGGACAAATCCGAGATGTGAATTAGACCGTCTACGCCTTGTTCCAATTCAACAAAGACTCCAAAGTTAGTAAGATTACGTACAATACCCGTGTGTCGCGAACCTACAGGATATTTTTGAAGCAATGAGAGCCAAGGATCCGGTTCGAGTTGTTTTATACCCAGCGAAATCTTCTTATTGTCCTTATCGAGGGAGAGAATGATGGCATCAATCATTTGTCCCATCGAAACGATCTGAGAAGGATGCTTGACGTGTTGTGTCCAGCTCATCTCCGAGATATGAATAAGGCCTTCAATACCTTTTTCAATTTCGATGAACGCACCGTAATCCGTGAGCGAAACCACTTTGCCGTTGACTTTCGTCCCGACCGGATATTTGTTCTGGATGTTTTCCCACGGATGCGGTTGAAGCTGTTTATATCCGAGGGAAATTCTCTTTTTCTCTTCGTCAAAATCGAGCACAACAACGTTAATGGTCTGGTCAAGCTTTACAATTTCTGAAGGATGATTGACGCGGCCCCACGACAGGTCGGTAATATGAACAAGACCGTCGACACCGCCGAGGTCGATAAATACTCCGAAGTCAGATATCGCTTTGACGGAGCCTTCGAGGATTTGGCCTTTCTCAAGACTGCTGAGAATTGCTTTGCGCTGGTCGGCCATTTCTTCTTCGACGAGTATTTTATGGCTGACGACAACATTTTCCGACGGGTGGTTTATCTTCACAACGCGGAAGTCCATTTCTCTTCCGATCAACGCGTCAAAATCGCGAATAGGACGAACGTCGATTTGCGAGCCCGGAAGAAAAGCGTCAATTCCCATAAGATCGACAACGATCCCGCCTTTGATCCGGCGGAGACATCGCCCTTTGAGGACTTCGCCGCTATCGAACGAGCGCGTAACCCGCTCCCAGATACGCATGAAATCTGCGCGTTTTCTTGAGAGCACAAGCTGCCCATCTTTGTCCTCGATGCTTTCGAGGAAAACTTCTACCTCGTCGCCGATCTTCACATCGCTAATATTTGGAAATTCGTTCACCGGAACCGTTCCCTCGGATTTAAAACCAATGTCGAGAGAGACTTCGTTATCGCCGATATGAACAACCCGGCCCTTTACGATTTCACCTTGTGAAATCTTACCGAGCGTCTTTTCGTAGATCGCCGCTAATTCCTTGAATTCCGATTCCGTGTACCCCTTTTCTTCCTCGAATACGGGCGGTGCTGCGTTGATTCCTTTAGACATTACATCTCCTTTAGATCCTCACTGATGAGAACTGCTTGCTGATGCCTTTTGCCCCGAATAGTCATCGGATTCGCTCCAAAAGATAACAACAAGAACCTTGATTAAGTGAATGAATAGAGTAATTAAGATGACTGTAAAAATCTAAGCCGTCACAAAGACCATTGCTTCGATCGACGCCTTTACCCGCTCCATCAACCACTGAGGCGTCGAAGTCGCGCCGCTTACTCCGACATTTTCTGCGGCGAGAAACCACTCCGGCTGCAGCTCCTTTTCGTCTTCGACAAAATAGGTTTTCGGATTTTCTTCCTTGGCAATCTCGTACAGAACTTTGCCGTTTGAGCTTTTTCTCCCGGCGACGAAGATCATGACATCGTTCGAACGCGAAAATTCGCGCAACTTTTTGTCGCGTCCGGACACTTGGCCGCAGATCGTATCTTTCGCATGGAAGTCGATCGCCATTTCCTCGAACGTTCCGACCTCGAACTCGGCCTTAATGCGTAGCTTTATATCATCGCGAATAGCATAAAACGTCGCCTTGTCCATCGTCGTTTGGGAAAAAAGAACTGTCTTCTTCGTCAAGTCGAGCTTATCGATTTCTTCGCGCGATTTGATGACAATCGCCGTTCCGTTGGTATGGCCGACCAATCCAATAACTTCCGCATGATCTTTTTTCCCGAAGATGGCAATCTGGTAGCCCTTGTCGTAGAATTTTCGGATGCGCTCCTGAACTTTTGTCACCACCGGGCACGTTGCATCGATCAATTCGATGCCAAGCTCTTTTGCCCGGCGGAAGGTTTCCGGCGGTTCTCCATGTGCTCGAATAAGAACTTTAGCATCTTTGACGTCTTTCAAATCTGCAAGGGTTATTGTCGAAAGCCCTTTCTCTTCCAACCGCCCAATTTCAATCGGGTTATGAATAATATCACCCAGTGAATAGAGCTTCTTCGACTCATGCAATTCCTGCTCGGCGATGTCGATCGTGCGAACGACTCCCCAGCAAAATCCGGAATTTTGATCCACGGTCACTTTCAAACCAATTTCTCCTTTGCCTTCTTCACAATAAAATCGACTTGTTCGTCAATCGTCAGATCTGTCGTATCCAGGACGATCGCATCATCGGCTTTCGTTAACGGGCTGATCGACCGTTGCGTATCTTTGTTGTCCCGTTCGGTGATCTCGCGTTCCAAGTCATCAATCTTCGTTGCAATCCCTCTCGCCGCCAATTCTTTGCCGCGCCGCACGGCCCGCTCACGTGGATGTGCCAGCATAAAAATTTTTAGATCTGCTTTCGGAAAGACAACGCTACCGATATCTCTTCCCTCGAGCACGATCGCCCCTTGTTTTCCCATTTCCCTTTGTTCCTGAACCATGAGCTGGCGGACTTCAGGCACCATGCTTACGGCGCTCGTCGCGTTCGTGACCCGAGGTGTCCTGATCTTATCGGAGACATCAACTCCGTCTAACTCCACCCTATATCCGCCGTCTTTAGAAATTAAGCGAATCCGCGTTGAGCTCGCCAACGTCGCTATCGCTCCCACATCGTCGAGATCGATGCCAGCCTCAATAACTTTCAACGTCATGGCCCGATACATCGCTCCTGTGTCCACATGTAAATAACCGAGACGAGTCGCGACAAGTTTCGCCGTCGTGCTCTTACCAGACGCCGCTGGTCCATCAATGGCAATGATGAGTCGCTTCAAGATCGAGATTTATATTTGAGTGTTAAATATACCGATTTTCTAAAAAGGAGGCAACTTATTTTTGGCGCAGAATCGATGAAAAATCGCTTGATTCAAAAGCTTTTCCCGTCTACTTTCCTATTATCATGAGAAAATTGACACATGATGAAATTTCTCTAAAGCGAACGCCGCTGGAAGATATCTCCTCCCGTCAGCGTCTGCCACTGTATTCAATGGTGGAAAATGTTCGAAGCCTGTACAATGTCGGCTCCATATTTCGGAGTTCCGACGGAGCATTGATTAAGAAACTTTTCCTCGCCGGATTTACTCCCCATCCGCCCAGAAAGGAAATCGACAAAACAGCCCTCGGGGCGACATCAACAGTTCCGTGGGAATACTACAAAAGCCCGATGGACGTTGTTGATTGGTTGAAGAAGGAAAAGATAAAACTATGTGTCCTGGAATTGACGACGGAAAGCAGGCCCTACTTCGAATTGAAGAAGGAAAATTTTCCTTTGTGTATCGTCGTAGGAAATGAGATCACGGGGGTTTCGAAGGAGATTATCCGCGAAGCCGATATGGCGATAGAGATTCCGATGTTCGGAAATAAGCAATCCCTCAATGTTGCAGTTGCATACGGCATTGTCGTATACGATTGCGTTCGCATCCTCACTTCTCCACGCTAGAGTTAGGCCAGCGTAAAGAAATCCGTCTTCTCCAGAGTGTGAATCCTGACAACGCCGGCTCGGACCAATGTCGTTAGGATTCGCGATGCCCTGCGTTCCGAAACATTAATAAAATGGGAATACTCTTTCACGGTGATACGTTCGTGCGTTTCAAAATATTCGAAAAGCCGTTTTTCATTTCCGCCGATAGAAATTTTTAGCGGCGGTCTATCCGGCCTCTCATTCCTGAGCACCTTGATGACTTCCCTACTGGCAAGCACCGTTTTGTCGTTAACGCGGATAAACACTTTGTTTTCTTCCCCATCGTCGCTGCTCAGAAAATAATGGGGCTTGTCATCGCTTTCATCAACCGATGCTGCGATCACATCTTTGCTGTTGAACGGAACTATAGTAATATCCGGGGCAATCGGCGGGTCGCAAAAGTGATTCCCAGCCACCTCGATCAGGTCTATTTCGGTTTTCTCGCTTTCAACTCCGACGATGGATCCGTCGTCGTCCACCCCGAAGAGGATCGTGCCCCCCTTCGTATTAGCAAATGCGATGAGCGCCCGTGCAATCTTTTCCGCGGATGATATTTTCCGCTTGAACTCGACATGAGATCCTTCTCCCCCAACGATCATTTCTTTAATATCGCTTGCTTGCATTTAAAATCCTCGAGCAGTCATTCGTTCAAGTATGAGAGATGCCCGTCTATCGACATACTGGGACGATTGATTCGGTTGATGACGCAGCGGGCTGGGAATGACCGCAGCCAGCTGAGCAGCTTCTTCACGAGTAATCGCGGACGCCGATTTGCCAAAATATTTTTGGGCCGCAGCTTCCACACCAAACACGCCGTTACCCATTTCTATAACGTTCAAATAGATTTCTAATATTCTCTCCTTTGACAGCACTCTTTCCATCCGCAAGGTGATAACGAGCTCTTTCAGCTTACGCAGCGGGTCTTTGGAAGTAGACAAAAAAAGGTTCTTCGCAAGCTGCTGGGAGATCGTGCTCGCTCCTCGGAGGGCCTTTCCTTTTTCGAGATTTGTTTCGATCGATTCCTGAACTTCATACCAATCGACCCCGCCGTTTTCATAAAAAGTCCCGTCTTCGGACACGATCACGGCGTGAGCCAAGAACGGGGAGATTCGATAGAGCGGAACCCAGCTTTGTAGAATATGATACGGCTTTCCGGCTTCAGCCGCTTCGCGCGCTCGTTGCTCCATTAACGCCGTCCGTTGCGGATTTACTTTCTCAAGCTCCTGCAAACGAATATTGGGAAGCGAAAGATACTCGAGCAACAGCATGATGCAAATCCCGTACACAACTGCGCGCACTTTATGCCCGCGAGACCAATCGATGGTAGAACTAATTCTTTCCTGAAGGAAGAGTCGCAGTCGGTTAACGTACACGCTTGAACAATCCTTTCAACATCCAATAGATTGCTTCGTCTGGTCGAGAAAACTTTGCAGGATCAACGCCGATGCCATAGCGTCTATTTTCCCTTTATCGGATCGGCGCTGCTTTTTTGTCGTTCCCATTTGTATCAGGGTTTGACGTGCAATGCGGGAGGTAAATCTCTCATCCCAAGGTACGATCTCAACGTCCAGCTTCTCTTTCAGACGGCCAACAAACTTTTCGACTTCTTCAGCTTTCATTCCCCTCTCTCCTCTTAAGGTGTAGGGCATTCCAATAACGACCATCCCGACGTCATATTGCCGGCAAATTCCCGCCACCGTTTCGAAAATTCTTTTGTCGTTAGCGAACGCTCCGACGCTCTGCGCAATAATCCGAAGGGGGTCGCTTACCGCTATGCCCACTCTCACTGTTCCGAAATCGATTCCTAATATTCGTTTATCCATTGGTATCTTCAAACCGCTCAACTTTCGTAATTCCCTTCAA
This sequence comes from Bacteroidota bacterium, assembly GCA_049578505.1. GTDB lineage: Bacteria > Bacteroidota > Ignavibacteria > UBA10030 > UBA8401 > JAGVPT01. Next base: position 3,546 of record JBAUMC010000008.1, on the reverse strand, counting down.
TCGTTTCAGTCGGTCGACAATCCCGGTTAGGTGTTCGGTGTTCTTCACGTATAATATGAATTGACCGTCAAAAAGGGAGTCTTTCGTCGCGATGTTGACGCTGCGAATATTCGTATTGTTGTAAGTCGAAATTGCATGCGTAATTTCATTGAGCAATCCGGACCGATCCTGGCCCGAAAGCTTAACCCCGACAATAAAGTCTACGTCGTCCGTCGGGGGCCAGGAAACCTCGACGATTCTGTCTTCGTCATTCAATCGCATCGAAGCAACGTTCCTGCAATCCTTTCGGTGGATTTTCAAACCTTCTCCCGTTGTAATAAAGCCCACGATCTCGTCGCCGGGAATAGGGTTGCAGCATTTCGCATAATTGTGCATAAAATTATCGTGCGTGCCAAAAAGAGATATCCCGCTTGTAATGCTCCGCGCGCTCTTCACAAACCGGTTGAAAAGCATCGAAGCGCCGTTCTCTCCCGTTTGATCTTGTTCGGAAGCAGGGCGTTTCGTTTTTTCAATCAGCAACCCGATCATTGTGTCGGGATCAACTTCTTGATTGGTGATGCCGAGATAAAAATCCTGGGTATTGTTTATTTTTTGGAGATGGACAAATTTCGTAAGCTCGTCGTCATTGATATGAAGCTTCGCTTTCCTGACTTTCTTGTCCCACAGTTCTTTCCCCTCTTCGATATGTTTCCGTTCTTCTTCTTTGATCCAGTGGCGAACCGCAGATTTCGCTTTGTGCGTTACCGCGAATTGTTCCCAATCCGCGTTCGGGGTCTGTTTTTTCGATGTGATAATTTCCACCTGGTCGCCGCTCTGGAGGATCGTATTCAGGGGAACAATGCGGCCATTCACTTTGGCGCCGATAGTGTGCGAACCTACATTCGAATGAATCTCAAAGCCAAAATCGATCGGTGTAGCTCCTTTCGGAAGGATTTTCAGATCGCCTTTCGGGGTGAAAACATAGATCTCATCCTGGTATAAATTCAGTTTGAAACTCTCCATCAATTCTTTTGGAGTGTCATCTGTACGCTGGTCGAAAATCTCCCGCACCCAATTGACCCAATTTTCCAGCTCCTTGTCGAGCGTGCCGACATTTTCTTTGTACATCCAATGCGCCGCAACCCCCCGTTCAGCTATTTCGTGCATCGCCTTCGTTCGAATTTGTACTTCGACCATTTTTCCTTCGGGCCCGATTACCGTCGTGTGCAACGACTGATAGCCATTCTTTTTGGGGATGGAGATATAATTCTTGAACCGTTCTGCCACAGGTTTGTAAATTTCCGAAACTATTCCATACACGGAAAAACATTTGTTGTCGTCGTTCGTATCGAGCACAATCCGCACTGCAAACATATCATAAATTTCATCCAGCGGTTTACTTCGCTTGAGCATTTTGTTGTAGATGCTGTAGAGATGTTTCGGGCGCCCTTCAATTTCAAACGAGTAATCTCCTTCCTTCAAACGGCTTTCTATCGGGACAGTGAATTTTCGGATATAATGTTCGCGTTCACGACGTTTCGCTTTGATCGCGTGGGCAATTTCTTCATATTCTTTCCGATGGAGATGTTTAAAAGCCAGGTCTTCAAGCTCCCATTTGATTTTTGCCAAACCGAACCGATGTGCAAAAGGAGCATAAATATCCAGCGTCTCCTTTGCCAGCCGCTGCTGTTTTTCCAAGGGGAGGTACTCGAGCGTCCGCATATTGTGAAGCCTGTCGGCAAATTTCACGATCATAACGCGGATGTCGTTGACCATCGACAGAAGAAGTTTCCGGTAGCTTTCCGCCTGAGTTATTTCGTGGCTGCGGAAGATGTCGGTAATTTTCGTCGTTCCATCGACAATGTCAGCGATCGTATCGCCGAATTCTTCACGAATGTCTTTGATGCTGAAGTCAGTATCTTCCGCAACGTCATGCAGTAAGGCGCAGGCGACCGAGACATCGTCGAGTGCGATTTCTTTTGCAACAACAGTGGCAACTTCATACGGGTGGTAAAAATATGGTTCTCCCGAGGCGCGAATGTCGTGCTTGTGTGCTTCAAGACTCAACTCGAATGCCCGCGTAATTAAATCTTCGTTTACCGACCGAAGATTTTTTCGGCAAATAGCAAGCAGGTCGTCGAGTTTCTTTTTGTATTTTGCCTGAACCATGGGGTGTTCTAACTCAGACTCTCAGTAATATCAAAGCTCGTTATTTTTAATATACCTAAGTGAAGAGTTAAAAGTGAAAAGTGATAGAGAATTGAGCGCTATTCACTTTTCACTTTTAACTTTTCACTATTCATGGCTTCTCTCGCCCGTTCCATCAACTCCCTCGCGGCCGTTATTTTTTTCCCGATGTCGCGTTTCGTTTTGCCTTCTAGATCTTCGTACTTCAGAATAGCAGCACATTCATCGACCGCCTCGTCATAGCGATGCTCTTCCAAAGCAAACTGAGCAAGCTTTAACCGGCAGGCCGCCTCGCAGTATTGATTTCTCACCGGAGCTTTCATCACACTGGCCAGCATTCGTAACGCTGCTGATTTGATCGCGGCAGTGTCCCTTTGCGGCATACGTTCAAGAATACCCATGAGCCACCATAACAAAGAACGGTTTTCCGGGTACGCTTCCAACGCTTTTGATACAATCGCCAGAGCGTCCGGGTACCGTTTCTCTTCCGTAAGGACTATTGCTATGCTGTTCATTGCGACAAATTTTTCGTACGTCCCCTTTTCTACAGCCGTTGAAAGCAGCGCAAGGCCTTCTTTCTTTCTGTCACGAACAAAAGGAAGCCAAGATAAGAATTCGGTTTTTTTGCTTCTCCAATAATAGTATGTCCCGAGTCCATTCATTGCATCGTAGAACTGTGGATTGATATCAAGGCATCGTTCGAACATCTTGGCGGAATTCATTCCATCAATAATCACGCTTGGCCAGCTGCCTCTTTCAGATTCCGAAAAAGCACGGTAAGAAAGAGCCGTTCCGGCAAAATAGTATCCCCAGTCCACAGAGTCTTTTTTTTCCACAAGATGATCAGCAAGGGTTTCACCCTTCGCCAAAAGCGAATCAAAGAGTTGTTGATTGAAAGCATCCTCGTAATCAGAATATTCCGCCTGTAACGTACCGGCAAGATATAAATACCCCGCTGGGTTATCCGGATAATTCTTGATTACCGAATGGAAAACAGCCCTTGCTTCCGGATAATCCTGTTTGAGAGTCAGATCGATTCCCTGAAGAATTGTTTCATGCAAATCCTGCACAGGGAGAATCTGAGTTAGCACTGCACCCGGCATTGAAATAGCGAGTGCAATCAACAACAACCACAGGGCCCGAGAGCAGTGCTTAGACGGTGAATATATTTTTCGCGTTTTCGTCTCTCTGGTTCTGAAGTTCTTTATTTTCTGAAAATTGACCATACTCAATCCGTACCGAAAATTCTATCTCCTGCATCGCCAAGCCCCGGGAGAATATAACCTTTCTTATTAAGCGTGCGATCCAGACTTGCACAAAATATTTGAACATCTGGATGATGTTTGCTGAGCATCTTGACTCCGGCCGGTGCAGCAACCA
>JBAUMC010000007.1:0-100641 GCA_049578505.1 Bacteroidota bacterium | reverse complement strand
AACCGATTGGCAATACTGCGGTCAGGTATCCTTGCTGCAGCACGTTCAATGTGCTTCCGTTACCGGGTTGAACCAGATCGTTTGTCGGCCCAAAATCGAGATCCATCCGGAACCCAACCGGGGAGGCTTGTTTCTGTATGACAAGCTCGGCGAGGCTGAGCGTGAATTGGTTTTCCTGAATGTCAAAGTTCCTCAACTGGTTTGTCTGTGTTGCCGGACTGTTAAAATTCTTACTGTAATAGGCGTCAACAAAACCGCTCCACGTGACCGGCGTAGGTGCCGGCGCCGCAGCGGAGTCTGCTGCATATACAGCGCCCGCACTCAATATAAGTGTTGCCAAAAAAAGATAAGACAGTTTCATTAGTGAACCCTTTTTCGATGTGAATAGAAAAGTGCGTGAATGTGTTTTTCCAACCACACATGGCTATTACTAGAGTGCATCTTCCCCCACCTCTTCGGTCCGAATACGAATCGCTTCTTCAACAGGGCTGATAAAGACCTTCCCATCTCCCACGCTCCCTGTTTTCGATGTTTTAATGATAAGCGATACCACCTCGTCCATCATATTGTCGCTGACAACGACCTCCAATTTGATTTTGGGAAGGAAGTCAATTTTGTATTCGGAGCCGCGATATACTTCGGCATGACCTTTCTGTCTTCCGACTCCCTTGACCTCGGAAATCGTCATTCCATGAATTCCGTTATCGTGCAATGCCTCCCGGACTTCCTCGAGTTTGTGCGGTCTGATAATAGCCTCAATTTTCTTCATTAGTTCTCAACGATGTGAACGGTACAGTGAACTTTTGACGCTAAAGATTCTCATTAATTGGTCATAGGCATCTCCGTAGTTATTTTTCCGTCGTATAATTGAGTTCGCATAATGACCGGCAATGTGCCCCTCGCGATACGGTCGTACGACCCAAAAGACAAAAAGAGAGCAGGTAGTGTGCGCCGCATATAGAACTCTTTATACTGTCCGCCTCTTTGTTACATTATAATATAATGTACACTTTCAATATGTCAAGTACTTTTTAATGTTTTTATATAAACTGCCTTATTAAATTAGGCCATAGGTCTTTTGGGCGAGGCAACAAAAAAACCGCGCTTTTCGCCGCGCGGCTTTTTGTTGCAAAAACAAATATCGGGGTCTTAAATCATTCTATAAAGCCATTATGGTTAGCATTTGACATCACATGACAGGCTCATTGGTGATGCCTTATTCTTTTGCGGGATGGCGTTTATCCGGCAGACCGTTTCTAAGTTCAGCGATGGATTTGGCTATATCTTTCGAGCCAAAAATTGCCGTTCCAGAGACCAAAACGTTTGCGCCGGCATCAATGAGCACCGAAGCGTTATTCCTATCAATGCCTCCGTCAACTTCAATCGTTACCTTTAACCCTCGGGAGGAGATCATTTTTTTGAGATCTGTAATTCTCTGAACACTTTCGGGGAGAAACTTTTGACCGCCGAACCCCGGATTCACCGACATCACCAAAACGAGATCGACCTCGGGCAAAATATCATCAAGCGCCGATAACGCAGTTGCCGGTCTTAGACTGATTCCCGGTTTCATTCCCATTTCCCGAATTGCCATGATTGTCTGCCTCGGATGACGACAAGCCTCAACGTGCACAATTAAATTTGTCGTTCCGGTTTTTTGGAATTCCTCCAGATAAAAATCAGGATTTTCGATCATTAAATGTGTATCGAGCGGCAAATCAGTCAAACCGCGAACGGTCTTGACAATTGCAGGACCAAAACTTATGTTAGGGACAAAATGACCGTCCATGACGTCCAAATGAAACATGTCGGCCCCCGCTTTCTCAGCGACGGCAATTTGGTTTGCCAAATGTCCGAAATTTGCAGCAAGGATAGACGGTGCGATTAATACCGTATTCTTCTTTGGCAACATGTCTAGTGCTCCTGCACAGGTTTCTTTTTATCGGGGGCCTGTGCGATAAAAAGGTCTATGGGTTTGCTGAAGCTCGCGACATCACCACCACGAGGGAGCTGTCCAATTACTGTGTTAGGAAGGAGGTCTGCATTTGATTGATATGTTATGTTCCCCGGTTTAAACCCTTTTTGGACTAAAATCTTTTGGGCATCGTCCAAAGTTTTGCCGATGACATTCGGAACAAGAAGGCTATCCATCGACCCTCCCGTACTTTCTGTTACACTTATGTACGTGCCACGTTTTACTTTTGCTCCCGATGCGATGTCTTGAGAAATTATTGTCCCTTCTGGAAGGTCCTTTGAAATTTGACGTAGGACTGCACCGAGCTTCAGCCCAAAACGGTCCAACGCAAATTTTGTATCGCGAAGAGATCTTCCTTTCAAATCGGGGACAACGGCTAATTGCTCGCCGCCGCTGATTGTCAAATACACTCGACGATGAGGTTTCACTATTTGCAAAGGAACAGGATTCTGGGCAACAACATATCCTTCAGGATACTCTTTGTCCGGACGTACCTCACCTTTTCTTGGTTCAAGCATCAGGGAATCCAATAGGCGGAATGCGTCATCTTGCTGCATTCCGACAACGTCAGGAACCACAAGTGTGCCTCCGTGATTCACGTACCACGGGAGAATAATATTATCGAGGAGAAGGATAATGACAAAAAGGCCTCCGACAATCCACAGCACAATTCGTGTTAGCTTAGACCGAAATATATCTTTCATGGTTAGTTGGTAGACCTTTATGGAAACGATCGAAACGAAAAATAACTAATTTACTACTTCGTGAGCAACGATTCAATATATTTCCCGACGAGATCAAACTCAAGGTTTACACTTGAGCCTGCTTTGTAATCATGAAAAATAGTGTGCTCGTATGTATACGGTATGATCGCTACCTCAAACCGATCAGCATGCAGCCTAGCGACAGTCAAACTTACTCCATCCACGGAGATTGAACCGACGGGGATAACGTATTTCCGAAATTTCTTTGGGAATCGGATTGTAAACATCCAACTAGCTTTCAACGCCGTACATTTCAAAACCGTACCCGTTGTGTCGACATGGCCTTGGACAAGATGACCGCCCAAGCGCTGATTGAGTGAAACTGCCCGCTCAAGATTGACGCTGCTACCGATCTGTAACGCCCTTAAGCCAGTTTTGCTCAATGTTTCTTTCACAGCGTCGACTGCAAAAACATTCTGTTTTCTTCTTACAATTGTTAAACACGTTCCATTGACCGCGATGCTGTTATCAACCTTGAGGCCTGCAAGGATTGTCCTCGCCTCAATCTCCAATTGAATCCCATCATCCTTTTTCCGAACAGTGCAAACCTTGCCGACTTCCTCAATGATTCCTGTAAACATAATTAATTCATTTCATAGTCAAAAATGATTTTCGAAATTTCCGCAATGGCGTCATGGCCGCTTTTTTGATCCCGTAAGTTTTTAGATAGAACAACCAGCACGTATTTTCTTCCGTCCGGTAGATAGACGATTCCTGAATCGTGCTGCACTCCGGGGCTGCTCCCGGTTTTATGGGCTACCTTGACGGGTTTAGGCAGTTTTGCCGGAATCATATCGTTGAATTTTTGCTGGAGCAGAATGTCAAGCATTTCGCTTGACGCTCTCCGGCTCAATATTTCCTTTCGGGAAAGCCGTGCAAACAAAAATGCAAGTGACTTGGCAGTTACAGTGTTGTTCTTGCCTGCCTGAAACGCTTTATTATCTTCTACGCCCCTCAACACGCGAATATCCCGCGCCCCGAGTCCTTTCATCGTATGCTGTACATTTTTGGCCCCCACTTTTTGAATAAGCAGATTTGCCGCAAGATTACTGCTCACCGTAATCATATGATAAACGAGCGCTCGAATTTGATCCTTTTGTCCGATTCGGGAATAGAGACTATCGTCACTGTCGCTCGCAATCATAAGAGAATATCTGCTCCCGTCAATAATGCTCGTGAAGTCATTGATGATGTCAAGAGAATCGTCAAGCGAGAGTTTTCTTTGGCGGGCCTGATTGAAAACTTCGATCATCACCGACGTTTTTATCGTGCTCGCCGCCTGGAATTTTTCGTTTGCGTTGCGGTAGAACTGTTTTCCAGTTTGCAAATCTTCAAAGGCAACGGCAAACTTCCCCTCGACCGCACTTATGACCGAATCGATTTTCTTTTCAGCATCTCGAATGTTCGCTCGATGCGGTTTAGCAGAAGAAATTGTAATAAGAAAAAATAAAAATGCAGGAAAAGCAATCCTCAAACTAAGTTCCTTATCGGTATATTAATTTTCCTTCGATGAAAGTATCTCTGTCAACACTTTTTACGCGTTCGCATTTAATCGCAAACAATGATACGGCGCCGTCGAATGCCGAGAGCCCTCTGCCGAATTTTTTGGGGGAAGTAAAAAGATATATCTTATCTGACGCCTTCGCTTTCAGGAATTGTCGATATATTGATTGTCCTCCTTCCACGAGAAGAGAGGCTATTCCTCTTTTGGCAAGAATGGCAAGCATTTCATGTATGGAAATAACGCCCTTACGGGTTTTCATTGGAATCAATTGAACCCCTCTCTTCTGAAACTCTCTATACCTTTGTGTTCTCACATTACCAGTAAACACAATCGTTTGATTACGATATCTGTCGTTGAACATCGTTGCCTCAAGAGGAGTCCGAAGTTTTCCATCGAGTAAAACTCTAACTGGATTTCTTCCTTTGACGTTGCGAACTGTCAGTTTGGGGTTGTCCAAGGCAGCGGTCCCTGCACCGACCAGCACTGCGTCATATTCAGCGCGAAGCTGATGTGCAATGACGCGAGATCTTTTAGTCGATATCCATTTCGATGTGCCATCTTCTTTTGCGATAAATCCGTCGCTCGTTCGGGCGACTTTAAGCGCTACAAATGGCAGGCCAGTGGAAATGTACTTAATAAACTTTTCATTGAGGCTCTCAGCTTCATCCTTCATCACGCCGGCTACAACAGTCACCCCCGACCTGCGAAGGGCTTGAAATCCTTTTCCTGCCACCAGTGCGTTTGGGTCTTTCATTGCCGCAACGACTTTTCCAATCCCCTGGGCAACAATTGCCTTAACACACGGCGGTGTATTGCCGTAATGAACACACGGCTCAAGGTTTACATACAATGTTGCCCCCCGGATACTTGAGCGGCGTGCAAGCGCGTTGTTGATTGCATTGACTTCGGCATGAGCCTGGCCAAATTTCCGGTGATATCCCTTCCCAATGATCGTACCGCCTAGAACGATTATTGCGCCCACGAGAGGATTCGGGCTGACTTTGCCGATTCCCTTTTTCGCTAGTGCGAAACATTCGCGCATCCATTTCTCATCTTCTCGGCTACTCATGCATCAACCTCGCCATGAAACGAAATAGACATCACGGATACTCTCGCAGCGAATCCATGATGTCTTCATGACCTTTCCCCCTTATTATTTGAAATAGATCTCTTTCCTTTTGGCGGCTGACTTATAGATCGCGTCGACAATCTTCATACGTAGGACTGCTTCGTCTGCCGTGGAAATAACTTGATGAATGCCGCGGACCGCTCCCACAAAATGCTTCAATTCATTTTCATACGATCGCCGAAAGAGGTTTTGGATGTCGTCGATCTTGCCCGGAGTAACGTTGACAATGCTTCCGTGCATTTCGCGATGAATCTTTAAAGGGTTGAGTTTGGCACTTCCCTTTTCGCCATAAATGTTGCAATAAAAAAGCTCGTTTTCGATATAAAAACTCCAGCTGACCTCAATCGTGATAGTAGCGCCGTTTTTCATGAACAGAAACACGGCCGCCGAATCTTCAACCCCGGGAGTTGCGTGCGAATAGGTGGAGGAATCTACCCGTTGCAGTTCCGGGTAGCCGGTCATCCAGAGAGCGAGATCCAGCATCACAATACCGAGATCAAGAAATACCCCCCCGCCAGATTTGTCCTTATGGCCCATCCAGCTGCTGTGGTCGGTAAGTTTTTTCAGCCACCCTGCCTTGACATAAAAAACATCTCCGAGCTCGTTGTTTTCGACGAAGCTCCGGAGAATCATTGTGTCCGGCCGAAAACGGTTGTTCATCCCCACCATGACTTTTTTCTTCGCCTTTTTGGCAGCGTCTGCAATGGCAACCGCTTCCAGATATTTTCGTGCGATAGGTTTCTCGACAAATATATCTTTCTTGGCATCGAGACATGCGAGGGCGATTTCTTTATGTGCATTAGTTGTTGCACAAATATCGACGGCATCAAGTTCTTCGGTTTGAAGCATTTCCTCCAGGTCGGAGTAATAACGCTTTATGCCGTACTTTTCCGCCAGAGCCCGGGCGCGCGACCTTTCCTTGTCGCACACACAGGTGATTGTTGCATCGGGAATTTTAGTGAGAATAGGAAGGTGAAAGACTTGTGCAATCCAGCCTAATCCAACAATACCGATTTTTGCTTTTTCCATTGTTGGCAATAAAATTTAGCAGATTATACTTACAATGCGCGACGTTCCGAGGTGCGGCTGCGCGAAGGATGAGCTTCGCAAAACTCCTTGACAACACCTGCGATCCCTCTGGCATCAAGTTTCACAATCTGATGGAGTTCGTTCGGCGCGCCATGCTCTATAAAATTATCGGGAATCCCGTGCACATGAACTCTCACATCGGGGTGTTCCATTGTTGCCAGAGTTTCCAAAACTGCCGTACCAAAACCGCCGTGAACAGTATTCTCTTCGATCGTTACGATGCGGTCGAATTTTCCCGCCAGGCGTTCGAGGAGATCTCGGTCAATCGGTTTCGCGAAACGCATGTTTACTACTTCCGCAAGTATGCCCTCTTTAGCGAGCAAATCTGCAGCCGCGAGCGAGTTGTAGACCATCGTTCCAATTGCTAGAATTGCTACGTCGTTCCCGCTCCTTAAGATTTCCCCTTTTCCAATTTCAATTCTATCAAAGCTTTTTTTAAGCGGCACTCCAAATGCATTTCCACGAGGATAACGCATAGTAATGGGGCCGCCACGATGCTCGATTGACGTGAAGAGCATATCGCGCAACTCGCTCTCATCTTTCGGCGCCATAATCACCATGCCGGGGATGCAGCGCAGGTACGATAAATCAAATGCGCCGTGGTGCGTAGGGCCATCTGCGCCAACAAGGCCGCCTCTATCAAGTACAAATACGACATGCAAATTCTGGAGAGCGACGTCGTGAATTATCTGATCGTAAGCTCTCTGCAAAAAAGTCGAATAAATCGCGGTCACCGGAATGTAACCCTCGGTAGCAAGGCCGGCGGCAAACGTCACCGCATGCTGCTCTGCAATCCCAACGTCGAAGAACCGTTCGGGCATTGCCTTCTGCAGAGCTGTCAATCCCGTGCCGTCCGGCATGGCAGCAGTAATGCCGACAACCTTCGGGTTTTGCTTGCAAAGTTCAACGAGAGCGTCGCCAAAAATCGAAGTAAACGCAGGAGGTGCATTCGGTACTTTTGGAGAAATTCCCGTTACCTTATCGAAGGGGGTTACACCGTGAAGTCGCGTGGCCTCTTTTTCCGCGGGCCCATAGCCTTTCCCCTTCTCCGTAATCGCGTGGATGAGGATGGGACCTTTAAGATTCTTAACATGACGTAAGATTTCTACTAATTTCACGACGTTATGGCCATTAAACGGGCCAAAATAGCGGAAGCCAAGTGCTTCGAAAAGCATTCCGGGCGTAACGACCGCTTTCAACCCTTTCTCAAAATTTTGCGCAACGGAACGCAAGCGGTCGCCGAAGGTATCCAGTTTGCCGGTTAAATCCCAGACGTTCGCTTTGAATTTATTATAGCTCGGATGAGTCAACACCTCGGCAAAGTAACTATGGAACGACCAAAGGTTTGGCGCAACTGAGGAGAGAGAAACCATTCGATTATCGTTGAGAATAACAATCATATCTTTCTTCAGCAGACCGGCATTATTCATCGCCTCATATGCCATTCCGCCGGTCAACGAACCATCCCCCACAATTGCAACAACTTTGAAACTATCACGATTGAAATCTCGAGCGGTGGCAATACCGAGAGCAGCAGATATTGCCGTACTCGCATGCCCGGCTCCGAATGTATCATATTCGCTTTCACTGCGGCGTAAAAAACCGCTGATACCGTGCAATTGGCGAATCGTATGGAAACGGCTCTTTCGCCCGGTAAGAATTTTATGGGGATACGCTTGATGCCCCACATCCCATACCAATTTGTCTTTAGGCGTATCGAAAACATAATGAAGGGCAACCGCAAGCTCCACGGCGCCCAATCCGGCACCAAGATGCCCTCCGGTTTTCGAAATTGAATCAACAAGGAAATCCCGAATCTCTTTGGAAAGGGTCCGAAGGTCTTTCACTTCCAGTTGACGTAAATCTTTAGGCGTGTCGATCTTGTGGAAAAATTTTGTTTGCGCGTCCGGCATTATTTTCTCACTCATTCAAAATCCATTAACTCTATTTTATTATTCATATCTTTATTCAGCTTCTTGACTTTCAGCTCCGCTCTCGAAAGTGTTTCCATGCACTCTTTCGATAACTGGATTCCTTCTTCGTACAACGCAATTGCACTTTCGAGTGGTGTTTCTCCTTGCTCCAAAGAGTCGACAATCTTTTCCAATCGTTCAAGAGATTGCTCAAAAGTCCGCTTCGATGCCTCTTTTTTTGCCGGAGCCATGGCCTAGGTTTCCTCCTTCTTACGGACTACTTCAACAACTGATTCTGCATCCCCATCATGAAATCGCACTGTGATCCGGTCTTTCTCCAAGACGCCTGCGGCTGCCGGAATAATTTTTTGCCCCCGGTATACAATGGTGTAACCGCGTTTAAGGGTCAATTGGGGATCGACAGATTCAATTCTTTTAGCGAACGATTGAGCTTGCTGTCGAACTATCTCTAACCGATGGCCAATTCTTTGATGAAGCCTCCGCTCCAAATCATCAACCATTTGACCCCGCTGGCGGAACAGGTCCAACGGCTTATTGAATGAATAACTTCCAACGAGTGCGTGAACCCTTTCCTTAGAGGATTGGATTCTCGTCGTCACCAGATTTTGAATAGTATAGGTAAAATTGCGCAGAATATCAATAATCTCATTTCGATCCTTTACGACCAATTCAGCGGCGGCAGAAGGCGTCGGCGCGCGCAAGTCCGCAACAAAATCGCTGATGCTGAAATCGATCTCGTGTCCTACGGCACTTATGATTGGAATGCCGGATGAGTAAACGGCCCGTGCTACAATTTCTTCGTTGAAAGCCCATAAATCCTCCAACGACCCTCCTCCTCTTCCAATAATAATTACATCGATACCTGCCAAGCCGTTAAGGTCGTGAATTGCCTGCGCAATTTCTTCGCCAGCACCAATTCCTTGGACCTTCACCGGCGCGACGACGATCTCAAGAGCTGGAAACCGTCGTGCCAAAACGTTCAGTATATCCTGGATCGCGGCTCCGGTCGGTGATGTCACGATTCCTATTTTCTGTGGATAGGCTGGAAGAGTCTTTTTATGAGCTTCGTCAAATAATCCTTCGGCGCTCAACTTTTGTTTGAGCTTCTCAAAGGCCAATTGTAATTCCCCTGCTCCTATTGGTTGAAGCTGAAGACAATCGATTTGATAATTCCCCCTAGGCTCATAGACAGTAATATTCCCGCGAACGATCACCTTCATTCCATCGTTTGGGCGGAAGAGAAGCTGTGCCACCCGGCTGCGCCACATCACCGCCGACAATTGTGCCCCTTCATCTTTCAATGTAAAATACATATGTCCGGAGGTATGGAGCTTACAATTGGAAATTTCCCCTTGCACCCAGATCTCACTGAACCCCCTTTCCAGCACTCCCTTGATGCGCCTGGTAATTTCAGTCACCGAAATAATATTTTTTTCTTCCTGCATAATGAAGGAATATAACTCTAATTGTTTGAAATTCAAAAATGAAAGGCTGTGACTTACAAAAATTGATTTCCCGCCAAACCGCAAAGCCTTGTTGCCAAAATATGTCTTAACTTTCCATTTTGTGCGGGCGATACTTCGGGATTAGCAAAAGACTCAAATTGAAGTCGCAGTTCGATTTTGGGTCATGGCTTAATTTGAGCAAAAAAATTGTCATGCCCACGGAAGCGGGCTTCCATTGTGGGGCAAAAGGGGAAAATTTGGATTCCCGCTTTTCCCGAAGGGATTCCTTCGCAACGCGGGAATGACAAACTGAGCCAGCACCCGATTTTGCGATACTCATCACCTTTATGTATATTAATAAAATGATTGGAGAGAGTATGAAATTAGACGTACTGGCAATCGGTGCGCATCCAGATGACATTGAATTGTCTTGTGCCGCAACCGTGGCCAAACTCGTTCGTAGTGGAAAAAAGGTCGCCATCGTGGATTTGACACAAGGTGAACTCGGGACCCGCGGATCAAAACAAATTCGAAAGGAAGAAGCAGCGAAGGCTGCGAAAATCCTTGGTATCGAATTCCGGGACAACTTGAGAATGGCGGACGGCAATATTGAATGCAACAGGAAGAACCTCATCAGCGTGATGGAAGTTTTACGTACGTTTCAGCCCTCCGTTCTACTCTTCCCCCACTGGCTTGAACGTCACCCTGACCACGAACATGCGCATAGATTGTGCAAGGAAGCATGGTTCCTCGCAGGCCTTGAAAAAATTCCGACTCGAGTGAATGGCAAGAAACAGGAGCCATTCCGCCCTAAAAAATATTTTCATTATATGCAGAAATACGAGTTTACCCCTTCGTTCATTGTCGACGTTTCGGACGTTTATGATGTGAAAACCAAAGCCTTGTTGGCATTTGAATCGCAATTTCATAATCCCAAGAGCAAGGAGCGGGAAACTATCTTATCTTCAAAACTCTTTCTCGAATCCATAAAGGCAAGGGACATTCATCACGGCAGTCTTATTAATGCGGCGTATGGTGAAGCGTTTTATTCGATAGAGCCGCTAGGAATAAGCTCCATTTTCGACTTTGTGGCCTGACCAGGCAACGGCTTGCCCTCCTTGCTGGAGGATATTGATGGGTTGTTTTCCAATAACGTGAAGAAAGATTCTTATTTTCAGCACAAAAAGCTTTCAATTTCCCCGAGAACTTGGAATTCTTCAAGTGGCATGATTGTTGTCATTAATGTTACCAACGATGAATTTATCTCCAAAACATAGTATTCTCGCTGGACGACTGCTCGTTGTCCTTTTTGTCCTGGCAAACTCTGGGTTTACTGCGGTCATTCGTCAATGCACGATGATTTCGGATCAGCCGATGGATTGTTGCTCTAATGCAAGTGACAAAGAGAATGTACCCCAGACAGGAGCAACGTTAGCGGGTGTTTTTCCAGAGTGCCACATTTCTACGATCGTCGGCGGATTGACCAATACTGTTGCCTTCTTTGAAAAAGAGAATGTAAGTCATTCTTCAAAGTTTATTACGTTGTTCCCGCTCCTCCAAGAACTGAGATTTTCAAATACTCTTACTGCAGAACTTCTCTACTCCTCTAATCTCTCTCCGTCGTTCTTCCCGCGTTCAGCGGAGAAGTGTATCCTCAACTCTACCTTTCTTATCTAATTACTATCTCCTTTTGATGCAAAGTTCGAAGGGTGTATTGTAAATCCATTCCCTTCTTGAACTGCGCACAGCCTTGCTCTCTATCCCATTTGGTCCAAAACATTTGGATCGAAAAACGGTGAGCAAATAATCAGATTGTAAAAGGTCATTTGATAAAGGAGTTCAGCAAATGCTGAAAATCATTTCAAGTTTCATAATCATAGTAATGTTGGGTAGTTCGGCCGTTGTCCGAGCGCAAACCCCACCGCAGCTAAATCTCGACGCTCTTGTTGCAGAGGCGCTTCAAAACAATCCGCAACTCCGATCCGGGCAAAACAACATCGCGGCTGTGAAAACCCAGGTCGACCAGCAGACATCATGGGATGCACCACAGGTTGGAATTCAATTCTACCAAACTCCTCTTCAATCATTTCCCAACCCGGTAAAGAATAGCATGGAAACAGATTACTTCGTTCAACAAATGATCCCTTTTCCAGGAAAACTTTCGGCTATGGGCAGAGCGGCGGAAAACAACACAAATATGGTCGTGCAGGAATATAAAGCCCTTGAGCAAAAAATTATCCGCGATGTGAAGTCCGCCTATTTCGAACTTTATCTCGTTCAGCACAAAATCCAAATTAACATAGATAACCAAGAACTGATGAAGAGGTTTGTTGAAATTGCGGCGATGCAGTATGAAGTAGGAGTGGGAAATCAAGCCGATGTTTTGCGCGCGCAGACTGAGCTTTCGACGCTGCTTAACGAAGGAATCAATCTTCAACAAGAGAAAAAAGTCGTCGAATCGATGCTCAATACCGATTTAAACAGAAAAACGAATGCGCCACTCGGTACTGTGACAGAGATCGAAAATACTCTGCCTGAATGGACTTTTGAACAACTCGGCCCGATTGCCCTAAACAACAGACCGGAGCTCAAAGGAATGAATTCTGCTGTGGAAATGAACAAAGCGGAGTTGTCGCTTTCAAAAAAAGAATATTATCCTGATATCATGGCGAACGTGATGTACAAAAACATGTCGAATACAAAAAACGACTTCTGGTCCGCAATGGTCGGCGTGAATATCCCGCTTGCGTTTTGGTCAAGCGGCAAGTATACGGCTAAAGTTCAAGAAAACGAGCTCAACGTCAGCAAAGCCGAGAACGACCTCTCCAGTATGAATAACATGGTATTATTTGAAGTTCAGGATGCATTAGTAAAAGTAGAATCGAATCACAACCTCGTTCTTTTGTACAAGAACACGACTATTCCCCAGGCAGAACAAACGCTGCAAGCGACACTTTCTGCCTACCAAACTGGTAAGACAGAATTCCTTATGGTCCTCGATGCATATCGCATGCAGCTTATGGCGAAACTGGACTACCACATGGCGGTGATGAACTATATGGCAAGCCAGGCACAACTTGAACAAGCAGTTGGATTGGATATCGCGCACATTGCAGAAAGCGCTCAGTAATCTTACCGACAAGGAGTTACCCACTATGAAGAAGATCGTAATCACGGCAATCGTAAGCATTCTATTAGGAATAGGCGCAGGGTGGTTTATCTTTCATCCTGCCCTCAGACAGGAGGGGTCTAACAATAGGAAGATTATATACTACCGCGACCCAATGAACCCCAAGATAACTTCCTTGTCGCCAAAGAAAGCTTCCGACGGAATGGATTTTGTTCCCGTTTATGCAGAGACCTCCGAACAATCAGGTCAAAAGAAAATAGCTTATTACAAGGACCCGATGCATCCCTGGTATACTTCCAGTAAACCGGGGAAAGCGCCCGATTGTGGAATGGACCTCGTTCCTGTCTACGAAGGCGATAACGAGGGAAGCGTTATTAAGATCGACCCTGTCACAATTCAGAACATCGGCGTCACAACAGAACCTGCCGAACTGAGAAATCTCAGCAAAAAAATACGTGCTACGGGTAAGATTGATTATGACGAAACGAAATTATATTCGATTACGTCGAAGGTCATGGGATACGTTGAAAGGCTTTATATCGATTACACCGGACAAGCCGTTCACAAAGGAGAAGCGTTGATGGAGATATACAGTCCGGAGCTTGTTGAAACACAGCAGGAATACCTGCAGGCAATTCAATATCAAAAAAAAATGGCCAACAGCACTATGGAAGAAGCCCGCAAGGAAGCTGAGCAACTTGTGCAAAGCTCAAAGCGGCGGCTTCTCAATTGGGATATTCCGGAAAGTGAAATCAAAGCGCTCAAAGACCGCGGAACACCAAAAAGGGCCATGACAATTGCATCCCCTGTTAACGGCGTTGTGACTGATAAAATGGTTACCCAGGGTCAAAATGTAATGTCGGGAATGACTCTTTACAAAATTGCCGACCTATCTTCCGTTTGGATACTTGCGGATGTCTATCAATACGAATTGCCATGGGTAAGCATAGGTCAAAAGGCTGACATCGAGCTTTCGTATTTGCCAGGCAAAAAGATTTCGGGCACAGTGACGTATATAAATCCATACCTGAGTATGGATACGAAAACTGCAACAGTTCGGATCACGGTTCGCAACCCCTCCGATAATGAACTTAAGCCTGAGATGTTTGCAACTGTTAATCTTCTTTCCCCTGCGGAGACGAAGGACGTGACAATACCGGATCAAGCGATAATTCGCTCCGGGGAACGGAATGTCGTAGTTATTGCCCTCGGCAACGGATATTTTACGCCGCGAAATGTAAAACTTGGACTTGAAGCGGACGGTTATACCGAAGTTCTTGAGGGAGTCAAAGCCGGGGAAAATATTGTCACATCATCGCAGTTTCTTATCGATTCCGAGAGCAACCTCAAAGCGGCGGTCAGTTCAATGCTAGCCCACTCGGAAAACGATACCGCAAAATCCATTATGCAATCCGGTCCTTTGGGAAAAAACAAAAACAATACGCCGGAGCATAAAACAAGCAAAAAAGACAAAGGTCACAATAGACCCGGCGTGCGACAAATGGAGCACAAAAAAGTCGACAGCCCCAAAAAACTCTCTTATGAAGTCGCTTCGGGTGAGTTAGTCCAAAATGCGAATGGCACGTCAGTACAGGTTGACCGGCTCGTCGATCCCGTTTGCGGGATGGAAGCCGATCAAACGATATCGATCACGTACGATGGAAAGAAATATTACTTCTGTAGTTCTGATGATAAAAAGAAATTTCAACGCGCCCTCAAAAATACATTCTTTCCGGCACTCGCTAATCTGACACCGCCGATCAACCTTGAATAGAGGATTTTAAAATGTTGCAAAATATTATTGACGCATCGATCCGCAATAAATTCATTGTCATCCTTGCCATTGTTTTTCTGGTTGGCTGGGGAATTTATTCAATGCTGCATATCCCCGTCGATGCAATACCCGATTTGAGCGACGTGCAGGTCATCATCTATACAGATTATACGGGGCAGTCTCCCCGCATCATAGAGGATCAGGTCACCTATCCATTAACGACCGCATTGGTCTCTGTCCCGGGGGCAAAAGTTGTACGAGGGTATTCCTTTTTTGGCTACTCTCTTGTCTATGTGCTTTTCGAGGATGGAACGGATATCTACTGGGCTCGAAGCCGCGTTCTCGAATATTTGAACTACGCCCAGAAACGGCTTCCTGCAGGCGTTGTTCCAACGCTTGGTCCTGATGCGACCGGTGTTGGATGGGTTTTCGAGTATACGCTTTCATCGGATAAACGTTCATTGCAGGAATTACGATCATATCAGGATTGGTATTTGAAATATGAACTCTCGTCCGTTGAGGGTGTTGCAGAAGTTGCGAGCGTCGGCGGCTTTGTCAAGGAATATCAAGTGACTGTGGATCCTGCAAAACTTTCGGCCTACAACATTCCCCTCAACATGGTCGAGATGGCAATAAAGAATTCGAATAACGATGTAGGCGGCGAAGTCATTGAAATGGGAGAAACGGAATTCATGGTAAGGGGATTGGGATATATAAAATCCTTGGATGACATCAAGAACATTCCCGTGATGGCGGATAAAAAGAACGGAACGCCGGTCTACGTACAGGACGTTGCCGACGTCACAATCGGCCCGCTCATGCGAAGAGGGTTGGTTGAAAGCAACGGTCAGGGTGAAGTTGTCGGCGGCATCGTCGTGATGCGGTACGGTCAAAATGCCCTTCAGGTGATCGACAACGTTAAAAAGAAGCTTAACGACCTCAAACAGGGATTGCCGGATGACGTAAAAATAACCACGGCGTACGACCGTTCAGGACTTATTGAACGTGCTATCGATACCCTGACGGGAAAGCTCATTGAAGAAATTATTATAGTAGCAATTGTTTGCATCATCTTTCTCCTCCATGCCCGGAGCGCTTTCGTTGCGATCTTTACCCTTCCTACCGCTATCCTGATTTCGTTCATCGTGATGAGGTTGCAAGGCATTAATGCCAACATCATGTCGCTCGGCGGCATAGCCATTGCGATTGGAGCTATGGTGGACGCCGCTATTATCATGATAGAAAATGCTCATAAACACATTGAGCGTGAAAATGAAAAGCCTGTAGAACAACGACGGGATCATTGGCAAATTATCACTGATGCGTCAAAAGAAGTAGGCCCGGCCCTTTTCTACTCTCTTCTCGTGATAACAGTTTCCTTCATACCCGTTTTTACTCTTGAGGATCAAGAAGGCCGATTGTTCCGCCCGCTTGCGTTCACTAAAACTTATTCGATGGCGGCGGCCGCTATCCTGTCGATCACGATTGTGCCGATTCTTATGGGATATTTGATCCGGGGAAGAACTATTCCTGAAGAACGAAATCCAATTAATCGGCTTCTCATTCGCATCTATTCCCCGGTCGTCGATTTCGTCATACGTTTCAATAAATGGATCATTGGTGCGGCTATTTTTCTTATCTGCATAACTATTATTCCGTTCAACAGAATCGGATCGGAGTTTATGCCCCCATTATTCGAGGGCGACATCCTCTACATGCCGACAACGATGCCCGGCATGTCAATTACGAAGGCCAGAGATCTTCTGCAGCAAACTGATAAGATCCTCACCCAATTTCCAGAAGTGCAAAATGTTTTCGGGAAGATCGGACGGGCTGAAACCGCGACAGATCCTGCCGGGCTCGATATGATAGAAACAATCATCACCCTTAAGCCTGAATCGGAGTGGCGTCCTGGAATGAACGTGCAAAAGCTGATCGATGAGATGGACCGGGCGATCCAGTTTCCCGGAGTGACGAATGCCTGGACGATGCCGATTAAGACGAGGACCGATATGTTGAGCACGGGAATTAAGACGCCGGTAGGCATCAAAATTTCCGGACCGGATCTTGCTGAGCTTGAAAGTCTCGGAAGAGATGTTGAAACCGTTATACGTGGAGTTCCCGGAACGCAAAGCGCTTTTGCGGAACGCACTGTCGGAGGTAATTATCTCGATTTCGACATCAACCGCAGGGAAGCAGCACGGTACGGGCTTACCGTTGGGGATGTCGAAAGCGTAATCGAAACAGCTATGGGAGGCATGAGCATCACAAACACCGTCGAAGGGCTTGAACGCTATCCCGTCAATCTTCGGTACAGCCGTGAGTTGAGGGATAATATGGAAGCCTTAAATCGCGTCCTGGTTCCCACTCCAAGCGGCGAACAGATTCCGATTGCACAGCTGGCCGCCATCAGCACAAGAAAAGGTCCGATGGTGATCCGCAGCGAAAATTCACGTCCTAATGCATGGATCTTCGTGGATATCAAAGGCGTCGACGTCGGCAGCTATGTAAAGAATGCTCAAAAAATTCTGGCGGAAAGGATAAAGCTCCCTTCAGGATATACGATAACGTGGAGCGGAGAATACGAATACATGGCGAGAGCACAGCAACGTTTGATGCTAGTGGTGCCGATGACGTTGTTCATCATTTTCATCATTATTTATATGAACACTCGGTCATTTGCAAAGGTCGCTATCGTTTTCCTCGCCGTACCCTTCTCTCTTGTCGGTGCTTTTTGGTTCCTGTACTTGTTGGGATACAACCTCAGCATTGCGGTGTGGGTCGGAATCATTGCCCTAGCAGGATTGGATGCAGAAACCGGCGTCGTCATGCTCTTGTATCTCGACCAGGCCTCCGATGAATGGAGAAAAAAAGGATTGATGCAAGGATTACACGACCTCAAAGAAGCCATTCACCACGGTGCTGTTAAACGGGTCAGGCCGAAAATTATGACGGCTTCAGTGATCATTGCCGGTCTGCTTCCAATAATGTGGAGCAGCGGAACCGGAACTGATGTCATGAAAAGAATTGCGGCTCCTATGGTTGGAGGGGTCGTCACTTCCGTTTTGATGGAACTTGCAGTCTATCCCGTCATTTACTTCCTCTGGAAATCCTGGGAGTTGAAGAAAGAAGCCAGAATGGAAGGACGATTGTTAGAAAATTAGTAGCGGACAATTGATTAGATGTCGGGCGCCTCAGTTAGTAATATTTCATCAGATAATTCAACAAGGTTGCCGGTATCTACAATGCAAAGAGCAAACTAGATCACTATAAAAGAAAGGTAGCGGCTCAATTTGAGAAAACGATTGTCATGCCCAAGGAAGTGGGCATCAATTGTGCGGTAAAACAACCGGATGTTTGGATTCTCGCCAAGTCATCTCTCTACGAATCGTAGATTCGTGGAACGACCTTATGGGTCTATAGACCCGTGCGGAGTCTTCGATCCGCTTCCGCGGGAATGACAAATTGAGCCGGGACCAAAAGGAACTTACTCTTGAGTTACGGCGTTCTGTTGTATATTATTAAGAGACGCATTTGCCAATTTTAAATAACAAGACCCAAAGAGGATAGATGAAAAAGTGCCTTGTACCTTTCGTTCTTTTGTTTCTTGTGATGGCAGCAACCGCCTCCTCAGCTTCGCAGCCTGCTGCAGATAAAAAGACAACATCCTCTAAAGCACACAATAAGCAGGATAAAGCTAATTGTTGCTGCGATATGAAATGCGCGAATGGAAGCCCGAAAGCCAGTAACAACAAAATGAATTCCAAGAAGGATCCGAATAAAAAAGGATCTGAAGCAAAATAACGGAATAGAAATTAGAACCTCGATATGAAATGCGCTAAATGCGGAACTGATCTAAAAAACGACGTGCTGTTTTGCCCTCGTTGCGGCACAAAAGTCCCGGCCCATGTCCTTCCGACATCATCGTTAAAAAATGCTCTCCCCTCTGCCGCGATCATTGAGGGGAAAAAAACTATGGGCATGAAAGCGAAAGCTGCGTACTCTACAATCGGGATGTTGCTCCTTGTTGGAATGGCAGTCGTTTTCGTGAAAAGTCTTCCCGGCGGTGAGCATCCTGTGATCAAGAACCAACCGGTCGTTGCGGACCCCCAAAGCTATGATGGAATTAAATTAACGATGATACCGGTTTCATCGCGGGTGGAAAACGGATATATCGTTATTTCTCTTGCAGAAGTCATGGAGAAGAAAATGGTCGGCTTTACCTATGCAGGAAAGAGTAAGGAAGTTGATTTGATAGCATACATCAACCCAGAGGGAAAATTGGTGACATCCATCGCTATGTGTGAACCGTGCAATTCGAAAAGCTTCCATACCGAATCCAAGGAATTAGTCTGTGATAATTGCGGGACGCGCTGGAATTTTTCGAACCTGGAAGGGATCAGCGGCACGTGTCAGAAATATCCGCCGGACCCAATTCCAAGCGAAATTGTGGCCGGCGAGATTCGCATCAGCCAAAAAATTGTTGAGGATTGGAAGATGAGAATATAATGAAGAATGCTATCACTGCTGTCATTTTCCTTATATCTGCTCTGGTCGGCTGCGGAAAATCTGCCACTCCAAGTAACGTCAACGTTGCAACGATTCAGCTTCCAACGTTAAAATGCAAAACGTGCGTCCGAACGATCAAAAACGCTCTTGCCTCGGTCGAGGGCATGGAAGGCGCAGATGTCGATCTCGAGTCAAAACGCGTTACTGTAAAGTTTGTTGAGGCAAAATTGGATGTCTCCAAAATTAGAGCGGCAATCAGCGCTGCGGGCTACGACGCGGATGACGTTAAGCGGGATTCGGCAGCATACGAAAATTTATCGGAATGTTGTAAATAAGCCCCTCTGGTGTTACGCTCCGTTTTTTCTCGCTTCGCCTCCCCTGCGAACAATCGTAATAAGAAATCCCGAGACGAGAGTAATCGTTCCGATCCATACCAGGTTAATGAACGGCTTTATACTCGCCTCTACAATCAACGTTTCGGTTTTTGGAGGTTGTCCTTCGGCCAACGGTGTACTGACCGTGATTGTAATTGACGATTTTCCCCTTCCCCCATTTCCCAATCCCATTCCTTTGATCGTAAATGAAATATCGCTGTTCGGCAATGAAGCTGGAAGATAGCTTACTTTTCCTCGCTCGTTGTGCATCTCTGGTGAAAGGTGAAACGTTTTATTTCCGCGAACAACATCGAGCGATGCAGATACAACGTTTCCTTTTTCATGTGACGAGGTGAAATTATATCCAAGGTACGTAATCGACATGTCTTGAAATTTCTGGACTTCGTCCTTTTCAATCGTCAAATCTTGTTCATTTTTTGTATCCGGGCTCTCTAGCGAGAGAGGCGAGACGTAAAAATCTTTTGTCATCAGATTGATGATGTCAGGGTTTCTCATCAATCCTTCACTCTCTTTGTTGTTGAACATCACCGGAGCGACAATAAATTTTTGATCTCCTTTCTCTACTTCAACGTCGAATGCGAACCTCCCCCGCTCAATCGGATGATACCCGATGTATCGCATCGAATATCCGAGCGCCTCTACCTTTTTCCCCTGCTCTAGCGATACCGTTTCTTTGTTGTCATACTTTGCAGAAGCGACAAACCCGAGAAACATCAGCGCCAATCCAATGTGCGCGATTGAGCCCCCGGCCATTTTCGGATTTCCTTTAAAAATTCTAAACCCAACAGCAGCATTGGTAAATAGCGCGAACGAAGAGGCAAAAATGAAAATCAGCATCGACGCCTGATGGGCGCCCATGAAATAGGTGACGACAGTAAAAATGAAAGCAAGGCTAATCGGTACCCGAAGACTTTTGAGAAGCGATTCTGTGTCCGAGTTTTTCCACCACAACAATTGACCAATTCCTGCCATGAGCGCAATAAAGACTCCAAGCGGAAGAGTCGTAGTCACATAATACGATGAATCGACCGCCGATACTTTCCCTTTGAGAATGCCGGTGATAATTGGAGACGAGGTCCCGATGACGATAAACATTGCAGCAAAGACAATTGCGGATGCTCCGAGGAAAAGCGCAAATTCCCTCGACAAGATGCTGTGTTCTACCGGAACTCTGGGCATTTCTTTCATCCGCACAAAAAATAATCCAAACCCGATTGCAGCAAAAAGAAAAAGTCCAGCGAGCAGCATCCAATATACCATCATGCCCGGCTCGACGAATGAATGAACCGACGTATCACCGAGCACTCCGCTGCGAGTCAAGAAAGTGGAGTACAGCACCATGATAAAGCACAAAATGCTCAGCACAAAATTTGTTTTGATGAAGCTGCCGCTTTTGCGTTGTGAAAGCATCGTGTGGATCGACGCCACGCAGACGAGCCACGGCACTAGAGATGAATTCTCGACGGGATCCCAACCCCAGTATCCGCCCCAGCCGAGCGTCTCATAGGCCCAGAAACCACCCATGACAACTCCCGTCCCTAGCACCATTGCCCCAAAGACCGTCCACGGCGTCGAAACACGTATCCAGCTTACGTAATCCCGTTTGAGCATTCCTGCAACGGCATACGCGAAAGGAACCGACATCGAGGTAAAACCAATGAAGAGGACCTGGGGATGAATAACCATCCAATAATTTTGAAGAAGAGGATTGAGTCCTTTTCCCTCGTTCGGATATTGCGCCCAAATTCCTTTGGCCTGGTCGAGCCAGACAAAATTAACAACGCCGGCAGGGATTGGTCCCGTGTGAATCAAATCCTTAGGAAATAAGTCCCAGATATAGGTGAAAGGGTTCTTCAGGATGAGCATTAAAAGAAGAAACGAAAGGATAGCCGAATAGATCAGCATCAACTCGGGCTCGTACCCTTTGCGGGAGGAATACCACATTAGCGCGAGGCCGACAATGCCGGTGTAAAACGCCCAGAGTGAAAAGCTTCCTTCTTGTCCGGCGTAAAACGTTGAGAAGAGAAGCGGGCCGGGTAAATCTGTAGAGCTGTAATTCCACACGTACGCATAGTGGAATTGGTGCGTCATAATCAGGTATATCAAGAGCGCAGACGCACTGACCATGCCTGCGACGGCGGTTCTATACGCCGAACGTGCAAACAAGAGCAGCCGGCTGGAATGCTTTCGATGATCTAAATAGTAAAAGAGCACGGAAAGCAACGAGGCGCCAAATGCAACTCTTATGATAATACTTCCGATCATTCTCTCCCTCTCCGCTTTCTTTACTTGGGGAAACTACAACGTTTTTTTTACCGCAGCTGCATCGCCCTGGTATTTGGAGGGACATTTTGTAAGAAGCTCGGTGGCGTGAAAACATCCATCCTTGTATCTTCCCTTCGCGACGACACTCGTTGCAAGTTCAAAATTATTCGGCTTTGCTCCGTCGAGCACGACCTTTGCCTCGCGCTGGTTATCGTCTCTCATATAAAAAATAAACTGGCCCGCCTTTGCGTCGAATTCCGTCTCCTTTTCCTTCACCCAGGCACCTTTCACCTGAACTTTTTTGGCTGTCTTTTCGGCCTTTGCAAAGTCGGTATATTCAACATTGCTGTCCAAAAATGAAACCGCACCGAAAATAATAAACGCCACGATAACGATCGCAGCAACGATGATTTTTGCCTTCATGGGATCCGCCTCACTTCCGTAAGCTTTTTTCGAGCTTGCTGATTTTGTTATCAAGCCGAAATAGATAAAAAATCATTCCGAACCAAATAATAAGTACTATGCTCATAACGATGTACAATTGATGGTCAGCCAAGAATTCCACGGTCAACACTCCTAATGTTGTTGTGAATTGATTTCTAATCGAGCAGAACGCACTTTGATGTTGAACATCCAGAAATATAATAGTGTAAAACCGACGATGGACGCAAAGAAAACAACCCTCATGTTCGGCGGCATATGAAGCTGGGCCACCGGTGTTGAACCGCCCTCATCGCCTTTCGCGCCGGGATGTAAGCCGGGCATGATACGCGGCATAACAAAAATGAAAAACGGCGCTGTAACTCCTGCAATAACCGCATAGACAGCGGAGAGAGTCGCCCTCTTTTCTTCTACATCTATCGCCGAACGAAGAGCGAAGTATGCCCCATAGATTAACAAGAGAACGAAGATCGAAGTTTCACGCGGATCCCAGTTCCAAAAAGAGCCCCAATTGAATTTTGCCCATATCGACCCCGTTATTGTTGCCAAAATACAAAACATCGTTCCAAGGCCTGCGGCCGATACCGATCTGAGATCATAGTCTAATTTTTTTGTCTTCAGGTACAAGATGCCGTAGGCCATTGAAGCAAAGAAAGCCACGAGGGTCGTCCACGACATCGGTACGTGGAAGAAAATAATCCTTGCCTTCTCTTCGAGGGCGGGTATGATCGGGAGTTCGTACCATTGTTGGGGTGCGGGGACCATCGGCATGGCAAACCCAGCGACGATAACCAGCGTCAACCAAAGCACGAGGCCTAGTTTTCCGATGAAGTATTTAGTCATCGCTCTTCAATCCTTCCAGACAAATTCAAATAGAATAACGGAGACCGCTATAATCACGACGGTATACGAAATAAGAATTTGGAACTCTCCCAGTGCCTCATTAAAAAAAGCCCCTTCGAGCGACAGCTGCGTTGCTTTAATCACCGTCATGAGCATGGGCAGCAGAATGGGAAACGAGAGTACCGGATAGAGCGTCCCTCTCGTGTTCGCTTTAGCGATGATCGCTGCAATAATCGTCGACGAACTCGCGATTGCACAACTGCCAAGCAATATCGTCGTCCAAAAAATATCCCATGATGCGACGACGAAGTTGTTGATCAGCACTATGTATAGCAGCGATATAACCACATTAAGCGACAGCGTCAGTATTATATTATAAATTAGTTTGCCTACGTAGACCGGCGTCGCGTACGAGATAAGCTGCAATGTCAAAACGGTTCCCCGTTCTTCTTCACTAACGAACGTCCGCGACAAACCTGACATACTAGAAAAAAAAATAACCACCCACAATATTCCGGCAAGCACATCCTGGCTGATCGATTCACTCCCGAGAGAGAAGAGTATAATGGAGAGCGCTGTCACCACGAACATAAACAGCGCATTCAGCGCATAGCGGGTTCTTAATTCGGAACGCGAATCTTTCAAAAAGATATAATAAGACGGAATAAAAAGGGATTTCATGGCTCTTTCAACATACACTTTTACTCACCGACTATCAAGGCTTGATTTCTTTGATCCGTCCGAATCCAAATCGATACGGCTCTGAGCATAATCGAGGTCTTCTTTATCGTTAGTTGCAATAATGAGTATTCCGTTTTCAATTTGACTACGCATCGTGCTCCGTACCACCCCGACTCCTTCCTCATCGAGATTTGCAGTGGGTTCATCAAGGACGAGAATCTCAGGCCGGTGAAGTAAAGCCGCCGCGTATTTCAACCTTTGTTTCATTCCGGAGGAATATGTACGCACTTCGTCGTTCCGTCGTGCGTAAATTCCAAACCTCTTCAATAAATTTTCGGAATCTTCGATAATGTTGCCTCGTAATCCCCTGATGTGGGCAAAGACAACAAGGTTTTCAATCCCGGAAAATTCCTCGTACATGGTAATGTACGGCGAGACGAGTCCGACATGCTGGTATATTCCTTCTGTGAGTATTGCTTCCCCGTCAATCGAGCAACGTATTTGTCCTCTCGATGGAGAGAGAAGGCCGCATAATATTTTTGCGAGGGTCGACTTTCCCGATCCGTTCTTTCCCGTAACCGCAACCGACTGCCGTTCTCTGAGAGAAAACGTGATGTTATCAAAAATAATTCGGCGATTGAAGGCTTTGGAAAGCGATTCGACGGAAACTGATATCGTTTTCATCGGTTCGCTGTCCATACACCGGAACAACGATGGTCTTTGTCTTCGATAAGCAGTGGAAGATTTATCAAGATATTACTTTCGTTTAGTAAAATAGAATGTCACAAGATTCTCCGCAGGATTGGTATACACAACATCCATATTCCCATCCCCATTAAAATCTCCAAACTTAACCATTGCTTCTTTAGGGAGATGCAATAGCATCGTCCCGGGTAAAAACTTTCCATTACCCTTTCCTTTAAAAAAATATAACTCCGATGTTTCATCATTCGAGACCATGATATCGTTAATCCCGTCGCCGTCGAAATCGAGTACTTGAATATGTTCGGGATTGGCAACGTCAATATTCTCTGCAATAGCGTTGAATTCACCATAGCGCCCGCCCCCTTTGCCTAATGCAATGCGGATGGCATTCAGCGGAGTTGAATAGAGTATACAGTCCGGAATGTTGTCGCCGTTCACATCTGCAAAGAGCAAATAGCATTTTTTTAACACTGAATCCGGGAAAACGTATGACAACGTTTTTCCTTGGTACTGCCCCGCTGAATCGCTAAACGTTATTCCCAGATTGTAATGGAGCGCATCCGCGTCAAAATAAATATATGCCAGATCGGGTCGGCCGTCGTCATTAAAATCGCTTACTGAACCTGCAAGAATTCTCGCAGGAATAATAGGCTTAAAGTTGCGCTCGACGAATTTCGCCCCATCGACTTGCCTGAAATACGACAGCGAGCGCTTTTTCGCAGTAGAATAGACGTAGAATTCAATCGCCTTATTTTGAAGAGCGGCGTCAGGAAGAAAAACTCTTGGGTTTTCTGCCGTCGATATCGCATAGGTGTAGAGGAACCTGGCCTTTTGAACTATTTCCTGATTGGGCTGATATAGTGTCAGTACCGAAACTTTTGCGATTGATTCGTGAGTAAGGAGAAATGTGAGCGATGAATCGCTCTTCGAATACAAGCGGATCATTGTCGGATTTTCAACGGTTTGGAATCCGATTTGTCCCGTCATCCGGTGGGAAGGCGAGCTGTAATAGAGAGAAAGCGTTGACGACTCATTGTTTGCCACGGCAACATCATCATAACCGTCGCCGTTGAAATCGCCTACAACAAGCCCAAGCGGGTTCTTGCCGGCTGCGAATGAAATTTCCCCAGCTTTAACGATGCCGTCATTCGCCTGCGCTAATTTCTTCTTCGCGTTCCAATAACAGGTCAACGTGCTGTCTCGGGAATCGATGACCAGCACATCGTTCAATCCGTCATTTTCAATGTCCCCGACAAGCGTAGTGCGTGGGTTGGAGGTGCATCCAAAAACAACGTCGTCGTTGAAGATTCCGTCACCTTGATTGGAAAAAACGCTGAATACTCCCCCCTGATCATCTACCGACAAAATATCCGCGGCCGATCTCGAGGAAATTGCTGCGACTGTCAATTCGTTGACTGAGTGGTTATATTCCAAACTTTGGTATTGAAAGTATGTTGCCATTCCGTCCCCCGCAAAGAAGCGAAGCGTTTTGGTTGTCGACGAGGCAACGGCATAGTCAAGAATATTGTCCCTGTTGAAATCCCCAAAAACGATTGCGACGGTATCCTGCCCAAACGACAAAATATTCTGTTCTGCAAATTGAAGATCCCCCATCCCGTAGTAAAACACCATTTCATTTGTCAGCCAATTATGAATGACCAGATCGGGGAAATCGTCGTCATTCAGTTTCACGACTGAGGCGTCTACCACTGGAATTTCGGGAAGAATGAGCGTTTTTTCTTTGAAGGTGCCGTCTTTGTTGCCCAGGAGGACCGAGATCCCCGACGATAATTTTCCAAAACAGAGAATGTCTGTCGTGCTGTCGTTGTCGATATCTGCGAGCAGAACTTTTTCGGGATAAAAATTCACACTGTATTTTGTCGACGTGAAGATCGTGTCCGTAGGCGTGCTTAACCAGACCTCAACCTGGCTTGTTGCTCTGTGAACAATAACAATATCATCCTTACCGTCGTTGTTCAAATCTTTTGCCGCAAGAAATGTCACATCGGTGGAAGAACCGATTCTCTTACATTCAAACGTCACTCCATCTCCTTTGTTGACCAGGACTACAAGCTGTTGGTTTGCCTGATCATAACATAAAATATCGGGATACGGGTCAGCGTTGAATCGAACAAGTGTGGCAAGTGACGGTGAAAACGGTAGGGCCGTAGAGGTTACCATTCCGAGCGTTGCCGCATCTTTTTGCTGCCCCACGGCAACAAAAAGAAATAAGCCGGCAAGAACAAAAACTTCGCCGAACAATCTTCGGATACGAAGCGTCGGGAAAAAAGAGAAGTTCATCGCGCAGCCGGAAAGTCCCACGGAAAATCTATTCATTAATAGTCTTCAAACGCCGTCGAAGCCGCTCTTCACGGCGCCTGACGGCATCAGCATGCCGCCTTTTTTCATCATCTTTTTCCAGCCGAAGGCGCGGCGACTCAACAGGTGTGCCGTTCTCGTCAATGGAGACGAATGTGAGATAGGCTGAATTTGCATGCAGCACCTTGCCAGTGAGTAAATTTTCGCAAAGCACTTTCACTCCGACTTCCATCGACGTTCGAAAAACGCAATTCACCGAAGCGCGTAAAATGACCACCTCACCCTGCTTAATGGGATGGATGAAGTTCAAGTCGTCCACCGAGGCGGTAACACACACCCGCCGGGAATGCCGGGACGCTGCGATTGCCGCCGCCAGGTCGATCCAGTGCATCAACTGCCCGCCGAGAAGATTGCCGAGACGATTGGTATCGTTGGGCAACACTAATTGCGTCATCTCAACTTGTGAATGCTCGACCGAAAAGGATTCCTCTGTCATTGGGCTGCATTGGTTGAAAATCCGGGTGACTTTCTTTGAACAGGCTTCGGAGCGGCAAGGTCCGCCTCGATCCTCGTTTTTAATGCTTCGGCATCTTTTTTCAAATCACTTGAAGGATACTTTTGAAAAAAAAGATTTATTGCTTCAAGAGCCTTAGCGTAGTCGCGTCGTTCTCTCAGAGCAAGCGCCTTTCCCAACAATGCATCATCGGCGTAGTCGCTATCATGATACCGGTCGAGAACAACGTCAAAGTATTCGATTGCAGCTTTGTAATACTCAAGCTGATAATACAGCTTTCCGTTATCATATTCTTTCTTCGCAAGCTTGTTATTCAATTCGACGATTTTTGCCGCCGCGACTTTTGCCAAGGAGTCCGCAGGGTAGTATTCAATAAAGGTTTGGAAATCGTCGATCGCCTCTTGTGTAAATTTTTGGTCGAGTTCAGATTTCGGCGAAAGTGCATAGTTGGACATTGCTTTCATATACCGTGCCTTTAAAACCAGAGGGCTGGACGGCATCGTCCGAATAAGGAGATCATACTCTGAAGCGGAAAGAATATATTCCTCGCGCCGATAGCGGCACTCTCCGATGAAAAACTGGGCGCTGTCGGCAAATGAACTTCCGGGGTATTGGACAGTCACTGTTTTGAAGTCTTCAGAAGCTTCCAAATAGTTTTCCTTCTTAAATTTCGCCATGGCGTCAGTATAACGCTCTTCGGCAGAAAGATATTCCGTTTCTTTGCTCGAACCGCAACCGAAAACTCCAAGCGCTAATCCATAACTGAATACTGCAATTGCAAATGATTTGTTCAATTGATGTAGCCTCTTCCTGTCAAAGTAATAGGGATATTTGATAATGATTGCAACCGTTTCTGCAACTGATCCAGCGCGCTTGAATCGGACAACACCGTCGGTTGACATCCAGCCCGGATTGGAATACATTCTACCGAGATGACAGATGTCGTTGCACTTTTTTTCTCGAACGTAATTTTTGCGGCAAAACTCAATTGCGTCCAAAACAGCTGGGGTTGATAAAAGACGAAATTACCAAGTGAATGAACTATATAACTGTTTCCGTATCGTTCAACTCCGTACGGGACGTGCGGATGATGGCCGAGAACGATTGTAACCCCCTCCTTCACACATTCCTCATCAAATTTCGCAATCCGCTTAGTCGGCCTATCGCTGTATTCTTCTCCACCATGAACACTGAGCAGGACGACGTCGACTGAAGAAGCGGCTTCTCTAATTGCTGGAAATAATTTGCCTGTATCCGTCGTCGCTACATTATTATGCCAGCCATGCTTAAAATTCATCAAATCGGTAACGGCGAAGAAGGCGAATCGAATTCCATTTTTTTCGAACATCAGCGGTTCGTAGAGAGTCCGGGCGGATCGCACAGTGCCGTTGTGGCCAATATTTTCTCCGTCCAAATGATCCAGTGTCTCAACGAGAGCGTGTTTGCCGTAGTCAAACGCGTGATTGTTTGAAGTTGAGACGTGCGTAAACCCGAACTTTGTAAGCGCCTCAGCGCCGTTTGGCGGGCCTGTGAAAATAAGATTGTGAACCGGGTCCTGCGTTACTCCATTCTGGTCGGACAACTGGCATTCAAGATTCGCAAAAACAATATCTGTGGAATCACGACGGTACGATATTTTTTGAAATGGAAAATCTGTTTCTCCGGCCAAAATTTTCTGTCCTACTATTCTCCCGAGATTCACGTCGCCAAACGCAAGCAGCGTCGCCACCCGGCGAACCGGCGCTCCGGCATTCTTCACGCGAGTTCTTATGCCGTAATAACGGGGTGCCACAATACATAAAAGAACAAAAACTGCACACAATCCAGCCTTACGAAAAGAAAATCCAAAAATGCCTCTCACCCGCTGCACGGCTTAACTTCTGATTGTGAAGAACAGATACACCGCGATGCCAGCCGCCCCGGCGATGATAAGCGGCTCGATAAAGCGTTCAAAGGCAGAATGGTCCGGCATCGCCCCGGTCGCAACGAATTTGCTCGATTCCTGCAAGTTTGGAATTTCATCAACATACACGGTGTCGACTGATGATCCTCTCTTCGTTCCGGCCCAAAGCACCTTGCCGTCAACGGTGCGCGTTGCCGTATACCGAAGAGCAACTGCAACCGTTCGTTCACTTTTTCGGGACGAGAAAAAACCGCCTGAGAACGGTTCACCGTACATTACGCCGACTTCAGCAACCGAAACAAGTACCGCTATGCTTGATGTACCGCTGTGTGTATAGAGTGATATGAAATGTTGACGAAAGGACTCAACTAACGGCTGAGTGAAAAAACGATTGACTTCTCCGTTTTCGATATCTACGTTGACTGCGGTGGTATCTGGAATTTTCGCGTCGGCACAAAAACCATTTACTGTTTCACGCGACAGTGAAAACATTATTTCTGCATTCGACTCAGGGGTCTTGTCGGCACCTTGCAGGGTTTGACACGTTCCAGGGATAAGAAGCGCGATGAGCAGTATATGTGTAAAATATGATTGTGCATTCACGCGTAAATTCCGCGAACCTTAAGTGTTTTGGCGACCTTGTCAATTGCCAGAATGTACGCGCCGATTCGCAAGGAGACTTTGTAGTGTTCAGCAGTTTCATAAACCGCGTTGAAGGCGGATGTCATCATCCGTTCTAATCTCCGATTGACACGGTCTATCGACCAGAAATAGCCGACACGGTCCTGAACCCATTCAAAATACGATACTGTTACGCCCCCCGCATTGCAAAGAATATCGGGAATAACAATTATCCCCTTGTCTTTTAAAACCGGATCCGCTTTTGCTGTCGTCGGTCCGTTTGCACCTTCAGCAATAATTTTTGCTTTTATTTTTGGGGCGTTGCGAGCAGTAATTTGATCTTCTTTTGCAGCAGGGACCAAAACATCACACTCAAGTTCCAGTAACTCCGATTGCGTAATTTTTTCTGCGTTGGGAAAACCGTTCAACACTTTGTGCGTTCTCATCCATTCGATTGCTTTCTCGACATCAATCCCTTTTTTGTTGTAATACCCTCCCGTGACATCACCAAGGCCCACAATCTTGCATCCCTGCTGCTGAAGAAGCTGAGCCGATACGGAACCCACGTTTCCAAACCCCTGAACGACAACTGCCGTTTCTTTAGGCTTCAACTTTATTCTCTCCATTGCACCGATGGTTACCATCATGACACCCCTTCCCGTCGCTTCACGCCGGCCCAGCGAGCCGCCGATAATGAGCGGCTTTCCGGTGACCACGCCGGTAGAAGTGCGTTTCATGTGCATGCTGTAGGTGTCCATGATCCATGCCATGATTTGCTCGTTCGTTCCCATATCCGGCGCAGGAATATCTTTATCCTCTCCAAAAATATCGAGCATATTTGCGGTGTAGCGGCGTGTGACTTTTTCGAGCTCAACCAGAGTCAGCTTGGAAGGATCGCAGCGGACTCCCCCTTTGGCTCCTCCAAAAGGGATATTGACAACTGAACATTTCCAGGTCATCCATGCCGCGAGCGCCTTGACTTCATCGAGATTCACGTCGGGCGCAAACCGGAGTCCACCTTTTGAAGGGCCGAGAATATCGTTGTGAATAACTCGGTATCCTTCAAAAACTTCGATCTCCCCGTTATCCATTTGGATCGGAATTGAAACGATGATCTGCTTTACCGGTGTTTTCAAATATTCGTATACACCATTTTCCAATCCGAGGAGTTCTGCGGCAACGTCAAAGCGTTCCATCATCGACTCGAAAGGGTTTTCCTTATCCGTTATCGGCGCGGGTTCCTTGTAGTTGAGAAGTTCGTTCGGCTCCATGTGCTCTCCTTTATCCATTGTTCAATTCCCTTGCATTGCGATCTGCTCTAACCGTGCAATGCGTTCTTCCACAGGCGGATGAGTGGCGAAAAGCTTCATAATTCCGCCGGCGCGTAACGGATTTACGATAAACAAGTGGGACGTTGCAGGCCCGGCATTTACCATCGGATTGCGTTCCGCACTTCGTTCGATTTTTTTTAATGCGTTAGCCAAGCTAAGCGGCTTTCCGCTGATTGTCGACCCGCCAGCATCGGCAGCGTATTCCCGCGACCGCGAAATCGCTAATTGGAGCAGAACCGCAGCGATTGGAGCAAGTATAAGAAGGAACAACCCGGATAATCCGTTACCCGAATCCCTGTCGCTTCGACGTCCTCCAGAAAACATCATAGCCCAGCCGGCCATTCGAGCAATGAATGTGATAGTCCCTACCATCGCCGCAACGATCGTTCCTGTGAGTATGTCTCGATGCTTGACGTGCGCAAGTTCATGCGAAAGCACGGCTTCAAGTTCATCGTCGGTCAATATTTTTAAGATTCCGGATGTCACGGCAATTGCTGCATGTTCCGGGTTCCGTCCTGTTGCGAAGGCGTTTGCATTTTCATTTGGAATGATATATACCCTTAACATCGGAAGTTGAGCTTGAGTTGCAAGCTTCCGCACCATTTGAACAAGACGCGGTTCTTCCATTTCGGTAACTTCATTTGCGTGATACATCTTGAGGACCACTTTATCCGAGAACCAATACATGCAAAAGTTCATTAGTAAAGAAAAAACAAAAGCCATGACCAATCCTTCTCCACCGCCAAACGCCTCGCCGATAAACAACAGAAGCACCATCATCAGCGTCATCAAAAAAACCGTCTTCAACGTATTCATTACGAATAACTCCTTCAGCATTTGTCCATTATAAATTTAGCAAAACGAGGCTGGACATTCAACCACGAGTTCAATTCCGTTTCCTGCTATCGCTTACTCGTCGCAACTGATCGATTGTAAAATCGACCGATTCATCCACGAAGTGTCGTGATAGCCGCCGCGCTCGCCGAACTGCATCTTCATTTAGCTCGGCATAAATGATATCTTCATCGAACAATTTCGCCGATGCGATGATCTCACCGGAGGGGTCGACAACTTCGGAGCCACCCCAAAAATTTACCCCGTCTTCAATACCCACCCTATTGCAGAACACGACGTACGAACTGAGCAACCGAGCATAGGCCCTATGATGCTCACTGTTCATCGTAGCCGACGGAAGCTTTTCGGATGCGCCGGAGATTCGGGTAGGACTCGCGGCAATCGTGATAAGGACGTCGGCCCCATCGCATGCCAGGATGTAGGGAAGGGATATATGCCAGAGGTCTTCGCAAATCAGTATGCCGAGTTTGCCATGCTTGGAGTGAAAATTGCGCACTTCAGTCCCCTGATTGAAGTACCGCATTTCTTCAAACATACCGTAGGTCGGAGGATAGATTTTTCGATGGCCCGAGTACAATTTTCCATCTTCCAACACAAACGCGGAATTATAGAGGCCGAAATTTTGTCGCTCTTCGACTCCGCCGGCGATGATCGTAATCGACTTGCTGAGGTGTAAGAGCTCTCTCAACACAGCTGGTTGTGCAACGTTAATCGCCACATCCCAATTCAAATCCCTCACGGAGTAGCCGGTCAGGCTCAACTCCGGAAACACCACAAGATCCGTTTTCTTTGCAAGTGCCTTTTTTATGAAAACAATGTGGCGCTCGATATTTTTCTCTACATTGCCGACAGCAGCATCGACTTGCGCTACGGCTACTTTTATTTTCATACAATTGTTCTTTGCAATCCCGGTTAGTTTATTGCCACATCGTTCGGCAGCTCATTCGTCTCGTCCGGACTGCGGGGAAATTCCTGTTCCAGTTTCTTCCCGATTTCTTTCACAAACTCACAAATGCCATCGCAGAATCTTTTCTCCTTGAAATGGGCTGTCATTGTCGTTGCGAGCTCTTCCCAATATCCGTCGCTCACTTTTTTGTGGATGCCCTCATCGGCAATAATCTGAAACGAGCGCTCGCTCATGGAAAAAAACAGGAGCACGCCGCTTTTGTGCCGCGTTTTATCCATCCCAAGCTCGAAGAAATTTTTCAACGCAAAACGATGGAGGCTAAGCTTACGCTCGTTCCAAGCCCTTCGTTTTCGGATGCTGACACGAATTTCGCCGTTTGTCTTTCGTTCAATTTCAGCAATGGTCGCTGCAATTCTTTTACGTTCCTCCAGAGTAAGTAACGGGTGGGTTGAAAATAATGTCATAGGCGTCTCGTGTTAGTCGGAAATATCTATCATTCTAATATTCTTGATATACTGAACCGTTTTGTCTTCTTTTAAGGACTTTAATCGGCTCAACTTTATTTGCATCCGTTCGACATTTTCGCTGATGATCCGAAGATACATTTTCATATCGACGGCAACTCGGCTTTTCAACAATACGTCGACGTTTTTCTTCATCGCATCTAAAGGCGTTATTAAATCCTGGCTTATTCCCAACACCAATTCCTGGATCGCCTCGATGCGCTGGCTGCTGATTTCAAGGGCGGAAAGCTGTTGACGCAGTCTGACCCTTTCCAAAACGTTAACGATCGTCCTCGGTAATACAGGGGTAGAAATTTCTTCTTTGACCAGAAAATCTTCCACTCCCAGTTTCATCGTTTCGACCGCAAGATTGAAATCTCTGTTTACCGTAATGAAAACGATGGGAACGGTAATTCCGCGCTCGACGAGCGTGCTTGTTACTTCGACCCCGTTCATTCCCGGTAAATTATAATCCATGAGGATTAGATGAAAATTAGAGTTTGCCTCAAATTCCCGTAGACCATCCTCGCCGCTTTTTTCCCACACAAGGTTGAAGGTGTAGTCAGGATGGTGGGAGAGATATAATTCCACCAGCTTACCAAAATCATCGTTGTCCTCGATCATTAATATGTTGATCCGTTCTTTCATTTCAATCAGTTCCATTTGCTTTGATGAATCCACAAAACGCCAGAATTATGCGATGATTGACTACACGGCAATTTCAACTCCCCAAAACCCTACGTAGGAAGGGAAAAATAGAAGGTCGTGCCCTTCCCGATCTCCGACTCGAGCCAAATTTGTCCCTGATACAGTTCTACAATCTTCTTTACAATCGCCAAACCGGCGCCGCTACCTTCGTATTCGGGATGAATCCTTTGAAAGATAACAAATATCTTGTCAAAAAACCTTTTTTCGATTCCAATGCCGTTATCCTGAACCGAACCGAGAATTCGCTTCTCGCCTTGGTCTAAGCCAATCTTGATTACAGGGTTTTCGCTTTTATTGAACTTGATGGCGTTTGAAATCAGGTTTCGGAGAACAAGCTTGATCTGTGTTGGATTGCACCGGTACGAGACTGCCTGCTCGGGCAACACCAGCGCGACGTGTTTCTCCTGGAGCGAGAACTTCAGGTCATCCAGCACTTCGCTTAAGATCTCGTTCAAGGAAACATCTTCCATGAGTTCCGAGAGCCGCGAAACGCGGGAGAGGACAAGAAGGTCGTCGATAAGCCCTTTCATCCTCGCACACGATTGAATAATTGAACTGATGTACTCGGATGCGGCGCTATTCTTTTCGTGCACATGATCTTTGAGAAGGACTCGGCTGTACCCTTCGACTGCAATGAGAGGCTCTTTCAAGTCGTGCGATACGACGTACGTGAAGTCATCTAATTCTTTGTTGCGATTTTGAAGTTGGATTGACTTCGAAATCGTTTCTTCATACAGCTTCGCTTTTTCGAGTGCAATGGCGGCAAGGTTTGCAAAGCTTTCAAGGAGTCGAATATGAGATTCTTTGTAGAGATTAGGCGTATAGCTTTGCATCGAAAGAACGCCGATGGTTTTATCTTTTGAGAACATCGGGATATACAGGAGCGAAAGTGAGCGCCGTTCTTTGTCCCCGAACGGATATTCCATTACCTCCGTTGATGTCTCGGTACGATTTTCGAGAAGAGATTTCTTCGCTGCGATGACCTTCGTGATTCCTGTTCCCTGCCGAAGAGGACTTTCGCCTGAATCCGGCTGGATTCTCACTTTCAGGTTTCCGATCGTATCGTAGCAAATGACATTTCGTACCGTGCCCGTGCCTTCGTCGTAGAGATCGATAAAAAAAGCGTCAAAGGGCAGGACTTCCACAAGGTGCCTGTGCACTGCTTCGACAATCTCGTTGACTTTAAGGAGAGAAGTCAGAGTGCGGCTCAGTTCGTATAGTACACGCAACCGCTCAAATTGGAGGCGGTTCTCCTCCTCTAAATTTTTCCGTTCCGTAATGTCGCGGGCCATATTCATCATGGCGACGGGGCGATTAAGCGCATTATAGAGAAGCGTAGTGTTCATGCTGACGGAAATCATCCTCCCGTCTGTTCCTTTCCAGTGGATGTCAAAATCACGGAGACTTTTTTTCTCACGCAACTCTTTTATCCAGAGGACGTAGCGTGACATTTCTTCTTCAAGAAGCCATTCGTATGGAAACTCTTTGCCAATGGCCTCCGACCTTTTTATACCGGTTAGGCGCTCGAATTCGATGTTGACCTGTAAAACCTTCCCTTCTAAGTTCGTCAATACAAGGGCATCGCCGACAGTAAGAACTCCATCGATAACGTTGCGGAACATTTGTTCTGATTGCTGTAATTCCTTTTCGATGGCGCGCTTCAGAGTGATATCCCGATGCACTGCAACTGATGCCTTTCCGCCTCTGAACTGAATCGTACTCACTACAACTTCCATATCGAACAATGTTCCATTTTTCCGTGCCGCTTTGTATTCGTACCTGTTCGGGACATTTTTTCCGGCGATGCGGCTCCTGCTCCGTTCAACGACGCGTTCCCTGTCTTCCGGAGCAATAATTGTCTCGATTCGCCTGCCGACAATTTTATCCCCTTCATCATAGCCAAACATCCTCTTTAAAGCGCTGTTTGTATAAAGAATTTTCAAATCACGAACAATTGTTACGCCATCAGCCATTGCTTCCATAGATACTTCAAACTCCTCGGGGCTCATCGCGTGCTTTTGAAATTTCCGAGATGCTTGGAGAAGAAAAAAGGCATAGTGTCCAATTCTCTTTGAAAGGAGTTTAGCCTTCGCGTCGTTCTCTGAAAGAGCACCTCCGATTAATTCAACGACTCCCACAACTCGTTGTTGGTCAAATACCGGGAAGTGAGTGATGGGAAGTCTGCCAAAGCGAACATGCTTGACGGCTTGAATCGGAAATATCTTCTTGTCTGCAGTTTTCAGAACAACTGTATCCCCTTTTCGAACCGTTTTGTTAAGATGAGACTCTGAAAGCTTTTGCTCGGCTAAAAAACGGCGCAATTGTTCAGGGTACAAATGAGCGCCTGCAAGTCTCACAGTTCTATTGTCAACCTGGTATAATCCAGCAGCGACCCCACCGCTGAATTTCACGATTTCAGATAAGAAAGATTGAAGGGGCTGTTCGGGGCGTTTCTCTACAAGGTGGTCTTTGATAACTGAATCAGCAAGGCGATCGAAGAATTGGTAAAGCTTCTTGACCCCCGCAATTGCGTCCCTCGATACCGAGGTTTGCCGCATTTTGGTGTGCTTCGCACGATGATTAGCAGGTCTTATTGAAGACATAAAATAATCGAAACGTTACATTCGTCGTCCGACTACAACGGAGATTTCTTTCAACTTTTTCATAAGATTGAGAAACGTCTCCGGTTTCAACGACTGAAAACCGTCGGAAATCGCTTGATCGGGATGAGTATGAACCTCCACCATCAACCCGTCAGCTCCGGCTACAATCGCCGCGAGAGCGAGCGGCGAAACAAGATCCCAAGCTCCCGTTCCATGGCTCGGATCGACCACGATGGGCAAATGCGACAATTTTTTTATCACCGGAATTGCATTCAAATCTAACGTGTTACGAGTGTACGTCTCGAATGTCCGGATGCCCCGCTCGCAGAGGATGACGTTGTAGTTTCCTTTCGAGAGAATGTACTCTGCCGCCATGAGGAGTTCTTCAATCGTTGCGGAAAGCCCTCTTTTCAAGAGCACAGGTTTCTTCAGTTCGCCTACTCG
This sequence comes from Bacteroidota bacterium, assembly GCA_049578505.1. GTDB lineage: Bacteria > Bacteroidota > Ignavibacteria > UBA10030 > UBA8401 > JAGVPT01. The sequence continues at coordinate 63,350 of JBAUMC010000007.1, read as the reverse complement.
TTCGAGCAACGAAAAATTATACATATTGCGGGCGCCTATTTGCAGAATGTCGGAATGTTCGGCAACGAGAGAAAGGGTCTCTGTGTCTTTGACTTCCGTAACAATCTTCAGTCCAGTCAATTCTGCGGCTTCTTTAAGATACTCTAACCCTTCTAGCTTCAATCCCTGAAATGAATACGGCGACGTCCTCGGCTTGAAAGCGCCTCCCCTCAGAAATCGCGCGCCGGCACTTTTTACTAGCTCTGCAATCTCGAGGATTTGCGAGCGGCTTTCCACGGAGCATGGTCCTGCGATAACACTAATTTCTTCTCCACCAAATCTTGCTCCATCGACATCGATGATTGTTGGTTCAGGCTTGAAATCCCTGCTGACGAGTTTAAACGGTTTCGAAACGGAGATGACATCGATAACGCCGGAAAGCGTGAGGAAGTTTTCCGGGTCTACCTTACCCTTGTTGCCGGTTACACCGATTGCAACGCGTTGAACACCTGGAATCTCATGGGGGGTAAAACCAAAGGACGAAATCTTTTCTTTGACCGTATCAATTTCTTTTCGCGAGGCATCAAGCCTCATGACGATTAACATTCTATCCTGCGTATTGTGCTATGGGATAAAAACTGGTTACCAGCTTCCGCTCGCACCGCCGCCACCGAACGATCCACCGCCGCCGGACCATCCACCACCACCTCCACCGCCGAATCCACCTCCGCCAAAAAATCCCCCTCCCCCGAATCCGCCTCCCCAATACCCGGACTGATAATGGCCCCTGGATGAAATGCCGTATCGACGCCCGCCGCCAAAAATCGACATCCCGAAAACCACAAACAATACTAGCGTCAACAACGCTGATCCAAAACTCCTGACGTTCTCCCGCGATCGCCCTTCCGTTTTATATTCACCTTTCGTCGCTTTGATGACCGCATCAAGACCTGAGCTGATGCCGCCATAATAATCCCCATCGCGAAAGCGCGGACGAATCTCGTTCCGGATAATCTGATCGCACAGCGCATCGGGCAAAGATCCTTCCAGCCCGTAGCCAACTTCAAACCTTATTTGTTTATCGTCCTTCGCGATGAGAATGAGGAGACCATTATCTTTCCCCTTCGTACCAATTTTATTAGCCTCTGCGATCTTCAACGAATAGTCTGAAATGTCATCCCCCTGTAGCGACTGAATTATGACAACAGCGATTTGGGTTGACGTAGTGTCTTCGAACCGCTTTAGCTGAGATTCGAGCGAACGCCATTCGCTAAACTGAAGCGTGTTAGTAAAATCGGTTACATGTTCGTGCAATTGAGGCACTGAGATATTTTGCGCCTTCAGCGTGAGCCCCGCCGCCGAAACGAGGAAAATGATAAAAAGATTTTTTAGGCGCCTGGCCGAGAGATTGTTGATGATATCACCTGATGATTAGAATTTAACTTTTGGAGCTGCTTCTGCTCCAGCTTCGGCTTGGAAATAGGCTTTGGGGCCAAATCCGCCGAATCCTGCGACCATCGATGTCGGAATTGTCCTAATTGCAGTGTTGTAGGTTTGTACAACTTCATTAAAATGTCTTCGTTCAACTGCGATCCTGTTCTCAGTCCCTTCCAACTGCGCTTGCAACTGTAGAAAATTCTCGTTCGCCTTCAGGTTCGGATAATTTTCCGTGACAACCATAAGGCGGGATAGAGCCGATGTTAACTCTCCTTGAGCCTTCTCGAACATCTGAAATGCTTGAGGGTTTTTCAAAACTTCTGGGGAAATGACCATTTGGCCAACCTTGGCTCGAGCTTCGACGACATTTTCCAATGTCTCTTTTTCGTGGCTTGCATATCCCTTCACTGTTTCAACTAAGTTCGGAATCAAATCAAACCTGCGCTGGTATTGATTTTGCACTTGCGACCATGCACCGTTTACGCTTTCGTTCATCGCAACTAAATTATTATAGACTCCCACCCCCCACATAATCGCCAGGACTGCTACGAGAAGTATTCCACCGATAACCGACAGTGCGATGACAAGACCTTTTGATTTCATTGAAAATATTCTCCTTGGTTAAACACACGGTTGATTATATAGTCGCAAGACAAGGTAATCAATACGACTTTCAAAAACAAGCAGGGTGAATTCCGCTGTAACTCCTTGACAATCAATAAAATTGTCTTTACTATTTCCCTCAGCCAATTCAACGATAGCCACTAGAGATCTCGCTTGTATGAGGAAGGAGTCTACATGCCTCGCATCGTAAAGGGGGGGCTTATTCAGTGTTCTGTTTCTGAATCGACTGAAAAGCCAATCGAAGTGATAAAAAAATCGATGATTGACAAACATCTTAAGCTAATTGAAGAGGCGGGGAAAAAGGGGGTCCAGATTCTTTGCCTTCAAGAAATATTTTTTGGACCATATTTCTGCGCCGAGCAAAAAACGAAATGGTACGCCATGGTCGAGAAAATTCCTGATGGGCCGACAATTACGCTGATGAAGGAATATGCGAAGAAGTACAACATGGCAATGATTATCCCGATATACGAAGAGGAAATGACGGGAATCTATTATAACACTGCTGCAGTAATCGATGCCGACGGAAAGTATCTTGGAAAATATCGCAAGCATCATATCCCACAAGTCGACCCAGGATTCTGGGAAAAGTTTTACTTTAAGCCGGGTAATCTTGGATATCCCGTTTTTAAAACGCAGTACGCCGATATCGGTGTCTATATTTGCTACGACCGGCATTTTCCAGAAGGGGCGCGCATTTTGGGATTACATGGCGCCGAAATCGTCTTTAATCCTTCGGCAACGGTTGCAGGATTGTCAGAATATTTATGGGAGCTCGAACAGCCGGCTCATGCTGTTGCAAATGGTTATTTTGTCGGAGCAATCAATCGGGTTGGCACCGAGCCACCCTGGAATATCGGAGAGTTTTACGGCAAGAGTTACTTTTGTAACCCTCGCGGAAAGATTATCGCGCAAGCGAGCCGGGATAAGACCGAGCTTGTCGTCGCAGATCTTGATCTGGATATGATTAAGGAAGTTCGGTCAGTTTGGCAATTCTACCGGGACCGAAGACCGGAATCATACAGAGAGATTGTTGAAGAAAACGTTTGAGGAGACGTTTTGAGTTATTGGTTGTAAGATATGAATTTCAAGCTGTAAGTGGAAAATTATTAAACGGAAGGCCAGTAAAGAACCAGGGCAATAGAAATTAAGATTCATTAATCCGAAAGAGCTTAATTTTACGATGACATCACAAGAAGTAGTCGAGATAACTGCAAAGAACACATTCGGAACGTGGAGATTCCAAAAAGGCTGGAAACCCCTCCACATTACGGATGCCGAAGGATGTTACTTCATCGACGCGGGAGGGAAGAAATATTTGGATTTTTCCTCCCAGCTCATGTGCGTTACGCTCGGACATAAAAATAAAGCTGTCATCGCAGCGATAGAGGAACAAGCGCGGTGCCTGCCATATATTGCGCCCGGCTTTGCGACTGATGTCAGGGCGGAATTGAGTAAGGTTCTCCTTGAAGTTCTTCCGAAAGGGTTGGAAAAATTTTTCTTTACGACCTCCGGGACAGAAGCAAATGAGGCCGCGTTCAAAATCGCGCGGATGTACACTGGTAAAACGAAAATAATTGCTCGGTACCATTCATACCACGGCTCAACCATGGGATCAATTGCTGCCACCGGCGATCCCCGCCGATGGGCAATGGAACCTGCGGGGAAAATTCCCGGCGTCATCTTCGGCCCGGAAGTCAATTGTTATCGCTGCCCTCTTCATCACACCTACCCGGAATGCGGCATCGCCTGCGTCGAGTACATTGATCATATGATCGAGAATGAAAGCGATGTTGCTGCAATAATAGTCGAGCCGGTTGTCGGGACTAATGGCGTATTGATACCGCCGAAAGAGTACATGCCGCGCCTCAGACAAATTTGCGACAAACATAATGTTCTGCTCATCGCGGACGAGGTGATGAGCGGATGGGGCCGCACGGGAAAATGGTTCGCAGTGGATCATTGGGATGTGAAGCCGGATATCCTGACCACAGCGAAAGGGATCACAACGGCGTATGTTCCCCTCGGCTTGTGTGCAACAACGAAAAAAATAGCGGACTATTTTGATGATCATTATTTTTCTCATGGACACACGTACGAAGCGCATCCTCTGACATTGGCTCCTGCTATCGCCGCAATCAGTGAATTGAAGCGCCTTCATCTTATCGGAAGGTCGACCGAGATGGGCAAGTACATGGGTTCTCAATTAGATGCGCTAAAAACAAAGCACCGATCTATCGGAGAAGTCCGCGGCCTTGGATTGTTTTGGGGGGTTGAACTCGTAAAAAATCAGTCGACAAAAGAACCGTTCAATTCATACAAAGACAAAATCAACGGCATACCTTTGCTCGTCGACAAGATTACCGCAGAAATGATGAAGAACGGCGTCTTTATTCAAGCTTGGGTCAGTCATTTTGTGATTGCCCCTCCCTTGATCATAACAAAAGAAGAAATCGATTTGGCGATAAAAGTCTTTGACGAAGCATTGCGCATTGCTGACGAACATGTTCATGAAACGGCTGCGACTGCTGCTCCGGTAAAATAATGGATTACTCGATACGTCAACAATGAACAACGTCGCTCCGAAACTCTCGACCGAAGAATACGAGAACAACTTCGCGGAACTTCATCCCCCCTTCACCCATAACTCCGCCGTTGCCGAGGCCAATCGCTGTCTCTATTGTTATGATTCTCCCTGCATGAAAGCATGCCCCACTCATATTGACATTTCAACATTCATCAGAAAGATCTCATCTGGAAATTTGAAAGGTTCAGCAAAAACTATTCTTTCATCGAATTGGATTGCGCTAACCTGCGCAAAGGCATGCCCTGTAGACGAACTCTGCGAAGGCGCTTGCGTCTATAACGCCAGGGGTGAAGAGCCCATTCAAATCGGGCGGTTGCAGCGATATGCCATGGATTGGTACGTCGAACATAAGATGCCTCCACTCTTCCCACGTACTCCTCTGAAAGGAAAATCTGTCGGGATTGTTGGTGCCGGCCCAGCGGGATTGGCGTGCGGTGCCGAGCTGTCGCTTATGGGATATGACGTCACTATTTACGAAGCCAAGAACGAGCCGGGGGGACTCGACACATGGGGTATTGCTCCGTACAAAATGAAGCGACAGGACAGCTTGAATGAAGCAAAGATTGTTGAGCAGCTTGGCGCCAAGATTAAAACAGATGTTCGCATTGGGGAGAATATATCCATCGACGAATTATCGAACAAACACGAAGCGATCTTTCTTGGTGTAGGTTTGAAAATTCCAACACAACTTCAAATCCCCGGCGAGGAATTGGCCGGAGTCCACGACGCGTTGAGTTTTATAGAGAGGGTTACGTCGCGCAAATGGAGCGCTGTTGACGTCGGTAAGCGAGTTGCAGTAATTGGTGCTGGAAATACTGCCATCGATGCGGTCACCGAAGCGAAGCGTCTCGGGGCCGAACAAGTCATGATCATCTATCGTCGTAGCAAGGGTGAAATGTCCGCGTACCAATTCGAGTATGAATTGGCTAAAAGTGACGGAGTTACTTTTCATTTTCTTACAATGCCGAAGCGAATTCTCGGGTCAACACATGTTGAGGCAATCGAATGCATTCGAATGAAACTTAGCACCCCCGATATCAATGGTAAGAGAACCCCCGAGCCCGTTCCCAACTCCGAATTTCAAATACCGGTCGATATGGTTATTAAGGCAGTCGGTCAGAGAACTGAGCGAAATTTCCTTTCAAGAATTCCAGGATTAACGATTAACGATGGTAATGTCTGGATAAATCCCGATACGTGTCAGACAAGCAATCCAAAATTTTTCGCCGGCGGTGACTGTGTCAATGGGGGAAAGGAAGTTGTCAACGCTGCTGCGGATGGAAAGAAGGCAGCTCACGGGATTGATAGTTTTATCAAAGGAAACCTGTAAAAAAGAATCGCATTCATGGTTGATCTATCTATAAATTGCGGCGGAATCAAATCCCCAAACCCTTTTTGGCTGGCTTCCGCCCCGCCGACAAATTCAGCTTACCAGGTTTGCAAAGCGTTCGAAGCAGGCTGGGGCGGCGCTGTGTGGAAAACCATCGGCGAGCCGGTGATGAATGTTGGGAACCGTTACGGATCAATTGACTACAACGGCCAAAAAATTATCGGCCTGAATAATATCGAACTCATCAGCGACCGGCCAATTGAAGTGAATTTGAAAGAAATTGCAGAAGCAAAAAAGCTCTGGCCGGATCGGGCTGTCATCACATCGCTCATGGTGGAATCAAAGCGCGAAACGTGGCACGATATTGTCAAACGGACAATCGACACCGGCTGCGACGGCATCGAACTGAATTACGGCTGCCCCCACGGTATGAGCGAGCGGGGCATGGGCTCAGCAGTAGGTCAGGTGCCTGAATATTGCGCCATGATCACCGAATGGGTTACCGAGGTATCGACAATTCCCGTTCTCGTCAAACTTACGCCGAACATTTCAGATATCCGGTTCCCCGGACGCGCTGCAAAAAAAGGAAAAGCGAACGGCATCTCGCTCATCAATACCATCAACACCATTATGGGTGTCGACCTCGACACCTTCGAACTTAATCCCTCAGTCGACGGCAAGGGCGGACACGGCGGTTACGCAGGCCCCGCAGTAAAACCGATCGCACTTAACATGGTGTCACAGATTGCAACCGACCCTGAAATCAATCTCCCTATCTCGGCAATAGGAGGAATATCGACGTGGCGTGACGCGCTGGAATTTATCCTGCTTGGAGCTTCTTCCGTCCAAGTGTGCACTGCGGCCATGCACTACGGGTTTCGTATCGTCGAAGACATGCTGGAAGGATTAACCAACTGGATGGAGGAAAAGCATATTCATACTCTCGATGACGTGCGGGGAAAATCGCTCAAATGTATTTCTGAGTTCGGCAATTTAAATCTTCTTTACAAAGCGGTGGCCCGCATCGACGAAGCTAAATGCATTCAGTGCAATCTTTGTTACATTGCCTGTGAGGACACGGCGCATCAGTGCATCGATCTGCTCCCACATAACGGAAAAAATCAGCCTAAAGTCCGGGAATCGGATTGCGTGGGGTGCAGGCTTTGTTTCATCGTCTGTCCAGTCGAAAAATGTATCTCTATGGTTCGGGTAGACAACGGCACTGAGGCAATGACGTGGAACGAGTTGATGAAGCAGATGCCCCAGCCGCTGACATGGGAAGCTCTGAGACAATTCCAACACAAGCATGGGATAGAAATCCATTAACATCGGTATGCCGTGAAGCTGAATTAATTTCAACTTTCGGTTCAGGAGCGTTCAATCCACTCAATCTCTCATCTCTGTATGGAGGAGGTTCTATGAAAAGCAGTAAATTTTGGATGGCTGTTGCGGCGAGTGGGGTTGTAATGAATATCGTGGACTTCATTCTTCAAGGAATGATACTTACTCCGATGTATTATTCCAAACATGCTGACGTATTCGTTCAGACAACCAATCCCCTCTGGTTTGTGATAATGGACTTCCTCACCGTTTTTGTGCTTGCATGGGTGTACGACAAAGTTGCGGGCAGTTTCAATCCCGGTTGGAAAGGTGGCGCGATGTACGGATTGTATGCAGGAATTCTTATGAACTTTCCGACGTGGATATTTTTCCACCTATTTATAAAGGGATTTTCGTATAAATTTGCATGGTTCGACACAGTCTATGGAATCGTTTGGACGGTCATTGCCGCTACGATCGTCGCAAGTATTTATAAAAAAGAAACGACAGGATCTTAAAGAGAATATTATATGTCCTGGTTAACTTACGCCTCATTTATTTTCGGCGTTCTAGCGCTCGTATATGCCTTTCGAGGCAAAACGATCACACAGTACCCGTCTCAACGTGGAATGTTTGTGGGGACGGGGCTTGCCCTCCTTGGCACGTCGATTTGGGTATTGATACATCCTAAGGCGGCTGCCCTGAGTACAGACAATGCTCTAACGATTCTGTCGATAGTGCTTTCGGCGATCATTTACGGATTGTTGCTCAGTTACCCCTTTGTCCGGAGAAGTGCGGGAACGCTGTTGTACGGCATTCGCAGGGTTCAGAGCCGCCGAATATCGGGTTTCGTTACTGCCGGATTGTTTCTCGTCCTTATTATTTTCACAATTGTCCGCTCAGATTTCTCACGGGAAACAATTACTGAACTTGTATTTTATTTTTCCGTCATTTGCTATTTTGCGTCCCCTCTTTTTGGCAGAGTCGAATTACGGGAAAATGGGATACTCGAAGCGTATTCTCTTCTTCGGTGGAAAAATATTTCGTCCTATCGCTGGATTGGGCAAGATGAGAGCAATTTGATGGTAGATGTGAGGAGGTCGTGGCGAAAGACCGCAACGATCATTTTGCCCCCAGACCAGAAAGAATCGATTGAAGCAATCCTGAAAAAACAACTGAGCCTGTCCAGACAACAGGTATGATATTTTGTAAACTTTGCAGGAGCCGTCAATGTCAACCCTGATCAAAAACGGGCGTATCATCACCGCTGAACAAGACTATCCGGCCGACATCTACATCGAAAAAGATAGGATTTCCACCATCGGCGCTTCACTCACCATGCATGCCGACACGACTATTGATGCAAAGGGAAAGTATGTCATTCCCGGCGGTGTCGATGTCCACACCCACATGGACATGCCCTTCGGCGGGACGACCTCGAGCGACGATTTCGAAACAGGCACGCGTGCCGCTGCGTTTGGGGGAACTACGTGCCTCATCGATTTTGCGACCCAAGCCAAGGGGACAAAGATGCGAGATGCCCTTGATGTATGGTGGAAAAAGGGGGAAAAGGCAACGGTCGACTTCGGACTCCACATGATCATCACCGATTTACCTGAAGCGCATCTCGAAGATATGAACGAAATGGTACATGAAGGCGTGACGAGCTTCAAACTTTTTATGGCCTACCCAAACGTTCTGATGGTAGACGATGCAACAATCTTTCGGGCGATGCGCCAATCGGGAAGTAACGGGGCACTTGTTTGTATGCACGCGGAAAATGGCGGCGTGATTGACCTGCTCGTGCAAAAGGCGCTTGCCGAGGGAAAAACCGCCCCCATCTACCATGCACTCACCCGTCCAACCACTGCCGAAGGCGAAGCAGTCAACAGATCGATCGCACTCGCTCAGATGGCAGGCGCCCCGGTCTATATCGTCCATCTTTCGTCCGCGGACGCGTTGGAAAAGGTTTCCGAAGCGAGGGACAAAGGGGTTCCCGTTTTCGCCGAGACGTGCCCGCAATATCTCCTACTCTCAATCGAAGATTTGGACAGGCCGAATTTCGAGGGAGCAAAATACGTCTTTACTCCCCCCCTACGCGAAAAATGGCATCAGGATAAATTATGGGAAGGGTTGAGAAAAAATACGCTTCAGGTTGTCTCGACAGATCATTGCCCATTCTGTTTCAAAGAACAAAAAGAATTAGGGCGCGATAGTTTTGCGAAAATACCGAATGGTGGCCCCGGAGTGGAAAACCGGTTGCAGCTTATTCACCATCACGGTGTGAACCACAAACGCATTAGTTTGAATCGGTGGGTAGAGATTGTATCGACAACGCCAGCAAAGATGTTCGGCCTTTATCCGCGCAAAGGAACGATCGCCGTCGGGAGCGACGCCGATGTTGTCATATGGGATCCAAACAAAGAAATAACGCTCTCAGCTAAAACGCATCATATGCGCGTGGACTACTCGATGTTCGAAGGATTCAAAGTAAAAGGGGACGCTGAAACTGTCCTCTCGCGCGGGGAAATCATTGTCGACAAGAATACATGGTTTGGAAAAGCAGGACGGGGGAAGTTTATTAAGCGAGATACTTATGCAGGCGCTTGGAAATAGATATTTGCGTCTGCAAAACTGCGGTAACAATTGATCCATCAACTGAGATCGGAGATTAAATTATGGAGCGACCCAAAATTAACTACATTGCGGTCTTTGTCGTCGCGTTCGTTCAATTTATATTTGGGGCTGTCTGGTATTCGCCGATTCTCTTCGGCAATAAGTGGATGCAGCTTACCGGCATCACAATGGAGATGGCATCAACGATGAGCCCATGGAAGGCGTATGGCTTGACGTTCATCGCTTACCTCGCAGTCTCGTGGGTGCTTGTTCATGCTCTCGCGTATGCTAAAGCAAGAACGCCGGTGGAAGGAGCAATGGTGGGATTTTGGAATTGGTTCGGATTTGTCGCGACAATAATGGGGATCACAAATCGTTATCAAATGCAGCCCTGGGCGCTTTGGGCAGTCGACAGCGGATACCAGCTTGTTAATTTTGTCCTGGGCGGAATTATTTTGACCTTGTGGCACAAGAAGCTGTGGGAAAAAGAAGAAGCCATGTAGGATAAGTTTACCCTCGCTTTATTGTGCAGCCAGTTTACTACTTCCATCATTCAAAAATTTATGCCCGATTCGGGAAATTCTGAGATCGTCGAAGTCGACCTCTCTTCTCTCCGGAATAGCTCGCTTATTAACGACGACATTTCACCGACGAAACTTTCCCAGCGAAAATGGGGAACCTATGATATCGCCGCCCTTTGGATATCAATGTCGGCATGTATTCCAACCTACATGCTTGCTTCTTCCCTTATTTCCGAAGGAATGAACTGGTATCAGGCAGTGCTGACGGTTTTTCTCGGAAATGCCATCGTGCTCATACCCATGGTTCTCAACGCCCACGCGGGGACCAAATACGGAATCCCTTTTCCTGTGTATTGCCGGGCTTCGTTTGGAGTGCGCGGGGCAAATATACCGGCTTTGCTCCGCGCGTTTGTCGCCTGCGGATGGTTCGGTATTCAAAGCTGGATAGGAGGATGGGCCATTTACAAAATGATCTCAATTTACATCCCCTCCTGGAACTCACTGCCTGTTTGGTTCGCAGGCATTAACACCCCTCAACTTGCCTGCTTTCTGTTTTTTTGGGGAATCAATATGCTGGTCATTTACAAGGGGATAGAATCGATTCGTTTTCTCTTAAACATCAAAGCACCGCTTCTCATATTGCTAGGCTTGGTATTGCTTATGTGGGCGTATGTTCAGGCCGGAGGATTCGGACCGATGTTATCGCAGCCCTCTCAGTTTGTGCCCGGCGGGCCGAAAGAAGGAAAATTTTGGCTGGTGTTTTTTCCTTCATTGACTGGAATGATTGGGTTTTGGGCTACGTTGTCGCTCAACATCCCAGACTTTACCCGCTACTCTCGCACCCAGCGCGATCAGATGCTTGGTCAGGCAATAGGGTTACCGGCAACAATGGCTTTGTATTCTTTCATCGGCGTTGCTGTTACGTCTGCTACGATAGTGATTTACGGCGGATTCCCGATTTGGGACCCCGTCGTTTTGATTTCCCGATTTACAAACCCTCTCGTGCTATTAGTTTCGTTATTCGCACTGTGCCTAGCAACATTAGCAACGAACCTCGCCGCGAATGTCGTAAGTCCCGCGAATGATTTTTCGAATCTCTGGCCGTCGAAGATCACGTTTCGTATCGGCGGGCTAATTACCGGCATTATCGGCATCCTCATACAGCCGTGGAAGCTGGTTGCGGATCCGAGCGGATATATTTTCACTTGGCTGGTTGGCTATTCCGCCCTCCTCGGACCGATCGGCGGAATTCTCATATGCGATTATTTTTTCATTCGCCACACTATACTCCAATCAATCGACCTCTATAATTCCGAAGGTGAATATTCATACAATAATGGATTCAATCCAAGGGCGATCGTGGCACTTATTCTTGGCGTCGCGCCGAGTGTCCCCGGTTTCCTTGGTACAATTAACGCAGTAGACCCTGTTTCAATCGGTCCGTTTTTGATGAATGTTTATAGTTACGCGTGGTTCGTCGGATTCAGTGTAGCATTCATTGTTTATGCTTTGCTCACAAGAAGGAGAAACAATTTGCGTAAGGCCGTGAGGTAGGAAATCGGAGCGGAGGACAAATCAGATGGGAGAAGAGATTCTTTTGTAAACCAAAACTTGCCACGCAATTGTCGAGTTGGAATAAATCAGCCGAAATCCCTGACCGAGAATTATTCGATGTACTTCATTCCAGTCATGCCAGAAGGGATAGAACGAATTACGGAACAATTTCAAAATGAAAATTTGGAGCTTGAACAACAACTCCATGATAATATTCTTTTTCGGATGAGTAACTGCGTAGATGGTTTTCGTCTTCGCCGCTGATGTAGTGATAAGGGTATTATAGTCTTCATAGCAACACACTACCTTATCCATCATCGTTATATCTGCCTGTTTAATCATTCCTGATTCACTTACAAAGTCGCCTAGAATATAGTTAGTCTGCTTTTCCATGCGGTTCTCTTTCGCTAATGCCTTTGCCTGTTGCAGCATTCCGTCAGAGACATCGATAGCAGTGGCACTTGCAGCACCTTCTAGCAAAAGAGTCATGTGCAGTGAACCAATACCACATCCAATGTCGAGGATTTCTTTCGAAGCCACGGCCTCTTTGCGAACACCCTCCAACAAATAGCGCTGAGTCTTCTCCAGCCCTTCCTTGCGAAAGCGCTTGGCATAACGCTTCGACCATTTGGTGAAAAATTTATTCGCCGGCTCGCACGAAGCCGGATTATTACAACATGCGTTCATAACGTATTTACCTAATAGGTATCGGCATCGGGTCACGCTCGTCCAGTTCAACTCATCCAATTCACTTTCGATTCGGGATTCCATTTAATCGTTGTCTTCTTCAGCTTTGTAAAGAACTCGATGGAGCTTTTTCCCGTAATATCTCCCGCGCCGAACTTTGATTCGTTCCACCCGCCAAACGAAAATGGCTCGCGCGGAACCGGCACGCCGATATTTACCCCGATCATCCCGGCACTGGCACGTTCAATGACGTACCGGGCCATGCCGCCGCTTTGTGTGAAAACCGAAGCTGCGTTCCCATACGGAGAACTATTTTCAATTCTGATCGCGTCATCGATGTTCTTTGTTCGCAATATGGAGAGCACCGGACCAAAGACTTCTTCTTGTGCAATCCTCATCTCCGGCCGGACGTCATCAATGACGGTCGGTCCAACGTAATAGCCGTTTTCTTTGCCTTCAACAATTGCGTTCCTTCCATCCACAAGCACTTTTGCTCCTTGTTGTTCGGCTTCAGTAATGTATCTCTCAATTCTCTCTTTTGCCTTTTTCGAAATAACTGCACCGAGATTTTTCCCCGGAACAATCTTCCTCGCTTCGTCGCACAGCCTCTGAATGATCCGGTCAACATTGCCAACTGCGACCATCGCTGACGCCGCCATGCACCGTTGTCCGGCACATCCGCTCATTGAAGCCGCGACATTCGAAGCGGTCATTTCTTCGTTTGCGTCGGGAAGAACGATCAAGTGATTTTTAGCACCCCCAAGACATAGGGCGCGTTTCAAATGCGCTGCAGCGCGAGTATATACAAGCTTTGCCACACGCGTTGAGCCTACAAACGAAACGGCTTGTATTTCCGGATGATCACATATCGCTTCCACGACAGCCTGTGATCCATTAACAATACTGAACACGCCGTCCGGCAATCCAGCTTCTTTCAACAAATCTGCAATTTTACAAGCGCTCAATGGAACCTGTTCCGAGGGTTTCAGAATCAATGCATTTCCCAAAACCAATGCATTAGGAATGGTCCAGTTAGGTACCATGTTGGGAAAATTAAAAGGCGTAATGCTCGCAACAACACCCAGCGGATAGCGGTCAATGCGGCATTCAACCCCTTTGCTCACTTCTAAGATTTCTCCCGAAGCTAACTGCGGCATCGAGCAGGCAAATTCCGTTACTTCAATTGCTTTTTCGATTTCGGCCATCGCTTCGCTCTTTATTTTGCCATTTTCTTCCTGCACTAATTCAGCCAATGCCTGAGCATTTTTTTCCAATAAGGCCTTGTAGCGAAAAAAGACCTGCGCCCTTTCTTTAATAGGCATTACCGACCATGAGTGGAAAGCTTCATTCGCTTTCACTACTGCGTCGTCAACAGCATGAGATGTGGAAAGTGGTACTTCGGCAATCGGCAGGCCGATTGAAGGATTCATCACAGTGAGATATTCCGCGGCGTCAGAATCTACCCATGTCCCTCCAATGTAATTCTTCAACCGTTTAATTTCCGATGACGCAACTTCCCCCTGCGGAAAGGTAAAAGTATCCGTCCTGGATGACATAGAGTCCTCCTTTATAAAAAATCGTTTGACGTCTGAATTATCGGCAATGACCCTCAGTTCAATTGACTCCGAGGGTTAGAAAAAGAAATGAACGACCTCCCGCGCAATTCCCTACTGTAATAATGAACGTGCGATCACAATTCGTTGGATTTCTGAAGTTCCTTCATAGATCTCGGTAATCTTGGCATCGCGCAGATAGCGCTCGACATTGTACTCGCGAATGTAGCCGTACCCGCCATGAATCTGGATAGCCTCGAGAGCACATTTAACCGCTACCTTCGAGGCAAAGAGTTTCGCCATCGCCGCGTGTTGTGTAAATCTTTGTCCCGAATCTTTAGTGAGTGCAGCCCGCAAGGTTAATAAACGAGCCGCGTCGACTTCAGTCGCCATGTCAGCAATTTTAAACTGAATCGCCTGCAAACCTGACAATGGCTGGTCAAATGCTTTCCGCTCTTTTGAATATTTGACGGCCGCATCGAGGCTTGCCTGGGCGATGCCAACAGCCTGCGACGCAATACCAATTCGGCCTCCGTCCAGGGTCGTCATTGCGAACTTAAAACCAAATCCTTCCTCTCCGATCCTGTTCGCCGCCGGAACACGGACATCCTGGAACGCGATCGACACGGTGTCTGAGCTTCGTATTCCGAGTTTTCGCTCTTTCTTGCCGACGGTAAATCCAGGCATTCCTTTTTCAAGAATAAACGTACTGATGCCGCGGCTCCCTTTAGCCGGATCGGTTGTCGCCATCACCAGAACGTAATCGGCGCTAAAACCGTTAGTAATCCAATTCTTGATTCCGTTCATAACGTAAAAATCGCCATCGCGGACCGCCGTCGTTCGTTGGTTCGTAGCGTCGCTTCCCGCCTCGGGCTCTGAAAGTGCAAACGCACCGAGCTTTTTCCCCGCTGCCAGAAGGGATAAGAATTTTTGCTTTTGTTCTTCCGTGCCAAACTCATTGATACCGTAGCAGACGAGAGAGTTATTTACGGACATAATCACCCCGCACGACGCATCAGCACGAGAGATCTCTTCAACCGCAAGGGAGTAACTCACTGTATCAAGCCCTGCGCCGCCGTATTGTTCCGGCACCATCATCCCCATAAATCCTAGGTCTCCCAATTTCTTCACCGCTTCATACGGAAATTCCTCTTTCTCGTCACGTGAGTCTGCGGAAGATGCCAACTCATCGTGAGCAAACTGTCGGGCAGTTTCGCGGATCATTCGTTGTGTTTCGTTTAGCTCGAAGTTCATTTTCGTAATAAGAATTGGTCGAACAATTTGGAAGCTGTTGGGAATTGGGTATTAGCTTATTGCTAAAACCTAAAAACCAATACTTGGTATTTATCATGCTGCCGAATACTCGTAGAATCCTTTTCCCGTTTTTCTCCCAAGATGTCCTGCGGCAACCATTTTTTTCAACAGAGGGCATGGACGATATTTCGGATCGCCCAGTCCTTCATAAAGAACGTTCATAATCGATAAGCAGACATCGAGCCCTATGAAATCTGCAAGCGTGAGCGGGCCCATCGGGTGATTCATCCCCAGCTTCATCACGGTGTCGATTGCTTCCGGCGTCGCCACACCTTCCATAACACAATACATGGCTTCGTTAAGCATGGGGAGCAAAATTCTGTTTGAAACAAATCCGGGAAAATCATTTACCTCGACCGGCGTCTTTTCCAACGATCCAGTTAAAATCTTTACCGTTTCAAAAGTTTCATTCGATGTGGCAAGCCCCCGAATGACCTCTACAAGCTTCATAACAGGGACAGGATTCATGAAGTGCATTCCGATAACTTGTGCCGGCCTTTTTGTTGAAGCTGCAATCTCTGTTATTGAAATGGATGAGGTATTGGAGGCAAGGATTGTAGTAGATGGCGATGCGGTATCAAGTGTCTTAAAAATGTCCAGTTTTACCTTCTTGTTCTCCGTAGCGGCTTCTATCACAAGGTCGGCGGATCGAACAGCTTCGGGAAGCGAGTCCGAAGTTGTAATATTACCGAGGGTCTTTGTTTTTTGTACTTCAGTGAGATTACCCTTTTTGACCTGCCGGTCGAGGTTGGACGCTATCGTTTTCAGCCCCCGGTCGATATATTCCTGACCGATGTCGTTAAGCGTGACATTGAAGCCGTAAAATGCGCAGACATGCGCGATGCCATTCCCCATCGTTCCGGCTCCAATCACAGAAATATTTTTAATTTTCATATTTTTCTCAACCATCCATCACTGCGCGTTGTACGTTGTCACATCATTTCCATCACTATTCCGCTTGCCTCACCGCCGCCAATGCAGATTGCTGCAAGCCCGCGCTTTAAATTTCTTTGTTGTAGAGCATGAATCAGCGTGACAACAATTCGTGCTCCGCTTGCGCCAATCGGATGACCAAGCGCAACCGCGCCGCCGTTGATATTGACTTTATTGATATCGATTCCGAGGATTTTATTTACCGCAAGAGTAACGACCGCAAATGCCTCATTAATCTCGAACAAATCTATTTCGTCTATCGTTAGACCTGATTTCTTTAACACCTTTGGAATCACATCCGCGGGTGCCGTTGTAAACCATTCAGGTTTTTTAGCGGATGAAGCGCTTGCGATGATTTTTGCAATAGGCTTCACCCCAAGCGACTGCGCTTTCCCGAGAGACATGAGAACAACCGCTGCAGCACCGTCGTTTATCTTTGAAGAATTCGCCGCGGTTACGGTTCCATCTTTTTGGAAGGCCGGCTTTAGGGTTGGAATTTTTTCAAAATTAGTTTTCTTTGGATCCTCGTCCTCTTCAACAAATTCAATATCCCCTTTCTTCTTGATAATACCTACTTTAATTATCTCATCTCTAAACCGTCCTCGGGCTTGTGACTCCTGAGCACGCCGATAGCTGAGGACCGCGAACTGATCTTGCGCTTCACGCGAGACCGCACATTCCTTGGCACACAATTCTGCCGCGTTTCCCATATGAAAATTATTGTAGACATCCCACAAACCATCTTTGATCATCGAATCGACTAGCTCAGCATTACCCATCTTGTAGCCGATGCGAGCTTTTTCCAGCAAGTATGGGGTGTTGGACATACTTTCCATTCCCCCCGCAACAACGACTTCGGCGTCGCCAAGCAGAATTGCTTGCGTGCCAAGCATAATGGCTTTCATTCCTGACCCGCATACTTTATTCACCGTCGTGCATTCTACTGAGGGCGGAAGTCCTGCAAAAATCGCCGCTTGACGGGCCGGCGCTTGTCCTTCTCCGGCGGTCAGCACATTTCCCATGATCACTTCGTCGACGATATCCTTCGCAATATTTGCCCTTTGCAACCCCTCCTCAATAACAATCGCTCCTAGTTTGGGAGCAGTGATAGAACTCAATGCGCCTCCAAACGAGCCAATGGGCGTTCTGCAGGCAGCGACAATAACTGCATCTTTCATATAAATCTTTTTTGGTAAGGTACGACTCTTCAAACGAAAAGGCAAAAGAGGACTTACTACAGAGCTTTCAACGCATGTGCAAGGTCGTCAGTCAGATCTTCCTCGTCTTCAAGCCCAACCGACAGGCGCACGAGTCCAGGCTCGATGGCAAATTTGCCGGTTTCGATTTCCTGAAGGCTGGGCGGAACGACGACCGAATAGGGTATCACAAGGCTTTCCGTTCCCCCCAGGCTGGGGGCGATGTACGGAATAGTCAATGCATCAACGAATGTTTTTGCTCTCGCCGAAGAACCGAGGTCGAACGAGACGACCCCTCCAAATCCTGTCATTTGTCGCTTTGCGATCTCACAATTCGGATGAGTCGAGAGCGAAGGATAGAATACTTTTTTCACTGCGGGTTGAGTTACAAGGAAATTCGCAATCGCTTCAGCGAGTCGATTTTGGTGGGCAACGCGGAGAGGCAGGGTCTTCAGTCCGCGAATCAGCAAATAGGAGGAATGAGCGTCTAACGTTCCCCCGATAGTAAAGTGAAGCTCACGGACAGATTCAATAATCGACTTTCGAGAAAGAATAACACCCCCCATCATGTCATTATGCCCGGCAAGGTATTTCGTACAGCTATGAATCACGATATCGACTCCGAACTTCAAAGGCAGAAGGTTCACCGGAGAAGCGAATGTCGCGTCCACGATAGTCTTTACTTTTCGTTCTTTGCAAATCGAGACGATCGATTCAATATCTTGAATGTAGAGATGAGGGTTTGTCGGCGTTTCAAATAGAAAAAGCCGGGTGTTTTTTTTTATCGACGATCGGAGTGATTCGAGGCTGGAACTTCTGACAACGGAGATTTCTACACCGAACTTATTCAACAAAGAAGAGCATAGCTCTTGTGTCCTGTGGTACATTTCGTCGACGATGAGAAGATGGTCACCCGGTTTAAGAATTCGAAGCAGGGTAACCGTAAGCGCATACATTCCCGACGAGCAGATGATTGCATCGTCTGCTCCCTCAAGGTCGGCAAGCTTTTGTTCTGCAACCGACCGGGTGGGGTTGTGATAGCGACCGTATTCTTCCCTTGGGTCGGTTTTGTCTTTATGCCGTTGAAGTTCGTCAACGTTCTTGAAGAAAAAAGTCGAAGTAAGGGCGACTGAGGTCGTTATCCCCCTGTTCGAACGTTTTTTTTCTTCACCCGAATGAATGCTCCGCGTCCCAATATGTTTTCCCATAAACCTTAAGAAAATGAAAAGCCATCCCGAAAAAAGGAGGATGGCTTTCAATTATGAGGATTTACATGAAGCGATTAACTGTTCATCGATTTGAGGAAATCTTTATTCTCTTTCGTTCCACGCATCTTTTCAAGCAGGAATTCCATTGCTTCCACCGGCGTGAATTCACTTAAGAATTTCCGTAAGATCCATACGCGGTTCAATTCATCTTCACCCATCAGGATTTCTTCCTTGCGGGTTCCGGATCGATTCACATCGACTGCCGGGAAGATTCGTTTGTCGCTCAATTTTCGGTCGAGCACTATTTCCATATTGCCGGTTCCCTTGAACTCTTCAAAAATAACCTCGTCCATTCTGCTCCCCGTTTCAACGAGCGCCGTGGCGATAATTGTCAAGCTTCCGCCTTCTTCAATATTGCGCGCCGCGCCAAAAAATCTTTTCGGGCGATGCAATGCATTTGCATCGACACCGCCGGAGAGGATTTTTCCGGAATGGGGAACGACTGTATTATGGGCACGCGCCAGGCGCGTGATACTGTCGAGCAGGATAACGACGTCGTGTTTTGCTTCTACCAGCCGTTTTGCTTTTTCAAGGACCATATCCGACACCTGGACGTGGCGTTCCGGCGGTTCATCGAATGTCGAGGCGACAACTTCTGCGCTCACCGAACGCTCCATATCCGTTACTTCCTCCGGACGCTCGTCGATCAGCAACATCATCAGCTTGACATCCGGATGATTTCGCGTTATGCTGTTTGCCATCTTTTGAAGGAGGACGGTTTTCCCTGCCTTTGGCGGCGAAACGATCATACCTCTCTGCCCTTTGCCAATCGGCGACAGCAGGTCAAGTATTCGCATAGCATATTCACCCGGGGCAGTCTCGAGCTTGATGCGCTCATTCGGATACAATGGCGTGAGGTTGTCGAAGAGCACTCTATCCCGGATTGTATCGGGATTCTCATCATTTACCGCTTCGACCCTAAGCAAGGCAAAAAAGCGTTCTCCTTCTTTCGGAGGACGTACCTGTCCGCTGACAGTGTCGCCGGTTCGCAAGCTGAATTTTTTTATTTGAGAGGGGGAAACGTAAATATCGTCGGGAGAGGGAAGATAATTATAGTCGACGGATCTCAGGAACCCGTAACCGTCCGGCAAGACCTCAAGGACCCCCTTGCTGAACGTCAGCCCATCCTTTTCAGTTTGAGCCTCCAGAATTTTGAATATCAATTCTTGTTTACGTAAGTCGCTGTAGCCGGATATGCTGAGATCTTTTGCAATTTGATTAAGGTCAGCAATTTTCTTGGACTTCAATTCTGAAATGTCCATTGGCATGGTGGAAATATCCCTTCAATAAAAAATTGATTATTTAACTCGTGGGGAGGTAATTATCACACTCGTTGAACGTACCTCAAAAAATAATACCGCTGCTTGATTGTTTAAGGTCTGATAATTGGCAACAAACGGGGTAATCTAGAAGTGTTAAACCTTTAGCAAAAAACCCTTCTCACACGAACTATTCTATTAATTGAAATATAGAGGTAAATGCTTTAATTGTCAAGAACTTTTTCGGAGGTGCATCGCTTGAATGGCTTGCAAGGCTTCGCCTGCAACATAATGTGAACCGCAGATCAATAACAAATCATTTTCTTTTTGAGTTCGCAAAGCTTCTCGAATTCCATCAGACACGACTCCAGGTGCATAGGCTATGCAGTTCATCCTCCGGAAAACATCGGTAATAGTTGCAGCCGGTAATGCCCTCTCCATTGCAGGTTGAACGGCATAAACAATTGGGTTCAAGCTAGAGAGAATTCGGACCATTGACTTGTAATCTTTATCTTTCATAACACCGAACACGAGAATAAGTCTCCTATAAGAGAGAGCCCGCAACGAGGCAGCAATAGCTGAAATAGCTTCGGGGTTGTGGCCGACATCGAGAATCACTAGTGGATGCCGCCGTAAGGTTTCAAATCGACCACGAATCCCCGTCAAGCGCTGCAAATGTGTGAATCCTTGTCGAACCGCGTGCGCGGTGATGGCAACACCTTTTGTTTGTAAGTATTCGAGTGCGGTAATTGCAACTTCAGCGTTCCTGATCTGGTTCTCACCGATCAACGGAATATGGAGATTTTTGTATGAATGATTTTCAGTTACGAAATCTACCCCCTGAAAACCGTTTTCAACCGCGTTCACCTTTGACGACCGCACATTGTCGGTCGTGATAAATTGTGATCGACGCTGCGCTGCAATTTTTCTCAATTCCCGGAGAGAGAGCTGGCTTCTTACTCCAACAACACACGCTTTGCCGGGCTTAATGATACCTCCTTTTTCAAAAGCAATTTTTTGCAGCGTCTTGCCGAGATACTGCGTATGGTCTTTTGCGATCGAGGTAATTACAGAAACTTCAGGAACAAGAACGTTCGTCGCATCGAGCCTTCCCCCTAATCCAGTTTCAATAACTGCAATATCGACCTTTTGATCTGCAAAATATTTGAAGGCGATTGCGGTCGTTGCTTCAAAAAAGGTTGCTTTCAGAGCATCGATTCGGGGGCGAAATAAAGTAGTATATCGGGCAAGGTTCGAATCAGATATCATCTCACCGTTAATGCGAATCCGTTCATTGAATTGCACTAAATGAGGTGAAGTGTACAATCCGGTCCTGTAACCCGTCGATTGAAGCACCGCAGCGATCATGGATGAGGTTGACCCTTTTCCGTTTGTACCGGCAACATGAACAGACCGAAATTGCTTGTGGGGATCATGGCAAAAGTGGAGCAGCGCTCGAATGTTGTGCAAGCCGAGCTTCATTCCAAAAGTCTGCAGGCCGTAAAGGTATTCGGTTGTAGATCGGGTTTGAGTCACAAAGTGCGATAGACTAAATTGCAGAAATCAAAGCCAGCTTTGAATAACAGAGACGTTTGCATCCGCATTCAGGGTTCCCACTAATTGCGAGATGCTGTCGATTGAGTAGTGCAGGCAGTAATCCCTAATTCCATTCGAAATTCCGACTGCCGAAGCAGGGTTGACAAAATTTTCGGTACCGACTTGAACAGCACTTGCGCCGACGAGGAAAAATTCAATTGCATCTTCCCAGGTCCTTATCCCTCCTATTCCGAACACTGGAATCTTGACCGATTTGTAGACTTCAAAAACTTTCGCAAGGGCGATTGGTTTGATCGCCGGACCGGACAGCCCTCCGGTGACGGTTGAAATCCTCGGCTTTCTCGTATGAATATTTACAGCCATGCCAATGAGTGTGTTGATAACGGAAACAGCATCAGCGCCTTCAGCTTCTGCAGCGCGCGCAAATTCTGAAATGTGAGTAACGTTCGGAGTTAGTTTAAGAATGAGAGGTTTTCTAGTACGTTTACGAAGCTCTTTTGTAATCAAGGCTACTTTAACAACGTCGGTTCCAAAACTCAGGCCCCCCTCTTTAACATTCGGGCACGAGACGTTGATTTCAAAACCGTCGACGCGTTGGTAGGGGTCTAGCAATTCAAGGACACTGCAGTACTCCTCCACTGAGCTTGCGGCGATATTGGCGATGATAGCGCAGGTACATTTTTCAAGTATAGGAATCTTCTCCTCGATAAACTTATGAACGCCGATGTTCGCAAGTCCGATTGAGTTCAGCATTCCGCTGGGCGTTTCAGTAATCCGGGGAGGAGGGTTTCCGTCGCGTGGCTTCAACGAGAGAGATTTCGTCATGATGCCGCCAAGCTTATCGACGTCGACCAATTCCGTTACCTCATCACCATAGCCAAATGTACCGGAGGCGACAAAAATACGATTGCGGAATCGAACATCCTTCAATGAAAATGATTCGTCCATAGTTTAAAACCTTATTTCACTGGCTTCAAAGACAGGTCCGTCCTTGCAGACCAGGCGGTATTTTTTTTCGTGGTTGACGGTTTCAACAGGGCAGCCCTGGCAAAGTCCAATCCCGCATGCCATTTCACATTCGAGAGCTACAGAGCACGGAATATTCTTTTCGCGGGAAACTTTAGCCACTTCGCGCATCATCGCCGTCGGTCCGCAAGTATAAATTCTGGGGCCGTCTATTGGATGCTCATTGAGAAAATTCTTCAATAAATCAACGACAGTCCCATGGAGCCCTTCGCTCCCGTCGTCCGTTGCTATGTGAATATTGTCTAAGCCGATCCGCACAACATTCGACGATGTACGTGCCCCAAGAAATGAAACAACTGTTTTTGTCTTACGCAACCGAGAGTTCAAGAAAGGGAAAGCGGCAACGCCAAGTCCTCCGGCGACCAACAATGCCGTTTTGACTGCTTTGTCGTTATCCGGAAATACACCTTTTCCAAGAGGTCCAAGAACGTCGAGGGTCTCACCCGGTTTCTTCTGTGATAATAATTTCGTTCCAAGGCCGATAACGTTAAAGATGATTGAAACGGTCTCCCTTTCCACGGAAAAAATGCTAAACGGACGGCGAAGCAATGGAACGGCAGAATCTTCGACTTTGACGTTTACAAATTGTCCGGGAAGCGCGCTGAGAGAGATTGAGGAGGAGAGAAAAGAAAGCTGAAAAATATTCAATCCAATTTCTTTTACAGTGCGGATAGGGGCATGTTCTTGAATCATGCGTTCCTGCAGAAGTGATCGTCGGTTATTACGGTTGCGCTTTGTTCACGTTGGGATTAGGCTTTTCCACTTTGATATCTTTTGCAGCCTTGCTTTCTTCCGCTTCTTTTTTCTTCTTTTGGGCAAGTTCCTGGGCTGCTTTTTGCGCAGCATCTCTTCTTGAGTTATCCTCTTCTTGCACTTTTGGCATGACGGAAAGAGCATATTCCGATGTGGGATACGCAGCAATTAAGCGACGGTACACTATGCTCGCACTGTCTTCATTGTCCAACTTGTTTTCGTACAGCCAGCCAATCGTATACAACGCTTTTGGGGTATAAGGGGATGAATAATTTTTATCCACAATTTTCGTTAATAGCGGCAGCGCTGTTTCAGCGTTTGCACTGTCAAAATACGCTTCCGCATTCAGATACAATTCTTCCGCAGTATCTTTGGCCGCAACAAGCAAAGGAATCCCCAAAATCCTGCGCGATTCTTGGGCATACTGAGATTCCGGATACTGTGCAATGAGTGTTGAGTACAGTGAGTCGGCTTTTCCAGTTGCACCGGATGTTCTGAAAATTTCAGCGAGTGTGAAGAAAGCGCGCGGCGCATATTCGGTTTGCCCCCCCTCAGTAATCACCTTTTGATACCAGAAAAATGCAGAATCCTGAATTTCGAGTTCAAGGTAAAAAACTCCAGCCAACTCGAAGTGTGCTCTTACTACAGCCTGACGGAGAGAATCTATGCTTCGAGTTTCGAGAGCCAGCAGATGTATATTCAATACTTTTTTGAGCGAATCGATCCGAGTCAGCGAATCCTTTGCCGCCAGCAACTTCGAGCGTTGAGAATCTGGAAGAGCTGTCGTATTGTTGGAAGATGTTAGGGCACTGTCTATCAAGCGCAAAGTGTCGGCAGCAAGAGCCAAAGAATCGCGTTTCGCCTTTCTTCCTTTGATTTCACGGATAAGGCTGTCTTGGCGTCCCATTTCTGAGTAAAGCGAAAAGTATTTTACAAACGCGTCAGCTCTTTTTGTTGCGTCGAGGGTGACGACCGACGCAGGATATTCGGTTTTTGCCTTGCTGTAATTCAATGCCGCCTTGGGATAGTTCGTCTGAATGTTTTCATAGATGTTCCCCAGTGCGTAATATCCTTTTGCCGCATCGTCGGTTTTTGCGTACGCCGTATCGAGGTACGAAAACTTTGCGATGGCCTCGGTTATTTTGTTTTGAGTGAGGTAGAGTTTTCCGATTTGTAATTGGATCTTTGAAAAATTATCGGAGTTCTTTGCGTTACTGAGAAGCTTCTCGAGACGGCTTTGCGCTTCTTCATATTGGTGTGACCGGATAAGAATTTTAATGCCCTCAATTTTGGCGGTGAAAGACGTCGTATACTCTGGGTCAAATCCATCAACTGCTGTAAATGAGAGCGATGCTTTCTGATCGTTGCCCAGTGCAACATAGCAGAAGCCGATCTGTAATTCGGTTTCAGCATTTAACCTGTCATCACCCGATGTTTCCAAGGATCGTTGGAAGTACGTTATCGCATTATCGTAATTTTGATTGATGCAATAATATTTTCCAATAGAGAACGATGCTAAACCAGCAATTTGCTTCTGGTTCTTCTCAACAGCATCTGTATAAAGGCGTTCAAGCGTCTGGAGGCCTTCATCCGATCGTTTCTGTCGGATGAGGGACTGGCCGTACCACAATTCTGCTTCAAAGCGTAAATCGCTGTCAGGGAACTTTCCAAACAGTTCCAGGAATTTTCGATCGGCCTTTACATCGTCCCCGAGATAGTAGTATGATTTCCCTATCATGAGAAGAGCATCAACAACCCATTTACTTGTCGGGTAGAATGACAACAATTTAGAGGCTTTTTCAATAGCAAGATTAAATTTATCCTTGCCAACCTGAGAAAGCGGCGGCTCGGGTGCAGTCGAAATCGGCCTGCCCATTTGTGCGACTTGGGCGTCAAGCACTTCTTTTTCACCGGCATCAAAAGCCGTTTGAGCATTATAGTAGGTGTTGAAATACGCGACGGTATTCGTGTACCGCTGGCTGATAAATACCGCGGCCCCATTATACACCTGGCATCCTTCCCCAGAAAAAAGAAGGCCAACTAAGAAGACATAATAATATTTTCGCATTTTCATTGTGTTGGTGATTGTAAGATAGACAAATGACGTTTCTTTTTCAAGGACAATACCGTTAAACTTATTCCTCCGTGGAAATGTCATATTGCTACACGGTACAGGTTCTCATTGTACCCCATTCGTACACTTTACAAGGAGTTTCTATGAAGAAATACTTAGTGGTGATGTTGGTCGTCGCATTAACCGGCATCATCAAAGCCCAGGAACCATCGCATGAGCAGCCGATGAAGAGGCCAATGGAGCATATGGGTAAAACAAACTTTCTCGCCAAGTTAAAACTCACCGACGAGCAGAAAAAACAAATGAAGGATTTAAAATATGAAACCGACAAGAAAGCCATCGAACTTCGGTCAAAATTGGCTCTTTCGAAGCTTGAATTAGGCCGCCTTTTGTCGTCGGATGCTCCGGACAAAGACGCAATAGAGAAACAAATAAATGAGGTCGCTGCAAACGAAACTGCTTTACATGTCAACAAGCTCGATGGTTGGTTCGAAGCGAACAAAATCCTTACGCCCGAACAACAAAAAGAATGGCGTGAAGTACTTCGAGCTGAGGCGCGTGAACATATGGGAGAAGACCACTCCGAGGGAATGAGCCACCATCATGAACATCCTTGAAAGCGATTCTTCTGCCTTTTGCTGAGACACGACAGAATGCCCGAGCATTTTGTTGTGTCTCCGGCATTCTTACGCTAATATCCTTTTGCTTTATCAACGGCAGTCGCGAAAGGCTTGCCGCTAAGATACCGTTTCAAGTTGTCGATGAATATTTCCGTAAGTAAATGGTAGTAGTGTGGGATGGGACCGCCGATGTGAGGTGTGATGAAAACATTTTTGGCGTTCCAGAGCGGGTTATTTCTCGGCAATGGCTCTTCCTCAAACGTGTCTAGTGCCGCTGCTTTTATTGTCCCCCTTTCCAGCGCTCTTATGAGAGCGTCGGCGTCCACCGAAGCACCCCTTCCGAAATTATAAAATATCGCATCGGGTTTCATTGCCGCAAATTCCTTTTCACCGAACATCTTTACCGTTAGAGGCGTTAAGGGCGTAACGTTGACTACATGGTCGGAAACCCTCAGCAATATTTCGAGTTGAGATGGTGCTAATACTTCATCGACGAATTCTACGGGCTGCGGCGTTCGTTTTGTTCCGATGACCCTCATTCCAAATGAATGTGCAACTTTCGCCATCAAGCTTCCGATTGAACCTAAACCTACAATCCCCAGTGTCTTACCGGTAATAACATCCGACTCCTTGATGAAAGCTGCTGTCCACTCCGCTTCTTTTTGAAGGTCATGATATAAAAAAAGTTTCCGCGTTATGCCAATCATCATTGCAAACAGGAGTTCGGTCATTTGGTACTTGTGCATCCCTCGAGAACAGCAAAGGGCAACATCGCTCTGTAATAATTCGGGATATAAAAATCTGTCAGCCCCGACGGTTGATATTTGTACCCACTTCAACCTACGCATCAGCAGGAACTGTTCCTTGGGAATATCTCCAAAGAGGATCTCTGTCGAGGCGATTATTCCTCTTGCTTCTTCAATGTTTGGCGCGTAGCAGACCTCAACAAGAGTAGAGGCTTCGGTAATTCTTCGTAATTGACTTTGCGTTAAAGGGTATGTGATAAGAAGTTGCTGTGGGGGCTTCATCGTTCATTTTTTCGATTTCAAATCGCTGCTGTGTCCGGGGAAAAACCTTGCTTTCGGGTCAATGAACGATTTAATATTATTCACCGCAATCGCAGCCTCACCGAAACCAGTGGCGATAAGTTTGAGCTTTCCGGGGAAAGTAGCAATATCTCCGGCGGCGTAAATGCCCGGAATATTGGTTTCCATCTTTGTAGTAACCTTGATATCCCCTTTTTCAATTTCAAGGCCCCAGTCCCGAAGCGGACCGAGACTTGCCACAAAACCCAAATTAAGCAGAAGGTGGTCGACCTTCAATGGTTCCAATTCGCCGGTCCTATTATTCTTGATAACAACCCGCTCGATCGAAGAATTACCGGCAACGGAATCGACTTCAAACCACAGTTTGACCTCCGCACCGGACGACATCAGTTTCTTTACACTATCCTCGTGAGCGCGAAATTCATCCCGTCGATGAATGAGCGTAATGTGATGTGCGGTATCCTGTAAATTCAACGTCCAGTCAACTGCACTGTCGCCTCCTCCGACGATCAAAAGGTCCTTGCCCTTAAAGATAGATTTATCTTTCACGAAATAATGAACATATCGACTTTCAAAAGCATCTAAGCCTCGAAGGTCGAGTCGGCGCGGCACGAATGCACCGATGCCGACGGTAAGGAGAAGCGCCTTTGTGTTATGGCTTCCCCCATCGTGCGTCGACAATGAGAGAATCTTTTGTCCGTCAACTTCATCAGGGCGAAGCGACTCAACCTTTTGATTGAGACAGACTGTAGGATTGTGATGGAGTCCCTGCTCGATAAGGTTTTTGGCGAGTTCTTTGGCGACGACCTTGGGAAAGCCGGCAACATCGTAGATATATTTCTCAGGGTATAAGGCAGTCAACTGGCCTCCCAATTCCGGAAGCGCATCAATAATTTTCGTCTTCATGTGGCGAAGGCCGGCATAGAACGATGCAAACAGTCCTACCGGTCCCCCGCCGATGATCGTTATATCAAAAATTTCCATATGAGCATCTTAAAGAAATTACTTCGGGCTTATTGTCGGGCGAATATCTATTTCGCTGACGTTGCTACGTGCGGGCATGGTGAGCGCAAAAAGGACTGTGTCCGCAACATCCTGTGGTTGAATAATTTTATCTGAATTTTTGGAATGATCTGAGAAGGAAGTATTGACCGAGCCGGGGCATATTGCGACAACGCGGATATTAAATTCACGCACTTCAAGCATCAGTGAACGTGAAAATCCAAGAAGGCCCCACTTCGTCGCAGAATAAGTTGCACCCCCCACGAACGAATTCTTTCCCGCCAAAGAGGCGATATTGATGATGGCTCCGCTTCTCTGACGAATCATTGCAGGAAGCACTTCTTTGCTGCACAAGAAAACGCCGCGTAAATTCACATTCATCATTCCATCGAAATCCTTGACCGCAGTATCGACAACTTTAGAAAAGATGCCATACCCAGCATTGTTAACCAGGATATCTATAGCACCGAATGTTGCCGTTGCATTTTCTATGAGGCGATGTGCTCCCGCCTCCTCTGAAACGTCGACTGGAACGACAGCGCAGCGTCCGCCTTGCTTGCGGATTTCTTTTTCAACAGATTCCAAATCGTTTTGATGTCGAGCGGCAAGAACAACATTGACTCCAGCATTCGCCAGAACGAAGGCGATTGACTTTCCGATCCCCTTGCTCCCACCGGTCACTATGGCAGTTTTATTTTTCAACGATTCGCTCATGGTTTATATGTCTCCTTCAACTGGGCGAATGACAATTTCTTCCGTTAGAACACGTTTCGGCTGCCGGAAGATTGAAACGACAATTTCGGCGACATCCTCAGGCTGCATCATTTTCTCATGGTATTTTTTCCTCTCATCACGATCCCACATTTCTGTCTCAACTGCGCCGGGCAAAATATCAACGACCCGAACGCCGGCTTTCCGAACCTCTGATCGCAAACCCCTAGAAAGTGCAAGCAGGCCCGCCTTGGTTGCGGCATAGGCAGATGAATTTTTGAACGTCGTAATCGCACTTACCGATAAAATATTAATAATGGACCCTTTCTTTCGCTTCACCATGCCGGGGAGAACCGATTTTATGCACAAGAATACTCCCCGCAAATTTGTCGCCATGAGATGGTCGTATTCTTTCACGGTCGTTTTTGCGAACGGTTTGAAGTATGTGGCGCCCGCGTTATTGACAAGGATATCGACCCGGCCAATTTTTTTAGAAATCGTTGTGAATGCGAGATGTACACTCTTTTCAGACTCAACGTCACACCGGACAACTGTCGCTCTCCCCCCCGTTTCCCTGATTTCCTCGGCATTTCGGCGAAGGGCGTAGAGGCTCCTTCCAGATAATATAACATGCGCTCCACTTTCTGCGAACGCGCGCGCGATAGCCGCACCAATACCACGGCTTGCGCCCGTTACCCAAACAATCGGAATTTGTTTTCTTGGCATGAGATCACAACTACGCGGGCTTGCTGCCGATAAGGGTGAGAAATTCTGACCGGGTTTTGACATCGTTCCGGAATTCCCCCAGCATCGCGCTCGTCGTCGCACGGGAACTCTGCTTTTCAATCCCCCTCATCATCATGCAGAGATGACGTGCTTCACATACAACGCCAACCCCCTCCGGGTGCAGGGCATCAAAAAGCGTCTGTGCAATTTCCTGAGTCATTCGTTCTTGTACCTGAAGTCGTCGGCTGAACATTTCGACAAGGCGAGGAATTTTACTTAATCCGACAATCTTACCTTTCGGGATATAAGCGACATGAACTTTTCCATAAAACGGCAGCAAATGGTGTTCGCATAAACTGAAAAAGTCGATGTCCTTCACGATCACCATCTCACTGTATTTTTCCTTGAACACAGCGCCGTTAAGAATCGTATGCGCATCCTCCGAATACCCCTTCGTGAGGAATTTGAACGACTCCGCGACTCGCAACGGCGTCTTCGCCAATCCTTCCCGCGATGGGTCTTCGCCAACTCCGATCAAGAGTTGACGAATGACTTCTTCCATTTTTATCTTCTGAGATGCCGATACGGCCATCATGACTCTCCTTTATATTCTACAAAATTATTCTGCGTTTCATAAAGCCTCACAGAAAATAGACGCCCCTCCCGAATGTGGGGCGCTAATTGCTTCCAACAAGCAGCGGCGATATTTTCAGCCGTTGGAACGACGCCTTTGAGAAATTCCACATCATAGTTGAGATGCTTATGGTCAACTTTGCTGACAAAATGCTCTTCAATAATTTCTTTCAGTTTTTTCAAGTCGATCACATAACCCGTTATCGGGTTCACTTCGCCAACGACGGTGATTTCGAGATTATAGTTGTGCCCGTGGCCGTTCGGGTTTGCACATTTGTCATACACTTCGAAATTTTTTTCATCGGAGAATGAGGGATTAAACAAGCGGTGAGCCGCACTGAAATGAGCTTTTCTGGTTACGTACATCATTTTTTTGCCATGATAAGATTTTCGTACTCGAAGCCTGAAAGTCCGCCGCCGAGTAAGGGGCCGACCCAGTAGTCCAAACGATTTTCCCAAAACCCGGCAACCAACGCTCGACCGAAAGTGCGTGCCGGATTCATTGATGCCCCTGTGATAGGCCCGCCTACTAAGATATCAGCCATGACGGTTAGCCCAATGCCAAAGCCACCAATTTTTGGCGCGCGTGGATCTATTGCTGTCCCAAAAACTGCAATAACAAGTGCGAAGGTAAGTATCGCTTCCATAAGCACGGCTGTTCCGAGAGAGACTCGGGCGGCAACCGGGCGTACCAAAATGTACGGTGGCGCATAGCTCCGCTGGAAAAACTGCATGGAGAAGCAAACCGGCCAATACGCCCCCAATGAGCTGGGCTCCCACATATTGCAAACCGAGAGGAATAGAAATACGTCCGGCGATCATCACCCCGAATGTCACGGGCGGATTAAAATGGCCGCCCGATATTCCGCCGAACGCCGATATCATGATCGATAATATCAGGCCATGAGCCAGGGCAATTCCAACGAGACCGACCGCACCGATTGAGAATTGGTTTGTTATGATGGCACCGGCACCGATAAAAACGAAAATGCATGTTCCCAAGAATTCAACGAGCAGTTTCCTAGAATTGTCTTCCGTGAGGGGCTCCGTTCGTTCTATTGATTATACTTGCGAGAGTGCGTCAAGAATCTCTTCGGTATGGTTTTCAACCTTCACTTTCGGGAAGATATGAGATATCTTTCCTTTCTCATCAATGATGAATGTTGTCCGTTCGATGCCCATGTATTTGCGCCCCATGAAAGCTTTTAACTTCCAGACTCCATATTTTTCGAGAACGGTCTTACTCTCATCGCTCAACAGGGGGAAATTCAAATCGTATTTTGAGACAAACTTCTTGTGCGACTCGGTCCCATCCGCGCTGACACCAAGGAGAACGGCTCCCTTCTTCTTGATCGACGTCAGATTGTCACGGAATGAACACGCCTCCTTCGTACATCCGGAGGTGTCATCCTTGGGGTAAAAATATAGCACAGTTTTTTTCCCCCTAAACTCTTTGAGCGAATGTTTTTTTCCGTCATCTCCGGCGAGGGAAAAATCTGGAGCATCGTCCCCTACGTGTAATTCAGCCATAGCGATCCTCTATGCAATTGCCTTTTTAACCTCTTCGTACGGCGGCTCTACTCCGGGCGTCTCTGATACCCAAGCGTATTTGACAATTCCTTTTCCATCGACAACATACACTGCACGTTTCGCGACCGTGTACCCTTTTACGCCACCAAGCGATTCAAATACAATACCGTATTGTTTGATAACGGCTCGGTCAAAATCAGAAAGCAGGGGAAAATTCAATTTGTAATGCTCAGCAAATGCTTTGTTCGCCCAAGGGCTGTCAACGCTGATGCCGATAACCTGTGCATTGAGGTTATTGTATGCGGATATTGAGTCGCGAAAGTTGCACATCTCTTTGTCGCACACACCCGTAAACGCGCCGGGGTAAAAAAGCAATACAACTTTCTTACCTGTAAACTCCGAAAGAGGTGAACGCGGTGCTTTTGTTGTATCGACGAGAGTGAATTGCGGCGCTTTTGAACCAACGGTAACCGACATTGCCGTACCCTTTCTTATTTTTTAAAAGTGAGGGATAAAGATTAAAAACCATTGTATTTGTAAATATGTAACCCAAAAACTTTGATAGAGTTCCAACCGAAAGGATATTTTGAAATATTAAAGAGGTTTAGGACATTTAAAATTACCAAAAAACCCTGCGATAGTCAATGAACCCGAAATTGCTTTTCAGGCAAAATTGGATATATTTGTAAGCGACTTCTGGGAGAGGTGTCTGAGTGGTTGAAAGAGCCGGTCTCGAAAACCGGTGTCCCGCTTACGTGGGACCGTGGGTTCGAATCCCACCCTCTCCGCACCAAAATCTAAGAGGAAAAGTGAAAATCGTAGGTTTTCCCTGAGAAACTCCTTCACAGGAACCCCAACCTCCGCATTCTGAGAAGATCGAATGTTTTCAACACTGGAAATTAATTGAATGAATAGAATAATTGTCACTCTTTTGTCGGGGTCAATTTTTATTTTTGTATCGTATGGACAAAGTTTTAAAAATACCGTGCACATCAATACTATAGCCGGTACTGGTACAATAACATCCGCGACAAATCCGATCGATACCCTTTCAAAAAAAGAAACAGACCCTGTCGCACTCCACAAAGATACGACTGTGTTATATTCTTACAATATGAATTCCAATAACGCTGCCCATAAGGACACAGTGCTTCAAGAGCCTAGAGTAATAACTTTTGCAACGGGTGTCAATTCACTGGATCCCGGCGGCTATAAAGATGCCCATTGGGGAATGACACTGCGGAACGTCCGCGATTATCTTGTCAATCACGATGGGGTAAAGGACAGCGCTATTGAGATTATTACTAACGGCTTCGAATATACAGGTCAATTCTCGGGTGTAAGTGCGTCATGGACATACCAATTTGATAGCGACCGACTATTCATCGTCAGACAAACGCCGCAGGTGAGGGCGATTTCAAAATTTGATTTTCTCGATTCGTTCGAGAATTACAGAACTCTCCTTGAAGCGAAATATGGAAAGCCTGCTCGAAGTGGATTCTCCAAGATCGACGATTCTTATTTAAACACCGTTGAGAGCATACAGCTTGGCTACGCAAAAAAATATGAATTGTGGGAATTTGACCGATCGTATATCGTCCTGGCGCTGGTAGGCCGTGACAAAAAATTGGGGATCCACATTACATATGTTTCTCGCGCCATTTTCGATGAACTATCAAGCAAAATAGAAACATTAAAGGTCGAAGATTTCTAAAAATATTATCCAGTACAACTGCTAAATAGTGTCATAGCACAAATATAGTCCGGAGAGGTGCAAGAGCGGTTGAATTGGCCACCCTGGAAAGGTGGTATACCGGTAACGGTATCGTGGGTTCGAATCCCACCCTCTCCGCAACCGAATTTCTCAATGCGATAAACGGAACCTGAGTTCTCCGATAGGCACATTCGAAGGAACCTTGTCGATTCCCTATTAAGACCAGTAATTGCGAACCTCTTCCCTACGCTCTTTTTTTATCCTTTTTTCGGATCAATAGCTATGAGCTTTAAGCAGAGGACCAGGTAACCGACGGCGCCGGCTCTCCCCGATTGAATTGATTTTTTCTCTTCCCTTTTCTAATTTCCTATCATGGATAGTCTCCTCTTCGGCCATAGCAAAGAACCGCACATCGTTGCCGTCCACACGGTCGACGATTCTACGGTGCGCGTGTACAAACGTAATGGGGCGATAATCACCCACAATGATGAAGAATTTTTCCCATTCTTTCACCTCTCCGACAGTCGCTTTATCGCCGGATTTTCAAAACCATTTTGGCTGAAAAAACTCGATGGAACCAATTTCTACCAGTATGTCTGCGCTTTTGAGCGCGTGCATGATATGTGGGATGCCGTGAGGTATGTTCTCGAAAAGGTCAATCAAACCGAGGAACGGAGAATCGATTCATATACTGATACGGAACACATCCTCCTCCGTCCGGATACCAATACGCAATTTTTGATGCAATCCGGAAAAACTCTTTATAAGGAAATGGAGTTCGCAGATATCTATCGGATGCAACTCGATATCGAAACGTACTCGAAAAGTTATAAATTCAGTAATGCCGAACGACCCGACGATAGGATTATCTTGATTTCTCTCTCCGACAATCGCGGATGGGAAACAATTCTAGGGGGAAAACAAGTCGACGAGAAAGACCTTATTACACAATGCATAGACATTGTACAAAAGAAAGACCCCGATGTTATCGAAGGACATAATATCTTCAATTTCGATTTGCCGTACTTATTAAAAAGATGCGAGCTCAACCAGCTTGACTTTGCAGTAGGAAGGGATCATTCTTCGCCTCGAGGAGTACGATCGCGTACCTCGTTCGCGGAAAACGAAGTTGAATACATGAGCTATGAGATTCCGGGAAGGCAGGTTATCGACACTTGGCTTCTCGTCCAATCATACGATATGGTAAAACGCTCGATGGAGAGTTATTCTTTAAAGTATGCAGCAAAATACTTTGGCCTTGCCCCTGCAGACAGAACCTACATTCCTGGCGAAAAAATATCATGGTACTGGGACAATGAACCTGATGCATTAAAGAATTACGCATTAGATGATGTGAGAGAAACGCGAGCCCTCAGCGATCGGCTTTCGACGAGCACATTTTATCTGACGCAAATGCTTCCCTTCAATTATACAACCGTTGCTAAGCTGGGTTCAGCGTCGAAAATTGAGGCTCTATTGTTGCGGGAATATTTGCGCCAGCGTTATTCGCTCCCAAAGCCTGAAACGGGCGCTCAAACGACCGGAGGCTACTCGGACATTTATTACACCGGAGTCCTCGGTCCGATCGTTCATGCCGATGTCGAATCGCTGTATCCATCAATCATGATTTCAAAAAACATTGTTCCAAAGACCGATGTCCTGAGAGTCTTCCACTCTGCCCTCCAACACCTCACCAGACTCCGGCTCCAGACTAAGAAGAATATGCAAAAAGCTACCGATGACGCAGAACGGTTCCGGCTCGACGCAATGCAATCTTCATTTAAAATTTTGATCAACTCATTCTATGGATATCTCGGATATGCCAGGGCACTCTTTAACGATTACACTCAAGCTGATGTCGTGACGACAACGGGGCAGGAATTGCTGAAGCAAATGATAAATGAGATAGAGATGCACAATGGAAAAGTTGTGGAAGTCGATACCGACGGCCTGTATTGCATCCCGCCGGATAATGTTGCGGGAGAAAGAGCAGAAAAGCTCTTTGTGGAACGGCTCTCCGATTCGCTCCCTGAAGGAATCAATCTTGGTTTTGACGGGCGTTACGAGAAAATGCTCAGCTACAAGAAGAAAAATTACGCTCTCTTAGGGCATGATGGGAAAGTTTCAATAAAAGGCTCTTCCCTCATTTCACGAAGTATGGAGCATTTTGGCCGAACCTATGTGCAGCACTGCGTCGAATATATCATGAATAACCGGATTCAAGATCTGCACGCGCTCTATTTATACATTGAACGCTCGATTCGAGATCATTTATTGGACGTAAAGGATTTTGCCCGGACTGAAACTCTCAGGGATTCGGTGGAGGATTATCAGCAGGAAATCAAAGCCGAGAAACGGAATAAATCGGCAAGTTATGAACTTGCATCCCAATCCTCACGATCGTATCGCGCCGGCGACAAAATATCATTTTACTACACCGGCTCCGGCGCAAATATCAAGGGATTCGAAAATGCAAAAGAGGCGAGCGAATGGGACTCAAACTTTCCCGACGAAAACGTGGAATACTATGTGAAGAGGCTTGAAGAGTTCTCGAAGAAATTTGAAGGTTTCTTTTCGGGGAAAGACTTTGATGCGATTTTTTCGTCCGAGGACTTGTTTGGCTTCGACCCATCGCAGATTTCTGTTATCACCAAAAAGGTCTCGCCGGAGATACAACAGAATAAAGAATGGATCAACCCTGAACCCTCTATCCAACTCGATACCTAATTAGACCGTTGCCGACTGGAAATATGTTTTCAAATAATTCACGATCTCAATCATTGAAGCCCCCGGTGTAAAGAGTTCACCCACACCAATTTTTTTTAACTTTTCAATATCGCCCTGAGGGATAATCCCCCCGCCGAATAGGAGGACGTCCTCCATCCCCTTATCTTTCATCAAACCTAATACCCGGGGGAAAATTGTCATGTGAGCGCCGCTCAATGAGCTTATGCCAATAGCGTTCACGTCTTCCTGCAAGGCAGCTTCAACAATCATTTCGGGGGACTTTCGAACACCGGTATAAATAACTTCCATGCCTCCATCTCGAAGAGCAGCAGCAATGACTTTGGCGCCACGGTCATGGCCGTCCAGCCCAGCCTTAGCAATTAACACTCGAATGTTTTTGCTCATGAATACCTCGTAACGATTTACTTCGATTCTTCAAGAAACAGGTTCAGCGCTGAATAGAACTTTGAAAGTGGGAATCCGACAACGGTGTAGAAGCAGCCATTTATCCTTTCAACAAAAACAGCTCCATAATCATCCTGAATGCCGTATGCACCCGCCTTGTCCATCGGCGATCCCGATTCGACGTACCTTTTGATTTCTTCCTTGCCCAGTTCTCGGAAAGTCACTTCGGTTTGTTCGTGATCGACGTATGACTTTTTTGATTCAGCATCAACTAACGCAAAGCCTGTAAATACAGTATGCGTTTTCCCTCCCAGCTTCGACAACATCGAGACTGCATCCTCTTTCGATGAAGGTTTTCCGAGGATCTCTCCGTGGAGCACAACAATGGTATCGGCACCAATGACGATGCCATTGCGAAGACGGCGCGCCACATGGTCGGCCTTTTCAAGAGAAAGCTTACGAACAGCTTCTTCCGGTGAGGTTCCATCCGCAATATACTCGTCAACGCCGCTTTCCTGTGCAGTAAACGAAAGTCCAATCTGCCTCAGCAGTTGAATCCGCCGCGGAGAGCGCGAGGCGAGGATGATCGGCTTAACGGTATTCATCATCCCTTCAAAAAAAAAAGCGATACATGACATCCGTGATGTATCGCTTTTGAGTAAAAAATAAGTTCTCTACCGGAACATTGCTTTCAAACTCCCCCACGTCCTCTTAACACTCGAAACATTATGAGCAACCGAGATGACTTTCGAATAGGTGATGCCGTCCGCAGCAACAATTTTGATCCTGTATTGATAGACCGAAGTAGCTGTTTTAAAGGCGGTCTGATCAACGAATTCATAAAAGGAATTGCTCCCTTTTGGAGGAACCGATCCTATTGCGACAAAGTCGGATTCCGTGCCGCCCTGGCGCTCAATAACAAATTCTTGTATTAAGCTTTCTTCTGTTGTTCCCCATTGAATTGTAATATCATTTCCGTCGCTGCGCGCCTCAAGCGACCCATCGCGAATTGTCGTACCCGCAAGCGCGACAATTGAACTCATTATCAGTAACAAGAAAGCTCGAATAAAGATTCGCAAGCAATCGTTCCCTATGTTTGCCCCAAAAATAGCAACGCTTTTCTTCATTGTCAACTTGTTTCGTGCGGAAGGCGGGACTTGAACCCGCACGCCTTGTGGGCGCCACCCCCTCAAGATGGTGTGTCTGCCAGTTCCACCACTTCCGCTAAGGATTGTACAACCAATAAGATACTGGCAAATATACAAAACTTCATTTGAGAAGGCAAGAGCATTATCGTTGCATTCAATCTCTTGACCTCTGTCACTGACGAGAATATCTTGACGGAAACGGTGAAAAGCGTCACCTAAAATTCAATAGCACCGAGGGTTTGGTAGCGGTACACTTTTAAAGTAAATGTCATTCCCGCCGAGGATTTTAACACACGTCTTTTGCGACCGAACATTTGTAATGGGAGCCAGTGTCTGTGAAAACGGCGGTTTTTATTTAACAATGATTATCGAATGCGGATGATGTCAGCAAAACTACTCACTGAACTTCTCTTCATAAATCTCTTGCTTCGGTTGGCTGACCAGAGCAATGATTGGAGAAAGTCTCGGAGGCTTAACTGTAAGAACGGGCACGGGTGAAAAACGAACAACCTTTTCTGCAACACTTCCCAGCATAATATGAGTCAATCCTGTCCGACCATGAGTAGCGATGACTATAAGATCGATATCCTCGCATTGTGCATAGTCGACGATTTCTCTATGCGGTTGTCCAAACCTGACCGCCTCAATTACTTTTGTTTGGTGCGGTATTATGTTCTTGACAAACTTATTCAATTCTTCCTGATAGGTAAGCCGATGAGAAGTATGTACATTTTCCAAGAGAGAAGCATCAGGACCATTTGTCTTCGATGCTGGACCTTTTGCAACATGAAGAATATGGAGATGAGCGTTATACATAACAGCGAACGTCGAAGCATGTACGAACGCGGCCGCAGAACAATCTGAAAAGTCTGTCGGAAGCAATATATTTTTTATAATGTAAATGGCTTATCTCCTTTTTGTGATGAAGCAAACCTATGAGTCGCAAGTCTCATGCCAACCTGAGGTGGAGCGTTGGATTGATTAAGGCCCGTTGAATCGACAAATTTGACAAGCCTCTGCAGACCCCGGATAAATCGAAAAAAGGTTCTTAGAATTAGAAAAAATGAAATAGGAAGGTTTTCAGACTTAGGAATGACCCGACACGCGGTGCCGCCAAAGCGGACGAATTGACGAAAGAATTTGTGAGCGTGGGTGGGCTCGAACCACCGACCCTCTGCTTAAAAGGCAGATGCTCTACCCCTGAGCTACACGCTCAATCCACAATTCTCTACCATCCGACATATGAGCCACCTAAAGTGTTGAAGGCGACTAACACTAAAAATATACGAAAAATTGGAGATTAAACAAATTCTTTTTTTCGTTTCGCAGAAATTTGACGTCGACAACGATAATCATCTGAAATCGCTAGTTAAGAGGATTAGATGCTATTCCATTATTAGCATTATATCAACGCCAAGTACGAAACCATCGCCCGCGAAAATCAGTGATTTTAAAAAGAAGATTTCTTACCATTGTTAAAAGCATGAATATGAACAATGGCAACCAGGAATCGTCTCTTACTCTCTAGCATGGTATCCGGTTTACTCCTGATCCCTTCTCCGAACAAGACAGGGGCACAGACAATTTTTCGGGATAGACTGGAATATCCATTTGTTTCGCTCGCGAACAATTCGACCACGCATTTCGGGATAATTGAAAGCCGTACAAGCGTAGGACAAAAAGCCCAGTTCCCATCCCCAGCACAAGCTGAAACAAACAACGAAGGCGATGTTAGTTTGTTTGGAAATTTTGGAAACAACTTCGTTGACAGCTTTCGCGGAAATAGTATTTACCTCCACCTGACGGCTATAACAGCAACAGCAATAATCGTGGATCAGGGAATTGATTACGACGTTGAACATTATTTTAACCAGCACGCTGAATATGGAGCATGGGCACGTCCGGTAGTTTTCACCGGTGAGTATCTCCCCTTCATCGCCGGCGGCTCGCTGTTTGCGTATGCAAAAATAAAAAATGACAACCAAACATTAGGAGCATCCTTTGCGGTAATGCAGGCAAGCTTCATTGAATTTCTCTACAATTCAGGCTTGAAGGCTATTACTGGAAGGCCTCATCCGGACTGGAGAAATGTGTGTGACATGGATAGTTTAAGCAGATCGTTTCGATTCGGTTTCCTTCGCGGGGGAGTCTTCTGGGGATGGCCTTCAGGGCACACTGCTGCAACGATGGCTGTAGTTTCTGCATTGACGAGTTATTATCCCGACAAGGGGTGGTTGAAAGTTGCCGGCTTTGGACTAGTTGCGTATACAATGTTCGGTGTCTCGGCAAACAATCGGGGTGGTATGCACTGGTTCTCAGATGCTGTTGCCGGAGCGCTGATGTCGTACGCAGTCGGTTCTACCGTTGGCAAATATTACCGAAGCGTTTACTCAGGCCAAGGGCAACACAGCCCGCCTCAATCCTCCGTGAATCCCTCGATGGGAGTCAATCCTATGGGGATCAATTTATCATTCCAGTTTTAAGCCGTAAGAACTTCATAATCGTCGTCATCATAAAAAGGATATGCAAAGATTTCAGACTAATATCTTGACCGCGATCAGCGGAGAATTTAGTTTCTTGTGATTTCCAACATGCTACGATATTGTTGGAGAAGAACCTTGGAAATGAGATAAACGACTGGAGTGAGAGAGGTGTTATTGACTTAACCGTGTTGCTGTTCTTCTAGAGTTTTTGGATCCGGTCGATATACCCTCTACTTACGACAAGTTCCGTCTGGCTTTTGTCTTTCAGACGGATTTTGTATTTGCCGCCGAACCACTTCACAATCTCGCGAATGTACTTGATGTTGACAATCGTTGAACGGTGAATTCGAACGAAACTCTGAGTGTCGAGTTTTCCTTCCAATTCGGCAATTGTTGAATCGACAATATGTTTTTGCTCGGCGGTATGGAGAAATGTGTATTTGTCTTTTGCTTCGAAGTACAAAACGTTGTCGATGTCGACCAGCAGAGTTCTATCTCCCGATTTTACCTGTAATCGTCTTGGCGGCGGCGAGGCTAATTGCAACAATAGGCGTTCTACGTTTTCGTTGATCCCAGAATTGGATGTAGCAAAGACACGTTGAAGTTTCTCGACAGCCGTGTCAAGTCGTTTCTGCTCGATGGGTTTGAGGAGATAATCGATGGAGTTTTCTTCAAAGGCTTTTAGGGCATATTCATCATATGCAGTAGTAAAGACGATAAACGGTTTATACCGCAAGCGTCGCACTACTTCGAATCCATCAAAACCTGGCATCTGAACATCAAGGAAAATCAGATCCGGGTGGTGGCTCTCAATTTTGTCTACCGCATCCTGGCCGTTTTCCGCTTCGGCTACTACTTCCAGATCTTTTTCATAACTCCGAAGCATTTTCCGCAGGCGCTTGCGGGCGAGTTCCTCGTCATCGATGACAATTGCTCGAATGTGCATTGCAGTTCCTTAAGAAATCGGAATCGTGATCACAAAATGGGTACATTCATCCGGGATTAACCGAAGAGATGAGGAAGCGCCGTATCGGAGTTTTAGGCGTTCTTCCACACTCCTCAACCCGAATCCACTCGCCGTATCAGCGTTTCCCATTCCTTTTCCGTTATCGATCACAGAGATGAGGCAGTTTCGATCGACCTTCCCGATCTCAATATTGATCTTCCCCCCATGAATTTGGGGAGAGATACCGTGCTTTATGCTGTTTTCTACCAGCGGCTGAATGATGAGCGCAGGAATCATGAAATCACGGACGCCATCGTCACATGAAATATCATACTGAAGCCTTTCGCCAAACCGGACTTTTTCGATTTCAAGGTATGTTCTTACGATGGCGAGTTCTTCGGCAACGCTCACTGAAGTTTTTTCAGCGCTCTTGAGGGTGTAGCGAAAAAGCTCGGACAATTTTTCTACTGTCGATTCCGCCGCTTTAGGGTTTTCCGAAATAAGGCCTGCGATTGAATTCAGGGTGTTAAAAAGAAAGTGTGGATTGATTTTTGCCTGCAATGCCTGCAATTCTGCTTCCATTTTTGTTCGGGTAAGCCGCTCTTCGTTTAATTCCTTTTCTTTCAATTGTGCGGCCATGTGTTCAACAGTTGCTCTAAGGGTAAAATAGATCACGGCGATTGTACCGAAAAGTGCAGAAAACACAAAATTCATCGTCAGAAGAGGCACCTGGTCGCGCCACGAAAACCCGTATCCAGGAGTCACCATTTGAATGCCAATAGCCACCTCGGTACCCACGAGGCCTCCAACAAGAAATAGGAGAAAAAAAATCGCATATCTCAGAATTCTTCCGAGCCTTGCGATCCGGTTTGAGATAAAGCGCATCAAAAAATGGATCGAGTAACCTATGCACATTGAGAATACGAATGTGCTGTATAGCGCTCCTTGCCAATGCCTAGGCTCATTGTAAATGAACCCAGCAGCGATGATCATAGTAACAATCAAACAAAAATAAAAGGTACGAAGAAGATCTTCTCTTTTCATAGCTGAAACTGGATCCCTAAATTGGTACTGTACCGGGTGAAAAGTGCGCCGTACTCCGAATCGCTATCTCCCACAAAAAAAGCGAGTCGTACGTACAAGGTAAGAAATTCCGATGTCTGGTATGAAACCGTCGGCACAAGAACAATGCTTGCATCATCTGCGTTCATCAGTTGGATGAATTCAATAATCCAACTATCAGTTGAGTAGTACTCGCGCCCAAATACGTAATCTCTCATTGTGCCGCGAGGCGAGAGAGTCTGCAATGCCCAAAGAAGATTGTATCGCGAAGGTCCGATCATTTCCGCCGGTTCCGGGATCAAACCCCTTTGAATGCTATTTTGAAATTTAACAAACTTCATCCACTGATTCCATTCCGATCTGGTTAACCCCTCTTCATTCCGATAATATTCGATCGCAATGTTAAGGCCATTCTCAAATGTGTACTGGCCTCCTATAAGAAGTTTATAGAAGATCTCAGTTGAGTGGTCAAAAGGTGTCGCATACGGGTCCGAAGAAAATATTTGTTCTGTACTGTTCGAGAATAGTATCTCATGATACATTGTCGAGGATCCCTCTTTTCCGAGAAACTCTCCATGAATCTCGAGATTCTGGCCGATGACGTACGACCAATTTGTTCCAGCCTCGAGGCGATCCCCTTGCCGATAGTGAAGTATTCCCGAGAGATCAAGGCCGTTGAGAAATGTATAAACTCTGACAGCATAATCGTGCTCACCCCAATGAAACTCCCCCGCTTGGAGTTGAGCATCATTCAGGTAGACGAATGTTAACGAGCTCTTGCCAAAGAATGCGTTAAGGGAGATGAGCGTACGTCCCACGTTTTGGTCAAGCCTGTCGGATGGGTCGGATGGCGAGCGCTGCGGCTCAACTACGCCCGTGGGATTGAAGGCATATCCCGGCCCCCATTTAAGAATCTTCCTGCCGACAGTGATGTCGAAGTTGTCTGTCAGAGAAAGGTCGTATGAAAGCTCCCGAATGGAGGATTGGTAAGCTGGTTTTGCGACGTTCGACGCAACCGCACCAACATTTAGGGAGGTCGACAAGCCGCCGTAGCTTAGGAAGAGGTTCGATATCGCATCGTTGCCTCGAGTAGCTTGCGGCAGAATAAGGTTGTGATAGTTCAGCGGAGTCTCAAGGTTGAGCTGTGAGAACGTCCCCTCCTCAATAAGTGAAAACCGATATTGAAGATCTTGTGCATTTGCAGTTAATGCCGCAGCAGCCGAAATCAGAAATATCCTCGCCGGCAAATTCACCGCAGTTTCTCCAGATAGTCCTTGTTGAAATATTTCTCCGGCATTTCTTTTTCAGCATACGATGAATACTTCATGATTGTAGTTCTTCCTTCGCGTAGCCTATCGGTGATCGTTATTTGGGCAAGGAGTGTCCTCCCTGCCGACTCTTCGTATCGGTCGAAGGAAATCGACTTGTAGTGTTTGCCCGAAATGAGATACATCTCCGCCTTTTTAGGGCGCATTGTCTCCTTCTCTACCCAATAATCAATTTTTTTATACGTGGCCCCGTCCCGTTTTGCATTCAACTCCAGAAGGTAGCATGGAACACCGTCAACTGATTCTGCCTTCACCAGTTTTGCAGCGTAGTCCTCAGCGTAACGGGTGCGGGCAACGTCGCCGTTCGACGCATCTCCCATAAGGCGTTGGAGAGGAGTGATCCGAATCGGTTTGCGGGTGTTCGGCATATAGATCCACATATCGTCATCCACCATCAAGAGGTACTCTCCTTTTACGTCGGCGTTCATAAATTTCACGAGGGTTTTATTCATTCCCTTGATACTCACCTCAAAGAGACCTTTTTCCTTCAGTTCATTCTCCTCATAATTTATGATCGTAGTCATGACCGAGTATGATGTCC
This sequence comes from Bacteroidota bacterium, assembly GCA_049578505.1. Taxonomy (GTDB): domain Bacteria; phylum Bacteroidota; class Ignavibacteria; order UBA10030; family UBA8401; genus JAGVPT01. The sequence goes on along the minus strand of JBAUMC010000007.1, from coordinate 19,140 downwards.
AGCCATTCCGGCTTAGGTCAGAGAGCCGGAGGATTTCGTCCCCCGTTAGCTTAGTGTCGTTAGAAACGGCAATGGATTGTGCATTCAATAAAAGGAGACTAACGAACGTGAACGCCATGATGACAATGATTCTCAAAAGCATTTTCATTTTTGTTCCTATTATTTTAAACATGCCCTAATGCATCCACAATTTTTAGCCTTGAGGCTTTGTAGGCTGGAAAAATCGTTGCAATAACCGTCGTTACTGTGATAAGAAAGAATACGCCAACGAAGAGAGAGGGGACGAAATCTATAATAAGAGGGTATCCCCTTGTACTTCCTGGGGGCGCTGGCATGAGAATCCCCGATGCATTAATCAGAACTGCAAAAAGAGACGCTACAATAAGACCGATGCCTCCTCCCGAAGCACCAACGATCAAGCCTTCATAGAGAAAATTGAGCATGAGCCTGAGGGGAGAAGTGCCGACGGCAAGTTGTGTTCCGATTTCCTTTGTCCGCTCAAAGATCGACATCATCATGGTATTTGAACTGCTCAACACCACAATCACAAAAATGATCACGCCGAGGAAGCCGAAGATCGCGTCGTAAAGGCGAACGACAGCACTATAGAACGTCGCCATTTCAAACCACCGTCGGGCCTTGATTCCCGGAAGAAGCTGTTCAAGCCGCGATGCAACTTCCTCGGTCTTGTCGGTTTCATCCAGCACAACGACCAGTTTGGAAACCTTTTGCGAATTTAGAAGTTGCTGCGCAGTCTGGAGGCTTACCATCAAGGCACGTTCGTCATATTCCGGGATCCCCGTAGCATAGATGCCGGCAACTTTAACATCCATTGCATTCAATGCTCCCTTCGATGTCGTAGTCATCAATGTGAGATAGTCGCCGACCTTCGCTTTCATGGATTTCGCCAACCCTCTTGCGAGGATCACTTCATTCTCTTGGGCATTAGCAAGATTTTCCCCGAGAAATTTTCCCGTGTCGACTGCGAGGGAAAAACCGGCGAGCTTTGTTTCCTTTTCTGGCTCAACACCACGACCGAGGAATGCAGCCGATTTATCGCCGTTCGAAATCAATCCCATAAACTCTACCCTCGCCATAGTGAAGCGGACATGATTCTGGCCAATTACGATTTTTTTCAAGACCCCGACACTATCGAGGCCTAACTCGAGCGGCCGTTCTTCCTCTCGCTGCAGCGCTTCTTGCGAGTAAAGTTGGATATGGCCCAGCTGCCCCCTGATTGTCGACTCGCTCAATCCTCTGAACGAAAAGGAGATAAAGCCCCCGGCAAGGATAAGGGCGGTGGCTCCAAATACAAGCACCAGTCCGGTAATGATTGTCCTTCGGCGATTTCGGAATACATTCTTTGTAGCGAGCTTGACGAATTTAAGCATAGGTTGTTCTCCTTTAATTACTGTGCCTGTCCATTTATAATCGCCCCGTCATGAAGCTTCACGACTCTCTTTGCATACTTTAAAACGAGAGGGTCATGGGTGGAGAATAGAAACGTTACCTTCTCTTCTTCGTTAAGTGTTCGCATTAAATCAAGTATTTCGGACGCCGTTGCTGAATCGATGTTCGCTGTCGGCTCGTCCGCAAGCACAATCTTGGGACTATTGACGAGCGCACGCGCAATAGCGACACGTTGTCGCTGTCCGCCAGATAGCTCATTCGGCTTATGATCCCGGAAATCCCAGAGCTTCACATCCTTCAACGCTCGTTCGACTCGATCCTTCCGGACTGAGGTTGACCTATTCGTGAGCAACAGAGGGTACTCAACATTTTCATACGCAGTGAGAACAGGAATGAGATTAAAGGTCTGAAATATGAACCCGAGTTTCTCGAGTCGGACACGATGAAGATTAGTTAAACCGTTATATTTGACTTCCAGCCCTTCGAGGAACACCCGACCTTCCGTGGGGGAATCGAGAAGTCCGAGAATATTCAATAACGTTGTTTTCCCACTTCCCGACGGTCCCGAAATCGAAGTGAACTCCCCTTCAGCTATTCTTAACGTCAAACTGTGGAGCGCCGGTACTTCTGTTTTTCCCAGCTTGTACGTTTTCGAAATCCCGTCCGTTCGAACAAGTGAATCCATCATAAGGCTCCCGGGTTTAGGTTATGAGATTTTCTTTAACTCGTCCTCGGCCTTGCGCGCCGTTTCGGAATTCGGGTCAGCAGCGACTGCGTTCTGCAGGAGTTCCTTTGCTTTCGCTCTTTGCCCATCACTCTGAAAGGCGACTCCGGCCCAATAATAAATGATAGATCGAAGATGTGGATTGAAGCCGGCAAATCTCGCGTCGTTCAGCATGAAATCGAAGTCTTTCAGAGCGATCGGGAGACGCCTAAACATCGACGGCAGGTGAATACTGTTGATCCCCCGAACGAGCCGAACCGAGATATTATCCGGGGCTAAGTCGACTGCCTTGTCCATTTCATCGACTCCGTTATCGACATCTTTCATTTTTGTGAACGGCCACCACGCATCACGAGCGCGAAGAGTCCAAAGACTCCCACGGTACGCTAATCCAAGTGCATTTGATGGGTCAAGTTCAAGAATTTTATTGAAGCAGGTAAATCCCTTTTCAACTGCTTTATCGTCCCCCGCAACACCTTGATTATGGTAAATTTCTCCAAGCTTTGTAAGCGTCTCTATATCATCAGGATTCTGTTTGAGCCTTCCCTGGTACACTTCTGCGCTGTCTTGAGCTTTCGAGATTCCCACGATAAGCACACAGGCGACAACAATTGCATACAATCTTCGAATCATGGCATTCCTCCCTTTCGGTATTATTGCGATCGGAATTACAGGGCATAAAATAGGTTAAGCAGAGAGGAAATCGTAGAGATTTCCGACGAAGTGACGAAAACAAAGGATGAAATGCAAAAAGAGGTGGCTATATTAGCGAGGGTGAATGCTGTTCTATGACGCTAACCTTGTCAAGGTCAGGCCTTCTGTTTCCGGAATGGACGAAACACAAACAACTGCTGAAGGAAATATCCTTGCGGAAAGTTTAAATAGGTGAGTCCGTATGAAGATGGTTTTTTTGCGATAGGGAGAAATGCAATTCCAAATATCCAATCCCATATCGCGAGTTTCGTTGAATAATTGACGGTATTACCTTTTCCTTTTGCATGATGCCATCGATGCATCTCCGGTCCGTTACAAACATATTGGAGCCACCCGGCACGAACGTCAATATTGGAATGGATATACATTCCCCAGACGGCATCGACAATTCCCTTTATCAAAACGATTTCGGGCGCCGCGCCGAAAAGATTGAAAAGAGAATTTTCTTTTTCATATTATTTCAGGAGCAATTCCCGGTTTAAGCGAAGGCACTAGAGTATTATCGGGAACCTTGCCTCCCTGCAGCCACATCAAAACAAGTCCGATGATAATCCAGAACAGTTCTTTGCTTCGCTTGATGATGACAAAGGCAACACCGCCAATCAACGCGGTCCCAATTCCCACTGAGGCAAACGCCGTAAGATATCCCGAATCAATTACACCGAGGCCGCCCGGCAAAACAAATGCAAGGGACCTCATTAAAGAGACAACAGGTTCGAATAACATTACCTGGTAAAGTAGAACTTTCGTACCAAGAGCGACAAGAATAAGGTATGTCTCTAGCATTTCGGTCAACCATCCTCCGAAAAATAATAAACAAGCGAAAACGCTTTTACGTCGTTTGTGGATAAAAAAATCCTTCAGCACAATATCGGTCCTCTCAAAAAACAAAGATTGCCGTTCAACCCTACCCCTAATAAACGGTATTGAACGGAGAACCCGGAACGCCCAATCAAAGAGAAGCCCCCGTGAAAGCATCACGCCCATCAGAAGAAATATCACGAGGATGAACAATGACAAGCTGAGAGAGGTGATTTCAATAAGGCCTATTCTTTGGGCTAAGAGAATTCCTAAAAAGAAACCGCTCCCAATGTAGATCCCCTGACTTAATCCCATTAATAATTTTCGAATTACCAGACTAGATATTATTTGCGGACCGGTAAAATGGCTCTGTTTTTTTAACAAGAAAATTTTTACCCCCTCGCCGACAATGACCCCCGCAGGTATAAACCGATACATCGATTCGCCTGCAATATGTATCTGCAGGAGCTTTCCAAATGATATGGTTTTGCCGGGAATATCGAGGATAATTTTCCAGGCGGCTGTATCAAGAAGACAGCCAAAACCGTACACGGCGTAAATGGGTAGGAAATAGTATCCGACATTTTCTATAAGTGAAACCGTCGCAGGAAAATCTACGCCTCGAAAAATAACAACAAGAAGCACTCCCCCGACTGCAAGCGACAACATTCGAATAATTGTTTGCACTCTCTTGGTGTTCTTTTTCACGTCGCAAAGTTAGCGTAAGGCCTTTACCTGAGGATAAAGAAAGGGTTAACAAATCTTTACTCAGAAGTTACCAGCACAATTTACCCTAAACCGATGCTAATGCGATCTCGAAGACTTATTCCTCGTTGTTTGATAACATGATCATTATGAGAGGGTAATATTAATGAAACACATCGGCGCTACCTTTCTTAAAAATATTATTTGCGGAGGCAAAAACATGTACCAGCATCTCCTAGCGTCGACACCATTCTTTGAGGTGAAAATCGCCGAATACTTAGATGAAGTTGAATCAGCACTTAAACTCCGATTTAGTGTCTTCAACCTAGAGTTAAACGAAGGGCTGCAATCTTCATACGAGACGGGGTTCGACTCTGATGTTTATGACACCTTTTGTGATCATCTGATTGTAAAAGACAGGCATACCGACAATATTGTAGGAACATACCGATTGTTGCGGCAGGAAAAAGCGGATAAAAGTTTCGGATTTTACTCGGAAAATGAATTTGACCTTACTCGCATCAAAAGCCTTCCAGGACGATCTTTGGAGCTCGGCCGATCGTGCGTTGCAAAAGAATACCGGTCTCTTCCGGTGGCGAATCTATTGTGGATGGGCATTGCACGATATGCAGAGATCCATAATATCACTACAATGTTCGGGTGTGCAAGCCTTCACAGCTCGGATGAGGATGAGATTTCGCAGGCATTTGCCTTCCTTCAAAAATATCATTTTGCACCTGAAGTGTACAGGGTATTTCCTACGCGACGGTGTGCGGTGAACATGCTCCATTCACAGACTCCGGTGGAGAAAGAGAACCCAATAGTTCAAAAATTTCCTCCTCTCCTAAAGGGCTATCTCCGCCTTGGGGCGATGGTCTGCGGCGAACCGGCATATGATCGGCAGTTCGGAACCACCGATTTTTTTACGTTAGTTGAAACAGAAAGGATTGTTGGTAATTATAAGCAGCACTACAGTAAAATGGCCGGTGCTGTGTGAATCGACTTTGCAAGTTTATTGCAATTGCTGCGGCCCTTTCTTTATTCTTATTGCGCTCTTCGGGCGAACAGGATTGTTTTTAAGTCCTTCAACTGAAGGCAACCCTTTGGGAAAAGCGGGCATCCAGGTATAATGGAATGGATTCTTGTCGATTCGCGCCTTCTGCCTACTTTCGCCGGAATGACAGTTACATTGAGAGTATGCCACCTCCAGAAATCCCTTCACCTCCCCCCAATCATTCTCCTGAAAAAATAGCAGTTGTTAGTCATTACTATGTGAGCAAAAATTGTTAAATTGGTAGTGAATCTCCCGGCAACATTAACACTGATTCCTATGGAGTAGTATTTTTATGTCTGGGTTAATAACAAAATTACCAACTTAAATCATGGACAAAAAGCATTTTGTATTGAAACTTACTCCGCGCCGTCCCAATTTTGCTCAAACGATGACAGATGAGGAAAAACAAATTGTGCAACAGCATACAGCGTACTGGAAAGAGTATATGAAAAAAGGGGTTATGCTGATCTTCGGTCCTGTGCTCGATCCAAAAGGGGTTTATGGGCTTGGCATTATTGAGGTGGACAGCGAGGAACAGATTAGAGAACTTATGGAAAACGATCCTGCATCGGTGATACACAACTATGAGTATTGTCCGATGAAAGCAGTAACTCCTCGGGGATTATAAAACTACCGGGAACGGTGGAGATGCAACGATTCCAAAAGGAAATGCTCCGACGACATTAAAGCATAAGCATTCGCTTCACATCGACAACTTCGGATGAAGGAGTCGAAACAAAGGTTGGAAAAGGATCTTCGTACCTCATTGCGTCTAATTTAGTTGAACGAGGAACTCGTGACAAGCTCCTGCAGCTTCCCGGCCATGGCGCATCGCCCGCGCAACTAGGCTGGCCCCTGTCATGGCATCCCCGGCTGCAAACACACCGCGAACGGAAGTAGCATACTTCCCATCGGTCTTTATATTTCCTCTCTCGTCCAGCGCCACTTCAAGGTCATGAATAAGTTTCCCATGCTTAACGTGAACAAAACCCATCGCTAGAAACACGAAATCTACATCGACGGAAAAATCAGACCCGGGTATTTCAAACATCTCCCGTTCATTTCCGCGTTCATCCTTGATCCAATCAACTCGCACGAAATTCCCTTTTTCTAGCCTCGGCCCACTCCCCAAAAACTCCTTAGTCTCAACCGACCAATCACGATAACAACCCTCTTCATGCGAGGAGGAATTCCTTAAAACTTTTGGCCAATCAGGCCAGTCCGGGTTAAAAGGCTTATCCCATTCGCGGGGTTTTGGAAGAATTTCAAATTGTTGCACTGTTTTCGCACCTTGGCGAATTGCCGTGCCCACGCAGTCATTACCTGTATCACCGCCTCCTATCACGACGACATTCTTTCCCGCCACCCAGATGATCTCATCCTGCTTCTTGGTGCCGGCCACGTACATATTCGACTGGGTGAGATAATCCATCGCCTGATAAACGCCTTCGAGCTCGCAACCTGGAACCCGCAAATCTCTTGGTTGGCCCGATCCTAGAGTGAGTATGATGGCTTCGAAAGATTGTTGCAGCTCCTTTGAAGAAATATCTTCTCCAACATTCACGTTGGTTTCAAAGTGAACGCCCTCCCCCCTCATCTGCAACAATCGCCTATCGATGACCCATTTTTCGAGCTTGAAATCGGGAATGCCGTAACGGAGTATCCCTCCGACTTTGTCAGCTTTTTCAAAGACCGTGACGGAATGACCGAGCCGCCGCAATCTTTGTGCCGCCGCCAATCCCGCAGGCCCGGATCCGATAACAGTAATACGTTTGTTCGTTTCAAGCAGTGGCGGGGAAGGAATAACCCAGCCATTTTCAAAAGCCCGCTCCGCAATAAACAATTCGATTTGCCGGATCGATACTGGGCTGATATTAACCGACAGAGTGCACGAAGCTTCGCATAATGCCGGACATACCCTGGCTGCAATTTCTGGAAACGTGCTCGTCCATTCAAGTTGTTGATATGCTTCTCGCCATTGGCCATGGTATACAAGGTCATTCCAATTAGGAATGTCATTATGAAGCGGACATCCTAACCAATGACAGAATGGGACGCCGCAACTCATACATCGGGCTCCTTGACGCCGAACTTCCTCCTCGGAGAGAAGATTAATAAATTCGCGAAAATCGTGTATACGGTCGGCGACCGGACGGTACGTCGGACTGACGCGCTGATATTGAAGGAATCCGCCTGCTTTACCCATATGTGCACCCCTAATGAGTCAAAAGTGAATTGGTATTGTCTCTCTCTCACAATGTGAAAATGTTCTTACAAAAATCATCGGTCTATAATAACAAAGCTGTCAAGGATTATCAAGAAGATTCTTATATAATGCACCATGTGAAAAAATGATTGTATCCCAAATACTTAATTTGTACCTTAGCGACGGAAAAAGTAGCCCCACAACAATTCCAAAGCGCCCTCCATGAAATTTGACCAACTCATTCACAAACTTCTCCCAAAAGACGATAAGTTCTTTACATTGCTAGAAGAATCATCTCAAAACCTCGTTAAAGCTGCAGAAGTTATGCAACGGTTTTCCCGAGTAAAAAATAAATCTGAAATCGAGGGTCTGATCAATCAGATTCATGACCACGAACATGAAGGAGATACTGTTACGCATAAAATTTTTTCTGAACTCAATTCAACGTTCGTCACTCCCCTCGACAGAGAAGACATCTACACCCTTGCATCCTCGTTGGACGATATTCTTGACCATATGGACGGCAGCGCGGGGCGGTTCTATCTCTATAAATTAGAAAAGTGGCCGCCAAAGATGGCGCAATTAGCCGACATCCTCACCCTTTCCATCAATGAAGTTCATCGGGGGGTAAGTCTTTTGCGAAACATTCAGCAATTCGATGAACTACAGAAGGTTTTCCTCAAGATCAATGAATACGAAAATGCGGCGGACGATGTATTTGAACGTTCTATTGCAGAACTTTTTGAAAAGGAAAAAGATCCGATTCAGATCATCAAACTGAAGGAAATATATGTGGGATTAGAAACCGCCACTGATAAATGCGAAGATGTAGCGAATGTGCTAGAAGGAATTGTGATCAAACATGCCTAACCAATCACTCCGTTTGAAATAATGCTCTCCTTAGTCATCTTTATTATCCTCGTTGCTCTGGTTTTCGACTTTCTGAACGGGTTCCATGATTCTGCAAATTCTATCGCGACCATCGTCTCGACTCGTGTTCTGACACCGCGTAAAGCCGTCGTGTGGGCAGCCTTTTTTAATTTGGTTGCTGCATTTCTCTTTGATGTCCGGGTCGCAAAAACAATCGGGGCGGGTCTAGTAAGGCTTGAGAGCGTCAATGAGTATGTTATTCTCTGCGGGTTGTTGGGAGCGATCGTTTGGAATTTGATTACATGGTACTTCGGTCTTCCGTCGAGCTCTTCACACGCCCTCATGGGTGGTTATGCAGGCGCCGCCATTGCTAAGGCTGGGTTCGGCTCAATTCTTTTCAGCGGTTGGACAATGACCCTCGTCTTCATCGTCCTTGCCCCGCTGATTGGAATGGCGATTGCATTCACGCTGATGGTCATCCTTATGTGGATATTCAATAAAAAGCCGTCATCAAAAATCAATCGTCTTTTCCGCAGACTTCAATTGCTCTCAGCGGCACTCTACAGTTTAGGGCACGGGACCAACGATGCGCAAAAAACGATGGGCATCATTACCGGATTGCTCGTCTCAGCTGGATACCTAGCGGTCTTTCATGTCCCGTTTTGGGTGATAATATGTTCCCATATCGCAATTGCATCCGGAACACTTTTCGGCGGATGGAGAATTGTAAAGACCATGGGGCAAAAAGTCACCAAATTGAAACCGGCGGATGGGTTCTGCGCCGAAACTGCCGGAGGCATCACTCTGCTAGCGACGGCATTTGGCGGCATCAGCGTGAGCACGACACACACCATCACTGGAGCGATTATGGGAGTCGGCGCGACGAAAAGATTGTCTGCAGTGCGGTGGGGAGTTGCTGGCAGAATTGTAACAGCGTGGATATTAACAATACCTCTTTCGGCGATAGTTTCCGCCTTGACCTACTTGATTCTTTCCCCTTTTTTCCGGTAAGAAATTCATTCTAGAAAATGTCTGACAGCTTAACCCTCCCCTTGTCGAATTAGTTTTGGGGAGTCGGTTCACCTTGGACTTGCGCCGTCGGAACGGCAATATCAACTTTCTTTTTTCTGTAGATGATTCCAACAGGAATGACGATACAGTAACCAACGAGAAGCAGGATCGGTGCGACAGTCAACGCCATAAAACCATCCCACGGTTCCATCCCGAGAGCAAGGTAACCTAAAATTATTACCACAACTCCGGAAATTAGAATCTTGTAATTTATCGCATCAAGTGGAAGCACATCTATTTTTTTCGCTTTTCGCTTTGCAAGTTTTTCTTTTTCTTTGTTGACCTTAGCCATTGGCTGACCTCTCGTTAACGGAGTACTCGATTAATAAAAAAGCCCGGCGTTGGGGGGGAACGCCAGGCTCGACCCTTTCTAGGTGCGACGCTCAGGGGAGGAAGCGTCACACAGGTCTGATACAAATATACGGATAAAAAATGAAAAGTCAATGATAAAAATCGAAAAAAGAGACTCACTTGCTCGCCACTTTTCATGGTATCGAACTTGACGCATGGATGTTCGATCTTTCATTATTTTTCCAACGATAAAAGTTCCCGCAATTTTTCGCTTTCATACGATGACTTCTTGGAAAGCTTCTCGATTTCATTCATGAAAATGATTTTTTGCATAGCCATCGCTGTATTGCTCTGGCCAGAAGTCGCATCCATTTTCCATTCATGAATGATCGAGACCAAAAACAGCCAATGTATCATCTCCTCAAAACATTCCTTGTTGTAAAACCATTTTTCACTATAGAGATTAATTTTAATAAACTCTCGGACATCATAATCTTCAAAAAGCTCTTCCATTCTTAAAAAGCAATTATGTTTATCTGCATCCGTGAGAATATTTCGATGCTTAACAAGGATACGGAGCAGGCATACGTTCCGCAACATCTCTTCATGATTCCGGCCGGCGGCAGCGAAAACCTTTCCAAAAGGTTTCTCCAGACCCAGCAAAGCGAACATAGTTACCTTTGCAGAAACCGGGTCATCGGGTAAGTCGAAATGAGATAGCTTGTCTGCAATGAGCCAGGAAATCAAAAGCCCATAATGAGCAGGCTTGTTCATTGCCTTATAGACTTCTGTTTCATGAAATACACTTTTCCAGTCGCCTTTCTGGCTTTTGCCCCTTCTCTTCATATCAGGTCTCATCAAACGCCACACCTCGGCAAGCGATGCGATATCTTGTGAAAAAGATATTTCGATCGTCGAAACGTCATTCCGAGCATGGAGGTATTTTTTCACCTCATTGACGAACCCTGAAAATTGCCGCCGTACTCGATCGATCACTTTCGCATTCGCAGCGGGTTCTCGAGCACCGAGACAGTGTAGTTTTAAAGAGGAAATGTTATCGCGGGAAAGAAGAAGTTCTGCGGCTTCGTGGATTGGAGCTAGGCGCAGTTCGGTGAGAACTCGGTTAATGCTCTGGACGCCGCCGCCATGAAGCCGACGGGCAACGGCACGATACTCCCCAGACTCGTCGTAGATTTCCCTGAAGTCCAAAAAAATCTGATATTCAAAAGCCTTTAATTCCGCATACATTCCCCGTTCATGGAGTTCCTTCCCCGACCGAATAAACTCTAAACCGGACTTGTAGTCTTTAAAAACATAGAAAACATTATCCCCATGGTTCAGCGCTAACGCCTGACCAAGAGTCCTTTGTACATTTTTTCGTTCTCCGTTTTCGAATTGCACTGATTTTAACACAGCCGAACGAATCCACCCTTTGCATTCCTCATATTTATTATGATAAAAGATCAGCGCTCGTTCGCCTCCGGAGGCGTTGGAATATGCAAAAACATTGTGATTGACATGCCCGCGTGAATCGTAAAATTCGAACAATTCAAAATTCGTGACATCGCTAAACAAATGCCTCCTCTTCATGACGGGAAAAATTTCATGCTCATGCCGCCGGACTAATTGATCATCCGGGTACTCATCATAATAGGCACGTTTATACTCCATTCCATACTTTTCACCGTATCCTTCTACCTGTCCATGGCCGAACATGGGGAGACCCGGAAGCGTCACCATCATCAGAGCGGCGCCAAAATATTTATCATCTTTCCCGAATTGCGCAATGGCGGTCTGTTCGTCCGGATTACTCATGAAATTGACATACCGTTTCAAAATTTCAGGATTGAATGCCAATGTATTCTTGATGAGTTGATGATACTTTTCATTTTCTTCTTTCATCAACATATGCATGAATGCGCTGTTGTACACGCGGTGCATTCCGAGCGTGCGCACAAAATATCCTTCCATCAACCAAAACGCTTCGGCCAGCAAGAGGGTGCTCGGCATGTACTGATTTATTCTGTCCACGACGTCCCGCCAAAATTCGCTCGGGAATAACCTATCGAACTCTTCCTTACTCAAAGCACGGTCTGCGCGAGACGGAATGTCTCCGCCCGTTCCCGGCTGGGGATACCAGAGCCGTTGAAAATGTTTTTTCGTCAACGTCATTGCGGCATCGAAGCGAATAATTGAGAACTTCCGGGCTACGTGGAAGATCGTTTGAATTACCGCTTCCCGCACGTCTGCGCGCAGCAAATCTAATTGGGCGGTATCGTTCCACGGCATATTAGTCCCATCGTTCCCGTGATACATGTACGTCGTCTTCCCCGTTCTGGTATCGATCCTTTGAAAAACCACTGCGGCATCCTTTCTCGACCAGTAGCCATCTTCAATTCGAAGCTGAATATCGGGAATCTCCGACAAATCTCCTCCGGAAAACCGATAATTCGGGAAAGGACAATATTCCGATTGGATAAAATATTCCGGATGCTCGACAACCCATCTCGAATAAATTCCCATGTGGTTCGGCACCATGTCGCCTGCAAGACGAATCCCTCGATTCCAGGCTCGCTGGCTCAGATTCTGAAATGCATCTTCGCCGCCGAGGTCTCGCGCGATCTCGTACTCATACAATGAGTACGCAGAAGGCACAGCTTCGGGGTTTCCGGTCCACTGTTTGATTTTCCTAGACGCATTACTCCGTTCCCACAATCCTATAAGCCACAGGCCGGTAAAATTCCATCGAGCAAGTTGGTCCAATTCCTCGTCGGGGATCTCGTCAAGCCTGGTAATTGCCCGCCGATATTTTTTAGAGAGTTGATCGAGCCACACGTATGTGTTTTTGGCAAGAAGAACAACTTTAGGCATCCACTCCAAATCCGACGTGAAGCGCTCGGATTCAACAGAGCCGTACGAAAGATGCCCTGATGACCCTTTGGAGTCATACGAAGGAACAACCGCATTGCCTCCACCACCGAACACGATTTTATTTTCTTCTTGAAGAAGGTCCAGGCTCCCCAGAATTCTGTCTAGATATTTGGATGAAAGCAGCAATCCCCATTTTGATTTGATATATCCAAGTTGAGCTTCCAGGCTGTCGGGATGGGCGAGAATGGGGGCTCGCAGGAGGTCGAAAATGAACTGGTTTTCTGGGCCGAACGTTCTTTCAGCCTTGAAAAAATTCTCCAGCTCCGCGATAAATGTCCGGTACTTGGCCTTCTCCGACAATTGCTTGTCGGTGAACAACTCATCGAACTTTGCAGCTGCAGGGTTAAAGTTTGCGAAGTACACTAACATCAATTCTTCAATCGTGATATGAAGATTTGACCTGCTGCCGCTTCTTCCAGTCAAGTATTGTTCGGCCGGCAAATCCTTTTTATAGACGTTGAGTGGTGGAAAAAGGGCAACAAAAGAATCGACGACTGTTTGGAAAGCACTTCCGCCGATCTTTGTGGAGAGAGTATTATGCGCTCGTTCGAAGACGCCGGGGTTTGCGGTCTCCTCATATAAGCGCAGGATGTAATGGTAAATCTCATCGATCAACCCCAGTGCGTTCAACTGTCCGGCTTTTACTCCTCTTTCCGGAAAACGGACAAGGTCGCGTGCGTCATTCAGTTTTTTTGCGAACACCCTTGCCGCATGGAAGTTTGGAAAGATAACGTTCCCGTTGCTCGAAAAGAGGGATTCGTCAAATTTGTACCTGTCTCTGACTTCGGCAAGGATGTGGAACTCGCATTGTGGGGTATAATTTGGGAGAGGGCGTTGGAATGTTGGGAAACAAGTACACCGAATGAAGAGAGGAGCAACGTTCATGTGTAAGGGTTTTAGAAATTGACAAGTTGATAACAACGCTCTGCACTAAATACTTCCTGCACAAGTTGATAATACGCAATTTCCCTGCATACTTCAAATCCATCCTTTCATGAACTCCAGTTCCAATGTTTCATCGATGTTTCGCGCAGAGCGCCGAGGCTTCTTTTGATTGAGGTTAAAGCGTTTCTCGAGCTCTTCAAAGGAATAGCCGAACGGTTCCAGTAAGGTCGCCGCTGCTTTCAGTGCAAATTCGGTATACGTATCAATATCGTAACCGTCCTCGAATGCGTACAGCGCCAGTGGTTTCGCTTTTTCCGGTTTGTGTTTACCCGATTGATCGAGGATAATAAATTCAATCGACTCGCCGGCAGAGAGATGGATGCCCATGCCTTCCACAAGTTTTGAGACTGCGGCACTGATGCTGTTGTTCGTGTACTCTTCCGCTTCCTTGGTGATATGCCGCCGAAGTACAAGCTCCATCGGATTCGCTTTTCCGCTGCGCAATATTGAAATAAAGTCTCGAACAATTTCGAGCACATCGGGGAGCATCGTGCGCAGTTCCTCCACCCTTCGCGCCGTCCCCATTTTCTCCAGCATTGCTATTTGCATCGCTTTAATAAATTTCGGCGTATCGTGCCGTCGTGCTTCGATGCCGCGCATCTTCATGTCGCCGTTCTGGTACCAACCGACGTAACGATTCGCGGTTGTAATTTCCGGATCTCGCTTTGATGCCGGGAAGAGGATCCAGTGATAGATCCCTTCGAGCGAAATATCGATGCCAACACGCTCCGAGATCGTTCGACAGAGTGATTGGTATTCCGCTTCAGTTGCCCCTTTTTTCTTCAACCACATACAATCGATAATGGCATGAAGCATTTCGAAACCGTTCGATTCTGCGATCTCTTTTGCGGCCAAAATCGCATCGCGGGAAAATGCATTCACCGATTCGTGCGCTTCGATCCGTCCGAAACGGGCATTTTTGTAACCGAGATATCCAAAGCAGCTCACGAGCATCCATTTGAGCGCATTTTGCCGTGCGTCGTACCGGCGGAAAAGTACTTCGTCCTTCCCCTTGTATTTCTTCTTCATTGACTTGTAGTATGACCGCTTCTTCACAACGGTACGGAGCGTTGCGGGAATGATCCCCTCCCGCTTTTCGCAGATTGTGTAATCAAGCTCCGGTACTTTCGTATTTTTGCAGCAACGGCAATTCACCGTTTCCGGCGAGACATTTTTTTCGACCATAATCGTGGGATACATCGAAACGAAATCGAGCTCGGCAACATCCTCGTGAAAACCGAGGGGCGGGTTAAAAATCAGCCCGCCGCGGTCTGCGAGCAGCAGCGTCGCTGCAGATTTGAATTCTTCCGGCTCGCGCTTTTTCGACGGAATTAAAATATTATTCTGATATGCCCAGGACAGCTGGAGCGACGACATCGACGTGCCAATGCTTGCTCGCCCTTGCCGCTGTGCAGGGGTTTGCGTCAATCGCGCCATTTCAAACAAGCCGTCCAGCTCGGACATTGCAACGGTAAATGAGTTGTCGACATCAATATGCCAGCGTCCGGCGAGTTCGAACGCACCGTCCTTATGAACAACCTTTCCATACTGGAAAAAGCTCGATTCCCTCGTTCTCATGTATCCCACGGTACTGTCGCGGTTAAGGAGCGACGGAATATGATATTGCTCCGATAACCTCGCAATCATCGGCATCAACTGCGAGTCCCCGTACTCGGTAAGAAGAACATCAGGGTCGCAGCGATGGAGATGCCAATTGAACGCTTCGACTACTTCGATAGGGTCATGCTGTTCGAGTGTATACGTCGCGTCATCATATGAGATTTCAAGCTGGAATACCTTCTGGTATTTTGGCGGAACAAAATCGTTCGCATTACGGATTGACATAACCGACAGCGGCGGCAGTTCGTATTCCAGGTCATCGCGGGAATCCTTGAGCGTCCAACCGATCATTTCTCCCCCTTCATTAATCTCGTAGTCGCCGAGCGCCAGCGGAAAGAGCTTTGTCTCATACAAAAAAAGTTGAGAGACAAGAATATCAGAATTATAGAACGCGAAATGGGGGAGGAATTGCTCAAAGTACCGTACCGCTTCTTTAAAACGCAACGTGTCGTGAACATACACCTGTATCACATCCCAACTATCGCCGGAATAGATCTCTTGACGTGTTGCGTGCCCCAGCGATACAGCAACAGGGGAGCGGGTGCTGAGAGCGGCAACGCGCCGGGCGTCGGAATCGTTCACATGGAGGAAGAAGAACGGGCGATAGCGCCGAAAAAAACAATATTTTTCTCCACCCCGGCCGATAAGCCACAACGTTATCCCTTTCGACGAGGGGTACACATCGAACAGCCAGCCGGTAATCGTGCGAGACATTCTATTCCTCATCAATGGTTTCGAAAAGAAGCAGCTTGTTCTTCCAACTGAAGAATCCGTTCGTGCAACCGCTTGATCAATTTACGCTGTTCGACGGCAATCGAGATAGCGATACTTTCGAACGGGATCGTCCGCATGGCATAAAAATTTTCAGCAAGATGCAGCTTTGCCGAACGGAAAATATCGTCAAAAAGCTCCTGGTCGTCTTTTCGAAGGCCGCGGCGGTATTTCGACCAGCTTTCCATCTCGCTGTCGATAATGTTCGTAAACGTTGGCACTGTACGTCCCATCGTGAAGCACTCCTTTCTCAAGAAAAAGTTTCGGCATGCCGTCATCTATTTGTAAACGGTACACAGTATCGACGCCTGCCTGTAATGTTGTAAATAACTCGTTCCGTTCTTTCGGCAGCACATTCAATTTTTTGCACACAAGAAGTATGGAAATCCCCTCAGTTTTCATTTCCTGAAACGCCGCGATCACACGATGAAGTATCTGCCGCACTTCCCCTAACGGAGCCTGCTGGTCGTAAAAAGTATCGAGCAGGCCGAAAACCATCGCTGTACGTGAATTGATCGTGCCGAGGAATAAAGGAAGCCGGTGAACGATCGCCTGTTCCATTTGATAACAGGTAAAGCCGCGCGAAACGAAAATACGGTGGAGAAAATCGTCGATGTTCAGTTTCCTTTCGCGCGCAAACTGTGAAAGGAAATGGACATTGAACCTGTTACAGCCGTCGACAACAGCAACGGAAGAACCCAACGCCATCCCATGCGCCGCTATCCTCAGCGAGAGCAAGAATATCGGCTTCTCGCCGTATAACAGGTACGTTTTGCCGGGAGGAGCTGCAAAATGCTGCACCAGGGCTTGATACGACGTTGGTACTGCCAACAGTGGATTTTTCTCGCCCATTTTTTTAACTTCTTCTCAACGATTACGGAGACAACAAGGATGTGCGGACGTTATGTATTGATCGACGGTAAAAAGGTCTTTGCTACATTCGCGTTGCTGCAGGGTCTTAAAACCACAGGCAAAGTCTTCGAGGAATTGCCGCGTTACAACGTCGCCCCGCTTCAACGGATGCCCGTGTTTGCCGTCAGAAACGATGCCCTCGGCGCCGACCAGATGCGCTGGGGACTCATCCCCCACTGGTCGAAAGACGGCAAGGTTGCATTTTCAACGTTCAACGCAAAGGCAGAAACGCTGGACCAGAGCAAATTATACACCACCTATTTTAAAGGGAGCCGCTGCCTTATTCCCGCTGACGGATTTTACGAATGGAAAAAGGCGGCAGCCGTCAAAGAGGTTCGCGGTTCAAAACGGCAGGTCATCGAAAAACAGCCGATGTGCATCCGTATGAAAGACCAATCGCCGTTTATGCTTGCCGGTCTCTTTTCCGTCTGGAAAGATTCCGAGGGGAAGGAGTTTCCTTCCTACACGATCATTACCACCGTTCCCAACGATTTGGTGGGAGAGATTCACGACCGCATGCCGGTCATCCTCTCCGAAAAACATTTTGACCAATGGTTGGACAGAAATTTCAAAGACACTGCATCACTCAAAAAAATTCTCCTTCCCTACCCTGCAACGAAGATGAAAGCGTACCGCGTCTCCACCGTCGTGAGTTCTTCACGCAACGATGTGCCGGAATGTATAGAGCCTCTCGAAACAACATAGGCACGTTTCAACGACGGTCACCGGCAGAACCCTCTTCTTCAGCAAAAAGCGGATGCAGCACGTTCACCGATGAACTGATCTCTTTGAGCTCGGGAAATGCCCGGATCATTCCCCGCGGAACAAGGACGCGGGGATTCCGCACAAGATGCCGCAGCTGAAAACCGTTGACGAGCGAATTCGCTTCCGGGTCATTATGGAAGACGACAAAAAGGGTATTCGATTGCTCCCGCAGCTTTTTCATCCGCTCTAGCAGATCACCAAGCTCTTTCTCGTTGTAATAATAGTTGTACCGCTCTCCGAGTTCGGGGTGAACCCACGTTTTAACGTTTCTTCCCATCATACGAAAATACGCCACTTCATTCCATGCCAGCGACGTCAACGGCATGTAACTTTGTATCGGCGGTAAATCGACGTTGACAAGATGCAGCTTGTTTTCTTGCAAAAAATTGTAGACAAGAGGTTTGTTCCAGGAGGCGTGCCGCACCTCGACAAATACCCGGTGAGGATAAAACACCCTGCTGAACTGCTGGAGATATTTTTGACGCTCGGGGGTGTTGACGAACGAGTGCGGAAACTGCGCCACGATCCCCCCTAGTTTTCCCGACTCGGCAAGGGGCTCGAGGAGACGGCGGACAGAACGGACATCGTCGTTCGTCGCATCGAAGGTATGCGTGAACCCCCGAAAGAGTTTTACCGTGAAGATAAAATTGTTGTTCGCAGCAACGTCACCAAGCCAGCGTCGTGCATGGTCCGCTGTAAGGGCCGTATTGTAAAACGTGACGTTGATTTCTACGCTATCGAAAAACTGGCTGTAGTATTCCAGTTTCCGAAACCCTTTCTTCGGCTTTGGCGGGTAAAAGTATTGGTGGAACGGGGGCAGATCCCATCCACCCATCCCCACAATAATTTTTTTCTGATCCAGTGTGATCATTGCTGCCTCCTTATGATATGAATACAAACAAAAAACCCGATCTCGTGGAACGCAATGAAGCGTTCTGCACAAAACCGGGCTTGAGTATTTCAACAACCCTGTTGCTATGTAGTTACATTCTTCCCCCGATACGACAATCCACGAAGGACACGAAGAAACACGAAAAGAGGGAAATGAAAACTATCTAGTGCTTCTTCTAATATTAACTTTTGTATTATTATCGCAAAAGACGCTATGGACGCAAGGCTTTCTTAGTATTTTTACAAAAACTTCTTTGCGACCTTGGCGTCCTTTGTGGTGAATCAGCTCTAGTATTATTTCTCGCTCCACACCGCGAGTTCATTTCCACTCGGGTCTGTAAAATGGAAACGCCGCCCGCCGGGAAAATCAAACGGCGGTTTCGATATTTTCCCGCCGCTGTGAATGACGGCTTCTTTGGTTTTTTCCAACCCGGACGAATAAATCACCACAAGCACGCC
>JBAUMC010000006.1:0-71884 GCA_049578505.1 Bacteroidota bacterium | reverse complement strand
ATTTTTTTCTCAAATTGAGCCATTACCTGACGACGGGTAGTGCTACACTTTGAGTATTCTGAATAAAAAAGATTTGTCATGCCCGCGAAAGCGGGCATCCAGGTTTAATTGCATGGATTCCGGCTTTCGCCGGAATGACATTGACTTTCAAAGTATACCACTACCTGACGACGGTGCGACTTGCAAATGTGTTTTCGTATTGATAAATTCTGACGATTATGTTGCGAGATGCAACCGTCTGACCAGTTACAAACTCTATAGCACATGAGACTCAGCGCGCGAAACAAACTCAAGGGGACCGTCACTTTGGTCGAGGAGGGGCTTATTACCGCTAAAGTCAAAATCGACCTCGGTAATGGAAACGTTCTCACCTCTATTATTTCCAAAGAAGCCGTCGAGGACCTCGGCCTGAAGACCGGCGATACTGCGTACGCAGTTATTAAGTCCACGGAAGTTATTATCGGCAAGGATTGAGTTTTACCGGAGATGCCACGCAGAATTGAAATTGAATTGGAGATTCGCATTCGACGTCACGGAGCACTACTTTTTAAGCCTGCAACGATCAACTTGCTACGGTCAATTCAACGCGACGGAAGTTTAAGCACTGCTGCCCGTCGCATGCACATTTCTTACCAACACGCATGGGCGGTAGTCAACTCAGCAAACCGTGTGGCGTCCCAACCCATGGTAACGAAACAGCGCGGCGGAACTGGCGGAGGCGGAACAACGCTGACGGCATACGGAATAATGATTCTCAGAGAATACGAAGACATCGAACGTGAAGTAGTCAAGTTTACGAAACGCCTCAACACCGAACTTAACATGTGATATTTTTTTGCTGAGCGTTATCAACACTGGTAGATAACGCTCTTCAATAGCATGTGCTAATCTTTTTGAATGAAATCCGATTCAGTTCAATTTTCCTCAATCACAATGGAGAGAGTCGACCACTATGAAAAAATCTACCATCGTTTTTCTTGCGATGTTGTTAGGCTTAACGACATTGCTCTTTCCACAACAGACCAGCGCGGCCAGCCAAGATTCAACCGGAGCGAACAGCCAGTCTCCCATATACTTCAGGGGCTGGGGCAACGCACTCTACCAGGACAATGCGAACGCGAAAACATCGACGGCTGACCTTCAACGCCTTGTGTTGGATATCGGGCGCAACTTTGACTCCAGCATCGCATTCTTCAGCGAACTCGAGATGGACGATGCCGTGCTTTCAGGGGGGAGCAACGGAGGTCAACTGGCGGTCGAGCAAGTGTATATCAGATTCAATACCGATCCCACACATTATTTCAAGGCCGGATTAATTCTCCCGACAATTGGCATCATGAACGAGAGTCACCTTCCACCTATGTTCAATGGCAACGAACGCACGCAGGTTGAAACGAACGTTATTCCCACAACATGGCGGGACATCGGCATCGGTTACTATAGTGCTATCGCCGCATCGCCTCTCAGTTATAGCGTCGCACTGCTCAACGGATTAAGCAGCGCGATGTTCACACATGGAACTGGAATCAAGAACGGGAGGTTTCAAGGACGTAATGCCAACGCAAATAATTTGGCCGTGAACGTTGCGCTCAAGTACGCAGAGGGTACTCTCAAAGCTGAAGTCACAGGTTATTATGGCGGTACCGTAGGGGTTAGTTCCCAGCAGGCAGATACCATGGGATTAAATTCGGGATCGTTCGGCTCGCCCGTGGCAATCGGCGAGGCGGATATCCGCTATGCTTGCGGCAGTTGGTCGTTTCGTGCTCTTGGAACGTACATCTCAATTCCGGACGCCGAAGAAATTAATCGGGCATATAAAAACAATACACCTGAATCTGAATATGGCGCCTACGCCGAAATCGGATACGATCTCTTGGGTAACGGGGGTTCAACGACCGAGCGGCACCTGATCGCGTTTAGCCGTTATGAAAAACTCGATATGAATTCCTCTATTCCGATCAATGGCATTGCCGATGGAACGGTCGATCAGTCTCACATTCTCGTAGGCCTCAATTATTTGCCGATAAGTACCGTTGCAATCAAAGCAGATGTACGATTCGAACATACCGGCCCGGCCATCACAAGCCCTAAGGCACTTCCATACGATCAGAATAACTCATTCATCAATCTGGGAATCGGCTTTGTATTTTAACGTGATTTCGCGGACTACCGCTGGAATGCAACACTTGCCTTCAATTTAACTATAACGAGTAAAAACGGGTTCAGCATGATTCGGTTCTCGGAATTTTTAGCCACAACGAACGGTTTATTATCTGGTATGAATCACATTCTTTAAATTCACAAGAAGGTCATCATGAAATTCCTTCATCGAACCGTCACTACCCACGCACCGGGCGGAGCTCTTCTCATTCGTTTTTCCGTCGGACTTATTTTCCTGACCCAAGGGATCTTGAAGTTCATCGATCCAAATTGGGGAGTCAACAGGTTCACAAAGATAGGATTTCCGTTCCCAGATTTCACAGCTCATTTTGTAGGAACGTTCGAAATCGTCTGCGGCGCGCTAGTGACCATCGGACTCCTTACTCGTTTGGCCAGCGTGCCTCTCCTCATCATCAACCTGACTGCTATTGTAACAACGAAGATTCCGGAGCTCTTCCGCCCTGCGCAAGGGTTCTGGTTCGTCGTGAGCGATGGGAGGACGGACTTTGCTATGCTTGCGGGAATTGTCTTCCTCTTGATTGCAGGGTCGGGTCCGTGGTCGATTGACGCGCGCCTCCCCCAGAATCACGGCTCAGGAGGCCGGTGAAAAATGTGCGTTGACATGGAAGGCTTTTTCGAAGAGCTCCTTCTTGCGGTTGGCTCCCCAAACTTCAAGTTCGATTTTTGCCCTGTTCAACCGGCGCAGGTAAAAATGCACACTTGACCGCGAACGGCGGCAGCGCACCCTTTTGATGACCGAGTAGTGCGTCCTGTCGAGTCCGTCGGCAATGCGAAGAATTGCCGCAAGCTTCACGACGACATCCCTGTCGTCGGCACTCAATTTGGAAAAATCCTCGTGCTTCGCCTTCGGATGGCTCTTCCGATGGTAACGGGCAACGTTTGCGATAATCTCTTTTTCATTCTCCGTAAAGCCGAGCAGCTCGGAATTGCGGATCAGGTAATATGAATGACGGTGGTGCTGGGCATGCGAAACAAACAATCCGACTTCATGGAGCAATGCCGCCGCCTCCAGGTAAACCCGCTCGCCGTGATTGAGTTTATGCAACGGCGCAGTCTGGTCGAATATATCGAGAGCCAGGCGGGCGACCTGATGGGCATGTTCCTTTTCGTATTGAAAACTTTCCGCTATGTGAAGAACACTCGTGTAGCGAATATCATGAAAATGGTCAAACTTCTTTTTTCGGAAATACTTCTCAATTGTATCAAGGATAATCCCCTCGCGAAGTGCATACTCTGAAATCGTCATTCGTTTCACGCCGAGCGCCCGGAAAACTTCTTCAAGAATGATCATCCCGGCAACGATAATATCTGCCCTTGCCGAATCAAGACCGTCGATGCCCGCACGGTCGTCCGGGTCGTTTTTCTCGAGTATCAACTCTGCAACTTCGGAAACCTCCCTGCTCGAAAAAGTGAAGTTGTTGATCGGCAGCTCCCCCTCTTCGTCTCTTCGCAGCCTGATGATATGAGCGATACTGACGATCGTTCCCGAGGTACCGACAGCGATCTCATACCGATTCTTCCGCGCTGCCCGCGCGATCGGGATCAACATTCCTCTCACGTATTGACGGCACTCGCGGATCGACTTTGAAGAAGATTTTCCGTCTTCAAAGAACCGCTGGGTAAGCCTCACTGCGCCGAGTTTCAAACTATTGCTGTATATAATATTTCGTTGATTGCCGATCAGAAACTCCGTGCTCCCTCCTCCAATATCCACCATCAAGTGCTGCTTTTTGAATATCGGAAGCGCCTGGAGGACTCCAAGATGGATGAGCCGCGCTTCCTCAAAACCCGAAGCGACCTCGATGGTAATTCCGGCTTCCGTTTTCACGCGGCGCAGGAATTCAACTTGATTCAAAGCTTCGCGGACCGCACTTGTGGCGATCGCACGGATAGAAGCATGATACGAATCGGCGATCATTTTAAACCGCCGCAGCGTATGGATCGCACGTTCAACAGCGCTCCCGGTAAGATACTTCATGTCGGTTGAACCGGAACCGAGGCGGACAATTTCTTTTTCACGCTCGAGGATTTTGAAGCTGCCCGATTCAGGGTAGACTTCAGCGACAAGGAGATGAATTGAATTGGTGCCGATATCAATGGCGGCGAGGTTTTTCTTCGGATTCTTCATCTTCCAGAACTGCAAGAATTCCTTGTTTAAGTGCACGGTTGGTCTCTTCATAACTTTTTGCAGCGTCGACGACCTGGAAACCAAACTCATTGGTCATCCGGTCGAACTCTTTCAAAATGAGCTTTTGATATTCGACGAAGCTATCGTAAAAATCGTCTCCAAGGCGCATATCCATTCCGGATTCCCAGTAATCCAGCCCTTCACCCGACTGTTCTACCCAGTACCGCTTGTGCAACGTATGGCTATTAATCACGCGCGGAATCAGATCTTCTATGTTGATGCGCATGTAGAATACGGCATCCGGTTCAATTGCGAACCCAAACACTTTTCGTATCCATTGACGGTCGCCTCCCCTAACCGACGAACGGGCAAAAGCCGTGTGGATGTAACGATCTGCAAGAACCACAAAGCCTGCGCGGAGTGCCGGGATCACTTCGTGCTCAAGACGATCGGCAAAATCGGCGGCGTACAAAAGGCTGAAAGTGTCAAAATTAAGCGTGTGACCCGATTTCGCTTCATTGATCGCTTTTCCCATCAACGGTGAGCGCGTCCACCCGGTGGTTGTCACTCCGTACCCTTTCACCTCAAGCCATTTTTTCAACTCTTCGAGCTGCGTTGAACGGCCGACGCCGTCGGTCCCCTCGATAACGATGAGCTTGCCGGTCAAGTCGCTCACATCGACATACGGAAGGCCGGCGCCATAAAAAGTTTTCTTCTTATGCGACATAGACGTTCTCTTTCTTTTGGAGGAATGGAGTCGGTTTATAGTCTTTTAATCTCTCGCGAACGATCTCGCGAATGATGGTCTGTTGTTTCTGGATCGATTCCGTCGCGTCCATGACGGTCAATCCGTACTCTGCTGCGATTTTATCGTACTCTTCTAAAATTTTCGATTGGAATAGTTTGAAACTTTCTCTCGGATCGTCGCTCAACCCCAGATCCATTCCGGCTTCATGGAACTTCAACTCGACCCTTCCATTCAAGATCCGCTTGAGCGAAATATCGATCGGCACTTTAAAATAAAACTGAATATCGGGCTTCACGGCAAAGCCGTAAAGGTTCCTCACCCATTCGGGATGGACTCCCCGGACCACATCACGCGCAAATGCAGTGTAGACGTACCGGTCGGCGCAGACGATCATCCCTGCCTTCAACGGGGGGATAATCAGATGCGCTAAACGGTCCGCAAAATCCGTCGCGTGAAGAATGCTGAAGGTTGTCGGGGTGAGGAGGTTTTTCTTCTTTCCCCGTTTAATCGTCTCGTTGACGAGCGCGGAGGAATTCCATTCCGTAAAGAACACCCTGTACTTGGAATTCAGCAGCCACTTCTGCAGGAGTTCCAGTTGTGTCGATTTACCGGACCCGTCAATCCCTTCAACAATGATGAGGATTCCGGGATACGGACGGGGTTGGTCAAAAAGTCGGGCCATGCGATTGTCCTATAGGTATTATTTGAGATCACGAAGTTGTTTCGGTTGCAAATGCCAATGAAGCGTACCGGATCCATGAGGAGGCACACCTGATACCTCTATGCAGCATATCGCCCCTTTCTTGAATTCGATGACAGAGTGCTCGGAGCCAAGAAGAGCGGACGCAAAAAAGCCGAGGTCGGGTTCGTGACCTACAATCATGATGTGATCCAGGTTCTTGTATTTCGCAAGATAGAGTATCAGTTTTTTTGCGGAGCTTCCCGGCAAGAGTTCTTTACAAACCTCGATTTTGTGATCCTCACCCAAGGCCTCGGCGGCAATTTTTGCAGTATCGTGGGCACGGATGAGCGGACTCGTTAATATGATGTCGATCTTGTCGATGAGGTTTGCAATCCCTCTCGCCCCTTTCCGCATTTTATCTTTCCCGTCATCGGTGAGCGGCCTATCGTCGTTCGGATAGCCGGCGGTTCCCCTCTGCACTGCGATCCCATGTCTCAACAAATAAATGAACACTCAAATCCTCCGAAATTTTAGTAGGTTCTCACCGGGGCTGTTTCCAAAAACAAATGGCATTACTATAACCAATTCGCCGCAAAGGTCGCTAAGGACGTAATAATTTACTGGTATTTTGATAAATACTTCTTTGCGCCAATAGCGTCCTCTGCGGTGATAGTCCAATATTTAATGTCGGAAATCGCACTACAAGTCATGGCATGGCTTCTCAAACAATTCACACCTTGTTCATAGATTGAACGATTCGCTGCCTGAAATTTTCAACGACCCACCGTTCAACCGCGCCGCATGTCTCGGCGAACATCGCTCCCCTTCGACGCTGCTCTGTTCGGATAAGCTCGACGAGGGCTTTCGTTCGTATCCTGTCGTCAGGGTTTACGGTAGCTCGGTTGAACGATCGTATTTCACGAAGCTGAATATTCAGCGCGGGAATATTCACGTCGCAATCGTGGACTTGTCCCATCAGGTCGAGCAGGTGCTTGACCTCTCTCAGGCACGATGAAAACTCATCGTCAAAAGCATCCTCAAAAAATTCCATCGCATACCGCAATGCTTTCCCCGCGTTCCGCATCTTGTGCAAATCATCCTTCAGTCTCGGATGCGTTACGACCCGATCTTTGTACGAAAAAAAATCGTCAAACAAAACCGGCAAAAGCAACCGGGCATTTTCCCGAAAACTTTTGTTCGGCTTCAAAGCGGCATTGGTTGCCATGATTGCTTCACAGAGAAGTTTTCAAGAACGCAGCGAAGGAGTCGGCATAGCTCGTCCTCTTGAGCAATTTCAATTCTCGCAACAGAACTCTCCGATCGAGAAGACGGGCCGTTGTTTCCCTTGCTATCAATAGATCGATAACTTTGCGGTCGGAAGGTTCGAGGCTGTTCCTGTAACTGGAAAGCGACTCCAGAAAAACGTCGCGCTCCCTCACCGCACCCAAAGAACGAATAAGCGACTGAAGCCGGGCATCTTGCTTTTTAAGCTTCTTTTTCGAAAAGCAACCGCGAAAAATCCTCAACACTGCTCTCAGCCTTCGCGCCGAAACACGCATATCGTGCAGCGCTTCAATGTCTTCCCCATTCATCGTGGCCGATTCATAGGAGAAAGTCTCCTGGAACCGCGTCAGGGCAATTTTGTGGAGACATTGTCTGAGGCTTTCATCTGGGTTTAGGTCCAGAACTTTCCACGGTTTTGCCATAAGTGCCCGTTCAATTTTGCTAAACCAAATCAAATGTGCAAGGCTCTGCACACGGTTGAGTAATAAGAAATTGTTATATTTTTCGGCAAACGATTAACCTGACCCTATATACAGCCCAAATTGTGGGCGTCCGTGGGATAAGGACAGTAATGTCTCACGCTAATTGAAACATGCAGAGTCCTATCGATAGGATCATAGAATCCTGATCGACAGTGTTACTTTCTTTCCGATAAAGAAAATAACCAAAGAAATCTTTCGAAATCGTAACGCACTGATTCAATCCCAACCGCACATGCCGACAATTTCGGCGCACAACGATGTTAAAACGTTCTGAGGTCGTACTCAAGCGCCGAAATTGAAACCCTTCGATTGAATCCCTCCTCCCCACGCACCCGACGATTTCGATCTATATCCAAAACTTTATGTGAACAATCCTCGGAATCGGCGGCAGTGCGCGCCTGGAACGATGCGAGCGTTGAGAAAACGGCAAAAATGTTGGAATGATATGTGCGAGCCGTTTTCTCCGGCTTGCGCGATGGCAAGCATCGTGAGGGTTCCGATTCCGAGGAGCTCTCTTTGCTTCTTTCTCTGGCATCAGAGAAAGAAGGGAATGAAAAAGTCTGCTCAAACTGAGACGCTCCCGAAGGTCCGGCCGTCGGTGAACAGAAAACACCATTACGTTTTAAGAACAAAACTAAACGAAGTCCCTTTTCCTACTACGCTCTGTACCTCAACCTTACTGCCGTGCGCCTCAACAATGTGTTTCACAATCGCAAGTCCCAATCCTGTGCCGCCGACCTCGCGGGACCTGTCTTTGTCGATCCTGTAAAATCGTTCGAATATCCTTGTCAGGTGTTCTTCAGCAATTCCGGCACCGGTGTCGGCAACGACGATGCGGGCTTTATCTTCCGCAAGCTCCGTTGAGACGATAACTCCTCCACCTTCTCGGTTATATTTAATCGCATTGTCGATGAGGTTGCTCAGGACATCGCGGAGCCTCTCCTTATCGCCGAACACCTCAAGCTCAGGGCCTGTCGTCATCGATAACTCGAGCCCGACATGGCGTTGGACTGCGGCTTGCTGAAAATCGTTTACAACAAGTTCAAGGAATTCATTGATGCGGAAATACCGAAAGCTCATCTTCATCTCACCCGATTCAATACGGGAAATATCAATGAGGTCGTTCAACAACACGTTCAGCCGCGCCGCGTGAGCGGAAGCTTTTTCAATAAAAAGCCGATTCACTGATGGATCGTCGACTGCACCGTTAAGTAGAGTTTCCAAATATCCCTGAAGCGTGAAAATGGGCGTGCGAAGCTCGTGCGAGACGTTTCCAAGAAACTCGCTTCTAGCACGTTGAAGCTTCTTGAGTTCGATAATATCGGCTTTGAGTTTATCGACCAGTTCGTTGACAGCGCGGGCGACATGGCCGATCTCGTCGTCAGTGGTTGATTCGATATGTTTCTCAAGGTCGCCCCCGCGGATTTTCTCAACGCTTTCGGCGATAGCGACCATCGGACGGGAAATTCTTCTGGAAACAACAATGCTTGCGCCGATAATGAGCGTGAGCGTAATGACTCCCGCCCAAAAAACGTCCCACCGAATATCGTTGACGTTCTTCTTCATATCCTCCATGTGCGCGCTGACTCGGATGAAACGGACATCCTTCAGAGCAGGAGACGAAACGGAATCCTTGTATTGTTTTGCGACATAGAGAAAATCCCGGCCCACCGTCGCGCTGTGGCGGATATTTACACCGATCGCGTTCGACAACGCTTCTTGCACTTCCGGCCGACGTAAATGATTTTCAACCGCGGAGAGTTTTTCGAACGGAACATCGGAGTCTACAACGACCGTTCCATCTCCCGAAATAAGCGTTACCCGCGCGCCGAGGACATCCGCGAGACTCTGAATTAACTCCGCGCGCCTGTGTTCGTCGGAAGATCTTTCTTTCGCGAGATCGTTGTGAACGACATCCGCCTGCAGTTCGAGCTCATGGATAAGACGACTTTCGAACAACGATTCGATTTCGAAGGTCGAAATAATTCCGACAGCGGCGATGATGACAACGGCGAGAATAAGGTAGGTGAGCGTTATTTTGGTTTGGATACGTTTCATTGTCACGCCTTGAAGCGGTAACCGACCCCCTTCACGGTCTCGATCATATCGGCATACTTTCCAAGTTTCTCCCTGATTTTTCTAATGTGGACATCAACCGTGCGGTCGACTACAAAGACTCCTTCACCCCACACGGCATTGAGAAGGACATCCCTGGAAATTACACGCCCGCGATGACGGGCAAGGTACACGAGCGTTTCGAATTCTTTCTTCGGAAGAATTAAAGCTTTTGATCCAAGCGTGACAGTATAGTTCGGCACGTTGATCTCAAGTTCGTCGATGGTGAGAATGTTCGTGGCCTCGGATGCGGGTTCCTCCTTCTTGTCCCGTCGTATGGCAGTTCGTACCCGCGCGATAAGTTTCTTAATGCTGATCGGCTTCACGATATAATCTTCGGCGCCGAGCTCGAGTCCGATGACTTCATCGACTTCGGAACTCTTTGCGGTCAGGAAGAGAACGGGGATCGATTTTGTCTTCTCCACCCGTTTTAATTCCCGCAGGACGTCCAGTCCGTTCATCTCGGTCATCATAATGTCGAGAAGAATGAGGTCGACGTGGCGCTTCACCTGTTCGAGCGCCTGTTTACCGTTCCGCGCCGTAAGGACTTTGTATCCTTCCTTTTCAAGGTTGTACTGCAACATTTCGACAATGTCTTTTTCGTCGTCGACAACGAGAATATTCTTTTGCATTGCTGGGGTCCTGATTATCGTGAGATGTTATACGGGTCGAAGGTTACGATACCGCTGAATTGTTGATACGTGCGCAATTTTTCCACCGGCGACATGTTTTCGATGAGCGGGATCGGGCGTTCGTTGTTGTACCGGTACAAGTACCGCGCCGCCTCCTGCTGCAGTTCGTCCGGTAAAGAAAACGGTTTTGTCGTATACGGCTCGACTTCATCAAACCGTTTGATTCGCTCCATGAATCTATTCACTGCAAGCTTTTTCTTCGACGGAACCTCATGTTTGATGCCCAGCTTGCGCAAGTTCATCGTGAACGCGTGTGTCCTCGACCGCGGTTTTGAAACGCTGGCAAATGCGTTGTCGAGCGGCGTTTGAATATAACGAATTAAAAAAGGAAAATGCATCAACCCAAATTGAACAAAATCGAGCGCAGAGAGCGTGGAGTGCCGTCCATAAATTTTCGTGACGCGAAGCCGTGAACACTCGTCGATTGCACTGTATTGGACAAATTGTTGTTTGCCGTCCTGATTCTTGATGAACTTGAACGTAAGGA
This sequence comes from Bacteroidota bacterium, assembly GCA_049578505.1. Lineage (GTDB taxonomy): Bacteria > Bacteroidota > Ignavibacteria > UBA10030 > UBA8401 > JAGVPT01. The sequence goes on along the minus strand of JBAUMC010000006.1, from coordinate 61,085 downwards.
CAACCCGGTCGCCCGGAAGAAGCGCATCGTTGGGGCGCACCTTTCGCAGGTGCGACTTCTTGAGCTTCATGTCGACGCCGGATTTCTTCAGCAGTTTCCAGATGGCGCTTTCGGATAAATCGATGTCGTACCAAATGGAAAGATAGAGCTTCAACCGTTTCTGCCCGAAGCCGGTTTTTTCCCGGAGTTCGCGCAGCCGCTGAATAATCGCCGGAGGTGTGGCGCGGGGGCTATGATGCGGGCGCCGTGAATGGTCTCCGAGGCTTGAAACGCTGTTCGAAGATATCCTGTACCGCTTCAACCATTTGTAAAATGTCTTGCGGCTGATGGAAAATTTCTGGCAAATAGAAGGAACGTTTTTCTTTTCTTCGTACTCCTTCATCCATTCCATGCGCCGGGCGAGAGCGGTGTCGGTGTTGCTCATGAGTGCTTTACCGCAAAAAATTTTTAGAAACGCAGGACAAAAGCAACTTTTACGAAGCCTTCTTCACTTTTTCAAAACGTTGGACGACCCGGGTCTCGCCCCCCGACACAATCGCGACAACAACAACGTCGCCTTCGGAAGCCAATAACATTTCCTTCGCACGCGCGGTGGCTTGCCCTTCGGTTCCTTCAACTGTTTCGTGAGCAACCGTTTTCGGGACTTCCAAATATTTATACACCGAAACTCTGTACGTCATAAGTCTCCTTTCGAAATGATATAACGCTGTTTCACACTTCTTTCCGTTCCACTGATTCCCATAACAATTCGGCGACGTCTTTCACATTGACTCGTTCGCTCGCCTCTTTAGCCTTAACCCCGTCGGTCATCATCGTCATACAAAACGGGCAGGCCGTCCCGATTGTTCCTGCATTCGTAGACAGAGCTTCTTCCGTTCGTTCTATATTTACGCGCTTCCCCTCCTTTTCTTCCATCCACATCCTCCCTCCGCCTGCACCGCAGCAAAATCCCTTGTCCTTTGACCGGGGCATTTCGGTCACCGACAGTTGAGGAATCGAGTTGAGCAATGCGCGGGGAGAATCGATGACGCCGTTGTATCGAGCAAGGTAGCATGAATCATGGAATGTGACCGTTTCGCTTTGCGAGCGTGAAACCGCGAATTTCCCCTCCTTTACCAACCCGGCAAGGAAATCGGTATGATGGACAACGTCGTAGTTTCCCCCAAATTGGGGATATTCATTCTTTAAGGAATGAAAGCAGTGAGGGCATGTTGTGACAATTTTCTTAACGTTGTACCGGTTTAGTGTTTCCACGTTTTCAGCGATTAATGTTTGAGCGAGATACTCGTTCCCCATCCGGCGTGCCGCATCGCCGTTGCACTTTTCTTCAAGACCGAGGATAGCGAACTTCACTCCGCTATATTTCATCAGCTTTGAAAAAGCCTGCGTAACTTTTCGGTACCGTGCGTCGAACGCACCGGCACAGCCAACCCAGAATAACACGTCGAATTCCCCTCCATCCGCCATACGCGGAATATCCAATCCATCGGCCCAATCAGCGCGGGACGAATGGCTGAAACCCCAGGGCGTGAAGTTCCGCTCGAGATTTTCGAATGTGGAACGCAGCTCCGCAGGAAAACGAGACTCGTTTAACACCAGACCTCGCCTTAGGTCAACAATCTCGTTCACATGCTCGATCATGACAGGGCATTCGTGCACGCATGCCATGCAAGTCGTGCAAGCCCAGAGTTCATCCACTGAGATGAAGTGGTCGACGAGCGAATGTGACAACACTTCACTCTCATTTTCGGCCTTCACTCCGCGGGTCAGCAACGGAGCTTTTTCCATCGTTCGGCGGCGTGTATCGACGATAATTTTTCGGGGCGAAAGGCGTTTGCCGGTTACGTTCGCAGGACATACCGAATCGCAGCGTCCGCATTCTGTGCATGTGTAGCCGTCGAGTAATTGTTTCCAGGTCAAGTCATCTACATCGGATGCGCCGAATTTCGTAGCCGATTCGTCGCTGAGATTGATCGGCTTCAGAGCGCCGGGCGGCTTTACGCTGGAGAAAAAGACATTTGGGATGGATGTCAAAACATGGAGATGTTTTGAAAATGGGAGATAATTGAGGAAGCCGAGAACGAGGACGATATGAGCCCACCAAAATCGCTGGCTCCATTCCGATGCGGAGACGTTATCCGAAAACAGGGCTGCCATTTTTGAAGATACAGGATAACCCAAACCAGCACCATACTGCCCGAATGAAATACGAGCAGCATTCTGGAACAGCAGCGTCGAGACGATGAAAAAAATCCAGACGAGAATCACGGCAGCGTCGACGTTTCCGTGCGCATCGACTTGAAGCCGCTTCACCCGCGAAATGAACCTCCGCCAGAGCGCAATCACCACCGAAACGATCACTAGAAGGCAAAAAATCTCCTGGCTGAACGTGATCAGAGAATAAAAATTCCCAAGAAATCGAAACGAGAAGTGGCCGGTAATGCCTTCGCCGATTGACTCAGCGACTGCGACGATAAGAGCAAGAAATCCCCAAAAAATTGCAACGTGCATCAATCCAGCAAGCGGCTCACGGAGCAGCTTCGTCTGCAACAACGCAATCGTTAGAACCCTCTTGAACCGTACCAGAGGGCGGTCAAATCGGTCTTCCGATTTGGCGGTCTGCAAATACGAGAGAAGCCGCCGCGCGCTCAATCCAAAAAAAACGATCGACGCAAGGAGAACAAACGTAAAGAGAATGTTTGACAATCCCATCATTTTTGATCCGATATTTACCGAGAGTTGTCGAAATTTAAATTGTTAATGTGCCTTCCATTACGGTGACAGCGCTTCCGACAATCGCCACCGATTTGGGCTTACCGTGATCGACCTGAACCTCCACCTTTACCCGCCCCGGTCTGCCGATGGCATCGCCTTGTTCGCCGATCATTTCGATCAGGCCGTCGGACTTTCCAACGAGATTTTGCTCCACCATGTACACGCCGAGGGGACCGTTGGCTGAACCGGTGACCGGGTCTTCGTTGATGCCGTCGTTCGGCGCAAAGAAGCGGGAATGAAATGTCGACGAACGGTCGACGGTTTCAGTTGAGAAGACACACACGCCTAAAAGTTTTTTGCTGAGCAAAATTTTCTTCACGAGTTGAAAGTCGGGACGCAGGTCGAAAAGAGCAGAGAGGCGTCGAACGGGCAAATAGGCATTGACACTTATAACACAAGGCAGCCGTTTATCGAAGTCACTACTCTGCGCACCCAGCGAAGCGAAAAAGTCATTTTTCAGGTGTTGACCCTTAACGAACCGAGGCAGCGGAAGAGAAAATTTCACCGAAGCGCAACCATTTTCTTTTGTGACATGAACGTCCAGAATACCCGAAGCAGTTTCAAGGTGAAACGCATGGGACCCGCTTTTCTTCATGCCGTATAATCCCTCTTCGGCAAGAGCATGAAAGCCGGCAATTGTTGCGTGACCGCATAATGCCACTTCATTCGTAGGCGTAAACCATCGTATACGAAGGTCGGAGTGCTTGGTCGACGCATGAAGGATAAATGCCGTTTCGGAAAGATTCATTTCTCTCGCAATACTTTGCATTTGTTCTTTTGTTAAACCATCTCCCGTGAGAACAACGGCTGCCGGGTTCCCTGCAAACGTCTTTGACGTAAAGGCATCGATATGTTTTATCTTCAACGATCTCATAATCATCGATCTGAGAGCGAAACGGCAACCAGGGTATTCTTTTCTTTGATGTAGTAAGCGGTCGCATCGTCGACAAAAAAAGAATCGGGGACGGCGCTGGGGGTTGAAGAATTTAAAATGTCTGCATAGACCTGCTTGCCGCTCGCCTCGTCAATGATGCACAATCGGTTTTGAAGAGAATCGATATTTTTTTCCTGGTCGTGTCCTTGAACGGCATAGTAGTTGAACACCAGCTTGCCGCTGGAACGAATGTACTCCACTGAACCGCGGATGGAATTCCTGTCACAATATCTATTAACCATGGGGACGACAACCGGGAATTCATCGACGGCTTCGGTGAGCGATTCCGGAAATGCGAAGTTCTCCCTGCCGAAGTTCGCATTTTTTTTACTGTCCCCATCCGCGGGAAGTTCTTTCAATTCCTGTAGTAACTTTCCGGTTGAAGTGTCAAGCTCATAATACATTCGTCTTTCGAAGAAATCGCGAAATGCCATAACCCGGTCGGATGTTGCATAGAGATAAGAGTAATCGTTATTATTCCACAGTTCTCTTCCCGTGCCCAGATCGAGGGCCACGATTTTGCCATGCTCGGGCATATCCGGCTTTTTGAAACCGTGAAGAAATACTTTATCGTGGACAATGCCTTCAATCCCGATCCACCACGGTTCGGCAAACGAAAGATTTTTCCAGAGGACATCCCCGTTGGCTGCATTCAAGCAAAAAAAAGAGACTTGCTTTTTTTCCGTATCCCGGTCTTCCCCGACGATGAAATTGGTCTCCGAAAAGAGGAGGCGCCAAAGCACGCCGGACGTTGTATACGACCATGACGGTTTCAACTGCTTTTGCTGAAAAAGAGATGAAATATTCATTGACCAATGATTGTAGGCAATTATGACGATTTTTTTAAAATAATTCATTTCCGTCAGATTTTCAATGTACATTTTCGACTGATAATGTCTTATTTTTATCGGAACTGAGGCAGTTTCGTTTGTACTTTGTCCGCTTGAATGTAATCAAATACCTCCCTACATTGGGAAAAATTTCTACCACTAACGACATTTCCTCCCGTGATTCAAATTCAACTCGACGGCAAAAGCCTTACGATCCCGACACTTTTCGCAGCATCCACCCAACCTTCGCGCATGTCGCTTTCCGGCTCGTCAAGAAAAGCGATGCGTCGTTCGCGTGCGCTCGTGGAAGAATGGCTTAAAGCGAAAGAGCACATCTACGGCGTCACAACGGGCTTTGGCGAATTCAGCGACGTTAATATTCCGTTTGACAAGATCGAAGAGCTTCAGCACAACCTTATCGCAAGCCATTCAGCGGGAACCGGTGAGCCGCTGCCGACGGAAGTTGTCCGCGCAATGATGATCTTGCGCGTGAACGCACTCGCGAAGGGATTTTCGGGTATACGACCCGAAACTGTTGAATTTATTATAAAATTTTTTAACGCCGAACTCGTACCTGTCATCCCGTCGCAAGGCTCCGTCGGTTCAAGCGGCGACCTCGTACAGCTCGCACACCTCGTTCTTACGATGATGGGAAAGGGAAAGGTTATTTCCGATTTTCGATTTCCAATCGGAAATCGGCAATCGAAAATTGAAAATTCAAGTAGTGCATTAAGAAAGCATCGACTCACTCCTCTCACGCTGGCGGCCAAAGAGGGGCTCGCGTTGATCAACGGCACGCAGATGATGACGGCTTTTGCCGCCCTTATTGCTTACCGTGCAAAGCAATTGTGCAGCCTTGCAGACGTCGCGTCGGCAATGAGCGTTGAAGCATTGAAAGGGAGCGACACGCCGTTTGACGACCGCATTCATCGTTTGCGTCCCTTCAAAGGCCAACTCGAGTCGGCAAAAAATCTCAGAACCCTGCTTCACGGAAGCGAAATTCGTGAATCGCACCGTCATAACGACCGGCGAGTGCAGGATGCGTATTCTCTTCGCTGCGCACCGCAAGTACACGGTGCCTCGCGCGACGCACTGGAATACGTAGAAAGAATCGTTTCCGTCGAAATCAATTCTGCAAACGATAATCCCCTTATCTTCCCTGATGAACGACAGCACCTCGAAGGGGGTAATTTTCACGGACAGCCGATCGCGCTTGCCATGGATTTTGCGGCGATCGCTTTATCCGAGCTTGCGAACATTTCGGAGCGCCGTACTGAGCGGATGGTCAACGGCTCGCTCAGCGGATTGCCCAGATTCCTTACACACAACGGCGGCCTCAATTCCGGATTAATGATTGCTCAGTATACCGCTGCATCACTTGTTTCGGAAAATAAAGTGCTTGCTCATCCTGCGAGCGTCGATTCTATCCCTACCTCCGCAAATCAGGAGGATCACAACAGCATGGGGTCGATCAGCGCTCAGAAATGCTGGCGCGTGCTGCGAAACGCCCAGACTGTCATCGCGATCGAGATGCTCTGCGCGGCGCAAGCGATTGACTTCCATGCTCCGCTGCGATGCGGCAAGGGAACGCGTGCTGCACACAAAACGATCCGTGCAACCATTCCGCATTTAACACGGGACCGGGTGTTATACCATGATATTCAAAAGACGCTCAACCTGTTGCTCGACGAAGCAATTCTACGCAGTGTCGAAAAAGCAGTTGGGAAATTGGCGTGAGGGACTCTGACAAGCCGATTGTAGAAACTTAAACAGGTTCGATCGAACAGGCATTCATCACGCCGGTTTAGTGCTACCGAACCTTTGTGAAACAAAACCTACTACATACGTAACACTAATAGCGATAAAACAACCTGCCAGGACGCACAACATTCTTTCAACTGCAATATTCCATGAGCTTTCCTGCTGTTCATGCATCAACACGATAACCAATGAAGCAAGCGCTGAACGGGTTGCATTCGTAAGCCTCAGACTTATACCAATCGCAATTGTAATCACGACCCCAAGGCACATCCCAAACAATGTAGGCAGATGAGTGAAAAATATCACGATGCCGACCATTGAACCGAGAACATTTGCCTTCATTCTATCGAACGCTAATCGATGCGACGAATCTTCTTCAGGCGAAATCACCAGGAGTACCGAAATCATACTCCAGTAAAACTGGTGCTGCGGAAAGCAGATGTAGAGGAGGTAACAAAGAGAAAAGCCACATATGCATTTCAGCATATACATAAAAACCGGCAACCTAAAAATCGACGATATCATATTGTATGAGGGACGAAGCATGCTCTTCTGACCATGTGACAGAGTAAACTAAGTTTAGAAAAACGACAAAACGAGCGCAACCTACAACTTTTCCAGCCGCTTCAATATCTTCGATCCCCTCGAACGAAAACCAGCAGTTCCTGTCGGCATTTGCTGCTCAATAAGAATCCGTATCTCGTTTTTCAATTCTGGCTCTCGCCGTGCAATATTCGCAAGTACAGTCATCGAAAACACTTTTACCGCAACTGGTTCTTTTGCAGAAGCGAACAAATCAAAACACACTGTTGCAATTTTGCCCGAGAGCCGTCTGGGTATCTCAACATCTTGAAGAATTCTTATCACGTTTCTCTTTACGGCAACGTGGACACCCGGTTCAAGCATACGGTCGATCATCTTGTTAAAATAAGGAGTTACAAGCTCGGAGTGTTCATCCGCACAATGCTTGACAATCCACGCTGCACGCTGTGTAACACGATAATCGCCCCTTAGAAAAAGGTCCATTAATTGCTTGAATCGCCTTTTATCTTTGCCGACCCACTTTGCGATCCATAGACTTTGCCGCTTCGAATGTTCCCTCAATATTTCTTTTTCAAGATTCACAGGTTGATGTTATGCGTTCATCGATAGACAGGAATAACTTTACTCAAAGAGAAATCTAAATGCAATCAGGAATATTGGAAGCTATTCCGGTTGGAACTAAGGACTTTCATTCGTACATTACGGAACAATTATTCTACCGACAAACTTTCTCGGCCCTCCATGAAGCTGACTAAAAATTTCCTCCGCACAGTTCCCAAAGTACTCCTCCACGACCATCTCGACGGCGGCGTTCGGCCTCAGACAGTCATCGAATTAGCACGTGATCAAAAATATACAAAATTGCCGACAACGGATGCCGCCGAACTCGCAGTCTGGTTTCAGCGGGGCGCGCAACGTGGAAGTTTACCCCTCTTCCTCGAAGGTTTCGAGCATACGTGCGGGGTGATGCAAACGGAAGAAGCGCTTGAGCGCGTTGCGTACGAAACACTCGAAGACATGAAAAAGGACGGCGTCGTTTACCTGGAAACACGGTTCGCCCCGGTCTTTCATCAACAAAAAGGGCTTCACAACGAAAGAATCGTGAAAGCCGTTCTTCGCGGATTAGATCGGGGAAAAAAGGACTTCGGGGTCGAGTACGGACTTCTGATCTGTGCGATGAGAAACATGGACCCGAAAATATCGCAGGAGATTGCAGAGCTTGCCGTCGATTTTCGTAGTCAGGGGGTTGTAGGATTTGATCTCGCAGGCGAAGAAGGGGGCTTTCCGCCAAAAAAGCACATCGACGCGTTTCATTACATCCAACGGGAAAATTTTAACATTACCGTTCACGCCGGCGAGGCGTTTGGTAAAGAATCAATCTGGCAGGCTATTCAATGGTGCGGCGCGCACAGGATTGGGCACGCTACACGCCTGATCGAAGACATGAGGCTAAAAGAGGGACAGGTGCTGAGCATGGGGACGCTGGCGCAGTACGTACTCGACAAACGGATTCCGCTCGAAATCTGCTTGACAAGCAACCTCCATACCGGCGCGGTCAACAGCATCGATGAACATCCGTTCGGAATTTTCTACCGTTACAAATTCCGAGTAACGTTGAATACCGACGATCGCTTGATGAGCGGTATTACGTTAACAGATGAATATTGCACTGCCGCAGAGCATTTCGGATTGACTCTTGAAGAGCTCGAGAAGATAACAATCAATGCGATGAAGAGCGCATTTGTTCCATACAAGCAGCGAATTGCGATTATCTATGACGTGTTGAAACCGGGATATAGGAAAGCAAAAAATGCGGTCAAGAAAAAGTAGTTATTGATTTCCAGATTGCTCAGATTTAGCGCAGATTACAGATTACGCAGATTAAAAAAGAGGGGGGGTAAAATGAAAATCCATTCTGAAGATTATTATCCAAAAAGGGAAATTACTGAAAAAATTATAAGAGCTGCGTTTGTCGTTCACAACAAATTGGGCTCGGGTTTTGTTGAGAAGGTGTACGAAAATGCGCTTGCAAAAGAACTGAGCACATCGGGCCTCACTGTTGAACAACAAAGACAAATGAAGGTGGTCTATGGTGGAGAGCCAGTCGGAGATTTCATTGTCGACCTTCTTGTGGAGAAAAGCGTTATCGTGGAGTTAAAGGCGGTTCATACAATGGAACAATCGTTTGAAGATAAATTGCTTCATTACTTGAAGGCCTCTAACCTCCCAGTTGGCCTGCTTCTGAATTTCGGAAGTCAAAGCGTCCAAATCAAAAGAAAGGTGTATTCAGCCAGTTATACCGCATCCGAGTAATCACATTTAAGGAAGCATATCATGCGCCTCTATTTTCTCCGGCACGCTGATGCAGAGGCCGAAGGAGACACAATCGACATTGACCGGCAACTGACTTCCGAGGGAATTGCCGAGACCGAATGTATTATAAACGCCGTTCGGACCTTAAAGCTGAATTTCAATGCCGTGCTCACAAGCCCTATGATACGTGCAAAGGCAACGGCAGAAATCATCGTGAAACAATTTCCATCTGTCCGCGTCCAAATTCTTGAACAATTGATATCGACAGCCGATCCGCAGAATTTATTCCGTGAACTTCAGTCTTTTCCCCGCGATAGCCGCGTTCTGCTCGTAAGCCACAAACCATTTGTCAGCCGCTGCATTGCAAACCTCATCAACATGACCGGCGAATCAAAAATCAGTATAAAGAAAGCGTCACTCTCATGTGTCGAGGTCGGATTTCCGGTGCAGCGAGGGGCAGGCGTTCTCCTATGGCTGCTCACCAACGAACAAATGCAAACGATGAGAAATTAAATCCAGCCTATCCCTTCCAAGTCGCGCTTCCATAAATTCTGCTAACTTCAGGTCAAAATATTTCCATCAATTTCTCTGGATTTTCTGGATTTTTTTTAACTAATTAGTGCTTTCCAATTTCATATTGTACACCCATTCAAAAGTGGAAATGAGCGCAAATTTGTTACGAACCGATTCATCCACAATCCTTGAGAAGCTCCACTCCCTTTCACAAAATTTATGGTGGTCGTGGAATTTTGAAGCCCAATCAATTTTCCATGATCTCTCGCCAGAAGTGTGGGAACGGACACATCACAATCCCTTAGCAGTCCTCTCGGAAATGTCGAATGAAGAGGTCTCGGCACGTCTGGGAAATAGTGAATTTTCCGCAAGGATAGAAGCGACCTGGAAAGATTTTGACGTTTACATGAGCGCGAAGAGAACCTGGGCGTCGTCGGAAGCGAAAGCCCTGAACGGACCGGTCGCGTACTTCAGTGCAGAATTTGGTTTTCACGAAAGTTTGCGAACCTATTCAGGCGGTCTTGGGATTCTCGCCGGCGACCACACAAAATCGGCCAGCGACCTTGGAGTGCCGTTTATTGGCATTTCGCTCTTTTACCGTCAGGGATATTTCGAACAGCGCATCGCCGCGGATGGCTGGCAGAATGAGCAGTATGTTTCGGCCGACCCGGCTAAGCTTCCGTTAAAAATCGTCGTCGACGAGAACGGCCAGCCGGTGCGATGCTCGGTGAACATCGGGTTCAGCACTGTACGATTTCATACATGGCGATTGAACATCGGACGCTGCGTAGTCTATCTGCTCGACACCAATGTAAAAGAGAACGAAGAGCGTTTCCGAGACCTCACAGCGCACGTCTACGGCGGCGACAGCACGACCCGCGTCTCGCAGGAAATTATTCTCGGCATCGGCGGCGTACGATTGTTACGCGCGCTGAACATTCATCCTTCCACATTTCATATGAATGAAGGGCACTCGGCATTCCTTACACTGGAACTTTTACGGGAGGAGGTGGAAAAAAAATCCAATGCAATTACGGCCATGGACAATGTCAAACGGCAATGCGTGTTCACCACCCATACGCCGGTCCCGGCCGGGCACGACCGATTTTCCCGGGATCTGATGGAACACTCTTTTTCATCGATGACCAAGGCGATGAACATCTCCAACGAAGAGCTGATGAATTACGGCCGCATTAACGCCGGTGATATCAACGAAACATTTTGCATGACCGTCCTTGCGTTGAAAATGTCGCGGGCTGCAAATGGAGTAAGCGAATTGCACGGGCAAGTGAGCCGGGAAATGTGGAAACCGTTGTACGCGAACATCCCCCTAAAGGACATCCCAATTGGATACATCACCAACGGCGTGCATATCGGCGGTTGGCTGAATGAAAAATCGGAACACTTCTGGAACAAGCATCTCGGCAGCGAATGGCAAGCGCATTATCTCGATCCCGGATTCTGGGAGAACGCTGTTCAACATAGTGTGATTCCGGATGAGGCACTATGGTCGTTGAGGTACGAATTGCGGCGAGACCTTGTCGAATTTGCCCGGCATACATTGCGTGTGCAACATTCACGGTTCGGAAACGGCACTGCAGTCTATGAAAAAGTACTGAATCCCGACGTACTCACTATCGGATTTTCCCGCCGTTTCGCAACGTACAAACGCGCGCCGCTAATCTTCACGGATCTCGAACGCGCAATTGAATTGTTCAATGACGAAAAAAAACCTGTTCAATTGATTTTTTCTGGAAAGGCGCACCCCCGCGACGATGAAGGGAAAAAATTTATCAAGCACGTTATTGACCTGACAAACAATCCACATCTTTTCGGAAAAGTTGTCTTCCTGGAAAATTACGACATCGATGTTGCGCGGCACCTTGTGGCCGGCGCCGATGTTTGGCTGAACAATCCGCGCCGCCCGCTGGAAGCCAGCGGAACAAGCGGACAAAAGATCGTCATCCATGGAGGATTGAACTGCAGCATTATGGACGGGTGGTGGCGTGAAGCGTGCGACAACACCAACGGTTGGGCGATCGGAAAAGATGAAGCGCCTGCACTTGCCGAACAACAAGACATCATTGACGCTGAGAACCTTTTTTCCGTGATCAAGAACCATGTTGTTCCTGAGTTCTACCAGCGCGATGGAAAAAATATCCCCCGCCAATGGCTTCAGCGCATTCGGCGGTCAATCGCGACGCTTGTGCCGCGATATAATACACACCGCATGGTGGCGGAGTACGTCAGAAAATACTACGTGTGATACCATACCGGGAAGTACGGACAAAAAAAAATTGACCAGGGGCACAACTTTTTCCGCTTTTCTTCGTTTCTTATAAGTGAAGAGAGGAGGAAAAGAGTATGAAAACATCATTCGGTTTCGATAATCTTTCGCAGGAAGAACGACAGGCAATCGAAGAAATCCTGCTCGACGAGATGGACAAGCAGCAGTGGGATGCCGTCACATACTCTGTTATTTTGTGCGAGGAAGTGATTCTCACGCGGCAATAAATCATGAGGACCATGTTTAAGATCATTACGTGGACAGCGGTCATTGCTGGAATTGTTGCACTTCCCTTCCTAATCCGGAAGAGGCAGGAGCAATCAGACTATCGAGACGTCAACGTCCGCTACGATATAGAAGATTATATTTCTGAAATCAGCCTCTAGTCCTGAATAGGATTCATGCTGAGCGGGCCGATTTCTCGCTACGATATCTTTTCTACCTTCACCATATTTGTCGTGCCGCGTGCAAGGAGGGGAATGCCGGCAGTCGTGACAATATAATCCCCCTTATTTACGTATCCCGATTTCAGCAGCTCCTGCTGGATGACAGCCAGTGTCGTGTCAGTGTCGCCGATGTTCGGCACCAAAATTGACCGAACACCCCACACCAAATTCAACCTTCGCCTGATCCGCTCGCGGTCCGTAACGGCAATAATTTTCCCGTACGGTCGATACTTGGCAATTGTTTTTGCAGTTTCACCCGAGTGAGTGATCGGAACGATAGCTGCAGCCCCGATTTGCTTCGCAAGAACGCATGCGGCTCGTCCGAGAGCTTTAAAGACCTCGGCTTGTTTATTGCTGACGCCGTCGGGAAGGTCGAGCTTATCGCGGTACTCCTCCTCTGCCCGCCGAATAATGGAATCCATCGTTTGAACGACTTCGACGACGTATTTCCCGACGGATGTTTCGCCGCTTAACATCACCGCATCGGCGCCGTCAAGCACACCGTTGGCAACGTCGTTTGCCTCGGCCCGTGTGGGACGCGGGTTTTCGATCATCGATTCAAGCATCTGTGTCGCAATGATGACCGGCTTGCCGGCAGCGTTCGCCTTTTTGCAAATCATCTTCTGCGCAATCGGGACTTCTTCCGTTGCACATTCAACGCCGAGATCACCGCGCGCCACCATGACCGCATCCGCTTCATAAATAATCTCATCGATATTTTGCAGGGCCTCCCGTTTTTCAATCTTCGCGACGATCGGCAGTTTTTTCCGCTTATCGATTTTCGAAATGACAAATCTCCGGAGCCGGCGTATGTCCTCTCCGGTGCGAACGAAAGAGAGCGCGACGTAATCAATATCGTTTGCGATTCCAAATTCAAGATCTTCAATATCTTTTTCGGTCAATGAAGGGGCGCTCACTGCCACGCCCGGCAGGTTAATGCCTTTGTGTTCCTTCAGAATGCCCCCATGAATCACCTCGGTGATCACATCGGTTGCGGTCGATTCCAGAACTTTGAGCTGCAGCAAACCGTCGTCCATCAGAATCGTATCTCCAGGTTTAACATCCTTCGGCAAATTCTGGTAGGTCGTGGAAACTCGTTTTTCATTCCCTGCAATTTCGTTGATCGTAATGATGAATTTTGAGCCGTCGGTCAATCTCACTTCAGGCGAGACGAGCTTGCCCGTTCTGATTTTCGGCCCCTGCAGATCCTGGAGTATAGCGATCGGTTCGCCCACCCGTTCCGCCGCTTCACGAACGATCTTCATTGCAGAGAGATGCTCCTCGTGCGTGCCGTGTGAAAAATTCAGACGCACAACGTCCATTCCTGCGCGAATCATCTTTTCAATAACATCCCCGGAGCAAGAAGCGGGTCCAAGAGTGCAAACAATTTTCGTTTTGCCGTATAGGTTGTGAATTCCCATTGGAATGCTATCCTCTCTTTATTTCGCAGGAAGAAGAATGAGCGTGTGTTTCGTTACCTCTGCGACGCGCGCGCTGTCGATCGGCATCTGATGATATTCCCCGCTCAGCCATAACGGGGTTTGGTCTGAATAGTGTTCATGCATTGGCTGCCCCGATTCGCCCGTCGGAATTACCGAACGTGCCCCGTTGATGTCGGAGAAATCGATAATTTGCCGCATCGAGGGGCCCAATGTCACCTGGTATGGAGTTGCAAGATAATATTCTCCATTGTTGAGCGTGGTTCCCGAACCGCCGATTGGAAACGGACCGATATTGAAAATTGCACCCAGCGGGGGCTGGTTACCAAACGGGTGACGAAAGGTTACCGTGTGAATGAGCCCCCACTGCCACGTTTTCATTTCTCCACCAAGCGAGGCTCTCAATTCCTGGATTGCTTCCCTCATGCTTTTTCTGATAACATCGTCACGCGTTTCGACTTGCGGCGTCGACGGATCGTCAAACCACCAGGACGAAGGATTCCGCAACAACGCAGGGACCGTACGATACGGAATGTTCGCAATAAAAATATACTTTTGGAACAACGGCTCCCCCATTTTATTCAAAAAAACATTCTTCAACAAATGCGTAAAGAAAACATGGAAGAGCGCGGTCGGTACGTCATCTTTCAAAAGCTGGAAATGCCAGTTCTGAAAATAACTTAATGCAGTTTTGATATCGGCGCTAGTGACAGTCACGGAATCATACGCATGCAGGATATACGGTGTCGTTTCTTTCGCGAAATATGAAAAATAATCTCCTTGAATCTGTTCAAAATCTTCAACGGAAAACTTCTCCCGTTTGCGTAACAGTTCGTCAAGGCGCTGAATACGCGACGGCGGCTCCCAAAGGTTTGAGATGTGGTACGGATAGGAGTTGTCGGTCATTTTATTATTTGCGGTTGCAATAAAATGTTGCGGGGGGTTGTACAGCGAAGGCAAATGTTCGAACGGAACAAATCCTGTCCAATCATACTGACCGGTCCAACCAGGCATGGGAAGCGTTGGGTTTTGCGCTGCGCGGATCGGCAGGCGGACACCGGCAAGGTAGCCGATGTTTCCGTCAACGTCTGCATAGACGAAGTTTTGTCCCGGAACGGTAAATTCTTTAACGCCGCTTTTAAACTCGTTCCAATTTTTCGCTTTATTGATGAGGAGTAACGAGTACAGTTCATCGCTGACGTCTTGGCCCGTCCATCGCATTGACACCAAAACGTCTTTCGTTATCGAATCGACGGGGTTTACATCATTAATGATCGGACCGTGGATGGTCGATTTGACAGTCAAAATAACCGAAGAAGAATCTTTCACAAATATTGTATCCTGCATTACCGACATCGGGCTCCACTTATCCCGGAAAAGATATTCGCCTGCCGAATCCGTCATCTCGAGATAAAAATCGGCGTCGTCCGCCATGACGTTCGTCAGCCCCCACGCAACACGCTCATTATGGCCAATGACAACCGTAGGCGTCCCGGGGAGAGAAACCCCGGCGACATCGTAATCTCCGCCGTGGAGATGAAGTTCGTACCATTTTGAGGGAGCGGAAAAACCGAGATGAGGGTCGTTGGCCAGCATTGCCATTCCGCTGATGGATTTTTGCGGCCCTACGGCCCATGCATTGCTCCCGATGTGCGTTCCGCTTATGCCGTACATTCCCCTGAATTCCTGGTCCACGTCGATAAGCTTGAGCAAGTTATCCGATAACATATTAGCCCGAAGTTCTTTTGGAACAATAACGGGGGCGTTCTCTGGATACGTGGGAAAAATCTCTCTTGCTTTTTCCTCACCGAAAGTCTTATACAGATCTCCCAGGACCAAATCGACGTACCAAGAGATGTTCAACTCCCACGCCATCAGCCGGGCGACAAGGAGCGAATGAATCGGCTTCCACTCCTCAGGAGTGTAATTCAACATATCGAATTCAACAGGATATTTGCCGCGGTGGGATTCGATGAACGCATTTACGCCGTCGCTGTACGCTTGAAGAACGCGGCGTGATTCAGGATGCAAATTCCGTTCGAGCCTTTCTGCGATCCGCTTCATCCCGATTGTTCTGAACAACTTGTCGAATTTCAGCGTCGATGATCCGAAGATTTCTGACAATCGCCCCTCACCGGCCCTGCGAGCTATATCCATTTGCCACAGACGATCTTGTGCATGAACGTAACCCTGGGCAAAAAAAAGGTCGTGCTCGTTTGCAGCAAAAATATGCGGGATCCCGAACTCGTCCCGTTGAACAGTTACGGTGTTCTGTAACCCTGCAACGACGATGGTGCCGTCTACGGCCGGAAACGATTTTGTCACCAGGTAACGAAGGATGAGAAGAGTAACGATCGCAATAATAACCAAAGAACCAACAATTCCGGTAAAAATTTTTAATTTGGAGCTCATAAACTTTCTGGTAGGAAAAAATTCCGGCGCACCAGCGCTTAGAATTTGGGAATTAGGTATTAGGGTTTCACTGTTGAATTTCCACGTTACTCCCCATACGCTCCCGACTAATTTTTCAGGAGCAAGGGAAGGTTCCAGTCGAGCAGATACTTCCGAAACGCCGGTGCTGGGAGCTGCACGATTAACGGGCGTTCTTCAGGGTCGAGCCATTGCATCAGAAATAAGAGATTCTGCTCACTCATAGCAGTGCACCCCGATGTTGCCGAGCTGTCGACACCAATGACATGGAGGAAGATACAACTTCCTTTGCCGGGAAT
This sequence comes from Bacteroidota bacterium, assembly GCA_049578505.1. GTDB lineage: Bacteria > Bacteroidota > Ignavibacteria > UBA10030 > UBA8401 > JAGVPT01. Next base: position 44,515 of record JBAUMC010000006.1, on the reverse strand, counting down.
CGAGTGCGGATTGTGCCTGATAACAATTCCGTATTTGTAATATATTGAGTCCATCTTCATCACCTCCGAAGACCTCCACGGAAGTCCGCCTGTTGAATCCCTTTTGACTTCATTTTCACCGATGAACGAATTGTAGAACACGGAACTGGTATCGTCGATGCAATGCAGCAGTTTGGTCGCCTGGCGGTACGGAAAGTGAATTCCCGGCGGCGGAAGAGAATCGTAACCGAAAAAATCTCCAAGTTCAAATACACCGGCGGGAGAGCGGCGGTCGCCTTCCACCTTCACCCGCTCACCCGGAGGGTTCGTGTGGAGGCCTATTCCCCAAGCGAGACCGGAATCGGCGAGCATTACTTTCCACGGAATATTGTATTGCAACCATCCCTCGTCGGTACGGTTGAACAAGTACATTGAACCGAAATTTGAATTCCAATCCGGAGCGACAACGAGGACTAATTGATCGGCATTTTCAATCTGGGCGGCAGCATGAGGAAGAAAGAAGAGAAAAGAAAAAAGAGAGAATTGCATTACACTCCGACAACGTCGAATCATCGGAATGAAACGACGACACATAGCTTTGACATTCGAGGACATAATTAGTACATTAATACAGGTTTAAGGTAAAAAACGGAACGTAGCGCAGCCTGGCTAGCGCACTACCTTGGGGTGGTAGGGGTCGCGGGTTCGAATCCCGCCGTTCCGACAAAATACTCCCCCCGCATTCAATCCTCTCAGCAAATTTCCACACGATCATTGACAATGCACTATTGGGTCTATATTCTCAAAAGCCAATCAACGGGAAAATTCTACGTCGGGCAAACTTCAAATATTCAAAAACGACTGATTGACCACAACCGCAAACGCTCCAAGTACACATCATTCGGAACACCATGGTCTCTGGTCTACCAAGAGGGTTACCCATCTCGCAAAGAAGCAATCATAAGAGAACAATTTCTGAAATCGCCACAGGGATGGCGTGTGCTCCAACATATCAAACACGATATTATACCCGACCATAATTCACACGGCGCAACGCCATTTCATCTAGATTAGAACCCTATCATAAGACGGTTATGGTCGCGGGTTCTCCCAACGGGATCCCCTAGGGAGAATCCCGCCGTTCCGACAAAATACTCCCCCCGCATTCAATCCTCTGAACAAAATTCTGCAAGATCATCAACAATGCAGTATTGGGTCTATATTCTGAAAAGCCAATCAAGGGAGAAATTCTACTTACCTTGCGTCTTTGCGCGAGCCACTTCTTTTTCAATTCTTCAGAAGTCTCGAATTAAAACTAAAAAAGTCTTTGCTGCCCGGCAAAGACTTTTTGTTTATTGCATACAGCTCAAAGGTTCAATCCTGCTCAATTCAACTTCACCAACAACTCTTCCAAAAACGTTCTTACCTCCATCAGGTCCTCTTTTAGTTTCGGGTCTGAGCTGCCGGCCGTGATACCGGCCTCTTCCCCCGGCGCGTGGGTCGGCTGAGCATCGGCAGGGAGCAATTGCAGTTGCTCGCCGCTTTCGACTTCTGGAGTCCATGATTTCAGAACTTGCTTTGCGCCTTCGATTGTATACCGTTCCTCCCGCAGGAGCTGACGAATATAGAGGATCAGTTTGATGTCCTTGTTCGTGTAGATTCTGTTCCCCGCCCTGTTCTTTGCCGGCTTTAGTTGCTCGAACTCCGATTCCCAGTACCGCAACACGTATTGCTCAAGGTCGGTTATCTTGCTTACTTCACTGATGGAATAATACAATTTTTTTATTCCAGTGGATTTCATCTCATCCTCGTTATTTGTGTCAAGTAAGGAACCATTGCAATAGTATAAAAAAGTCTTGATAATTGCAAGCTACCGAGCAAGAAGCTCCGAAATCGGTCCTCCCCAAAATACTACCTTTGTGCGATTGAATTCGCCAATGGCGAAACCTCATATTTCACAACTCAGGGGCCGGCAAAAAATTTCGAGCTGGATTTTGCAATAACTAAGCTCATTTTTACATAAAGCGTTTGCCTTTAATTAATTTTAACGTATATTTGTCAGGCGAGTTCGAAATCCCCCCCGGGAAAACAGGTTGCGCCTCAACCATCAGACCATCACAATTAGGAGCAATACAATGAAAAGACTTTTCCTTAGCATTGTTTGTGGAACATTCATTGCGGCAACTACCGCTTACTCGCAAGGTCTTCAAGAGACTCTGCAAAAAGTCGCAGGAAATGCAGCGGTGGGATATGTCAGCCCAATTACGAACGGCTTCGGTACGGATTTAAACGGCGGTTGGTTCCACAAGGCACCTTCTGCAACAATGTTCGGCTTCGATCTTGAATTTGGTATTGTTGCGATGGGAACACCATTTAAAAATGCTGATAAAACCTTTGACACGAACGGAGATTTTCGTTTTGACGAATCACAAACGGGCACGCTTGTCGATGCCGCAATTGCACCTCCAGCTGCGAACGATCCTCTTGCAGCTCAAAAGAATGCACTCCGAACAAGTTTGACAAATAAGATTGCGAACACGGATTTCAACATTCGTATCAACGGACCTACAGTGAGCGGAAATCAGTTCGTAAACAATGCGACTACTCCGAACGATCAAGTGACTGTCACCTTCTCGAGCCGGGGAATTACCTTCCCTTATACAAACCCGGCAACGGGTCAGACCAGGGACACGACATTGACTATTCCCGCGAAGGTGTTCCCGTTGGGATTTGGCGGAGTTGCTGACATACAAAAGCTTTCGCTCCTGCCATTAGGAGCGCCACAGTTGTCAATCGGTACAATTGCAGGAACACAATTGACGTTCCGTTATTTGCCAAGCGTGAATTCATCCGGCGTCGGAAAGTTCAGTTACTTTGGATTCGGAATTGCGCACAACCCGGGCATCTGGTTCCCGACTCCTTTACCTGTAGACCTTTCTGCTTCGTTCTTCACACAAACTTTGAAATTTGACCCTTATATCGTCGCCAAATCCACAGCGTTCGGGGTGAATGTCAGCAAGCGTTTCGGACCTGGGGCGCTGAATGTGACGCCATATGCGGGATTTTTGGTTGAGTCTTCGAAATTGACATTTAGCTATACTCCAACTGCGACATTAGCGGCAGGGGCGGTAGCTCCACCGATAAGTTTCGAACTTGACGGCGCGAATACTTCGCGGCTTGTTCTTGGGCTCAGTTTCAAACTTGCGTTCATAAATATCAACGCTGATTACGATATAGCAAAATACAATTCCTTCACCGGCGGAGTGATGTTTATCATCTGATAAAGTCATACCTGTGGTGTACGAAAGGCTGAACTCGACGTTGTCGCGTTCGGCCTTTTCTTTTTTCATCTATGCTTGCTATATTGAGTGTGTAGAGACAGTTCATCGTTCGTTAGATTAATCGGAATAACCTTGACACTCAAACAATTGTTCAGTTGAAAGATTACCCTCTTCGAAAGCTCGCTTTGCTCCTCCTCTCTGCCGCAGCGTTGTCGCTGGGCGGTTGCGATATCGGACAGGATAACGGTGATCCGGTCGTCAAATCGAGTGAGCTCCGAGCGGAAGTAGTCGAGTACGTCAACACACACGACTATCTTCATGCCGAGAAACTTCTGACCGAAATCCTCCCTTTGGACCAACAGCTTCAGCAATGGAACAGGTTGGCGGAAGACCGATCTACTGTAGCAAGAATTCAAGCTTCCCTCGGACTTTTTTCCAATGCGATCGAGAATAATTCGGAAGCACGGACGTACTACCGACAGGTCGGTGACCACGCTGCCGAAGTAAGGTCGATGGACGCCATCGGCGATCTCTACGTGGGACTGGGAGATTTTGAAAATGGAATAGACGTTTTAAAAGACGCCCTCGCTGTAAGCAAACTCTCTTCGAACAACGAGCCCGACCCTGAGACGAGCATGAACCTCGGAAATGCATTCCTCTGGTCGGGCCAGTACGAGAATGCCCGCGACCAATTTGTGTCGGCGCTGGCGATCTTCAATAAGCGAAGATACTCGCCGGCGATCGTGAGGGCGCTCTCGCGAGTCGGCTTCACCGACGCCAAGCTTGGAAGACAGGAGGAGGCGCTGGGAACCTATGCCACGGTGGAGAATATTGTCAGTTCGGTGCCAAATGTTATTGTAAAAGGGGACTTCAATTACGATCAGGGGAGAACCCTCCAATCACTCGGGAAGTGGAGCTTAGCCGCCCGATCATTCCATGACGGCATTGCCATACTTGAAAACCTTCCAAGAAATGATAAGAATGAACAGACAAATGACCTTCTGATCCGATTGTATACCGCACTAGGAAAAGTTTATGCACGTAATTTTGCGTATCAACTGGCAAAAGAGAGTTTTATTGAAGGATACACACTTGCAAAAGACTCAGGGGAAAAAATTGCTATCGGATATTTGTTGATCGCAATCGCGGATTGCGAGAGAAAAATCAGCGCCATCAGGCCTGATCAACAGGCATCGATTGCGGCTGGGACGTATTACGAGCAAGCCATGACGTTGTTTTCACGGATCGGCAATGTTTCGGGGGAAGCATACGCGAATTACAAGCTCGGCGCTTTAAAAGAGGAAGAAGGCAACACCGATGCTGCGCTCACTCTTTATAGAAGGGCTTTCGAGTTAATCAGCGACCAGACGGGTGAGTTCAACGATTGGGCCGAAGACGAAGAGTTTCTCGGCTTGCGAGATGGGGCTATCACAGATGGTGTACCGTTCAGCGGGGAGACTTTTTGGTACGAGCCGCTTGTCGTTGCCCTTGCACGTCAAGGGCGCGCAGAAGAAGCCTTGGATATCTATGAGCAAGGAAAGGCAAAATCCCTCTCAACTCAGCTCCGTTCATTCCCGTATGAGTTTCGGGAGAAAAACATGGGACAAGCGGTCGAGTCGGTGCGGCGACAAATGCAGACGCTCTCCATCAAAGAGGCTGAGCTCGAACATCAGAGGGGCCTCAATACTAATCAGCGGGATGCAGAGCGGATGGCGTCACTCGCAAACGATGTGACTTCGGCGAGTTCTGAATTGTCTAACTCCGCCTCGGGACTATCGCGAAAATATCCGCAACTAGAGATTCTATTCCGCACACCAACTGTTGAAGAATCTGAACTCAGTTCAGCAGTGTCGTCCGGAACCGTGGTGCTGGATTACCTTGTCGCCAAAGACCGCATCCTAATCTTCGTGATCTCGTTCGACGGGATGGGACGTCAAATGCCGGTGAACGTGGTGGAAGTTCCAGCATACAAAGACATCGTGCTTGAAAAAGCAGACCAGTATGATGTGATGCTGGACAAACATCTTCGGACTATCGGGAGCGGGTCTTTTCAGTCGGCGGATATTGAGCGATTGTCGGAGGAGTTATACAATTACTTTCTGCGCCCGGTGGAACGGTTTTTTATCCAGCGCGTTGTCATAGTTCCCCCGCGGGAAATGGAGGGAATACCGTTTCATTCATTCATCCGCTTGGCCGGCGATGAGACGAAGCCGTTGATCGAAATTGCCGACGTCTCCTATCTCCCCTACCTCGCAGCCGTGAAAAGCCTACAGCCTCCTCCGCGTTCGACCAATGCAGTCATCGTAATCGGCAACCCGCGCGGGAACAACTGGCCGCTGGATTTTGAACTGCGCGATGTCCGAAGTTTCTTTCGTGAGGCGACCGTGCTGGTATCTCAGAATGCAAACGAAAAACAATTGTTCGATTCGTTTGGGGACGTGCTTCAGCTTTCAACCGATTTTGCTACCGATTCGTTATTCCCTGGCCGGTCGACATTCGTCCTGTCGAGCGGGAGTATTACCGCCCCCGACGCATATATTCCTATTGCGAGTTTACTGCGACTCCATCCATTTCCGGTCGTGTACCTTTCCGACCAGCGGGAGTTCGCAAGCGGATTGACTCCGATGCATGCCGCACTGCTGATGATGAACGGCTCGTCCGACGTCATTCTTACAATGAAGCCCACCGAATCGAAGGCGAGCAAATTTTTCAGCGAAAGGTTCTATTCTTCTCTTGCCAAAGGGAGCAATGTCAATGATGCGTACCGCTCGGCGCTTGTGGCGATGAGCAAATCCCCTGTCTTCAGCCAACCGTATCAATGGTCGCAGTTCTTTGAATTCGGCAAATAAACGGAAATCCCCAAAGCCGTACAGACTTCGGGGATCGGGGTTGTTGGCAACACGCTCCGCTGCTTACTTTTCGAGCTTCACTTTCACGCTCCCCAAGCCCGACTCAATAGAGATGTTCATCCTGCCGTCTGCCGAAGAATAATTCGACGTCTCGTATACGCCCTTTCTTTCTTCGTCAAAATCTCGGTCGATGGAAAAATTGGAGAACCAGTTTTCCTGATAGTACACTTTCGCGCCTGTTTCTCTCGGAATCACGATGGTCACCGCTCCCAGGCCGATTTTGATTTTCACATCCACCTCGCGGTGAAGCTCGCCGTCGAAATTCAAATAATATGACCCGACTCCCCCTTCAAACGTCATCCGTTTGAAATTCGCGTTGCACAATTTTTCTCCCACGAATTTGCTGACGCCCGATTTTATTTCAAATTCCTCGATCTCGCTCTTGTTCGGTTCCCCAAACGTAAGCGTCGTCGAACTTGCACCCGCGGACATTGTAAATTCTTTTACATCCAGTCCAGTCATATCGAAATCCCCGCGCCCCGCACCCAGCTCTGCGTCGATCGAAAGCGGAACTGCATCTGTAAACTGCATGTACCATTTTCCGCTTTCAAAAACCCGCTCGCTTTTCTCTTCGTTATCATCGTTGAAGTTCAACGAAACTGAATTCCCGCCGTCCGATTCGCGCGAGACATCCAGATATCCAACATCGTTTTTGATCCGGTAGTCGATATCGACATTCGGCTTGTGGCCGTGATCCATTTTCAAGTCGAAGATCATTACCTTATCGGAAGCGCCCTTGGAGCATACCACCGTCCCGAACGACGATTCAAGTTTAACGTGGACCTCTTTTTCGTTTGTCCGTTTTATTTCCTTATGAAGGCCGCCGGCAATGGCTTGCATTGTCAACGCCGCGGAAAAAACGAAAGGCACCGCTTTCAATAATATGTGTGTATTCGTGTTTCTCATTTAATTTCTCATCACTTGCTTTTTCGATGATCGCACTTCCGTGAACCGAAGAACCCGGAACCGCAAATGGACGTACAGAAGCATCGTGCGGTATCCTTCTTTTCGTACTACGCAAAAAGAAAAGAGGAGTTACGTTTTCTTTTCAATAAAGTTGAATTTTCTTCCGGAGGTTTTTGTAAAGCATTTCGCGGGCACGGAATATATGCGCTTTCACGGTTCCGATCGGAAGCCGCAATTCCTTGGCAATTTCGGCATAATCTTTCTCCTCGGAGTGGCGCATCAAAATGACGGTCCGGTATTTGGCCGGCAGCGATTTGATCGCCTGGTCAAGAAGCTTCGTTCGTTGCCGCGCTATAAGGTCGCGGTCGGGTTCATAGGTTGAGTCCGGAATTTCAAACGAGTAATCGCCGTCGGAGGATTCAATAGGCTTATCGATCGAAAAAGTCTGCAACTTTCTTTTTCTGATATAGTCGATGCAATTATTGGTCGCGATCTTAAACAGCCAGGTTGAAAACGCAAATTCCTCGTTGAAACTGGAAAGCGATTGGAATGCCTTGATAAACGCTTCTTGTGTCAGGTCCTCCACCTCATCCTTTTCGCGAATCATCCGGTACAACAGATTGCAAATCGGATCATGATATTTTTTCATGAGCGTCCGGTAGGCATTCTGGTTGCCGGCAATCGCTTGAGCAATCAGCCGTGAGTCCTCCGCTTTGGAGTCGAGTTTACGCTGGTTGAGAGCATCGCCTTTCGGTAGGGGGGAGTTCGGGGTTTTGCGTGAGGATGAAGTCGTCTTTGCTCTCGTCATTGAAGATAGGATTGAAGTGATGATGTTCCCAATTAGAAAGTAGTCAAAAATTTTAGGAAGTGCAAGGATGAGGAGGGAGTCCGGCAAGCGTTGGTGGAATGCTATGTGTTGTAAGTTATAAGTTGTACGTTATACCCCCCGCCTTGAGATTCCGGCGTTTTATTTGTACAATGAAACGTCGCAGTCATTCTTCAATTCTCACTACATTAAAACTACCGATATGCCAGTAACAATTATTGTGGGGGCCCAGTGGGGAGATGAAGGAAAAGGAAAAATAGTCGACCTGCTGAGCGAAGAGATCGATATCGTTGCCCGCTACCAGGGGGGAGCCAATGCCGGCCATACTGTGGTTATTGGCGAGAAAGAATACGTCCTCCATCTTATCCCTTCGGGAATTTTTCACAAGCACGTTTCGTGTGTTATTGGAAATGGCGTCGTCATCGACCCGATTGCTTTAATGGACGAGATTGCGATGATCAAGTCGTTCAACATCAAAATTGAAGGACGGCTCTTCATCAGCCATAACGCCCATTTGATCATGCCGTATCACAAACTGCTCGACAATATTCGCGAGCAGGGAGCTAATAAAATCGGCACTACCGGACGCGGTATCGGGCCGGCATATATCGATAAGTACATGAGGACCGGGATTCGTGTCGTAGATTTGTTGGACAGAAAAGTTCTTTGCGATAAATTGAAATCGAACATTGAAGAAAAAAATCAATTGCTCAGCAAAGTGTACGGTTCTGCGGTACTCGACGTCGATGCGATTATCAGCGAGTACGAGGAGTTCGATAAAAAAATCGATCCGTATGTCACCGACACCTCCGTTTTTTTAAATTCGGCATTGAAGAAGAAGAAACGCATCCTTGCGGAGGGCGCGCAGGGAGCGCTGCTCGATGTCGACCATGGAACATACCCGTTTGTCACTTCTTCCAACCCGACAAGCGGCGGCGCGTGTACTGGTCTCGGAATTCCGCCGACGGCAATCAAGAACATCATCGGCATTGTGAAAGCATACTCCACGCGAGTCGGCAACGGGCCATTCCCGACCGAGTATACGGACGGAATCGGCGAGCGGCTGCGGACGGTGGGACACGAGTACGGATCAACGACCGGCCGCCCCCGGCGCTGCGGCTGGCTCGACATGGTGAGCTTAAAATATTCTCTTGACATCAACGGCGTTCAAGAAATCGCTCTGACAAAACTCGATGTGTTGGATGACTTCGATGAAATCAAGATTTGCACCGGCTACAAAAAAGGGGGTCGTACGATGAAGTCGTTCCCCTCGGACCTTCAAACCCTCGAACGTATCGAGCCGGTCTATCATTCCTACTCAGGATGGAAGGAAAAAATTTCCGCGGCGCAAAAGTATAAGGAGCTTCCTAAAAACGCCCAACGGTACATCGATGCGATCGCGAAATTATCAGGAGTGCCGGTATCCATCGTCTCGGTCGGAGCACGCCGCGACCAAACAATCCTGCGATAAAATACTTTGCATCCCCCGCTGCAACGAGATCACTATGGGTATCTCTCATGAATCTTAGCACGCGCAGTCCAAAATCCGGGAATATTAAAACGGCATTGCTGGTGGCGGCCTTCGTCATCATTATCCCGATTCTCGTGTACACGCATAACCTTGTCGACCAGCTTCAGAAGAAGGAGCGCGAAGTTGCCGCTATGTACGCAAAATCGGTTGAGTACCTTGCGAACAGCCCGAATTCGGGGGGCGAATACAGCTTTATTTTCGACGAACTTATTCGCGCCATCGATTTCCCGATCATCGAGTCCGACGCGCGCGACATCGAAATAAAAGCTTCCCGAAATATCGAGATCGATACGACGATTCCCAAAAGCGAGCGCGATGCCTACCTTCGTTCACTCATTCCAGATATGGATAAGATGAACCGCCCGATCATCGTTTCGTATCAGGATACCATCATTCTCAGCCGGGTGCATTACGGAGAGTCGCGACTCGTCACACGGCTTCGGTGGCTTCCGTACATCGAGATTATCATCGCTTCACTGTTCATCTTTGTCGGCTATATCGGTTTCAGCTATATCAAACGCAGCGAGCAAAGCAACATCTGGGTGGGGATGGCGCGTGAAACGGCACACCAGCTCGGCACCCCCCTTTCCAGCATGATGGGCTGGGTCGAGATTATGAAACTTCAGCCGCAGCAGAGCACGAAGTTGACCGAAACAATTGCAGAAATGGAAAACGACCTCTCCCGCTTGAACAAGATTGCGGACCGTTTTTCGAAAATCGGCTCCAAACCGGATTTGAGAGAGGAAGAGTTGAGCGAAGTTGTCAGGAGTGTAATTCTCTATTTCCAAAAGAGAATCCCTCAAATGGGGAAACGGGTCGACATCGTCATCGAACCAGGCGAGCCGGTCCGTGCGAAGGTCAACCGCGAATTGTTTGAATGGGTGTTGGAAAATCTTGTGAAGAACGGGTTGGATGCTATGGAGGACGGGAAAGGGAAAATTTCTTTCCGGCTCTTACGTTTGAACGGCGCACCGGTAATTGATGTCACCGATACGGGAAAAGGAATTGATACCGCATACCGAAAAGATATTTTTCGTCCCGGATTCAGCACAAAGAAACGGGGGTGGGGGCTTGGACTGAGCCTGTCAAAAAGAATTATTGAAACCTACCACAAAGGCAAGCTTTCCGTAAAAGAAAGCAGACTCGGGATGGGAACGACTTTCAGGATCAAACTAAAATCGTAATCAGACCCCCTGTTGCGGGTACTGCGGCTTCGGTTTGAACACAGACCAGCCGATAAGGCTCCCGAGTACTGAGAAAATAACGTCGATAATAAGATTTAGGAAGAGCGAAAACACCATCCCAAAGAACGATACCCTTTCCTGCATCCCCTGATCGATCATCTCCTCCAGATTTGCCGGCAATTCCACATTCATTCGATGGATTATTTTCATCATCATTTCAATGGCGATGTTGCCGAAGACGAGCATCACCAGCCCGCTAATGACAGTACCGGCCACGGCGGCGATGACTCCTGTAAGCGCTCCCAGGCGCACGCAGTCGTTGGAGGTGAGCGGATCCATATCGGGCGCCAACTCCTGTTTGTAGAAAAAGACCGCTAGAAATCCTCCAAGCAAAATGCCGGCGCAGCAGCAGACATTAATGAGGTTTAATCCGGGGATCGCAGAGATTCCCGCAATGATGAGCCCGCCATACAACGCAGGCATCAGTCTATCAGGTTTTGGTCGCATGTGAAATCCATATTTGATTGTGATTACGCAGATTGGGCTGATTTTCCACTGATGCCAGATTGCGCAGATTTTGGGTTGATGGAGCCTCCCGAAAACCTAGCGCCCTGTACTGCGTTCGTGAACTCAAAAGAATCTGGTTTGTCACCTCTTCGAGTGTTGGGACAAGAATGATGCTCAATGCGCATCCGAACAACGCCCCCGTCGCCATCCGTGTAAACCCATTGCTCTCATGAATTCCGACCGCCGCAAGCCCCACATCAATCCCCATGGGGATAAGAGAAATTATGAGGATGGACGAAGGTTTGTGCAAAGCGATCGCAGTTCTCTTTAGCAGCGGAAATAATAGCATCCCCCCAAAGAAAGAAGCATAGATTGCCGTACACCGGATACAAACGCCGAATTTAAAACCGGCGATGTGATATGAGCGGGAATCAATTTGGTGACACACACGAGAAAACATTTCGTAGAAGACGGAAGCCGTAAGCGCACCCTTTCCGCCGAACGAAGCGAGAATAGGAGTCGCAACGATAAAGAAGCACCAGAAAAAAGCTGCGGTCAATAAAATGCGGCGTGCTGTCATACTTGGAAAACAGTATAGCAGAATTGAAAACAAGAATCAAGTTGAAGTGGAATTTGTAGCCAAGTGATGCCATGACTGTTCTATTTTAGAAATATCTAACATCAAATTCCCGAGGATTTAAATGAGAAAGTCGCGGCATCCCATAAAAAATGTCGGACACTTTAACCGCGCCCGACATTATTTTTTCTTCACTTTCCGCAATTCTGAGCAATCTGAAAGCGCGCCAAATCTGCGTTATCCGAGCAATCACTTCAACATTAATCCCACAAAAAGCTGTGGGATTTCAGATCAAGTGCCTTCGTCACTTGATCATCAACATCTTTTTCGTTTCAACGAAACTTCCCGAACGAAGCCTGTAGAAATATTCCCCGCTCGCAAAGTTGTCGCCGTTGAAGCTGATATGATTCAGCACACCCGCTTCGATATTTCCGCTGACCAGGGTTGTGACTTCTTCGCCCAACGTATTATAGACCTTCAGCGTGGTGTAGCCGGTTGTCGGCACGACGAATTCAATGCTCGTCTGGGGGTTGAACGGGTTCGGATAATTCTGACCGAGCTGCATTGTATTTGGTGCAATTGCAACCATTGCATCGATGGTATTGCTGTACTCGAATTTTCCGTCGTGGTCGATTTGCTTGAGACGGTAGCTATATGTTCCGAACGAAGTGGAGTTGTCAACAAACGAATAGCGGTGCGGCACGTTGCTCGTCCCGTTCCCGTTAACAAACCCCACCTTCGTCCAACCGTTCATTGCTGATTGCGCGCTTCCCAGCGTCCCTTGTCCTGCAAGGGTTCCATTGACCATTGATTTTCGTTCTACGTCAAATCCGTAATTGTCGATTTCGGTCGCTGTGTTCCAGGCTAGCTCAATACCATTCTTGCGGACGAATGCAATGAAGGAGTTAATTTCAACGGGAAGAGGAATGCCACCCCAACTGGTTGCGACTCGGATTCCATCAACACTCACAGTTGGGGCGCTTGACACTGTTCCTTGTCGCAACGCAACAGCATTAAGGCCCGTCGTTGCATAATTGTCTTTGTCACCATTACCAACCGCAGATATCGTTGCTGTTGTTTCTGTAGATCCAATAGTGGGATTAACCCATAAATCTACCAAATCATCCGTTGTAATACTCGTATTCGTTCCCACAAACGTATACTTGACTACAACCAAGTATGTTGTACCGAAGGATCTTACCGTAGATTCATATGTCGGAGGTGCGACACTCTTCGACAGGCCAAAAACAAAGCCGCTTCCGGAAGATTTGGCAAATATTCTTCCAAAATACCCGCCACCTGTACTTGCAGTTCCATATGGAACAAGAAAATAGTCCCCTGTTGTTTGTGCTGCGCTTAGATTCACGAGCGCAGACAAGTAGAGAGTTCCGGATGTTACTTGTGCAAACGTCATGTAATCATCTTCACCAGATGTAGTGAGAGAAACTCCATTTCCGATACCCGATCCTAAATATCCTGAATATGTCAATGCAGAAGCAGTGAGAACGGTGATTGAATTAGTACCACCCCCACTGGCTGCAATCCATCCATTCGTTGTCAATACGGTCCCGTCGGTATAATTAAAATCCTCTGTCAGCAATTGCCCCCGCGCCGTTTTACTTGACAGTGCAATAGCAATAAGTGCAGCCATCAAAGACAGAAAGGTCTTTTTCATAGTATTATCCCCCTTATGTAATGTGTGAATTTGTGATTTATTGCTTTTTGAGGAGTAAAACTCTACGGTATTTTTTGCGGGGAGATGGGAGGTTCTTTAAACAATGAGTAATGAGGAGTAAAGAATGACAATCAAATTCTGCCGGGCTGAGCTCCTCTTCCTTCCAGCACGGAGATACGTTCTTCGTGGCTCGAAAGAATTTTATGTATCGCTTTATTCCCTTCAGCAAACGTCTGCATCATCAACTCAAAATATTTTGTCAGCTTAGCTTCGAGGTTTTTTTCGGCACCGCTGAGCCTTGCATCAAGCTGCGTGAAGCGGCTGTCGGTGTAGTCTTTGAGCGATTGCGCGGTGGACTCAATTTTAGCGTCGAGCCGGTTGCCCTGGTTGTCAGTGTACTCCCTTAGCGATTGCGCCGTAATATCAATTTTCGCATCGAGCTGGTTGAACCGGCTATCGGTGTACTCTTTAAGAGATTGTGCGGTGGTATCGATCTTCGAGTCGAGCTGGTTAAAGCGCGAGTCGATCTTCGCGTCGAGCTGGTTGAAGCGCGAATCGATCTTCGTGTCGAGGCGTTTTTCGACACTGTTTATTTTTGTGTCGAGCCGTTGTTCGACGCCGTCGATTTTCCTGTTAACGCCAACAATTTTTGCTTCAAGTCGTTGTTCGGACGCCGAGAGTTCTTCTTTAAGAATTTCCCGTGTGATAAATTCCGGCGTGTTGGTTTTTTTTGCCATGATATTATCCCCCTAAATTCAGTGAACTGTTAATAGCGAAGAGCGAAAGATCGGATACAACGGGCGATATTCTTTTCCCCTATAGTGCCACCTCAATTCCACAGAGTAGCTACAACTACAAAAAGAAACAGAAGCCGGAATGAGAGATTTCCCATTCCGACTTCTGAATTCTGTATTCTAAAGTCTGAAACCTACAGCTTACTTCATCAACAACATCTTTTTCACCTGCATGAACGGTTGGGTCTTCCCGTCCATAGGATCAGCAATAATACGGAAGAAATATACTCCGCTGCTTGCCATGGTGCCGTTGAGATCTTTTCCATCCCATACCACCCTGTAATAGCTCGGACCCTGGACAGTATTTACCAGCGTTGCAATTTCCTGTCCCAGCACTGAGTAGATTTTCACTGTCACATGACTTTGCTGGGCGATGCCGTACAGAATCGTCGTTGAGGGATTGAAAGGATTCGGATAATTATTTTCCAACATGAAGGTCGTCGGAATACCCGAATAAGCGTCGATTACGCTCAAGACCGTCACTTTCACGAAGTCCGAAGTATCGCGCGGAAGAATCTCATAGCCGTTGTTCACAGTCGTGCCGGACGAGTATTGAGCTCCTATACCGAAGACATTCACCGGATATTTCGGTTCGACAGAACCGCCAATGTCCGTGCTCGCATTAATGTATACCTGAGCAGTATCCCCTTTCTTGTCGGTCAAGTAGATACCCGAAGCAGATGCAGCCGCAGGCCACGTTCCGGATGCTTTGTAGAGCGTGTCGATCTCGATCAAGAGGCCTTCATAATTCTCACCATTGGTAACGTACTGAAGAAGCGTTATACGCTTTGCCTTGGGAACCACAGCCTTATGTTTCAACAACGCGAAGTGGAGAGAATCCAACACAAGGGGAGTGAATTCGTCCAAGCCATGATACTGTGCGACGGTCCCGACCACTGCCACAGAGTCACCAACGACAAAGACCGTTCCTAATCCATAAGCGAATACTTCTACACCTCCGGTCGAATCCTGGACGAAATATGCGGTGTTAGTTGCCTGAAGATTCGGCGATGTGACAACACCTGTTATCATGAGCGTATCTTTTGTAACAGAATGATCCGGAATCTGGTCATTGTTGAGGTCTTTCCGCGCCTCGGATATTTTTACGAGCGGAGCGAATTTTGTATGGATGATATTTGTGGAATCGCTCGGCTCAATTTCATAACCGTTGCCGAGGGTCGTGCCGGATGAGTATTGACTGATGACCGCCACAACGTTGATCGGATATTGTGGCTCAACCGATCCAGCAACATCTGTGCTCGAGCTGATATACATCTGGGTCGAATCTTTTCCGCCGAACGTGGTCAAATAAATCGATCCACTGGTTAATACTCCAGGCCACGTTCCCGATTTCTTGTAGAGCGTATCGATCTCAACAAGCAACCCTTCGTAACTTTCAGAGTTCGAAACATATTGTTTGTACGTGAGATGCTTCGGCTTTGGAACCGTTGCGTTATGTTTCAAAATTCCGAGATGCAAAGTATCTAAAACATCGTAAGAAGGTTCAAGAGGATAAAACTCCGTCAAACCATGGTACTGCTCGACTACTCCAATGGCAAAGACGGAGTCGCCAATGACCATCGTCACCGGCGGCAAGGCATAGCCGAAGACCTCGACTCCTGCGGTAGAGTCTTGAATATAAACTGCCGTTTGACCTCCGACTGATTGAAGATTTTTAGATGTGATGACGCCGCTTATGATAAGCGTATCTCCGGTAACAGAGTGGTCGGGGATCGAGTCATTGTTCAGGTCTTTTCTTGCTTCGGAGATCTTTGAATATAAAATTCCCGTTCCGCTTGTCTTCACAGTATCCCTGACTTCAGAATCGTTGCTTGTGAAAACAACGGAGGCGAATTTTGTACCCGTTGCACTCGGCGTAAACGTGATGAAAAATGTTTTCGTCGCCTGCGAGTCAATATTTGCTGAAACGGGGGAAATTGCAAAACTCGCATCTGATGAGGTAATACCCGTAATTTTCAGTGAGTCGTAACCCGTGTTCTTTACTTTGATGCTGTCCTTCCATGCATGCCCGACAAGATTCACATGGAAATCTTTTAATGTCGGCGTTGCCGAGAATAACGGAGCTTTGACAATACCGTTACCAGTCACTTTGAGCGTATCCATTTTTAAAGCGCCATTATTATAGAACACAATGGTCGCCGTGTCTGCACCCATCACAAGAGGCTTGAACGAAACGCCAAATTTCGTTGACGATGAAATTGCGATAAGCGCATTCGCCGGGCCGACGGTGAAAAGTGGGTTCGACGATTTAATAGAATCAACGCTCAGTTGGGCTCCAGTGCTTAAGTTAGTGACGGTCACACTGTCTGTGATCGTGGAATCCACCCAAACATTTCCGAAACTAAAGGATTTTGGAGTCAACGAAAATCCGGCTTGAATTCCAGAACCAGTAACTGCAATAGTATCGTGAGTCTCCGGATCGTCGCTCACAAAGACAACATTCGCCGTATTCGAGGCAACTGCCGTCGGGGAGTAGGTTATGAAAAATTTTTGCGAGCCGGAGGTTGGAACCGTGCCAGTTGTCGGAGTTACTGCAAACGTAGGGTCGCTTGATGTGATCGCAGAAATATTCATTGCATTGTATTGGCTGAGGTTCTGCACCGTAAGGGTGTCTGTCTTGCTCGAGCCAACATTGATGGGTCCAAAACCAAATGACGCGTTGGAAAATATCGGCATCGACCCAACAACCCCGCCAACGCTTGAACTCCATTTCGTACTGACGCGAATGCCGGCAATCAGCGCTGTCTGGACATTTGCGGCGGTCCCTTGCCTAATTGCGACACATCCAATGTTGCGCAGGTCGGTTGTTCCTTCATTCATCGGACCGATAGTTGCCGTTGATGGTTCGGTAGCGGGAAGGGTTGGATCTGTGAAAACGTAGAGGGCAACGGAATCGTTGGTCGTACTACTGGGTTCGAACATATATTTCACTACGACGAGGTACGTCGTATTTAAGGAATAGTTAAATCCTGTAAAAGTTGAAGATCCCACAGCCGAAGCCTTTGAAAGGCCAAATGCCAGGGCACTGGATGCATTAGTTTTAACCGATAGCCTGCATCCAAAATCAGAACTGCTGAATGGACCTTCGCCAAAATGAAAGAAGTAATCTCCCGTTGTGTTTACAGCGGAGACGTTTACGAGAAACGAAGCATACACCGTTCCGGAATTAACGCTGTCAGGAAAACTTAGGTGCAAGTCTTCAGTAGCGCCGGTATTGGTCTTCACGCTTTTCCCGATTCCTGACGAGGCGTATCCTGTGTATGTCAAAGGACTCGCCTGAATCGTATCTTGTCCAGCTGTTCCACTGTGCCACGCCCAATGCAATCCGAGAGTATCCCCGGTTGTATAATTGAAATTCTCGATCAACAATTGTGCAGAGGCCCACTGGCATGCAAAAAACAATAGAATTAAAATGGCAGAAAAAGTAGAAATCTTTCTCATAGAGGTTCTCCTTATAGGTTATTGGGGTTAAAACGAATTTCGATCGAAACGAGCCAAATAATTCATTTAGGCATCTTCAAGTGTACACTTTGGAGATGAACAAAGCAGAAGATTTGTGTTACGGAATTGTTATAGTTTGTTGAAGCAACTTTTGACCGCCCTTAGCGTCGAAAGGATTTACGTTTTTCGGTCTCCGACTACAACCACTTCGCAGGATCAATTCTTTTCCCGGCAACCTCATTGCTTCCCCGTCAATCAAAACCATATTCACAAGTAAGCAGATGTGACAAATAACCATTCTAGGTCAGGTTCGGCTTTTTTTCGGAGACACTTTCCCCTACCTGAATTGAAAACGAGCTAGAGTTTTGATTTGGTGGTCAGAAGGAGAATCGACCAAACGAATTAGATAATTCTATTAGGGGAATATCGAAATTGAGGCTATGAAATGCAAGTTAATTTTATGTTATGATTCGCTCGCTAGAAAAACTTTTTGCTTAAAAACCCTATTCTGGTCGCAAAATTTTTTGGTAATATGTTTGCGAAAAGGGGAATGATTACGTATCATTGGCGGGTGTATATTTCAACCAGGATTCTCTACTTGTGACACAGAATAATTGCCTGTTAAATTGAAAAGCCCCGGTGTCTTTCGCAACGGCACTGCGTGCTGATTCTCTGGAAAAAAATCCCAATGAACAGGCCTGTTTCGGTTAATTAGCTTCCGAAGGAGTGGAAGAATCTATTCCCTAAATTAAGCTGAAATTGCCTATAATAGTTAGGCTATCTGACATTTTAACCTACTTCAAGGAGAAAATAGTTATGTACCGGGTATTGCTGCTTCTGACATTTCTTTTCTCTTTCTGCAGCCTCACACTTAAATCCCAGCAAAAGGCCAACATCGACTCGCTTATCGCGGCGAGCGACGACTTCTCAACCAAGACTTTTGAGAACAAAAAATCCCTCGAGGTCTTAATGAAGGTCTACGCCGCGGATTCGAATAATTACGAAATTCTCTGGCGTATCAGCCGGGCGTACGCCGACATCGGCGAGCTTCTACCCACCGTGACACAAGAGGAAAAAACCAAGCAACTCGAAACATACCAGAAATCGCTCGACTTTGCGGAGCTTGCCGTAAAGGCAAATCCCAACGCATCGATGGGCTATACTCGCCGGGCTATTGCCACCGGGAGAGTGGCACTTTTCAAAGGCGTATGGGAATCGATTGATCTTGTCAAACAAGTAAGAGCCGATTGCGAAAAGGCCATCGAACTTGACAAGAATAACCCCGCGGCGTATTATGTTCTCGCCAGAACACATGCCAAGCTATGCGAAAAACCGAAAATCATCCGGTGGCCGCTTGGTTTAAGCTGGGCTAATTACGATGACGCAGAGGCGAACTACGAAAAGGCTATTGCCCTCCGGCCGACGTTCATTATGTACCGCCTCGACGCTGCGCGGGCGTACACCGAGCTCGATGAATACGACAAAGCGAAAGAACAGTTAACGAAAATCGCCACTCTGCCGACTGAAAATCAAAGCGACAATCAATTTCGCAAAGAAGCGAAAGAATTGCTAGAAGAGATCAAGGATAAGTAGGCCTTAGCGCTCCGAGTAACTCTGTGGAACAATGGTGTGACACAGAGGGGCACAGAGGCGGCACGGAGTTACGCAGAGAGACAAACTTTCTGCAGCATCTCGCGTCTAAGTGTAGACTATTAACGTTTTCATATCACTACGGAGATTTCATGAACAGAGTTCGACAAACGGCAATATTTGTGTTGGCTTTTGTATTAGCCGTTTTGACACTTTTTGTTGTTGGCTGCAAGAAAAGTAGCAGCCCCGTCGCGCCGACAACAATTCCCATCACCACCGATATTTTCCCGCTGACGGTCGGTCATAAGATAACTTACACCGGCTACCTCCGGTCCGTCGGGGCGGACACGAATATTACTACAGGGGCAACGTATTCATCGACGTGGACGGTGGTTTCGAACGACACAGCTAGTCCACTCGGAGGAACATCAAACCTTATTATCGACTCGATAACGGCACCATCACCATCGGCCACTCCTCTCTATATCCTACGCACACCGCCGACTGGCGAAGCAGATTTTTGGTTCCTCGAGAATATTCTGCTTCCACAAGGTGATTCCCTCAATTGGATCCTGGTCGGCAACATTGGAGACGGCGTCGCCGCCTTTTGGACGGCGTTCGACGATTCGTTACGTACTCCTGACTCCGTCTACGATCTGAAGGTAGCCGGGCAGTTTGCTGACGAGGAGAGTCTAAGCGTCGGCGGACAGATGTTTAATACGTATCGAACGACACTCACACAATTCATTATCGTTGATGGGGTGGTTCGGGGGAACGGGATCGGGGTTCCGCTTGCGACATACTGGTTTGCTCCGGGGATTGGTCCCGTCAAAATTATTGTCGATGCTACGGAACAAAAAAACGGGTATGAGTGGGATTTCAAGAGCAAGAACTTCTGACCCTCGGACTCACCTCCGATCAGTCGTCTCTCAGTTAGTGCGGGCTAGTCAACCTCTTCTTTGTGCCACGCCGGAGTTTCCACGAGATTCGAAGAGAAAATACCAGCATAAAAATAGGACTATATCGTCCCTTGCTTTTGATATTCGAGAGTGCTATACTTGACCCACCTTTTATAATGCTGCAGTTTCAGACACACACGTTACCGCAATAAAGAGCAACGAAATCACGAACCTATCGAGACAAATTTTCAGAAGGAGGTTACCTTGAAAAGAATGACCCTTCACACAGCCTGCCTCTGTGTCGCTGCGATCCTGGGAAATGCAACGGTGATTGCGGGAGGATTCCAGTTGAACGAGCTTGGCTCCAGAGCGATGGCACAAGGCGGCGCATTTGCAGCGCGCGCCTCGGATCCTTCCGCAATTTATTTTAATCCTGCAGGACTTGGGTTTCAATCCCAAGCAGAACTTTATCTCGGAACGACATTCATTCTGCCGCAAGTCTCATTTTACGGTCCGATCGCCGATGCAAATGACCCCGCGATAAAGAACGAGACAAAAATGACCAAGCAGACCTTCACCCCCATCAGCCTCTACGGCATCTATCCCGTGGCGAATAACCTTACTGTCGGAATCGGTGTGACAAATCCGTACGGGCTGGGAACCGAATGGCCTTCTGACTGGGTTGGAAAATATATCACGACGAAAGTGGATCTCGCCTCATTTTTTTACACTCCCACCGTCGCCTATAAATTTAACGACCAGCTTTCAATTGGGGCCGGATTGAACATCGTGACGGGGACCGTAAAACTCGAGCAAGAGGAGAACGTGATCAACACAGACACGAAGGTCTCGATCGACATGAATTCGAAGACCGCATACGGCTTTAATGTGGGCGTGCTCTATAAATTCACCCCCGATTTGAGCGCCGGTGTCTCGTACCGCTCCTCCGTAAAGCTGAGTGCTTCCGGAAACGTCAGCTTTAATCCTCAGTTCGCAGAAGTAAACGTTGTGAACGACGATGTTACCTCTTCGCTCACGCTTCCTGCAACGGGATTCGCAGGTATTGCTTACAAAGCAGCACCGAATTTTGAACTCGAAGCTGACTATCAGTATATCGGATGGTCATCCTACAAAGAACTTACAATCGACTTTAAGAACGACCCGACGAAAGATGTCACCGAACCTAAGAATTATAGCGATACGTACATGATCCGCATCGGCGGAGAATACACGATGGATGCACTTAAGATCCGTGCAGGGTATCTCTACGACCATTCGCCTGTAGCCTCGGCGTACGTCGATCCGATCCTTCCGGATGCGAACCGAAATGGAGTGAACGTTGGCTTAGGATACCAATTCACAAAAGAACTCTCAGCCGATGTTTCTTACATGTTCCTGAAATTCGACCAACGCCAAGCAGTGAATACTGTAACCAATTTTGACGGGACCTATAACGCCCTCGCAAACCTCATCGGTGTGAGCTTGGGCTACACGTTCTAATTCATAAGTTTACGAATGTCCAACTAGTATGGAGTACAGAAAAATGAAAGCGAACACCTTCATCTTTGCGGCGTTGGTCGTCATCGGCGCTCTGGTGGCACAAGGGTGCACCGACTCCGCCCCTTCCGGGCCGTCGGCCAGCCTTGGCAGCGTGACAGTGACGAAGTACGTTGCAATTGGAAATAGTTTGACTGCAGGATACCAGTCGAACGCGTTATACCATTCCTCCCAGATTTACAGTTATCCCAAATTGATCTCTGACCAGCTTGATGCCGCCGGCGCAAATCTTGGAACTTTCCAACAGCCGCTTTACTCAGACCCCGGTAACGCAGATCCCGTGACTGGCAAGGCTGCGCAGTATCAGCTCATCAGCTTCGTTGGACCAGTCATCGGTCCGACAGGCCAGGCGGCGGGCGCACCGGAAAATTTGGCGCTCGCTCGTCCGTACGATAACCTGGGAGTTCCAGGCGCTATCATCTATGATTTTCTCGATACAACAAATTTTGCGTCGAAAGGAAATCCACCTCGTAGTAATGGGTTCTTCTCCTTAGTACTCCGAAACAGCGCATTTGGAGGATCAATCCTTGCTCAGGCTCATGCCCTCAACCCGGATCTTGTCACTTTCTGGCTCGGCAACAACGATGTGCTGGGGTATGCAACGAGCGGAGGAACATCAATGAACATTGCCGGGACTGTGGGACCGACTCCTTCATCTCTGTTTCAACAGTTGTATGGTCAAGCTCTGAGTATGCTCCGCACTGCATTGCCGAACGCAAAAATCCTTGTCGGCAATATTCCGGACGTCAAAGCTATTCCATTCTTCACGACAGTTGGACCCGAGATGGCGGCGGGCATCAAAGCCGCAAAAGCATCCAACCCCGCGATTGTCGGACTCTTTTATGAAAAACATGGCGAGGTTGTGGCTTCATCATACACCAACTTTAACAATCCTCAGTCTGATCCTCTGATCACTCTGGAGGCAGGCCCATATGCCGCGCTCCTTGGGTATCCTACCGGGCAGTGGTATAGAGACAATGGTTATCCTTCATTGCCGGCAGGTATCGACACGACCAAACCGTTCGGATTCCATCCCCAGAATCCATTCCCGGATGCGCTCGTGCTCGACTCGGCCGAACAAGCAACTACCGAGCAAGCGATCTCCGACTTTAACAACACGATCTCCGCAAGTGCTACTCAATTTAACGCAGCTGTTGTGGATTTCAACGGCTTTTTTAATAGCGTGAAACAATATGGCGTGACAGTCAACGGAGAAACCTTTAAGACAGACTACGTTTCGGGAGGATTGTTCAGCCTCGACGGCGTGCATCCCACTTCCAAGGGATACGGTATCCTTGCTAACCAATACATTAAAACAATGAACGCGAAATTCGGCATGCACGTCCCGTATGTCAATATCAATACCCTGCCGGGACTTCCGACGGTACATCCTTTGAGCAAGGCAGAGGTAGAGAATGTTCCGATAATTCCGTATAGAGCGTGGAAAAGCTTCAACGCACTTTGGCAATCGGGCATTTAATCATATTCCAAATTATATAGATTTCAATAAGGGACGCACATCGCGTCCCTTTTTTATTGCCGTTGCGGAAGAGATGTCGGACACCTTCTTAAGGAACCTTCCGAAGGTTTTCTATTCGAATTTTTGACTATCTCGACATCGAAACACCATCTAAACGAACCTTTCGGAAGGTTTGCGATCCCAATACCTCCGGGTAGTGGTATACTTTGAAAGTCAGTGTCATTCCGGCGAAAGCCGGAATCCATGCATTTAAACCTGGATGTCCCCCTTAGGGGGACATGACAAATCTTTTTTTATTCAGAACACTCAAAGCGTAGTACTGCCTACCTCCGGTACAAATTGATATTCGCCCAAGATTTCCTTATTTTTAATGAAGAAACTCATTGCCGAGATGGTGGAATTGGCAGACACACTAGCCTTAGGAGCTAGCGCCGTAAGGCATTGGGGGTTCGAATCCCCCTCTCGGCACTCTGCTTCTATCATTAACGGAGACGATGACCTTCCTTAATCCCTTTGTGCTCTTGGGCCTTGCAGCTGCGGCCATTCCTCTTATTCTCCATCTGCTGAATATTCGAAAGCTTCGTACAATTGAATTCAGCACGCTGACATTCCTTAAAGAATTGCAGAAGAGTAAAATGCGGAAGGTGAAGATCCGGCAGTGGCTGCTGTTGATGCTTCGCACGCTTATCATCCTGTTCATCGTCGTTGCCTTTTCCCGCCCGGCGCTAAAAGGAACGCTCGCGGGTTTCGGAACGCATGCAAAAACCACTATCGTCATCATCCTCGACAATTCATACAGCATGTCCCTCCGCAACGAACGCGGCACGTTTTTGAAACAAGCACAATCATCCGCTCTCGGCCTTGTTGATATGTTAAAGGAAGGAGACGATGCCCTGTTCATCAGACTCTCAGACCTTCCACAAGCGACGATCGGAGAACCAACCCACGATATTCAACAACTTCGCGATGCGATCCGACGGACCGACATAAGCTATAAACATCGCACCGTCGAAGACGCACTCCGTCTCTCGTCGCGGCTGCTCCAGCGATCAAATAATTTCAACAAGGAAATTTACATAGTCACCGACAACCAGAAGACGACCGTTGTTAATCAGCGAACTCCGGGAGGCACAGGTCAGACGGAAAAACTTTTCGAGTCCAACGTCAGGCTATTTTTTGTTCCCCTTTCCGACCAACCGTTTGAAAACGTCGGAATTGAAAAAGTAGAGATCCCTCCGACACTCTTTCAAAAAGGAAAGCCGTTTACAGTGCGCGCTGACGTACGAAATTACGGAACCGCAATTGCGCAGAATTATCTAGTCAATTTGTTCCTGGATGGCGCGCGGGTGATGCAAAAAAGCGTAACGATTGACGGGGGAAAGCAGGCGTTTGTCGAATTTACAGCAACGCCGAACCGCGCGGGTTTCTTATCCGGACGCGTCAAACTGGAAGAAGATTCTTTCAGCGGCGACAACGATCGTTATTTCACTATCAACATACCGGAGCAAGTCAACGTGCTCCTATCGTCATCCGACCCGAAAAGCTCGACATATATTCGTCTGGCCCTCACGGCTCACAATGAAGACGAAGGGGCGACCGCGCTTGCATTGACCGAGCTTTCGCCTTCGCAACTGACATACGGCGCGCTGGTCCGGACGGATGTGGTGCTCTTATCTAATGTTGCGTCCTTGTCACCGCTCCAGGCTGACCAGCTCAACGAGTACGCTTCGCAAGGAGGCGGAATCATCATCATCCCGGGGAATCTGTTGAACGTCGACCAGTACAACTCCTCCCTCCTGCCGAAACTCGGACTGCCGCCACTTATGCCGGTTGAAAAACAAAAAACGCCGGGGACATATCTTTCATTCGAGAAAATTGATTTCGGCCATCCCGTGTTTCAGGGAATGTTCGAATCCGCAACAGAAGGAGAGAAAGAAAAGAAAGAGGTAGAGTCGCCGAAAGTATTGGCCTTCATCCGGTTTACATCCGAAAAAGAAATCAGATCGATCATTTCCCTCTCGAACGGGACACCTTTTTTGTGGGAAAAAATATCCAACCGGGCTGCAGTTGAGAAAGACTTTCCCCACATTCTTGGATTTGCTGTCGCTGGGACTTCCGAATGGTCCGATTTCCCTCTGAAGGGAATTTTCGTTCCATTGCTTTACCAAACAATACTCTATGCTGCATCGGGGGGAAGTTCACTGATTGCTTCCCCTTCGGTGACCGTGGGAGATCGAATCGACATTCCCCTTCCTATGGTGAGCAAGCGAACCCATGACTCCGAGGGGGCGCAGATTCCGACCCTTCAAGTTTTCGACCCGGAGAGAAAAGAAACATTGGTACAACCCTATTCAGCCCAGCCGGCGAGCACCGTTCCCCATCCCGGAATTTCGTTCGACAAAACATCGCTACCGGGCATTTACTCCATTGTCCGCGCGAGGGACACACTTATGCAGATACCTGTGAACGTCGACCCGCTTGAATCGGCTTCCGAACGGTCGAAGCCGGCCGAGGTTATCGCAATGATTGAAAAATACGGGATCGAACAGAAGGCGGTTTCGATCGTGAAAAATCCCGAATCGCTGAGCAAAGTTGTTCTGCAGAGCAGGTTTGGTGTAGAGCTATGGAATTATTTTCTCATCGCGGCAATTATTACAGCAGTAATTGAGATGGTGGTTGCGCGCGAACCAAAACCAGAAATGGCGCAATAGTGCATCTCATCAGCCCAACGGTAAACATTGTATGATCGATCTTATCAAAGACCAGAAAGAGCGGGCCATCGTCGTAGGATTAGTAACGAGGAACATCAACAAACGCCAAGCAGAAGAGTACCTCGACGAACTTTCGCTCCTTTCCGATACCGCCGGGGCGACCGTCGTCCACAGAATTCTGCAGGAGCGGAATAAAATCGACCCGGCATTCTATATCGGAAAAGGAAAAGTCGAGCAGATCGCACAGCTGGTCGAGGACGATAACATTGCAAGCGTCATTTTCGATGACGACCTCTCTCCTGCGCAAGTGCGGAACCTTGAGACAAGCATCAGCCGGAAAATACTGGACCGAAGCGGATTGATCCTCGATATTTTCGCGAGCCGGGCAAAGACCAACGAAGCGCGCACGCAGGTCGAGCTTGCACAGCTTCAATACCTTCTTCCGCGCCTCACGCGCGCATGGACGCATTTGTCTAAACAGTTCGGCGGTATCGGAACCAAGGGTCCTGGTGAAACGCAGATCGAAACAGACCGGCGCATGATACGCCAGCGCATTTCCCACCTCGAAGAAAAACTTGAAAAAATCGGGCGGCAGCGCGAGACACGGCGAAGCGGGAGAAAAGAGTTCGTCAACGTCTCCCTCGTCGGCTACACGAATGCCGGCAAATCAACGCTGCTCAATGCACTCACCGATTCAAATGTTTTCGTAGAGAACCGCCTCTTTGCAACGCTCGACACCACGACACGCACGGCCGTCCTCTCTCCTTCTACCAAGATTCTTCTTTCCGACACGGTCGGCTTTATCCGCAAACTGCCGCACCATCTTGTCGCTTCATTTAAGGGGACACTCATGGAGGTCGTCGAGGCAGACATCCTCCTCCATGTGATCGACGTGTGCCATCCGAAGTTCGACGACCAGATCCGCGTGGTAAAAGCGACGCTCGAAGAATTGGGAGTTACCGGCAAACCGACGCTCTACGTCTTCAACAAAATCGATGCGTTGCAGGACCGGGAGCACTTGCAGGAATTGCAAAAACAGTTCGTTCCGTCCGTGTTCATTTCGGCAGAACGGGGAATTAACCTTCTCGGACTGAAAGAGATGCTATTGAAAACGATCCACCATTCGCGGATCGACCTGACCTTCTCAATCGCCCACACCGAACACAAACTGCTCTCAGCACTCCACGACCTCGCCGAAATTGAAGAACGAATTTATGAAGACGGCAATATCATCGTAAAGGCAAAAGTGAGCAGTCGCAACAGCAATCAGGTGCGGGAAATTTTGAAACAAGCTCATGCCGCGATTCTCTCTTTCCAACCGCCGAATGAACCCTCACCACCGCCCAAAGAGAGCGAGTAAATACCGGGCACCGGACTGATTTATCGTACCATAAATTACGCTTATGGCAGTTCAGGAAGAGGCAAAACGTACCACTGCCGTTGCCTTGACTCTCTAAGTCATAATACGTAAATTTCTTCGGATTTCAATTCTACCGACACATTCCATCACGCCGAAAATAGCAAGCCGATCATGGAAAACACTAACCTGACGATCGAGACCCTTCGCTCGAATTCCCTCTTCAAATATATCAGCGATGTCGACCTTCTGAAAATTTCCAAAACCCTGAAAGAAGAAACGTTCAGCGCCGGAATGGTTATTTTCAACGAAGATACTCGCGGCGGACGACTGTATCTGATTCTCGACGGAAAAGTGAAAATCTCCAAGATCACGAAATTCGGTATGGAGACTACGCTCGCCGTTCTCGGCAAGGGAGAATTTTTTGGAGAGATGGAACTGATAGAAGACCAGCCCCGGTCGGCGAGAACCACGGCTGTTGAAGACACACTCGTTGCCGGTCTCTCCGGCCAGGATTTTGACAGCCTGATTAAATCGAACCATGTTGTAACGCTGAATATACTGAAAGCCATCAGCAAACGACTCCGGTCGACAGACGAGATCATCGTCCAAGAGCTGGAAAAGAGCCTCGAAATATCAAGGCAGCAAGTTGAAAAGCTGAATTTACTTATCGACGCGGCAAAGAGTGTCAACTCAACTCTCGACCTCGACAAACTTCTCGACGTCATTCTCGAGACGTCGATCAAATCGATCTCGGCCGACCGCGGAACGCTCTATCTCGTGGACGAATTGAAATCAGAAATCTGGTCTAAGGCGCTGCGGGGAAGTGAGGTCATCGAGATCCGCCTCCCCATCGGTAAAGGCTTATCGGGATACGTTGCAAAAACCGGAGAAACGATCAACATCCCCGATGCTTACAACGACTCGCGTTTCAACCCGGATGTAGATAAAAAATCGGGTTACCGGACAAACAATATGCTCTGCATGCCGATGCAGAACCGCGACGGCAAAATCATCGGCGTCTTTCAGATGTTGAATAAGAAAGGAGGGCCGTTTACCGCTCAGGATGAGGAATTCATCAACGCCCTCTCTATCCACGCTTCCATCGCTATCGAGAATGCGCGGCTGGCACAAGAAATGGTCAACAACGAACGGCTCTCGGCGGTCGGAAGAATGGCAAGCACAATCATCCATGACATCAAGAACCCGATGGGAACGCTGCGTGTGTACGCGCAAGTAATGAAAAAAAAATCGGGGAACGAGGAAGCTGCAAAACTCGCCGACGAAATGATTCATCAGGTCGACCGGTTCGTCAACATGGCACAGGAAATTCTCGACTTCAGCCGTGGTGTGAGCGCAACCAACATCGAAGAGGCGGAATTTGGGGATGTGATGGAAGGCGTGCTGGCGTTCATCGAAAAAGATTTAACGAAACGCAATATCAAGCTCGAAAAGAATCTCAATTTCAGGGGGAAAGTGAAAGTCGACCAGGATAAAATCGTCCGGGTCTTCTACAATATCGCGAGCAATGCGGCGGACGCAATGCCGACAGGAGGAACTCTCGCAGTAACGACGGCGGATGCCGACGGAATGGTGAAAGTCGACTTTAAGGATACTGGAACGGGTATGCCTGAAGAAGTGAAGCGGAGAATATTCGAACCGTTCGTCACGTACGGAAAAAAGCACGGCACGGGGCTCGGCATGGCGATCGTGAAAAAAGTGATGGACGATCACAAGGGGAAAATCGAAATCGAAACTGATATGGGAAAGGGAACGACGATCCGCTTGCTGTTTCCGCTCTAAAGTATAACCGCAAAGGCCGCTAAGGTCACAAAGAAAGTTTGATAAAAATTCTAAATAATCCTCGCGTCCATAGCGTCCTTTGCGGTAAATGAGTTCCTCTACCTCATATATTTTTCAGACCGGCTCGTTAAATATTCTTTGACCAGCTCGCTGCATGTATAGCCGCTTTGTGCGGCCCCTTCGATCGTCGCCGGCAATTTTGTATCGGTCCAATCTCCAGCTAAAAATAAATTTTTGAGCGAAGATTTGTTCGTTGGTCGAATTGCTTCCATACCGGCACGCGGCGAGAACGTCGCGCGCTTCTCTTTCATCACCAACGAATGGAGAAGCACCGCATCCTTGCTTGCCTGATAAAACCGCCGCAGCTCAGACACGGCCAACAGTGCAATCTCATCTTTATTCCGGTCGATAAAATCTGACGCGCCGCTGATGACTAAAGAAAGGTAATCGCCGCCTCCGTTTTTCTTCTTGAAGATTCTCGATTTATTAAACACCCAGTGGATCGGCGAATCAAGAAGCGCTACAAAATCCTCTTCCATGAAGCTCTTGTCGAACCAGAGATGAATAGTGACTATGGGGGACGAAACAAATCGATCGGAAACGGAAAGCTCCGGCAAGGCCGAGAACGCCGCATCGCCAAAAATTTTCGGCAAATCAAAATACGGAACAGCCGAGACAACCGCACGCGGAAAAACTTCCTCCCCCGAACTTAACTGGACGGATTCAACGGAGCCGTCTTTCACTTCGAGACGGTCGACCGAATTGCCGACCCGAACTTCACAGTCATGGCTTCTCAAATATTCGACCGCTCCGGCTATCAGAACAGTGCTGAGGCCTTCTTTGGGTATCACCATCGATGAATCCATCTTTTCCCCCATAAAGGCCGATTGAAGAACTCTTACGAAGAGCGCGGCGGAGACTACGCTGGGGGAATCGTTGAGCGTTCCGATCGCAATGATATTCCACAAATATTCTTTGTTTGCTGTGGGTTGATGAAGCCCGTCAAGCCATTCTGCGACCGTCATGGAGTTGAGCCGTTTATCCGTGCCGGGATTTGCGAAGAGAAGCGCAGCCCCTACCCGCAACAGGGATAGCCGCTGAAAGAATGTGAGGCTTTTCAGCCGCAGCAGGCCGACAAGAATGTTCAATGGCGCGGGGAGCGGCGCAGATTGTAACCGGAAGGCGCCTCGTTCAGCATGGCGGAATGTTACGGAGAGCTTTTGTTGAATTGCGACCTTGGAGAAAGCGTTAATTGTGGAGAGGTACTTCAGCGTAGCGTGGTAGCAGCCCATCATAAGGTGCTGTCCATTGTCAACTTCGTCCCCAGTTTCCCGGTCGATAAACGAGTACGTCCTGCCGCCGCAGTATTGTTTTTGCTCAACGAGGAGGACCGAAAATCCGTACGACGCAAGATTGACCGACGTCGTTAATCCGCTGACGCCGCTGCCGATGACAACGACATCGGGTTTACGACCTTGTGGAAGGCGCATGAGGAGTGAGCGTTCTGTTTTTCCACCACACCTCGATGGTAATCAGAAGCTTCGTGAGATTAAAGAGGCGGATGCGTTTCGCAAAAACATTGTACTCGGCCCGTTCGATATCCTGGAGCAAACGAAAATAAATTGCTTCCATAATCTGCGCCGCAAGGAACAACGGTTTGTCCTCTTCCGAAAGGTGCTCGAGGGCGAGTTTGAAATAGGATCGGGCGCGCTCGCATTCAAATTCCATTAAACGTACAAATCGAGGGTTGTACGTTCCGGCCAGCAATTCTTCTTCGGTGTAGCCGAATTTTACCAAGTCCTCGAGAGGAAGATAAATCCTTCCCTTTGCTGCATCGGTCTTGATATCCCTGAGAATATTCGTAAGCTGCAGTGCGATTCCGAGGTTTATTGCGTACTCTTTCGCCCCTTCGTTCTTGTATCCGAAAATTTCCGTACAGATAAGCCCCACGGTCGACGCTGCCCGGTAGCAATATTCTCGCAACTCGTTGAAGGTAGCATAACGCATCTTCAACAAATCCATCTCCATACCTTTGATGAGGTCGTGAAAATGGTTCAGCGGTATGTTGAAATGCTGGATAATCTGACTCAGCTTATTCAACAGCGGATATCGGGAGGTCCCCGCTATTGCGCTCTCGAATTCACGCGACCACAACCGTAAACGGACATATTTGCGCTTAACGCTTTCGTCCTGATCGACAATATCATCCGTGGTGCGGCACCATGCGTACACGACGTTGATCGCATCGCGCTTCGGTTTCGGAAGAAGAAAAAACGAATAATAAAAATTACTTCGTCTGTTCTTTTCGATGATGTCGGCAACTAAAAGAGTTTCCATGTCAGCGAGCTATGAAAGATCTGATACCGATGAGTGCCCAATCATATTTCGTTACTACAGGTCGACGGTGAAGAACAGCGCCTCCGAGCGATTCGACCTTCTCCAAAATTCTCATTCCACCGTTGTACGTCAGCCGCAGCTCGAACGCGAAGCGATTATCGATTAGCTCAAAAAGCGGCTTTCCGTCATGAAAAAATTTTCTTGCCCGTTCGACTTGGAATTTCAGCAGCCGATGGATCCTATCCGTTCCGCGTCCGTTTTTCAATTCAGCCAGGGTCAGACCAAATCGGTCAAAATCTTCACGTGGAATATAAACACGATTTCGCTCTATATCAACACTCAAATCCTGCCAAAAATTCGCCAGCTGAAGTGCCGTGCAAATCGAGTCTGAGGGCCTGCATGTCTCGTCGTTTGAACAATTGAAAATATGAAGCAAAATTCTTCCAATTGGGTTTGCGGAATGCCGGCAATAGAACAAGAGGTCATTGAAGGTGTTGTATTCTTTTCCCATGCTATCCATCCGAAAAGCCTTAATCAAATCGAAGAACAACGCCGGGGGAATTGCATGCTTTGCCGCTGTTTCGGCCAATTCTTGGAAAAATGGAATACCAGTCTTTCCGGCCATCGCGTTCTTTAATTCACCCTCCCAATCGTCCAGGCGTTGGAGTCTGGCCTCAGTCGAATCGTTCCCTTCGTCCGCAATGTCGTCAGCAACCCTGGCAAATGTATAAACAAGCCGAATTGGCCTCCTGAGTTCTTCCTTGAGAAAAAAAGAACCGACGGGGAAATTTTCGTAATGTGTTTCAGCGAGCACTTGGAGGGAGTTTGCCACGATGTCCTACAATTCCAGTCTGACGGTGAACTTCAAGATCCGGTGAAAATATCCTCATTTGTGGGTGGAGTTGCAACAGTGCAAAGGCTTCGAAGAATTGAAATTATGATCAATCAAATTTCCCGAGTTCTTCCTCTCTTTGACCCTTACGTAGGTCGCCCTTGTTCGCCAATCTTAATGATGTAACCCCTGTAAGTGTATGAAATGATGAAAAACTTGTAAATCATCTTGACTTTCCTAGCCATTCAGTTTAACTTCTACCATCGCAAAAGAGACCTACCCCCATTCGAGATTGCCCGAGCTTTAGGTTTCGCGAAATTAACTCACTTACCAAACATCACAATCGTTGTTACTATTGCAGTCAGGAGTAATCGATGGATAGACCGTTGCACGTTCTGATTACCGAGGATGAAGAATCGTTCGCCGATGTCCTGGCAATGGAATTGAAAGAGACCGGCCAGTACGAAGTCACGACGGCATACAGCGGGACTGAAAGCATAGAACAACTGAAGTCGAACAAAAATATCGACATTGTGTTGATGGACTTCAACCTGGGTGATATTACGGGTCTGCAGGTTCTCCAGTGGATCAACGAACAGAAAATGGAAACTCCTGTGATCATGATGACCGCCGCGGGCACCGAAGAAGTGGCGGTCGAAGCCATGAAACTGGGAGCCTACGATTATGTTCGCAAAGAACATCTCGAATTAAACCACTTCCCTATATTGCTGCACGGCGTTTACGAGCGGTACTTGTTCCGTAAAGACAAACAGGCTCGTGAAATTGAAGAACGGGAAAAAGAAAAGATGGAAGCGGCTGTGCAGATGTTTCAAACAACCGTTCGAACGATTGCTCACCACATCAATAACGCTCTGGCAATTTTCAAGCTCCAATCGTCTGTTTGCGAAAGAAACGTACAGAAGATGCTCGATCCGGCCCTCGCCAAACCCCTCCTCAAACTCGTTTCGGATTTGCGTCGTCAAGCCGAGACGGTCGAATCAATCGTCCGATCGCTTGTCGGCATTTCAGATATTGTTTATACAAAGTATGCCGGCGATCAGGACATTATCGAAATCAGAGCACAGCTGGAAAAGAATCTCGCAACCTTAAAGGAACAAAAACTGGAGATGATTGAAAGGTAGCGGTTTGCCTCCATATTGATGTATTTACCAGTTCGCTAAAATTTTTCGAATCCCCCTTACTCCTCATTTTTCCTGTTTTTCCCCCGGCCGCTGAGCCTTCCCGCGGACGATTAAGCTTTTGGGCCGTGACTCAGTTTCATGAGAGATTTTTGATCGATCTACTTCTTCTTTCTCTGTTGCCAGAGAAAGAAGCAAAGAGAGCTTCTCGGAATCGGAACCCTTGCGATGCCTCCCCCCGCACATCCCGGAGAAAACGACTCATATTTGCCGGTCTTCGATGAGCCGTTTTCTCAACGCACGCATCGCTCGCCTTCACACAACGCCACCGATTCCGAGAATTTTTCCCGGTCGGCGTTTGCAAGAGATCGAAATCGTTGGGTGCGCGGGAGGATAGGATTCAATCAAAGGGTTTTCCCGAAGGGATCCCTTTGGGACAATTTCGGCGTTAGAACACAATCTTCGATTATTCAACATTTATGTTTGCCGAAATTGATGGCATATGCGGCTGAGATTGAATCCGCGCGTTACGATTTCGAAAGATTTCTTTGGTTACTTTCTTTCTCGGAAAGAAAGTAATAATATCAATCCAGTCGCACTATTTCTCAAAATGAGTTACTACTAGGTAGTGTCCTAATTTGAAATGGCTATTTTTTCGCTTTCGGTTCTTCTGAGGGTTGTTTGAAGTATCGGATATTTTCATCGCTTGGAAAATCAATCTGTTCTTTACTTGTGATTTCAAAGTCTGGGGGAAGTTCAAATGGAACTTCTTGCCAGTAATTCTTTAGACTTCGATGACCGCTAACAATAGTTTGACTTTTATCCCAACTAAAGAAAAGGGTATCGCCGCAAAGTCTCCATGTGCGACCAGTCTCAGTATCGAGAAGAAAGACCGTAGCGGTTTCATTGATGGGCTTGCAATCTATAATCTGATACCGCCCGCCCTGAGTTTTGTTTTGTGCAAGCATCGACATTGACAGGAACAAAAGCAGAAAAAAGTATTTCATATGGCCTCCTATTTATGAGAAGAAAGTGAGGTTTTCGGCTTGAAAGAAATTACCAGAGAAGACATAGAAAAATATGTTGTGGTTACGCTCCCGCCGGAAGCGTGGACAGATGAAATGGAAAGGATGTATCAGTACAACTCAAAATTTCCGATTGAAAAGCTACAAATCCATTTCCCCGTTAGCGCTACCGAGAATTTCGGCATAAGGCCAGTCAGCGTTAAGAACCTTATCCCATTTTGGAGGACAAAGATACTCGCTATTGGCACGAGAATCTTTCCAACAAAGAATAACCGTACCATCTTTCTTCAATTCTCCGGCACGGATTTGAAGTTGATGGCACTTATTGACCCTTTCGGCTGGACTAAGAAGGGCAAAGGAGGGATGGGCTATCGCAATAATGGTTTCATCACCTTCTCTAATTTGACAGGTTTTGTAAATCGTATTTGTGTTCATGCGGCACGCTCCATTGGTTTAATGTTTAAGAGAGTTTCAAAGTTCCAAATATGATTAGTTACTCCCGCTTCCATCGCAGGCGTAACTCTAAGGGCTTGATGAATCCGCATGAAATTGTAATGGTAGAAATGCAGTGCAACGGAGGCTTTCAGGTTCTCCAATTTCTTGCTGAAAGCGTTAGTAAGTCGAGTAAATCTACGCATTTGCATCCGCATCGTCAAGTTTTGACGTTCTACATGACTTGTTGAAACGCGTTTAAGATCAGGATAGCCGATAAGTGGTTTTTTAATAACTCTAATAATACACGGAGGCGAGTAACGCTTCTCGCCCTTCATATCCTCCGAGTATTGCTTATGAATTTGAGCGTATTCGATTTCAGAGCCAAAGACTTCATCTACAACGTCAAAGTATGGAGCGAAGGCGTCTGAGGAAAGTTGAAAGCGATTTGAAATGCGGGTTTGAAGTTCTTTCATCATTGAAAAAGCAAGATTTCCTGAGCGTTTCCCGACACGGAAGGCAGAAACGAGTTTAGTTTCTGAGTCAATGGCTACAAAAACATATTGATCGCCAATGTCAAAGTTTTCTTTTTCGCCATACGATAGGTTCTTTTGTTTCTTGGAAACGTACGTCCATATCTCGTCAATTTGTACGAAATTTGATTTCAAATTGACAAGTTGGCTGTCGAGAATATCTTGCGCCTTTGTTCCCGCCTCTACCATGACGCGCAAAATAGTGTCTCGATGCACTCCGGTTAAACGCTCAATGGAGCGTACGGAATTGCCCTCAACAAGGTGTGAAAGAATAAGGGTTTTCTTGGCTAATGGCAGGTTGTTCATTGCGAATCTCCTTAAAAATAAGGTTGATTTTTTCCCCGCAATGAACGATATTCGGATTGTGGTTTCGTCTCGTTCACGCGGGATGAGATTTACAGAGCTTGCGGGTGGTCGAACACTCGCAGGCTCGCTTTATATTAAAAAGGGGCAAACGGTACTAAGTGCAGAGTCCTTGGCCAGCAAGCTTTTTCTCTCTGCATTTCGGGTTTTGCAGACCCGTAGCTTAGTAATCGCACAACTCTTCCCGTTTGCTTGTTACTTTTCATGTACTCTCACCAACCCCTTCTTATCCTCAGAGAAGTTGTATTTCTTGTCTCGGTGGATTGCGTTAAATACCACTATACGAGCGTTTTTCGGTTCAATTCTTCCGCTTCTTACAAGAATTTCCATAATTTGTTTACGCGTCATCGGTTCTCTTTGCCGGATTAGTTCTGCAATGCTATCAGCAAGATTTCTGCCGGTGAACACTTGGAGTTCTGCGGGTAACTGTTCGGGCGGAATCTTAACGCCCGCGTCCCGAAGCGCATGGAAGTTGGATTGTAGGAGCGCAAAGGTTAATCCAAAATCAATAATTGCCTTGTCGCGTATAATCCTTACACGCTCAAGCCTTTCCTTGAGTTCGTTGAATCGTTCAAGCACAAGATCGGTTTTAGTTTTCATTTGATTCGTCTCCAATGATGACGTAATTAAGTTACATAATGAAAGCAGAAAAGTCAAGCCCTATTTTTTGAAAATTAAAAAGCCCGCATAAATACGGGCTGAAGTGGTGAAAATAGTTTTACGTGTTCTTTGAGAATGGCAAAAAGAAGGCAGACGTTTGAGGCGTTTGCCGACTGTTAACGTGGGAGAAAGTGAAAAAGTATTGCTAAGGCTAAAATCACCTTTGCAACATCTATTTTCACTTCTACCGTAGTTTCCGGCCTCTTCATTGGATTGCTCCGTCGAAAAGGTACGGTGCGCACCATACCGTTAGCGGTGTGGCATTATTTCTCGTGGCGTTGCTACCGCGTCAAGGGTGTTGAACGTTACAACCCCCTTGAATTCGACAACAGCAATACCGAGTCTCGGCTCTTGGTAGAGCCTTCTCGTTATTTGTTGCCATTCAGCCCAAGTTAACACAACCCAGACCGGGGCAGGTGTTACTACCGCTACTCCGAGAATTGTTTTCCTCCCCTCGGCTTAGTGGGAGTGGTAAAATGTAATTAGAAATGTAACGACAATCAAAGGCAATGCCAAAAGCGGAAAATCGGAATGGGTGAATTGGCGAAAACAAGCGGGAATTTCAAATTAGGACACTACCTACTACTACCCTTTCTTGACTAAGGACGTAAAAATTTGTATTTTTCATAGCAGTATTACTGTTTTTGCATATCGGCAGGTATGGAAATGGCTGAAAGCTTGAACGAACGGGAAAGAACAATATTACGGAGCATTATTTACAGCTTCATCCAGACAGCTACGCCTGTCGGCTCGCGCTATATTTCTAAACGCAATGGTTTGGATTTAAGCGCTGCGACTGTCCGTAATGTCATGTCCGACCTGGAGTTTTTAGGATATATCGATCATCCCCATACTTCCGCCGGAAGGATCCCGACAGACAAAGGGTATCGCTTTTACGTCAATTCTTTAATGGAGTTGGAGGCTCTTTCCGCGCGCGAGCAATCGACAATCCAATCCCAGATACACCCAAGCGCGGACCCGGACGAAATCCTGAAAGAAACATCGAGAATTCTCGGAACCATCTCGCACCAATTAGGGATTGTCTCGACACCGCGGGTTGGCGCCGGCATCTTTGAAAGACTTGAACTCGTTTCGATCTCCAGTTCCCGGATCATGGTTATTCTTTCCATCCGTTCAGGCTTGGTGAAAACCATCATGATGGAGGCCCATTCCGAAATACCCAAGAACAAGTTGGAAGAAGTCGGCAGGCTCCTCAATGAAAGGCTTTCCGGGCTCACGCTGAGGCAAATCCGAAAAACGTTCGCCGACCGGGTGCGGGATATGCAAAACGAAGAGACCGGCCTGATTCGTCTCTTTGTGGAATCGGTCGACAAAGTTTTCGACGAAACGCGCAACAAAGAAAAAGTACACATCGGAGGGACGCAGAGCCTTCTGACGCAGCCGGAATTTAACACTGCAGAAAATTTCCGCGGAATCATTGAATTGCTGGAAAACGAGGACATCATCGTCCACATCCTCGAGAAGAAAGACCCCGGCGAAGGAAACATTTCTATTTCGATAGGGTCTGAAAATGAGGATGAAAAAATGCGTGAGCTGAGCGTCGTTACTTCGCAGTATGCAGTCGGAGACGTCAGCGGCACGGTCGGCATTATTGGGACGAAGAGAATGGATTACTCGAAAATGATCCCCCTCGTCGATTACATGGCGAGGATGATTTCTTTAGTCTTCCGTCCTTAATCACATAAACCTTCTTTTGGTTTCAATTCATAGTACGAGCGCGAGAAAATATGTTCGGAGAGAAAGACGATCACGAGCAGGATAAGACCGAAGAGGGAGCAGGCGAGACACAACAGCCTGTTCAGGAGAAATCGGAATCGGCGATCCTGAATGAAAGAATTGCGGAACTGGAAAAACAATCTGCACAGCTGAAGGACCAGCTCCTTCGCAAAGCGGCAGAGTTCGATAATTACAAACGGCGGACGGAAAACGATTTTGCCGCACTCTCAAAATTTGCGGCCGAAAACATCATCGGCCAATTGGTCCCCGTCCTCGACGACTTCAACCGATCCTTGAAGAGCATCAAAGAAAAAGGAGGACACGATTCGCTGGTTAAAGGAATCGAACTGATCCATGCAAAATTCCT
This sequence comes from Bacteroidota bacterium, assembly GCA_049578505.1. Lineage (GTDB taxonomy): Bacteria > Bacteroidota > Ignavibacteria > UBA10030 > UBA8401 > JAGVPT01. The sequence goes on along the minus strand of JBAUMC010000006.1, from coordinate 6,062 downwards.
TAAAGTACTCGAAGCGCAGGGACTAAAGACGATGGACGCGGTCGGAAAAGAATTCAACGTTGACGTTCATGATGCATTGATGCAAGTACCTCGCGCCGATGTTCCGCCCCACACGGTGCTCGAGGAAGTTGAAAAAGGCTACCTTCTCTTCGATAAGGTGATCCGTCATGCAAAGGTTATCGTTTCGACGGCGCCTGCTGTCGAGCCTCTTCAGCAGCAGCCCAAAACGGAGAATTTCGAAGACTGATTATGGCTACCAAACGAGATTTTTATGAGGTGCTCGGCGTCCCGCGAAGCGCGACACCGGACGAAATAAAAAAGGCATACCGCAAACTCGCGCTTCAATACCACCCGGACCGAAATCCGAACAATAAAGAAGCAGAAGAAAAGTTCAAAGAAGCTGCGGAAGCATACGAGGCATTGAGCGACCCCACAAAGCGCCAGCGATTCGACCAGTACGGCCACGAAGGAATGCGCGGCACAGATTTTAGAAGTTACACCGACATCAACGATATCTTTTCCAATTTCGGCGATATATTCGGCGGCTCGATTTTCGACGATGTCTTCTCCGGCGGCAGGCAGCAGCGCCGGCGCGCAACGGGCCAGGCCGGTTCCGACCTTAAAGTGCAATTGAAGCTGACCCTCGAAGAGATTGCAGCGGGAGTCGAGAAAAAAATTAAGATCAAAAAGTGGAAGACCTGCCAGACATGTTCCGGCAGCGGTGCGAAACCGGGATCGTCGAAAACTACATGCCCGCAGTGCGGCGGCACGGGGGAGCTCCGGCAGGTTTCTCGCTCGATGTTCGGGCAGTTCGTGAACATTACGACATGCCTTAACTGCGGCGGCGAAGGGCAGATTGTGCGTGACCGCTGCCCCTCCTGCGACGGCGAAGGTCGCGAGCAGGGTGAAACCACGGTCAAGGTGAACGTTCCGGCGGGGGTTTCGGAAGGAAATTATATTGCAATGCAGGGGCAAGGTAACGCCGGAAGGCGGGGCGGACCAGCAGGCGACGTTATCGTCGAATTCCATGAACTTCGCCATGAGCATTTTGTCCGTAACGGGGACGATATCATTTACAACGCTCTCATCAGCTTTCCGCACGCCGTGATGGGGGGAGATATCGAGGTGCCGACGTTGACCGGCCGATCGCGCGTAAAAATAGACCCGGGGACGATGCCGGGGAAAATGCTGCGAATGAAAGAAAAAGGGATTCCGCACCTCAACAGCTATGGACAGGGGGACCAACTGATCAGGGTTCAGGTTTGGGTTCCAACCAAGCTGAACTCGCGGGAAAAAGAATTGCTGCGAGAACTTTCGTCGAGCGAACATATTGTGCCGACGGAAGAAGAAAAGAACGCCAACAAGTCGTTCTTTGAAAAAGTCCGGAACACTTTTTCATAACGGGACTAAAGCCCGTTCCATTTCTCGACAAACGCAAAGACCATGAAGCTGTTGAAACGCGTGCAGGATTTTGCCGCATTTACAAAGAATGAACAGAAAATATTCTTGTTCCTGTCGGTGGTATTCATAGCCGGCGTTTCGATTAAAGCCTACAGGACATATTTCGTGCCGCAGCCCGTCCGCCAATTCGATTATTCTGCACTTGACAAAGAATTCGAAGAGCGCTCGAAGCACCTGACGTCGATAACTCAATACGACGGACCGAAGGATACGACGGCCACAACAAATGCCCCGAACGCCAAAAAGAAAATTAACTTGAACACGGCAACTAAAGCCCAGCTTGTTTCACTCCCGGGAATCGGCGAAAGCATTGCCGAACAAATATTGATCTTCCGCGACGAACATGGCCTCTTTTCATCCGTCGAACAACTGAGAAAAATCAAAGGCATCGGGGCAAAAAAATTTGAAAAACTTCGACCGTACGTGAGCATCCAATGAAAGCAACTGAACGTCACATCGCCCTCATTCTTGAACAATCGCAGGTAACCGCTGTCGAGATCGCGCAAAGCCCCAAAGGACATACACTGACCGCTGCGGGTTCCTTTAACTCATCGCTCAATTTCGACGACCAGGATGTGTTTGGACAGCCCGGGGCTTTACAACGAGAACATGCATTTGCGCAGGAACTCAACACGTTCTTTAAAAATATCGGGAGCGGTTCCCGCATGTTTTCCTTCGGATTGAACAGCAAGATGATCATGGTCCAATCCATACCGACCGACGCGTCCCTCTCCCAATCGGAGCTGGAGCAGCACGCCGTATGGGAATTGAGTCAGTATGCCCTCGTCAAGAATACAAACGCGTTCAACGTGAACTCAATGGTGTTGGAATCAAATGAAGAGATGCAAGTAAATACAGCGGCGATCGTAGCGGTGCGGAAAATTTTTCTGAATTTCCTGGCAAATGTATGCAAGCAGCTTAACGGAAGCCTGCACATCGTCGATGTCGATCATTTCGGCGCCGAGAACGCCATGCTCTTCAACTACCCCGATCTCGTTACCAAACGAGTGCTTCTTGCCGGCGTAGATGAAAATTCTTTTGATGCCAGCGTTGTCGCGAACGGAGAGACAAGGAATTTCTTAACGCTGGAATGGACAACGGAAAACGATATGGCCCAGTTGGCCGAGTACGTAAAGGGATTACAGGTTGAACTAGTTTTCTTTCACGGCAGGATCGTCTCCCCTGCGATGGTAACCGGCCTGCAGGAGCTTGTCTCGGTACCGGTTGAAATTATGGACCCGTTTAGAAAAATTACGCTCCCCCGGACGTTGAGAGATTATCATGAAATAGAGAACCGGAAGCAGGAGTACGCATCCGCAGTCGGTCTCGCGTTGAGAGCAGAATAAGGATGCGTGTCATTGCCGGGAAGTACAAAGGGAGGCAACTGCGCACGGTCGCCGATTTGTCAGTCCGACCAGCGACAGGAAGAGTAAAGGGGTCGGTATTTAATATTTTGCAGAACAGGGTTGACTGGACCGAAGCAAAGGTGCTCGATTTGTTTGCAGGAAGCGGCGGTCTGGGAATTGAAGCGTTAAGCCGCGGCGCGCGGCAGGTAGTGTTCGTGGAAAACTCAAAGCGCGCCGTCGTGTATTTGAATGAGAACATCGAGGCGGTCGGCGGCCCTGCCGCCGGGTGCGAGATCATCGCTGCCGATGTGTTTGAATACCTTGCACGTCCGCGTGCATCATTCGATGTAGTTTTTGCCGATCCTCCGTACGAATTCGAAGTGTTGAGCCGATTGCCGTCATTGATCTTCCAGAGCGGAGTGGTTTCCCCGGAGGGGTATTTGATCATCGAACATCCGGTACATCTACGATTTGATCAAAGCCCGTTGTGGAAAGCGGCGGTGGTGAGGAAATATGGGAGGACGGTCGTCACGTTTTTCCAATCACAGCATGAAAGCCGACCATGAAGATTGCACTGTATCCAGGAACGTTCGACCCGATCACAAACGGACATCTCGACATCCTTGAACGCGGGTTGGAGCTGTTCGATAAAGTTATCGTCACCGTAGCAAAGAATTCTTCAAAATCCCCGCTCTTCGATGAAGAGGAGCGGGTGGAAATGATTCGCGAGATCATACGGAAGAACAAATACAAAAACGCCGCCGTCGAAAGCTTCGAAGGGCTTCTTATCAACTTCGCCCGGAAGAAGCGGGCCGTCGCGCTTATCCGGGGTTTACGCGCAATATCAGATTTCGAGTACGAATTCCAAATGGCACTGATTAACCGAAAGCAGGACAACAAGATTTTTACTGTGTTCCTCATGCCTCATGAAAAATACACATACCTTAACTCCAGCATCGTCAGGGAACTCGCCAGGCTGCACGGCGAGTTCAGAACATTCGTTCCCCCGAACGTTTACGCGAGGCTGAAGAAAAAGGTGATGGAATTTTAGACAAAGCAATGAACAATTAGGAATTAGGAATTAGGAATTATGGTCCAACGATGATTGGTCGGTTCAATAGTTACCACTTAACAAGAAAGGACACCCCCCAACGTTGAAATCGTTATCGAGACAAGTTGCGAAGGCAGAGCCTTCGATGACGCTTGCGCTATCGGCAGTCGCGAAGAAGCTGAAGGCGGAGGGTGTGGACGTGGTCACGCTGACAGCCGGCGAACCGGACTTCCCCACCCCGTTCCACATCAAGAAGGCGGCGATCTCGGCCATCGAAAACAATTTTACCGGATATACGATTAACGCCGGAATCCAGGAACTGAGGAAGGCGATCTGCGACAAGTTCAAGCACGATAATAATATTTCGTTCGACCCTTCGCAGATTCTCGTTTCGAACGGGGCGAAACACTCCATCTATAATGCCGTGAGGGCTATCTGCAACAAGGGGGATGAAGTGATCATCCCAGCTCCGTACTGGGTCACTTATCCTGAAATAGTAAAGCTGGTCGATGCGGTACCTGTGATCATCACCACATCTGAAGAGAACGATTTTAAAATGACGCCGGCACAGTTAAAGCGCGCCATTACAAAAAAAACAAAGGCGCTCCTTTTCTGTTCTCCTTCAAACCCTACCGGGACCGTCTACTCGAAGAAAGAAATCGAAGAGCTTGCAAAAGTTGCCGCAAAGGCCGACCTCTACGTCATCTCCGATGAAATTTATGAAAAAGTGATCTACGACGGAACAGAACACTTCAGCATGGGATCGATTCCGGAAGTGAAAGATCACGTCATCACCGTCAACGGCGTCTCCAAGGCATTTTCGATGACCGGATGGAGAATCGGATATCTCGGTGCAAAGAAAGAGATCGTATCGGCCGCCGAAAAAGTGCAGAGCCAAATTACCTCCAACGCCTCATCAATCTCGCAGCATGCTGCACTTGCAGCACTGACCGGACCGCACGATGAAGTCTATTCCATGAACGCAGAATTCTTGCGCAGGCGAAATTTCATTTACGATGCGATAACATCCATCAAGGGAATTTCCTGCGTCAAACCGAAGGGAGCGTTTTATGTATTCCCTAACTTGAGCGGCTATGTTGGGGCGAAATTCAAAGGGGTAACGCTCAAATCGGGGGATGACATTTCGCAATTCCTACTTGACGAGGAACGGGTAGTCGTGGTCCCGGGAAGCGGGTTCGGTTCGAAAAACCATGTCCGCATTTCCTATGCTTGTTCAATGGAGGAGTTGGAAAAAGCGGCGGAGCGGCTGCGCCGGGGCTTCAAGAAACTTTGCGGGAATTAAAGAGCAGACATGCCGACCTACGAATACAAATGCAAGAAGTGCAAACACGAGTTCGAAGAAGTCCAGTCGATGAGCGCCGAACCGTTGCTGCTGTGCCCAGTGTGTAAAACGCCGAATCTCATCCGCCTTATCAGCAAAGGGGGTGGAATGATTTTTAAAGGGAGCGGCTTTTATCAGACCGATTACAAGAACACCAAATCGGACACGAAAGGATCGACGTCGACCTCAAAGAACACCAAACCGAGCCCCGCGGCGAAGACGGAAGAGAAGCCCTCTACCTCGCCAAAACCGGACACTTCTTCAAAACCTGAGAAACCATCAGAATAGGACGCAGCAATTCTTCGCAACTAGGAATTTGGAATGATGGAATCCGCACTTTCTTACCTCGTTCCCAACGTCCCGTTGGGAACGACAACCTTTTCATCTCGTTCCCAACGTCCTGTTGGGACCGCTAATCTGAGAAGCTCTGCTTCATCAAGTACGGTGTTCCCAAACAGAGTTTGGGAACGAGATATCTAGAAGCCATCTCAAAAATAGATTTTACCGAAAAATAACTGTAACTGTCATGCTGAGCGTAGCGAAGCATCCATGATATTCAAATTGTTTGGATTCTTCACTTCGCTTCGCTCCGTTCAGAATGACGATCTAAGGGTATTTGAGATGGCTTCTAACAAAAATCCCCAGACCCAATCGCCCGGGGATTTTTTTCTTTAGTCCGCAGTGTGCATTACTTTATTTTCGGTCCAGCCTCGATCACTTCTTTCGGGCAGCCATCCTCAAATTTTTTAAAGTTCTCGATGAACCGTGAGGCGAGCTGCTTATACTTTTGCATGTAATTCTCTTTGCTCGGCCACGAACCCGATGGATCGAGCACATTGGCCGGAACACCCTCGCAGCTCGT
>JBAUMC010000005.1:0-2059 GCA_049578505.1 Bacteroidota bacterium | reverse complement strand
ATTTGCCCCCCAAGTCATGGTGAGCGAAGTCGAACCATGACAAACGGCTGAAAAATCCTTCGACGCGCTTCGCTTGCTCAGGATGACTTTTTAACATTTTCTTTCAAATTGCAAATTAGGACACTACTGAACTTTCACCAAATTTGACTTCAAAAATGATTTTTGTTAGCTTCTTGCTGTTTTATTGCCAATCCCCTAGTATGCTTAATCCGTGTAGCGACAACATCACAGAAGTGTTCGTTGCGTCACATTTTTGGATGACCTAACGTGGGAAAAATCTCGGTCCTAGTATTTGGAAATAGTTTCGGTGGAAGAATCACATCTTCTCTTGCTGAAGACCGCTCCATTGAAGTACATCTGCTCAGCGACGAGAAACAAGACCCCGGGCGATTTGCCCGTTGTTGCCGCTCTTTCCAGACATTTCAATGGTCTTTGCAGCCAGAGGAGTTATTGGCGAAGATTCACGGTGCTCTCAAAAGAACCGGATGTGAGGTTCTGTTTCCCACTTATGATCGTCACGTGCGGTTCGTTTCGCTCTATCGAGAAGAGCTCTCTCAGCATGTTATCCTTTGCCAAGTTCCTCGAACTGAAGACTTTGACATTGTGAACAACAAATGGTCCCTTCACCAGTACCTCTGTGCGCACGGTTTACCTTCGCCCAATTCGATTTTGATCGATGCCTCCGGCGAGTATATACAGCAAGCTGGCAAAATGCGTTTCCCCGTTCTCTTCAAAATGTGCAACGCCGGAAACGCATTGAACATGAAGATGTACAAGGATTACGAGAGCGTTCGTTCTGACGCAGATCATCTTCTACGATTTGCCGGTTCTGGCATTTTGCAGGAGTACATTCGCGGTAGTGACATTGGTTGCAGCTTTCTGTGCAAAGATGGGGAAATGGTTAACTACACGATTCAGGCGAGCGCAGCGCCCCGCAAAAATCCGTTCAAAACGGACAGGGTTGTTCGATTCGTGGAGGATCAAGTGACACACAAAGAAGTGAGTCGTCTTGTGAAGATGTTAAACTTTAGCGGCGTTGCCAATCTTGATATTCGTATTGAAGATCAAACGGGAAAAAGGATGTTGGTCGACTTTAACGCTCGGTATTGGGGGAGCGTATGCGCTTCGGTTTCCGCAGGGGTCAATATCCCTGTCATCGCATGTTACACAGCGCTTGGACTTTCATTCGCGCGCCCGTTGCAAAATCCAATCCACTACATTTGGCCTGTTGAGACGATTCTTCGAGTTCTGAGGCGATTCTCTCTCAGACACGTGCAGAGATTTCCTTTATCACGATCTGCCCTCCGATTCTACGTAAAAGACCCACTTGTGTACATCGCCCTTCTCTTAAACCGGCTAAGAAAACCAAAGTCTCTGCGCCCGCTGCTGTTCGGCTAAACATTGGCTCTTTCTCTTTCATTCGCCCATCGACTCGCCCAGCTTCGACGCACTCGTTTCTCGAAGCGATCCTTTGGGACAGGATGATTAGAAGATTTTTAAATATATTCGGATTGAAAACGGGTCACTTGCTTTTATGAACTTGCTCATTGATCCACCGATACGTTCTGGCAATTCCTTCTTTGAGCGTCATCGAATAATTCCAGTCGAGCTTTTCGCGAATCAATTTATTGTCGCTGTTTCTCCCTCGAACTCCCTGAGGCCCAGGGATGTGTTTGATCGTGAGTTTCTTGCCCGCGACTTCCATGGCAATTTCTGCAAGTCTATTGATGGTCACCATTTCTTCCGACCCGATATTCACGGGACCAAAAAAATCTGGGGAGTCCATGAACCGTCGGATTGCTTCTAAACACTCATCGACATATAAAAAGGAGCGTGTTTGTTTACCGTCTCCCCAAATCTCCATTTCGCCGCCGTCTTTGGCCTCGGCAACTTTTCTGCAGATCGCCGCCGGAGCTTTTTCTTTGCCGTTGTTCCACGACCCTTCCGGGCCAAAAATATTATGGAAGCGGGCAACCTTAACGACCATCTTGTAGTTTCGTTGATAGGCAAAGAACAACCTTTCGCTGAAGAGTTTTTCCCAGCCGTATTCACTGTCCGG
>JBAUMC010000004.1:0-11981 GCA_049578505.1 Bacteroidota bacterium | reverse complement strand
CTCTTCACGCGAAGTTCTGACAAGGTCGCAATAGGCCGAATTCACCATGACAATTCTGCCGTAGCGATCGGTCAACCGAATTGCATCGGCGGAGTTCTCAAATATCGTGCGAAAACGTTCCTCGCTGTTGCGTAAGGATGATTCCGCCCTTTTGAGCTTTACATTGTCGCGCAGCAAAACGAATGTGATGATGAAAACTGCGACGCTCAGGAGACCGCACAATACCGCACCGAGGATCATCTCGGGTGTCCAGAAGGAATAATTGGGGTTTGCGATCTCTACGTTCAAAATGGCATCGTAGCCCGGTATAGCAGTGCGAAGACGGAGGGGAGATTCGGCGTTGGAATACCCCGTCGAGGCAATCTCCTTTCCCGTCCCCGCGAATAGGGTTATCTCATACTCCTCCATCTGCTGGCGGTGAAGAACATTGCGGAGCAGCTTTTCCGTAGAATAGTAGACGGAAAAAGCAGCTGACGGCAATTCGTTTCCCGTAGAAGAAAACCTCGCCTCGAAGTAAGAATTATTGTTCAATTGGAACGGCAATGAATACGGTACCGTTTTCGAACTATCGGTATAATACATGGGGAGATCGGTCGGAGCAGTTTCCCGCAATACCATGTCGACCGACGAGTCGGCGATGAAATTCCATTGGGGAACGGAATTCTTCAGCAGCTCAACGGAAACGATCTCGGGATGAGCAGCGGTGTAACGTTGGCATAGCTGCTGCAAGTTCGACCCGCCATCGGATGCATGATGTATGTTGACGAGAAAGAATTTTTCGTCCGCGAGCAATGTGTTCTGGATTGCGGAGCTGAGGGTGCGCAGGTCGCGTTGAGCCCGTTCATATTCAAAGGAGCTGCCTTCATCGGACAACGAATAAAAAAGCGAGGCAAATGCCGCTACAAAAAATAGAAAGAGTACAAGAGGGGAAAAAAGCATTGCCTTTCCCATCGAAGACTTCCTGTGTTTTTTCATGCCGTTGTCCCGGGGCTGATCGTCAAAAATGATTACTTAGGGATAAAAACTTATTCTTCCAGACCATAATTTAGCGACAAGATAAGAAGCGATATTGCTTCGGTCGCGCCTTTGAACGGAAGCCGCAGCTATAATGTTATCTGCAAAGGTATCCAGCGACCAGTTCGCAATAATTTCCTTGGAGCGTGCACCCATCGCACGCAGCCGGTCGGCGGGCATCTCCGACATTCTGAACATCAACTGTGAAAGCATTTCAGCATTTCCGACGTCGAATGTCCATCCGTTCGCTCCTTCTTCGACCAAGGAACGAGCGGCCCCGCATTCGTTGCTCACAAGAACGGGGAGGTGAGACGCCATCGCTTCGTTAACCACAAGCCCCCATGTTTCAATCTTGCTCGGAAGAATGAACGCGCTCGCCAATCCATAGTATTGACACAGTTCATCTGAAAACCGACTCCCGGCAAACTTTACCCCCGGAAAATTTTTCATCTGCTCTTCGTAGTCCCGTTGTTCATCTCCTTCGCCAATCAGTACTAAGCCCCACTTATTTTTTGGTTCCAACGCAATATATTTCCGATATGCCTCGAGCAGGGATGAAACCCCCTTTCGTTCAATGAACCTTCCGACAAAAATAAAATAGCGTGACGGAAGACCCAGCTCGACACGCAGCGAGTCGGCGCGTCCGCGTGCTGACTCTGCGCGAGCGGAAAAAAAATCATTATCGACAACATCGACACCGTAAAAAATTCTCTCCGGCGGAAACCCCATTTTGATGTAATATGATGCATGGCTCGGTGCGGGAATAAATGCAGCATCGATATTTTTGTGGATAATTTTCTTTGCGGTGGTAACGATAATCCCGCGCTTATCCGAATCTTCCCATGCATCGTCCATCATTATCGTTAACGTCGAGTGGTTCAGGCCGTATTTAACGGCTGCCATACCCGATGGGAATGGAGTCGCTGGTGCGATTACGGCGTCCGGCTGAACGTTTTTGAGCGCCTCGTACGCCGTCACGTTGATTGTGTGCGGCGAAAGCGCTCTATATGATTTCCCGGAGAATAAGCAAATGTAATCGTCCTCCTGATTGTGGATGACATCCGGAAAAGGATACAGTGCATCTTTCGCCGCTATCTCAATAGCCGTAAGATGCCAATCAATCTCAAGAAGCCTTTTTCTCAGGTGATGAATTCTTGCCACATGATAAGGCAAGAATTTCGTCCAGATGATAACAATGCGTTTTCGGTATTTCGACTGACTCGTCAACGAGTGCTGCCTTCGTCGCTATCGGAGTCGAGGGGCGCAGGGATCGACGTCTTGTCGGCCGTCTCCTCATCTTCCCGGTAAATCAAGGATCGGGATGTTCGAGGATATTGATTCTCGTAGAATTCATCCTCCTCATACGAAACTTTTTCCAATCGCGAGCGCTTCTCTGCGGCGTACGCAAGCCCGATAATAGTGAATTGAAGGTTGCCGAAGAATGCAGCATACAAAATAATGTTGTCTGTAAACATCATAAGAGCAAACGGGAGAAAGCTCGATGCTGCCGCGAAAAAAAATGTACGTATTTCTCCTTCGCTGTGCCGTGCTTTCTTGAGAAGGTGGCGAACCTGGAAAATCATCGTCAAAAGAAAAAGGACTGTGCCGACAGCGCCGTAATCGTAAAGGAGCCTTAGCCAATCGTTATGGGGGTGCGTGAGCTGCCCGTTGGATAATTTCAACACTAGTTCTTCGGATGAATTGGCACCGTGGCCCCACCACGGTTTCTTGGCAATCTCAATCAGCAATATTTCTGCCATATAGCGGCGGCCGCTTGTCGCAAGGTCTTTTTCGTTGCCAATATCCTCAAGCGAGCCTTCTCCTTTCATGAACATTTTTTCCTGCACCCTCGACGTATAAAACAGCGCCAGACCAAGAAGGGCAACGACCACCGCCAAAATTACTCTCACACGCAATTTCATTGGCGAAAAGGTAAGCGGCAAAGCTGTGCCCGTAACAAAAATTGCCATCCGCGTCAATGCGAGCACCGGCAGCATCGTAATTCCACCCCACCAAAACAAATCTTTCACCCTCCCGCCTGAATATCCCGAAACAAAAAAAGTTGCAAGCAATGTTGCAGTGATCGCCTGCGGCGCCAATCCAGTGCTGCCCGGAAGTTCCCCTGTAAGCAAAAGGCCTGTTAAAAATGTCCCAAGGAAAAGAAGAGATGCAGAGAATATTTTTATGAGAAGTCCAAAGTTTATAAGCTGGTCTTCATTAATCTTTGCTGTCGACGCGGCCATTCCCACCGCAATTGGGCACAGCAGCATTGTGCTGCGCTGCAAGTTTACAGAGTCAGACATATAGCCGCTTAGAACAATAAAAAGCCCCCACGGCAGCCACACGGAGACCGGAAAGCTCGTTCTGCCCAGATTCGCAGGAATAACCATCACTGCAAACGCAAGACAAATTATCCAGGAATACCCTGCGACGGAAAAAAGCAAAAAGCTCGCTCCGCCGAAAGCGCAGGCAAAAAAGGTAGTCGTGAAAACGACCCACACAATGATGGGAAGTTTCGAGTGGCGAAGAGCCTCTTTCCAGTCGAGAGATTGGACCTCTACATACTCTTCCATCACTTCATCTGCAATTTCTTCAGCCATGCAATCATCCAATAAAAATTCGCCGACGGACTCTCTTTATAAAGGTAAAAATTTGCAGTACAAATTTCCTTATCATTTTTGGTGTAATAGCGAGAAGAAAATATGCGGTGGCCTGCGGACTCATCTTCGAATAATGCAACATTTTCACCGCTTCTGCCAGCGCATTGCTAGAATCCCCCCGCTGTACGAACATTGAGGCTCTCATTCTATGCCACATCCCTACATATTGAAAGAAAGATTTTCGTTGATTGGAGCGAACCTGCGGCAATAGCGCGATGAGTTGATCACCAACGCTGTCGGGTATTTCGGGTATCCGGGTCGGATACCCTGTCAGCGAACCGCGTAGCCAAAACACAGCGCTTGGCCTCTTTGAAAACGCAATTTGATAATTGACAGCAAGGCGTGCCCATGTCAACAAATCTTCTCCTATAGCGATTCCCTCAGGGAATCCGCCGATGGAGAGCAAGGCGGATTTTTTCACGGCGATGGCCGATGACCAAAGAGGGGGGTCGGAGTGCGCTGCGATCTCAAAGTAGTTTTCGAGAACCCCTTCCCATGGCCCCTGCAAAATTCCGTGCAGAATTGGCGGGCGGATATTGCCGTCGAGTTCTTTGTAGAGATAATGAGTTGCAAATACAGAGCATGTCGAAAATGTTTGATTCAACCTGCATATCGTCTCAAGAAAATCAGGTTTCCATTCATCATCGGCATCAAGAAAGGCAACGAGTTCATTTCTAGCTTCAGCAATGCCGCGGTTTCGGGCGGCTGATACGCCCTTGTTTTCCTGGTCGACAACCCGGATGTGTTCATCGTTCAGATCGCGCACGATTTTTTCACCGCCGTCAGTCGAACCATCATTCACTACCACAACTTCAAAGCCGGAAACCGTTTGACTGAATATGGAATGTAACGCCCGCTTTACTACATCTCCGTTATTATAGAGCGGTACTACGACCGATAGTTTTATTTCGGGCATTAACGTAGACTATGTATACTGAGTGTACACTGATGCAATTAACGATGAGTACTTCGATAAAGAGAATTGTTCTGCCACTTTTTCCCGACCCAACCTCCCCATTTTTTTCGAAGAGGCGGGGTCGCGTAAGGTCGTGAGAATAGCTTCAGCCATTTCTTCCACTGCACCAAAAGGAACGAGCAGACCCGTTGAACCCGGCTCGATCACCTCGCGAAGTCCGCCTACGTCGCTTGCAACAACAGGAACTCCAGCGGCCATCGCTTCCGCAGCACTGAGACCAAATCCCTCGTACGCGGAGGGGACGGCAACGACGTCCATAATTCCATAGAAGTGAAACGCTTCCTCGTGAGGCATAGGGCCCAACCACCGGATGTTTTCATCGAGGCGGAGCCCGGCGGCAAGGGCCTCGAGCGAGGATCTGTCAGGCCCGTCCCCTATAATTACGAGAGCTGCCCTTGGCATCGACTGTGTCACGAGTTTCATCGCTCGGAACAAGAAGACATGCCCCTTTTCAGACCGAAGCCTCGCCACAATACCGACAACGGGCCTACGCACGAGATCCAGCCTTTTTTTTATTTTTTCCTTCCTGGCTTTTCCTGCACTCTTCCCGATTTTCTCGGCATCTATGGCATTATACATAGTACAGTGATGCGACCCTGAATCTAACGCTGTGCCCCCATAAACCGTTCCAGTGCCGAACCACGATTTCTCTGTCGCCAAGGAGTTGCACAAAAACATATTGCAAAGCCTAGCCGCTAAACGGACAAAAAATACTTCTTTCCTACCGAATCGGTTGCATGGAAAGTGAATTGTCCCTAAGACATTCTTTGTTCCGGCGAACTTTGCCGCGAGGATAGGTACCAGCCCCGGCGCCACATATTGCACATGAACAACATCGGGCTTCTCCCTCTGCAGAACTTTTACAAGGGTCCGAAAGAGCTGGACCAACTCCCTGACGGATTGCGTCGTTGTCGAGCGGCCAAGCTTCAAAAGTTGCACCTCTGCGCCGGCAGACCGGAATTCCTCGACGATCACGCCGTCATACTCGTAGTAGCAACAAACCGTGACACGGTAAAAATTCTTCACGAGAACCCGGACCATTTCCAGTGTCTGCATCTCGGTTCCCCCGAGAAGAAGAACGGGAATCGCAACGAAAACGTGTTTTGATCCGGTCGTTGATGTCGTCATTTCTTATCCATTGAGCAATCGCTGACACGGTTCGTAGAATATAGACTGCGACGGGACGGCGACGCAATTCCAGGTCAACTCAAACGAACTGTCTAAAAGGCCGTCCTGGCGCAAGCGGTAGAGCGCATATCGTTCTCCGAGAATGGCCCGGATTTCATCCAGTGTGAAAAATTTCCGGCTTACCTCGTTATATTCAAAAATTATGAGGGGATGATGCAAGGAGATATAGCGCATTCCTCCGCGGAGAACAAGCGGCTCGGCTCCTTCAACATCGATCAGAATAACCGCCGGGTCGCTGAATTTCATAAGCTCGTTGTCAAGGGTCGTCGCGGGCACAAGAGCTCGGCTTGTTTTATCCCCCTCTGCAATTGATGCGGCAAGAGGGTTTGTATCGGAAAACAGGCTTACGGGTTGTCCGTCAGCGCTCAGCGCTTTTTCGATAATTTTAACATGTGCATAGTTGTTAAGTTCGACGGTTCTTCGGCAAGCTTTCACACATTCAGAATTAGGTTCAAAGCCGATGACATGGGAGACGATTCGATATCGCGCAACATCGACGATCATCTCTCCGATGTTGCAGCCGACGTCGGCAAAAATAACGGACCCCTGCAATGATCCTAATATTTTCTCAAAGAAGATATGAGTTTCCGGCTCGTTGGATTTTCCATTGAGCAAAAGGTTATAGCACATTGCGACGTTATGATTGAAGTAGAGCTTCTTCCCTACAAATTCGAGAATATGATCGGTTGAAATCATACGCTGTGCAAACCCTATCCCTTTAAGCGTAACGCCGAAATATCTGCGGCACAATTCATACAGTTTAATGTATGCCTTCGCGGCTAAAAACCAAAACATTTGTCTTCCGGTAAATGATGCTGACTGATTTTACGTCTAATCGATGAAGATGCCTTATTTCGTCCCATTCATATAATTTCAAGCGAGATGATTAATATATGGCTAATTTTTGATTGCATAGTAACGGTAGCTTAACCAAACGGAATCACTCTGGCTCACATCTTGTGTTTCTATCGTCTTGATTCCTTCCGACCTCAAAAGATCGATCACCTTTTCACTTTGAACGGCGTACATTTCCATTACAGGTTCACCGCGCAGAGCGCCTATCCATCGCACACGAAGGTGAAAAATCGACTCTATTATTCTTTCCGGAATGATACTCCGCACTATTCGTTTCAAGAGGCTCCTGCTTCGAGATCGTTCGCTTGGAAGCTGAAATACCATGATCCCTCCAGGTTTGAGTATTCTCGCAAATTCTGCCAGGTACTTTTTACTATAAGATGGCTTCATGTGCTGGAGCGTGATATTTGAATAAATAAAGTCGAAATAGCTGTTTCCAAAGATTTTCAAATGGTCGACTTCGTTGAGGATATATTTGCAACGGTCCCCATGCTTATTGAACTGCTTTGCCTGCTCAATCATTGATGGAGCAATATCGATACCGTACACTTCGTCAAACCGGCTCGCGAGCGCCTGTGTTAACCGGCCAACGGCACAACCGAAATCAAGCGCTCTCGATTTGTTCACCCTTATCTTCGACAATTCGAGGTGCTCGAGTACTTCTTTAATTTCTTTCTCCCCCGTTTCGAAAAATTCATCGATGTTCCATTTCCCCCTTTCTTTACCGTCGTAGGTTAACACCGCCCACAAAGGATCGGTTTGCCCGAATGTGTTCCAATTCTTCTGGAGGTTTTTTATTTTCACCGGAGAACTTCCTTTATGTCGTTCAATATAGAAAAGAACGCTATAACGATATCAACGGAATGTCAGAAATACTAAACTCGCAGGGAACAACCATGGTTTCAACCAAACAAAGAACTATTCAGCAATAATATCAACTATAATCAACGGTGCAGGGCGCAAAGATTGGACGACGCCCCGATCCTCTTGTGATCCAGAATATACTGCGCGACCTGTCCGGCGACAAACTCTGCCCCCTTCTCAGTAAAGTGCATTGAATCATAAAAATATTCTTCGCTGTGAGGAACAGCGGATGCAATGTCCACCGCTTCAACCTGTTCGTCGCTACACACGCGGAGCAGCTCTTGGTTGAAAAAACCAAGCAATCGTGCGTGCGTTGCGGCAGAAAGTAATCCGTGTCTTCCGATGTTCGAATATTCCCATCCAACAACTTTATCCCATTGCGAACTACTATCATATAACAATGGCTGAGTCAGGAATATCGGCCGAATATGTTGCGCTTTAAGGTCATGGATGATTGTGAGTAAATTCTGTTTGTATTGTCCGATCGTTGGAACTAAGGCCCGCAAATCTTTAGGCAGGTCCATTTCTTGGGAAAGCGGAGTTGAAACAAAATTTTCGTTTGCAGATCGGTCCAACACTACAGGGTGATCAAACCAAATAATTTTCCAGAGAAACAAGAGTTGAGCCAGCCTGCTGTAGCCGAGCACAATGGTTTTCCAATGCGGTTGCTCAGCCGGATTTCCGAGGGTCAACGCGCGATCATCCAGTGAGTACCAGAGATCGTTAATGCCCGTCATGAATATCGCCATTTTTGGCTTTATTTGGGGAAGTATATCATGCACAAATATTATGTGCGCTTTGGTGGAGTGTCCTGAAATTCCCGCGTTTCCAACCCACGTTTTAGGGTAGACGTGCCGCAATTTTTCTTCTAAGAGATATGGCCACGTCTTCTTATCGTCAAGATAGAAACACTGGGTTGTACTTCCTCCGATTGTAATGATCGTACAATTCGAATCCCAATCGGCAGGCGGTTCATCTCCCCGCAATCCCCATCGATTGGTCGTATTGTGAGCCAGTTCGGAAACACCCCGGAGCTTGACATGAAGCTCTAACACGTTGTGCGGGCGCAGGGGAATGAACGGCGAAAAGACGTTAGGCGGAGAAATAAGACGGACTAGTCCTTCTGCACAAAGCACGGTCACCGAGAGGGAAACCGTACCAGTGACAAAAAGAAATATTATTTTCCTGGGTTCTTGAGCATAATGAATGAATATGTAGCCCAATAACAGGAAGAGAATTTCTACGGACCAAATCACAACCTTGCTGGCGAATCCCCATGAGCCGAGAGATTTTTCTAAAACGTTAGCGATATGAAATCCGTCCTCCGGAAATATCAACGACAAGGTCCATTGATTGCAGACGATTCCAAAGAAGATAAAAATGATTCCGGTGAGTCGAATGCCGTTTTTCATTAGTTGCCGATGTGTCGGCTATCAGGTACGGTTACGATGGTTGCCCCTCAAAAAAAATAATAAAATCGTTTGGAACGTTCTTTCATTTTTTCTTCTGCATGCTCTTTCTCGTTTATCACCTCCGATAGAATGGAGGTCCATCGCTCCTTCCATTTTTCAAGTGTAAAGGCGGTCTGGCAAGATCTCCATGCATTCTTTTGTATTTCAAGTCTCTTAACAGGGTTCTCGATAAGAAATCTCAGCCCCTCTATTATTGAGTCTTTGCGAGGAAAGCAAAGGAGGCCATTGTACATCGGCAGTATTTCCGTGATAATTCCGAACATATTCGTGGCAACAACCGCGCAGCCAGCAGACATTGCCTCAAGAATAGAAAACGAAGTCGCTTCACCACAGACCGAGGGCACAAGCGCGATATCGTAGCTCTTGTGAAATTCGGTTGCCTTTTCTGTGTTGTATGAAGTAACGGTCACGCGCCGGTCGCCCGAAAAAATTTTCGCAAGCATCTCCTTATCTTCACCGTCGCCGGCAATAGTAATTTCAACATTGGGGTACACCGCAAGGATGTCCTTAAATACTTCAACGGCGAGACGCGTCCCCTTTTCCGGCACCAAGCGGCGGGCAAAGATAATTCTGACCGGTTTTTTACGGGTCACTTTTTTATCCCGTGAAGCACTCCATCGCACTTTAATCGCAGGGTTAGGATTGTACCACACGTTCCCTTCGTAGCTCGGGCCGCGAAATGAGCGGTACCAATTCAGGAACGTCAAATCCGCAACGACCCGGTTATAGCAATTTTCAAACCGCTCTATCCCTTGAAGTTGCCGTCGCAATCGTAAGACGTTTTCCCCCACCTTCGTTCTGAATATTTTTTTGGCCGTTAAAATCTCGATCGGGGCGTCCCAAGCGAGGCCCTGCATTATCGAAATTGCCAGCGGATTGTTGTTCCGCACGGAAAAAAAATCCGCGCCAAAGATTTCTATCCTCTCGCTGGATCCCGATCGTTCCGTTGCAATGGACCGGAAATGTTTCACAACCTCTTCAGTCGGCCGGCCTGCGCCCGGAAAGTCGGGTATTCCAATAACTGTCGTCTTCCCGAACTTTGTTTCAATCTGTTTGTGATGACATTGATAAACGGTTGATTCATGCCCGAGCCGGTCAAGGAGTGGACAAAGAAACGCCAGTTGTGTCCCAATTCCCCCTCCGCCGATCCCGGAACCGTCTTCTTTGAGAAATTGCGTAAAATAAATATCGACTTTCATCTCATCCTCTTTCGTAGAAATTGAACTGCTGTTTCCATATACCAACCCGGCAGGCTTTTTTTCCCTTTACGATTCCTGTCATCGGGTTCAGTAAAGAGGGATTCATATCGATCGGCCATTCTTTCATGGGAAAATCGCTCGGAGGCCATTTTACGGGCATTGATCGACATAGTTTGATAGAGGTTATTGTCGTCATGAATTTTTTTGACCGCCTCTGCGAAGCCATTGACATCCTTTGGTGAAACAAGAAGCCCTGTTTTGTCTTGCTGTACGAGTTGGTCGGTAATGCCGTTTAAACGCGAGACAACCGGCACGACTCCGCACATCATTGCTTCAACAATCACAATGCCAAATCCCTCAATGTTTGTTGGAAGAAGCAAAACGTGAGAAGTTCTCATCAGCTCCGCCGTTTGGTCGGTCGACGTTGTTCCGCAAAATAATATCTTATTATGCAATCCGCGTTTTTCAAATTCGGCTTGGAGGCTCCGCCGTAATGGACCGTCACCGACTATTGTAAGCAATGCATCAGGAATGGCCGTTGCAATCTTTTCGAAAATATCAGGGAGCAAATCTGCCCCCTTGGATTCACCGAGGAACCCTACGAAAAGAATGCGGAAAGGCGCGGGGTCCAGTTTGGCTCCCTTAGGAAAAAATTGACCTCGATTAACTCCGTGTGGTATCACCCGGATTCTGCCATGAAGGTGTTCATCAATAAATCGATGGAATCGTTCCGCCACACCCGCTGCGGGGGATATCCAGCGGAATACCCTTTCCGGAAAAAGAGCGGCTATTGCATAGAATCTCGGGTCATCACTGTGAAGAACGGAAATGGGCTTAACGCTCGGATTGACTAACGGAAACGCATATTGCATTAACGCGCAATTGTTCGCAAGGATGACGTCGGGCAAAATCGAGTTGGCAAGGTCTGCTGCCATGAAAACTTTTTTAGGCGAAAGAGAGACCGAAGAGAGATCGTAACATGCGTTGACCTTGCTCATCTCATCAAAATAATCGCCCCGGGTATTTGTCGCGACACAATGTACTTCCCATCCTCGATTTCTTAATTCTGAAGAAACAGTGTAGAGATGTGACGCCATTCCTCCAATCCGGCTTATGTCTGTGACTGCTAGAAGAATTTTCGACATGGTACTCGGGTACGCTTAGCGTCGCTGTTAAAATACAATTTATTCTTCATGCTGAAGTACATATTGTTATTTTTTCCGAATCCACAAGCTTCCGCCTTCGTTTTTCAAACAATCGGGCATCGTTTTCGCGAACCGTTCCCTATAGCGATGTTCCAGGTACGTATTAAAAAATAGTATCTCAAAATCAGTGTTATACATTAAAAATGCTCGTAAAAAATAAGCCTCGTTCCAGCCAAATGAATTCCATCCTAAAACCCATGCTTTTGGGTATTCAAAGGGAAAGAAAACATCGTGAAAATGAATCAAGACCTTTTTGTGTAATCTCGGAAAAATCTCAAAAAATATTTTGTTCACATCGCTCCCCGTTTTACAGACATGAGACGAATCAATAAAGAGTATGTCGTTCTCCTCTAGGTCGTCAAATATTCCGATGTCAACATGCTGAAGGCTTTCCTCAATAACCGCACATCGCAGGTAATCTTCTTTGCGAAGCAGGGACTTTAGCCTCTCGGGATCGGGATCAATAAAAGTGAACCTAACATTCTTGAGACCCAAACTATCCGCTGAATCCAGCATCGCTGCCGAGCTGAAACCGCTCCCAACCTCAA
>JBAUMC010000003.1:0-5124 GCA_049578505.1 Bacteroidota bacterium | reverse complement strand
ATTTTTTTCTCAAATTGAGCCATTACCTGACGACGGGTAGTGCTACACTTTGAGTATTCTGAATAAAAAAGATTTGTCATGCCCGCGAAAGCGGGCATCCAGGTTTAATTGCATGGATTCCGGCTTTTGCCGGAATGACACTGACTTTCAAAGTATACCACTACCCGTATCTATGCTACGTTGACTTGCCTTCGTAAATTCCGTATCTTTTAGCACGTGAGATTTACGTTAGAAAAAACAGAGTCTTCAGCACGAGCCGGCAAAATTGAGACTGACCATGGCGTTATTGAAACGCCAATTTTTATGCCCGTCGGCACGCAAGGGAGCGTCAAGGCGATTGAACAGAGGGAATTAGAGGAGTTAGGCGCCCAGATTATCCTCGGAAACACGTACCACTTGTATCTGAGACCGGGAGTAGATGTCTTAACGATGATGGGGGGGCTTCACAGCTTTATGAACTGGAAAAAACCCATCCTCTCCGACAGCGGTGGGTATCAAGTTTTCAGCCTATCAGAACTAAGAAAAATTTCTGAAGAAGGCGTATCTTTTAAGTCTCATCTTGACGGGTCGACACATTTTTTCAGCCCGGAAAAAGTAATTGAGATCCAGCGAGCCATCGGTTCGGATATCATCATGGTTCTGGACGAATGCACGCCGTATCCTTGTGATCACGAATATGCCAAACGCTCGAATCAACTCACAATTGAATGGGCGAAACAGTGTCAGCAGGCTCTCAAGAAAGCGCCGCCATTATACGGGCACGCTCAATCACTCTTCGGAATAGTTCAGGGAAGTACACACCGAGATCTTCGTACTGAAAGCGCTCAAGCACTGACGGCCATGGAGTTTGAGGGCTATGCGATCGGTGGATTGGCTGTGGGTGAACCGATTGAGACGATGTACGAACTGACGGAATTTTGTGCTTCGATTTTGCCTCAGAATAAGCCGCGGTATCTTATGGGGGTAGGAACACCGGAAAATATTCTGGAATGCATCGAACGGGGCGTCGACATGTTTGATTGTGTGATTCCTACTCGAAACGGCAGAAATGCAACGTTGTTTACGCGCCGGGGAAAGCTAAATATGACGAACGCAAAGTTCAAAGAAGACAAACGGCCAGTGGATTCGGAATGCAGCTGTTATGCCTGCAGAAATTTTTCCCGTTCGTATATCCGGCACTTGTTTCATGCGAAAGAAATTTTTGCGTTGCAGCTCGCGACGCTCCACAATCTCTCATTCTATTTATGGCTGGTAAAGGAGTCTCGACGCCACATTCTTAAAAATGATTTTTCGCTTTGGAAAAAAAGCTTTCTTTCTCAAATGCAAATCAATCTTGTTTGAACTTAAATAAATTCTTCTTTTAATTTCTATCGATTGGAGCTCCCAGTATGAAGTCACTATTAATAGCAATGGCACCGTCGCAAGGAGGGCAGGGAGGCGGAGATTTTACTTCTATGATTTTGATGTTCGCAGTTGTCATCGCGATATTTTATTTCATGATCATGCGTCCCCAACAGAAAAGACAGAAAGAACGCCAAAAGCTTTTGGACTCAATGAAGAAGGGAGATAAAGTCGTAACTGCCGGCGGGCTTCATGGTACGATTATCGGAATTGAAGATAAGACCCTCTTAGTGCAAATTGCGGACAACGTGAAAGTAAAAATTGAACGGGGCTCAATTTCCATGGTGAACAAAGTGGGAGAAATAGAAGCGCCGACGACATAACCGAAGGTGTACGTATGAGCAAATTCAATTCAGTAGAGGAGGCAATCTCGGACCTCAAAGCGGGGAGAGTCGTTATTGTCGTGGACGATGAGGACCGGGAAAATGAGGGAGATTTTATAGTTGCCGCACAATTCATCACGCCCGAAATAGTAAATTTTTTCACAAAGGCTGGGCGAGGTATCATGTGTACTCCCATCACCGGCGAGCGCGCCAAGGAACTCGGTCTCGATTTGATGGTGGACTCGAACACATCGCTCCATGAAACTCCCTTCACTGTTTCAATTGATTACATCCATGGAACGACTACGGGAGTGTCGGCTGCGGACCGTGCCGCAACCGTGAAGGCGCTTGTTGACCCTGCTACGAAGCCGAGCGACCTTGCTCGTCCCGGGCATATTTTTCCGCTGAAATCTTCTCCCGGAGGAGTTCTTCGGCGCGCAGGACATACCGAAGCCGTTACGGATTTATGTATCCTTGCAGGATTGAGTCCAGTTGGTGCGCTGGTAGAGATCATGAACGACGATGGAACGATGGCACGGGTTCCTCAATTGGAACACATTGCAAAATCCTATGGACTTAAAATGATCACGGTAAAGTCGGTGATTGAGTACCGCATGCACCGGGAGAAGCTTGTATCCCGCGTGGTCAGCACGACGTTACCGACGCGGTACGGCACATTTCTTGTACACATGTATAAATCGGAGACCGATCAAAAAGAACACATCGCGCTTGTCAAGGGGACGATCGACGGTACAAAGCCGACGCTTGTCCGTGTTCACTCAGAATGTTTGACAGGAGATGTTTTCGGTTCATTACGCTGCGATTGCAACGATCAGTTGATTTCTGCGATGAAAACCGTCGAGAAGGAAGGGAACGGGGTCGTTTTATATATGCGGCAGGAAGGGCGCGGTATCGGTTTGATGAACAAACTTAAAGCATATAAGCTTCAGGACGAGGGTAAGGATACGGTGGAGGCGAACGAAGCGTTAGGGTTTCGCGCTGACCTACGGGATTATGGAATCGGCGCTCAAATCCTCCGAGACCTGGGGGTGACAAAGATGCGCCTGATGACGAACAATCCGAAGAAAGTGGTGGGACTTGATGCGTATGGTTTGACAATCGTCGAACGCGTTCCACTTGAAATCGCAGCAAATACAACCAATGAACGATATTTAAAAACAAAGAGGGATAAACTCGGGCACCTGATTCTTATAGAGCAAGCGGGAAAAAAGTAACAGAGGCTTCCCGATAGGTTGGATTTTTTTCTTGCTTCTAGATAGAATTTCGTCTACATTTAAGTAGAAGGATTCAATAGCCATTGTTCACTCGAACGATGGCTTTTATTTTTAGCCTCTTCAAGGATGATAGATTTTTTTGGACGTTTGTATGAATGAAGCGAATAACAATGGAATTGTGTACCTGACGCGGGAGCGGCTGGTCGAACTGGAGCAAGAGTTACGTCATTTAAAAGTGCACGAGCGAGTTGAAATCGCCGCCAAAATTGCTGAGGCGCGCGGCCACGGAGACCTGAGCGAAAATGCCGAATATGATGCAGCCAAGGAGGCGCAACAGCACCTTGAACTGAAAATTTCCAAACTCGAGCAAACGCTCTCTCGCGCAAGAATACTTGACAGTAAAGACCTTCCCAACGACAAAATTTACATTCTTTCGAACGTCACTTTGAAAGATGTAAAAACAAAAAAAGTGCTTAAGTACAAGCTCGTCTCCCCGGAAGAGGCAAATTTTGACGAAAACAAAATCTCCGTCACTTCGCCGATAGGCAAAGGCCTTATTGGCAAAAAGGTCAATGACGTTGTGAAAATATCGGTTCCAGCCGGTGAATTATCGTATCAAATAATAGAAATATCCCGTTAATCCTCTCTAATAACTCTTTGTCCTCTCCTCATCTCTTCCGTATTTAGCGGAAAACCAATATGCCCATTAATCTAGAATTAAAAGCGAGGATTCACTCTCCCTCAAAAGTGTTGCGCATTTTGAATAAAATGGTGAGCAAGTCTGAAAAATTAGACCAAACTGATACGTATTTCGACGTAAAGAGGGGACGTTTAAAGCTGCGTGAGTTTGCTAAAGGTAAGACCGAATTAATTTATTATAATCGTAACGAGAAGGCGGGCCACCGATGGAGCAATTATAGGATTCTGCCGATCTCCGACAGCCAAACGACGAAGGGGTTTCTTACTGAAGCTCTTGGCGTGTCTAAAGTTGTAAAGAAAACAAGGCGAGTCTACTATTATAAAGAAGAAGCTAGAATTCATGTTGACAAGGTTAGGGGAATGGGATTGTTCATTGAATTTGAGGTATTTTGCAGGGGAAGCAAGAAGAAAGCGGTCGTGCTTTACAACGATCTTCGAAAACGCTTTGAAATAAAGGGAAAGGATATTATTCGCTCCTCATATGCTGACTTGGGATAACCATGATCTGGCTTTTAAAATGCCGTGAAAAGCATTTACTCTTGTGGGAGCGCCGCAAATTGTATGTTCGATGAGAACTACGTTTCAATGTGTTCGATGCACCGTCGGCATCGTCATGTTTCTTCTTGACTTGCAGAAATTGAAAGCTTATATTTCCAAATCCTAAGCGGGAATAGCTCAGTTGGTAGAGCGCAACCTTGCCAAGGTTGATGTCGCGGGTTCGAGTCCCGTTTCCCGCTCTCCTTTAAGGGGAAAAAGTCTAAGGGTCTTTTGGTTCACGGGAATGGACCAAGATTTAAATATGCCGCCCTGCTTTTTGGGGCGCGTTTTTTTTACGATTTTAGATATGTCGATGGCGCCGTACCCAAGTGGTAAGGGAGAGGTCTGCAAAACCTTTATGCGACGGTTCGAATCCGCCCGGCGCCTCAAAAGAAGTAAATCTGTTAGATTGCGTGGAGGGGTGAACTTGCCGGGGTGGCGGAATTGGTAGACGCACAGGACTTAAAATCCTGAGGGGCGCAAGCTCCGTGCCGGTTCAAGTCCGGCCCTCGGTACTATACACCTATAAGTGAATTTTGAGGATGCCGACCAAAAGTCGGCATTTTTTTTGTCTGTGCTGAACCACTATGCCGCTAACTGGCGAGTTATGTTCCAGTTGTAACCTATGAATAGATATAAATAATTAATAGATGTCAGTTTTGGTTAAATGGTTTATCCTCGTAAAGATTTTGGAAGCGATTCCACAGATGTCCCATAACATACGTAGGACGGAAAACAGCTGAAAATAGTGAAGAAATTTGAAAAAACACTTGCTTTTTAATTCTGAGACAACTACTTTAGTAGTGGAAAAAGGGTAAAACGCTCATTCAGTTTAAATTGAGAATTTCGTGCAAAAGAGTTATTCAAATCATATAACAGGAGAGACAGAACATGACTGAAATACTCTTCAACACCATGGATGTTTCGAA
>JBAUMC010000002.1:0-1845 GCA_049578505.1 Bacteroidota bacterium | reverse complement strand
TTTTGCCTACTTCGAATTCTGCTTCAAAGTCTTTCACGGCTGCGTCCATGTTGCCGGCATCCGCATCGACGACTGCTTGGACAAAGTATGCCTGCCGTTGTTCCCCCTCGTTGCGGGCGATTTCGTAGAGGTGATGCGCTTCCTGAGCGGCCAGCCCCAGCTTTCCCTGGTAGAGAAAATTCATCGTCAAACCAATTTCGGAGGAAGCAAAACTCGGATCAATGGCGAGTGCTTTCTTGTAGTTGTTTATCGATTCGTCGAAGCGGCCCATCTTCAAAAGAAGCTCCGCGTAGGAATCATACGGATTGGCATCTCCCGGGATAAGCTCGGTATATTTTTTGAACGCAGTTTCCGCGTTTTCGTATTGTCCGGCCTGACGGTACGCATAGCCGAGCATGTTGTAGGAAGGGGCGAATTTCTCCGCGAGGCGGACCGACCGGACCAGCTGACCGATTGCACTGTCGTATTCCTGCTGGCCGAAGAAAAATGTTCCGAGGGTTAAACGAACGCGCTCGTCGTTTGGATACAGTGCTACCAGTTTTTCGAGATACCCGCGTTGTTGTTCAAACTGAGCGTTTGCTCCAGCCTGACTTGCTAGAATCATAAGACGCTCGCCTTCGGAAGCCGCGTCCTTATGCGACACTGCCTCGTTCATGTTCTCCAAAAAATCCTTCATGGTCAAAGATGTGTTCGCTCGGTTTAGATAGGCAGTTGCAAATGTTGGGTCGAGCGCAATGGCTTTGTCGAAGTGGAGAAGAGAATTGGCGGTTTCGAGATTGTCTGCAAGCATTAACCCTTCAAGGAATTCTTTTCGAGCTTCATCCGATGCGGTCGTCACCGGCATTTTCGCGGAGACATTCTCTGCAGATCGAGCCGCCGCGCTCGACAACAGCATAAATGCAACTGCCAACAGCACAATTTTCTTCATACTACCTCCGATATGTGATAGTGAAATGATGGGATCGTGATTACGCATCTTTGCGTTCGTTTCTATTGTAGGACAAATAATCCGCCAAATAATAAAAAAGCGGTCCTTCCAATAATACTACTGTGTTATAGGCGTTTTGAGAGGGAATAGAGCACGTGCATTTCGATACGATAAACCAGAAAAAAAGTTGCGGGTGGTTGAGTTAAGCACCGATTTGCTTGATTTTGCATTGAGTATTCTTGCTGAGAATGGATTGGGCAATGTAAGGAATGAAATTTCCGTGTGATCTGAAACCTGATAAATGAAAACGAAGCCTTCATGAGGAAGTTATTGAAGAATTGGGTAGTGGTATACTTTGAAAGTCAATGTCATTCCGGCGAAAGCCGGAATCCATGCAATTAAACCTGGATGTCCCCCTTAGGGGTACATGACAAATCTTTTTTATTCAGAATACTCAAAGTGTAGCACTACCAAGAATTGACCTTCCCCCAAAAACAATCCTCAATCAAGAAGGAGACAATAAAACTGATGCCCACGGAAAACATGGGCAGTTGTTGGGTAAAGAAGCATCGGGGTATGTAGGATGCCCCCGAAAAGCGGCGCACTTCGTGGCGCTTTCGCGCCCCTTCTCAGCTTGAATTAACTCCTTCCGATTACTGCATAAAAAGTAATGCCCGACCTTTCGGTCAGGCATTACTTTTTAGTAGCGGGGGTAGGATGCGCCCAAAAGCGGCGCACTTCGAGGTGCAAGGAACGCACCTCTCAGCTTGAACCCAATCAAGCCGGTTGCTCTTAAAAAGAAAAACCCAACCTGACGGTCGGGTTTTTCTTTTTAGTAGCGGGGGTAGGACTTGAACCTACAACCTTCGGGTTATGAGCCCGACGAGCTACTCCGCTCAACGAGTCGAGTCTTCGAC
>JBAUMC010000001.1:0-26385 GCA_049578505.1 Bacteroidota bacterium | reverse complement strand
GCCTCCCCGGTTGGGTTCCGGATGGATCTCGATTTTGGGCCGACAAACGATCTGGTTCAACCCGGTAACGGAAGCACATTGAACGTGCTGCAGCAAGGATACCTGACCGCAGTATTGCCAATCGGTTCCGGATTAACGGTAGATGTCGGCAAATTTGTCACTCACATGGGGAATGAAGTGATCGAATCGAAAGACAATTGGAACTACAGCCGTTCGTTCCTTTTTGCATACGCGATTCCATACTACCATACAGGAATAAGGTTGACATATCCGGTGGCCAGCATGTTGAGTGCAACGCTGCACGTGCTAAACGGATGGAATTCTGCCGTCGATAATAATCATTCGAAAACTCTCGGATTGACGTTGAATTACACAGCTTCCTCAAGCACGAGCATCGTTTTTAACGGCATCGACGGTTTCGAACAGCCATACCTGGCTCCATATGGAAAGAAAGACGTGGCAGATTTCATAGTAACTGAAACGGTCAATGACAATCTCTCGCTTTGCCTGAATGCCGATTATGGCCAGGAACGTCTAGGCGGTTCAACCGGTCCATTAATGATATGGAAGGGGATTGACCTTTATGAAAGGTATTCGATGAATCCGAAGTCGGCTCTTGCACTACGCGAAGAGGTGTACTCGGATCCGTTCGGATATACGACAGGTGTATTTGCACCGAAGACAACCTTATCGGAGGTAACAGTAACCTACGAGTATCACGTCTTCGATCCGTTGATGGTAAGGGGTGAATTGAGGGATGATTTTTCGAATGTTGCAGGTGCATTTAACACTGCAAGTGCCACGCCGTCATTCTCAGCGAAGTCACAGCCGACATTCCTCATCGGCGTTGTTGCAACATTCTGAAAAGAGGAGTAGCGGATTAACAACGTCGTTGATGGAGTACCAGGATGGATGCAACTTCCGATAATTCTCTTTGTGAAGCGTTTCGAGATCGAGTCCCTCTACCCGGTGTAGTGGCAGTGCGTTTCCGAACTAAGCCGATTTTAAATCACAAATAACAAAACCAAACAAACTTCGAGAGGTGTGGCATGGTTGAAGAAAAAAAAACCACCATGAAGAAAACCCTGGGACTCACGGGTGTCACCGTGAACGCGATGGCTCTTATTGCTCCAGGTGCGTTTCTATGGATCACGTTCCAAGTACAGGCGTCGAATAACGGCGGTAATACCGACATGTGGACCGGTATTGTTGCTGCGTTAGTCGTTGCATTTCTTACGGCTGTGGCGTTCGCTGAACTTGCTCGCCGCTACCCTGAAGCAGGTGCCGGCGGTTCGTACTATTTCGCCGAAAAGGCGTTCCTCGACCGTGATAACGCGGCTCATAGACGGTTTGCCCGTTTAGCAAAATTCCTTACTGGGTGGGCAGCGCACTTGTTCTATTGGGTTTACCCAGGCGTCATGGTCGCGATGATGGCGGTGCTTGTCACGTATATTTTTGGTCAATTTAATATCAACATCACGATTCCGGAGCAAATCGGCGTAGCAATTCTGTTCTCAGTTTTTATTGGATTGATCGCAGTTAGAGGAATCACCGGATCGACAAATGTTGCAATCGCCATCAACGTTATTCAATTAGTTTCGTTGATTGGGTTTAGTATCCTGGCGATCATGTTTCGAGTTCAAAACCCTCTGCATGCGACCCAATGGGCTCATCCGGCGGCATCGTCAGTAATTTTTCCGCACAGTCTCGGGGCAATGCTCTTCCAATCGACTATTGCCATATTGATTCTCGTTGGATTTGAGTCGTCTACATCGCTGGCTGGGGAGGCGCTAAATCCCAAGAAAGACATACCACGAGGTGTTCTCATCTCGCTTGTCATCCAAGGATTATTCGCTTACTTGCTCGAATACTTCGCCGCGAACTATGCTGTCTGCGAAAAGCTCACGTTTACCAACCCGGACGGAAGTATCGTAACTGGAATGGATGCAGCAGCTGCGTCGGGTGCCCCCATAGGTGATATGGTTCGCCTCATCGGTGATGCAATGCTGGGAGGCAACGGCTTTATTTTGATGATTATTATTGCTATCACCGTAGCGCTTGCGGTTGTAGGCACAACCCTGGCAGCAATTAACACGGCGGTCCGCGTCAGTTTTGCCATGGCACAGGATAAAGAAATGCCGGAAATGCTTGGCGCCCTTCATGAGAGACATGCGAGCCCCCATGTCGGTGTTTGGTTTCTTGTCGGGGTCTCGGCAATTCTAGGAAGCATCGGTGTGCTGAATGTTACTGCTCTCACCGGTATTACGCTGGCTTCGAACATCGGCACATTTGCCTTGTATGCGCTTATCTGCGGTCTGACCTTTGTGACGTTCGTTGGCCGCGAAGAATTCCACAGCGTGAAGCACGCAGTTGTTCCGTTCCTCGGCTTGATCGGAAACATCGGACTGCTTGTTGGTGTTGTATTCATCGGACTTACGACGCCGGGAGTTTCCGAAGATGCAACGAAAATGGCGCTATACATTACAGGTGGATGGGGGGTTGTGAGTGTCGTCTACCTGGTATGGAATAGCAAGAAAATGGGTAAACAAATAGTACCCGCCACCACCGCTTCGTGAAATTCATAGAAGCGAAGACTCTTTCTAGTTAAAAAGGTGGCTTGAAGGGAGGAAAATGCCGTGTTGTTTTCCTCCCTTTGTATATGTACATGGAGCTTTGATGTCGGCAACTGATGTCGTTGAGATAAAATCGTACAGTTATACTCACGTTGGAAAAGTACGCGAAGACAATCAGGACGCAGTACGCCTTTGCAACCCTGTCGATGAATTGACCCTTTCCGACGGACATCTCTATGGTATCGCCGATGGCATGGGGGGATACGCTCATGGCAGCGTAGCCAGCACTCTAGCGCTCGAGACTTTTTTTGAGACATTTTATGCAGCAAACGGAGTTCCTCCGCCTCAGAAACTTCGCGTAGGCATACAGAACGCGAACTTGAGTGTTTATCAGACTGCCCAACGGCTTAACGCAGGGAGGATGGGAACCACACTGACGGCAGTTAATATCGTTGGAAGAAAATTATATGTTGCTCATATCGGGGACAGCCGTGCGTACCTTATCCGAGACAGAAAATCCAAGTGCCTGACGAACGACCATACGCGTGTGGGTGAGTTGGTTCGAATGAGAGTGCTGTCGCCCGACAAAGTGCGGACGCATAGTCAGCGTTCGATGTTGGATAAATGCCTAGGGATGGAGCTTTTTGTCCAGCCGGATATTTTCAATGTTCCGGTCCAACCGGGAGATATCATCGTTCTCTGTTCGGACGGTGTCTGGGCTACAATACAGGATGACGAGTTTGCTCGCTTAGTTACAGAATCGACGGAGCCTAAGAAATTATGCGAACAAATTGTGGAATTAGCGATGGAGCGTGATAGCGATGACAATCTTTCAATTGTCGTTCTGTATCTTCATCAACTATCACATTCCGATACCGAGGAAAAGACGAAATCGTTTTGGTCGTTGAGTAAAACTATCCGTCGCATTTTCGAATAAATAGGGAAGTTTTAAATTTGACCCTCTCGACGATTTGTCTTGCGGCTTGAAGGAAAGGGTAGGACTAAGTTGAAGTATCCGACTGTTGCGATCCTCGGATAACTTATAAGCTGAAGCAATTCTGAACAAATGAGCCACTTTCCATGGAGAATTGCTTTTAAACTGAATCTTTAGTACACTTTCTTGCTCGCAAGTAAAAATTGTCGAAAAGTCAATGTAAAAACAGTAGTTGACAGGTTCAAAGAACTGTAGCTGTAAAGAATAGTTCGGTAAACAAGCTACTCTTTGAATCTAAACTTGCGGGAGCTCATATGTCGAAATCATCAATGCTCCAAATTGGCGACCAGTTTGATCACTTTCAAATTCAAGGGCACATTGCTCAAGGCGGAATGAGCGATATTTACCGTGCTTTTGATTTGTTGACGAGCAAGGAAGTTGTGCTCAAGATTCCCGACAAGCTGTCAATCGGCGATCCTGCACAATACGAAAGATTTCAGCGAGAGCTGGAAGTGATGAAAACGTTGCAGCACCCGGCGATTCTAAAAGGATTAGGATCAGGCCGTTTTAATAGTACTCCCTATCTGGTTACTGAGTTGATAGAAGGGGAATCGATGAGGACTCTTATCGGAAGAGCCGCTCCTATGCTTCCGATCGAATCGGTTGCTCTCATCAGAAAAATTGCGGACGGTCTTGCGCATTGCCATGATAACCAAATTATCCATCGCGACCTTAAACCCGAAAACATTTTGATTAGTGCGGGAGGTCAGCCCGTGGTGCTCGATTTCGGCCTTGCCCTTACAAAGAAGTCGTTCCGCGTGACATACGCAAATTTAAGCAGCACCGCAGGGACTCCCGACTATATGGCTCCTGAGCAGATTGAAGGCCAGCGGGGCGATGCACGCACTGATGTGTATGCAGTCGGGACGATGCTCTTTGAGCTTTTGACTGGCAGGACTCCGTTCAGCGGTGATACTAATCTTGCTGTCATGGCACAGCATCTCAGCGGAAATGTCCCTCGTGTTGACAAATTACAGCCGAACATCTCGCCACAATTGGCGGCAGTAGTCGCGCGAAGCCTTCAACGGGAACCGAAAGATCGTTACCCAGACATGCATGCGTTTGTTAACGATCTTGACCATTTGGATCAAGTTGATCTCTCTATTCTTGACCGCGTGACGACTCCATCTAAAGTCCGAGAGTTCTGGCGGTCGCCGGTGGCTAGAGCTATCGGATCAACGCTGGCTTTGATTGCTATCATAATTCTTTTGGCATTTGTCCTCAAATCCTTGCACTAATGTCTCCTACACCTACGGATACTTCGATTGATCGTGTATTGACGCTCGCTAAAGAACGAGAAGTTAAATTCGTCGATCTTCAGTTTACCGATGTCTCCGGCTCGGTAAAAAACATCACTGTGCCGATTACCGAGCTCGCCTCCGCACTTAACCACGGCATTTGGTTCGACGGTTCTTCGATAGAAGGGTTTGCCCGGATTGCTGAAAGCGACATGTACCTTATACCCGACCCAACTACGTTTGCGGTCCTGCCCTGGCTTAGCGGAAACGAGACAACGGCGCGACTTATCTGTAACGTTCATACGCCGGATGGCAATCAATTTCTCGGAGACCCGCGAGCGGTACTATCACGTATGCTCGATGAAGCAAATAAGATGGGCTTTATCTATAACACGGGGCCCGAATTGGAATTTTTCCTCTTGAAGCCAAACTCCGACGGAAGTATCGTGCCGCCGCATCCGCAGGACAGTGCCAGCTATTTCGACCAGCCGACTGATATGGTGGCGACCGGATTGTGGAGACAGATGAGCGGCGTTCTTTCCGCTTTTGGGATTGAAACGGAAGCGATGCATCATGAAGTTTCGACCGGGCAGCATGAAATAGATTTCCGTTATGCGCAAGCTTTGAAAACAGCGGATAATGCCGTTTCGTTCCGGGCGATTCTTAAAATTCTTGCTCAACAAAAAGATCTTTACGCGACATTTATGCCGAAGCCGATTCGGGGAATCAACGGCAGCGGTATGCACGTGCACCAGAGTTTGGGGTACAAGGCAAATGGATCAAATGCATTTTCCGATACTGGCGATTCGCATGGGTTGTCAAAAATTGCAAAACATTTTATTGCCGGGCAGCTTGCACATGCTCGCGGAATGTGCGTCGTCCTGGCGCCCCTGGTGAACTCCTATAAGCGCTTGGTGCGCGGATTCGAAGCTCCGGTAAATATCTGCTGGGGACGAATCAATCGATCCGCGCTCATCCGAATTCCGAGAGCTCATACACCGAGTTCGACAAGAATCGAGTTGCGATGTCCGGACCCTAGTTGCAATCCGTACCTTGCGTTCGCTGTTATGCTGGCTGCCGGCCTCGACGGGATACGCCGGGAATTGCCTATCCCTGAGGCGACAGAAGAAAATGTGTATTTGGAGCCGACGTCGCAAAGCGGTACACCGTTCAGCATTCTCCCGAGCTCACTGGACGAAGCAATTTCAGAACTAGAAGAAGATACCGTTATACGAGAAGCGCTTGGAACCCACGTCTACGAACGTTTCATCAGCGCCAAGCGATTGGAGTGGGAAGACTACCGAATTGAAGTGACCCCTTGGGAATTGGATAAATACCTTTCGATCTATTAGAGCTTTTCTGCCGCTCGGATGTTATTGTTAGTCCTCCCTTTGTACCTACCACGGAAATCGTTATCAATTGGTTGGATAATGTAAAAGCTTTTACTCGGAAGAGAAATAGGTTATTACTATACTCGATTCTCCAACGAGTTCCTGTTCTGCGAGGTATTTTTCCTTCATTTTTTATTTCTTAGGTGGTGAGTTTTAGATCGACACGACGGTCGGCGTGGAGCATCGAGGTCACGTCTAGTTCCACGAAAAAGAACTTGACATTATTCGGATCCTACCTTATATTAGTAATGTTATTAATAATAATTATTTATTAAAATAAAGTAAAAAGGCACATCTTAAGATATTCTGGACTCGCAGTGTGTGGGACACGTGGAAAAACGACGAGAAATCCCTTGACAACAGTCGGCTCATTCCTTATATTCGTAAAGTATTTTGTGAAAAAAGTTAAATAAGTAAACAAATATCATTTTTTCAACGAAATATATGGAATTTGACAAATGGTCTTAGACGATATCGACATTACGATTCTCGAAATACTCCAAAAGGAGGGACGTACCCGACGGAACGAACTGGCCGAACTCGTAGGGCTTTCACTTCCTGCGGCAAGTGAACGGTTGCGCAAGCTTGAAGAGGCAGGTATTATCACCGGTTATCACGCGAAGCTCGATCATAAATTGTTGGGAAAGGATATCACCGCGTTCGTTCTAGTGACAATGGATTCGTCGAAACATTTTTCGGCATTCGTGGAACACGTTAATGCCACGGACGACATTCTGGAATGCCATGGAATAACAGGCGAAGGAACCCATTTGCTCAAGGTGAGGGCTGAGAATACGGAAAGCCTGGAAAAACTTCTGGCAAAAGTCCAATCATGGCTGGGAGTGACGAAAACTGCTACGAGCATGGTGCTCTCCACCTCAAAAGAAACAACGAAGATCAGAGTACACAAAACAAAAACTGCCTAATCACAATATTTCATTTAATTATCATCAAGAGGAACGCTATGGCTAAAAAAGAAGGTAACACCGCTGTTGACAATGTTTTTAAAGTAATCAAAGAGAACGGGGTGAAGATGGTCGACTTCAAGTTTATAGATTTTCCCGGCCAGTGGCAGCACTTCACCGTTCCCGTTCGCGAAATTTCGGAAGAAACATTCGAGACTGGTTTAGGTTTCGATGGTTCGAGTATCCGGGGATGGAAAGCGATCCACGAGAGCGATATGCTAATTGTTCCCGATGCTACAACCGTGATTATCGATCCCTTCTGTGATATTCCAACATTGAGCTTGGTGTGCAACGTGTTTGATCCTTTGACCAAACAGAAATATGATCGTGACCCCCGGAACATTGCCCAGAAAGCTGAAGCGTACCTAAAACAAACTGGAATTGCAGATACCGCCTTTTTTGGCCCAGAAGCGGAATTCTTTATCCTGGACGACGTTCGTTACGACTCAAATGAGTATTCCAGTTACTACTTCCTCGATTCGTCCGAAGGAAAATGGAATTCAGGCCGAGCGGAAAATCCGAATCTCGGATATAAAATACGCCACAAAGAAGGGTACTTCCCGGTTCCTCCTGCAGATTCCATTATGAACCTCAGGAACGAGATGACACAGAATCTGATCGGCGCAGGACTTTATGTTGAAGCGCAGCATCACGAAGTTGCGACCGCAGGCCAATCAGAAATCGATTTGCGGTACGCTCCGCTTGTCAATGCTGCTGACGGACTCCTGCTCTTCAAATACATCATCAAGAACACCGCAAAGAAGCATAACAAAACGGTGACATATATGCCGAAACCGATTTTTGGAGACAACGGTTCCGGCATGCATGTTCACCAAAGTTTGTGGAAAAGTGGAAAGCCCCTGTTCTTCGGAAACGGATATGCCAATCTCAGCGATATGGCAATTCATTACATCGCCGGCTTGCTGAAGCATGCGCCCGCTCTCTGCGCATTGACGAACCCTACGACGAATTCGTACAAACGCCTTGTCCCCGGGTTTGAAGCGCCGGTGAACCTTGCATACTCTCAGCGCAACAGAAGCGCGTCCGTCAGAATTCCGGCGTACTCGCAAAGCCCGAAAGCGAAACGCGTGGAATACCGAACGCCGGATGCCTCATGCAACCCGTATCTCGCTTTCTCAGCGATGATGATGGCAGGCTTAGACGGAATTTTAAACAAGCTCGATCCGGGAGATCCTCTCGACAAAGATATCTATGATTTGAGTCCCGAGGAGTTGAAAAACATACCGTCGGCGCCGGGTTCGCTTGAGGCAGCCCTCAACGCCCTCGAACGTGACCACGACTTTCTGCTGAAGGGAGATGTATTCACGGAAGACGTCATCGACGCATGGATCGATTACAAGATGACGAAGGAAGTGAAGCCGATGGCACTTCGTCCGCATCCATACGAATTCCATCTTTACTATGATGTTTAAGCGTTGATTGGTTAGCGTAGTTCACAAACCCTGTTGTCACCTGCTTTGGCAACAGGGTTTTTTCTTTCTTCACGGATTGCATTTCGGGCTCATTTTTTCTATTTTCATACACCAATCGAATGTCAAACTTTATTCGAGTTGTATGAGTTTTTCCCGCCTTTCTTATTTAGTAGAACAACGAGTCTGTCATATCTCTCTTTCCCGTCCCGAAAAAAGAAACGCTCTCGATGATATCCTTGTCAGCGAGTTGACACGCGCATTCCTTGATGCAGCAAAAGACAGCGAAGTAAAAGTGATTGTCCTTGCCGGCGAAGGGAAAGCGTTTTGTGCCGGCGCCGATTTGGACTATCTCCAAAAGCTCTCAGCGTACGACTTCAATCAAAATCTGGAAGACTCAAAAAACCTCGCGCGTCTGTTCCATCTCGTCTATACCATGCGCAAACCGGTGATCGCAAAAGTGAACGGCGCAGCAATAGCAGGGGGATGTGGTCTCGCCACCGTATGCGACATCATCGTGGCTTCGGAGGAGTCGATGTTCGGGTATACAGAGGTATCTATCGGATTTATTCCTGCGATTGTCTTGACTTTTTTAGTTCGCAGAATCGGAGAAGGGAGGGCTCGCGAGCTTGCGCTGACAGGAACAATTCTCGGTGCAAAAGAGGCGTATGCTCTCGGCATCGTCAATGAGGTTGTCCCGTCCTCCCGTCTCGATGTTAGGGTAAAAGAACTTGCCGAATCGCTCTGCATAAACGGAAGCGCATCATCAATGGGTTTGATCAAAGAAATGTTTTCGAAAATGGACGGGTTAAATTTTTCTGACTTGCTCGACTATGCTGCCAACATGAATGCTGCAATGCGAATGTCGGATGATTGCAAAAAAGGGGTAGCCTCATTTTTGAAAAAAGAAAAACTGAAGTGGTGACCGAAATGGAATATTCCAAGGACTTAATTTCTACCATTCGAACCGTTCCCGATTTTCCGAAGAAGGGCATTATGTTTCGCGACATCACAACCCTTTTGAAGGACGGGAAAGCCTACCGTTATTATGTCGACGCTTTGTATGAACGATACAAGAATCAGCGAATCGATAAAGTTGTGGGAATTGAGTCGCGCGGATTCATTGCCGGAGGAGCATTAGCGTATCGCCTCGGCGCCGGATTTGTGCCGATAAGAAAGCCGGGAAAGCTTCCAGCGGAAAAAATACGGCAGGAGTACCAGCTTGAGTACGGAAGCGATGCGGTCGAAATTCATCGCGATGCGATCGCAAGGGGTGACCGCGTTCTGCTTCACGACGATCTGCTTGCCACCGGCGGGACTATTGAGGCTGCTTGCAAATTGGTTGAACAGCTCGAGGGGAATATTATCGGTCTTTCGTTCCTCATAGAATTGACCTTTCTGAAAGGGCGAACTCGCCTACCACACTACGATATATTCACCCTTGTCTCTTACGATAGGGAATAATAAATACGACGACAGGTAAAAACCTCGTTGTGAATTCACGCGCCTACTTCATCTCCTCAGCGGATCATCATTCATATGAAAACAATTATCGAGCCTTTTAAAATCAAGTCGGTAGAACCAATACGTTTTACGACCGTCGAAGAACGGATCGAGATTCTTCGTGTAGCGGGTTACAACCCATTTTTCATCAAGGCTGAAGATGTCTTAATTGATCTCCTCACCGACAGCGGAACGTCGGCAATGAGCGCAAGACAATGGGCAGGAATCATGGATGGGGATGAATCGTACGCGGGAGCGCGCAGTTTTTTTCGCTTCGAAAAAGTTGTGAAAGAACTGACCGGCTTCAAATTCATCATTCCAACGCATCAGGGCCGCGCCGCGGAGAAAATTTTATTTTCGATTTTGGGAGGGAAGGGAAAGTACATTCCAAATAATTCTCACTTTGATACGACGAGGGCGAACGTTGAGTTTTCCGGCGCAGTAGCAGCCGACTTGCCGACTGAAGAAGGAGTCCACCCTGAAGTTATTGCCGACTTTAAAGGCAACATGAATATTCCGGCGCTTGAAAAGTTCATACTGGAAAAAGGAGCGTCGAACATACCGGTCTGCATGATCACGATAACAAATAATTCGGGCGGAGGACAGCCCGTATCGATGGAGAACATTCGGGAAACAAAAAATCTCCTGAATAAACACGGAATCCCGCTCTTTCTCGATGCGTGCCGTTTTGCGGAAAACG
Source organism: Bacteroidota bacterium (assembly GCA_049578505.1). Lineage (GTDB taxonomy): Bacteria > Bacteroidota > Ignavibacteria > UBA10030 > UBA8401 > JAGVPT01. The sequence goes on along the minus strand of JBAUMC010000001.1, from coordinate 15,591 downwards.
CATTCTTCATCAAAAAAAGGGAAAAGAAATATGCGGACAAAACGGCTAAAGAGATTGCGCAAGAGATGTTTTCGTATGCGGACGGCTGCACGATGAGTGCAAAAAAAGATGCCATTGTGAACATGGGGGGCTTTTTGGCAATGAATGATGAAGGCGTCGCGAACAAGGCTCGCAATCTCCTGATCGTGACTGAGGGGTTTCCAACCTATGGCGGGCTTGCTGGGAGAGACCTCGAAGCAATTGCGCAGGGGCTCGATGAAGTCCTTGACGAACACTATCTTACTTATCGACTCCGTTCAGTCGAATATCTAGGAAATAAGTTGACCGAGATGGGGGTGCCGATTCTCCAGCCGCCGGGCGGCCATGCAATTTATATAGATGCAAAGAGGTTTCTTCCGCATATTCCCCCGGAACACTTCCCAGGTCAAGCGATCGTCGCTGAATTGTACACGGTCGGAGGAATTCGCTCTGTCGAGATCGGAAGTGTTATGTTCGGAACGTATGATGCAGCGGGAAAACACGTTCCACCACGGATGGAACTGGTCCGCCTTGCTATCCCGCGTCGGGTCTATACGCAAAGCCATATTGATTACGTCATAGAATGCGTTGCGGAGGTATTCAGCAACAGGAAAAATCTCCCTGGTTACAAGATCGTCTATGAAGCACCGCAGCTCCGGCACTTTACCGCACGATTCCAGCCTCTTCACTAAAATCGTTGCAAACAAAGACAAATCTTCGTATTTTGTACTGCCGAAAGATCAAAACGGGAACAGGTGAGACGCCGTGGTAACGATTGGACCGATGATTTATTGCTTAGTATGTGCCCATCCAAACGATGAACACAGCACTGTCTGTGTTCAGTGCGGCAGTTTTCTTCAGGATCGGATTCCTAACCTCGATTTTTTTTCAACGTTGTGGCAACTTGTTGAATCTCCAAAAGAGGCGTTCCATAGAATCATTAAAGCCGAGCATAAAAATTACGTTCTTTTCCTCATGCTTTTTTTGGGGATCGGCGCTTCGTTTACCTTGATGTGGGCTCGTCATGCAGGAAACGAGTTCGACAATTTAATCTATTTGCTCCTGCTGGGTTATGTGCTAGGCGTAGGAATTGCTTTACCGGTCGGCGGCCTGATGGCGGTGACGGTACACCTTCTTCTAAGACTGCTTGGCGGCAAAGGCGTCATGAAAAATACTTACGCAATATTTGGCTGGTCGCTAATTCCAATTATGTTTTCGGTATTGATAATATTACCGATCGAGTTCGCTTCGATTGGATTGCGTCTATTTTCTACAAACCCGTCGCCGATGGATATAAAACCGGTGGTGTACAGTGTTCTCATGTTTTTCGACCTGTTCGCGGTTCTATGGTCCGTTAACTTAGCGAGGGTCGGCCTGAGTATTGCACACGAAGTCTCTGCATGGAGGTCGCTTGAGGCGGTACTTACAGTCTGCCTGTTCTTTACTTTTGCTCTCTATAAATTGTTCGCATCGTTCATTATTTAAAAGAGCGTAGTGGATGGAGCGCGCGCGTTTCGAGGACATTGCTGAAGAAGCGTTTAACCATTTGCCGGCGTTGTTCAAAGCGAAAATCGAAAATGTTGAAATCGTTGTTGAAGAGACTCCTCTGAGAGCGGGAGAACACTCATTATTGCTCGGTCTGTATCACGGTGTCCCTTTGACAAAGCGGGGAACGTGGTACGGGATGTTGCCTGTACTACCAGATAGGATTTCACTCTACCAGAAGAACATTGAGAGCGTATGTTCCTCCGACGAAGAGATCAGGGCAAAAATTTATGAAGTGCTCTGCCATGAGATAGGCCATTACTTCGGAATGGATGAAGCGCAAGTGCGCCATGCGATGAAGTCCTGGTAAAAAAGTATAATAAACAATCACGATGAAACAAAGCAATGAAAGGGATGGTAGATGGCTAAAGTGATATTAACGATGCAGTATGAGATCGACGAAAAGAAACGGGACGGATTTTTAGCTACGGTGCAGGAATTAAAATCCCATTATGCATCGAACCCGCATATTTCCTACTTAGTAGGGGAGCAAAAAGGAAAGAAGAATGCTTTTTCAGAAATGTACATTGCGGATTCTGAAGAAGCGTACACTCACTTCAAAGAAAATGAAGATCAGGCTGCAGACCTGATCAGCGAGAAGCTTTCGACGTTTATGAAAAACGGGAAAGCAAAGTACACAACATACCTGGAAACGGCATAATTTGTCGGCGCTGAATTTTTGCGCTGCTGAAATATTTTGAGAAATCGTATGGCTATTCGCGATCCGATAGGAATTTTTCTAAAAGAACATGACATGGCGCTCGTGCAGCTTCGTATTTTAAAGAAGTCCGCCGCCGAGATCAAGAAGAACGGTTATTCGGATAAACTCTTCAAACAATTATTGAAGGCAAGCGAGTTCGTCGATGAAGAAGTTCGGGTCCATAACGGCAAAGAAGAGTCAGCTCTCTTTCCCATCGTCGAACAGTACGTCGACGGGCCCACGAATGTTCTGCGTGAAGACCACCAGCGGATGGCGAGAATTTACAAAAAACTTCACTACAGCATCGATTCGCTGAAAGAAAATCGTGACGACAAAATCGCAAGGCAAGAACTAGGGGAGGCTGCAGAAGAAATCGTTCAACTCATGGTAAACCATATTCACAAAGAAAATGAAATTCTCTTTCCACTCGTCAAACGATTTTTTACGAAAGAAGAATTGCGCAAGGTTGCTCAGAAGATGTTATGAGCGCGCAGTCATGGCGTGACTCAAAGTCATGTCATCATTTTTTAGATTAATTTTGTTTCTCCGATTTCACATACTCCGTCAATTGTTCACCCCGCATGTATTATCACTTCTACCTCATCTCTTAAAATGTTGCGCATCGAAGCTCTGCCCGGTGACATGTTTTGATTCATCCGACGCGAGATAAATAAACGCGTCAAGAATTTCTTCCGCCTTTCTTAAAGTGCGTTGGTCTTCGTCGGGAAATGCCTGATGTCTCATTTCTGTCCCAACGGGGCCTGGATTGACCGCGTTGACGCGAATATTTCGGGAGCGCAATTCTTCCGCTAATGCGTAAGTGAATCCTTCTGTGGCGAATTTTGATACGCCGTATGCCCCCCAATTCGGTCTTGCGATTTTTCCTACCGACGATGAGACGCTAATAATTGAACCACCTGTCTCTCGAAAGTATGGAAGGGCATGTTTTGTCATAAAAAAAAGGCCGTTGAGGTTCACGGAGAGCACTTTCTCCCATTCCAGCGAAGGATAGTGTGAGAGAGGAGCACGAGGGCCGAGAATTCCGGCATTGTTGACCAACACGTCGATGGCACCAAAATTTGTCGCGCATGACGACAGGAATTCCTCCGTCTGTTGTTCATCGGAAATATCCGTTTGTTCAAAGAAAGATTTTCCGCCCACCGACATAATTTCGAGGCTTACCGTCCGCAGAAGGTCAACATGTCGTGCACACATGCAGACAACGGCCCCTTCTTTCGCGAATCGCTTTGCAATAGCCCGCCCGATCCCCCGCGAAGCGCCGCTAATAACGGCAACTTTATTTTCCAGTTTCACTTATTCTTTCCATTTAGAGATGAAAATATGTGTTTCTCCACTTTGGATCGGGAGAAAAGTTTGCTTCAGCATTTAACCGGCTGGACGTTATCTGCGTGATATGCAAAAGACGAGTTTCCTTTTCCAACTGTCCAAACGAGGTCAGAGGGAGGAACCATAATAATAGTAGATAGTGTTTCATATCATAGACCGTGGCGATAGAAATTGGCCGATTGGAATATTCTAGATGGAATAAAGTTTGGCTAGAAGAGCAAACGGAAATTGTTTAATGATAAGGGTTGTTGTTGACATATTCAACAGTTAGCGGATCTCTTGTATGTCTTCGACGAGCACAATCGTCTAACTGGTTTTCAAATATATTTTTCTTATTGACAAACGGAACATATTTTATTATATTTTTTTTAAGAGTTCATCGTCATGAACACTCGAAACCTTGGAGAGTTGCCGTTCTTTGAGGTTCCTTAAAGATCACGCTGGTAGCATTCTCAACGATAGTCTTATTATGTCTGAAAGTGTTGTAGCTTCACCGCAGGCCGTACCTGCTGCGACGCCAAAAAAGAAAAAAAAGTCGCCGCTTATAGCGATCATCCATCCAGAAGGATGTACGGGGTGCGAAGTCTGCATTGAATTTTGTCCTGTCGATTGCCTCTATAAAGTTCCAGGCCCGGAAAATCCCAACGAAAATTTCCACGCTAATGTCAACGGCATCGTTATAGTTGATGAAGAAGTTTGTATCGGATGCAAACTCTGCGCAAAGTATTGTCCCTGGGAAGTCATCGACATGGTAAAACGTGAAGAAGATGCTGCTGTTGCCGCAGCAGCATAGTGGGGCTACTCCTTCATTTTCGCGGTGCCTTTTTGATTACTATTTTGTTAGAGGGACATTATAATGGCAGATGAAATCACACCTCCCGTGCAGCCGGTACCGCCAGCTTCACCGCCGGCACAGCCTGCAGTACCTCCTGCGGCTCAAATCACAGCAACACCGATTCCTAAAAAACCAAAGCAAGACCGCGCTCCAGAGAACGATCCGGGGGTTTGGAGAATGGGGCGGAAAAGTTTCCTCTCGTTTGCAGGATGGCTTTCATTCCTCGGCTTTCTTGGGATATCAACAATTGGATCTTTACGGTATATGTTTCCCCGCGTATTGTTCGAGCCGCCGACGAAATTCAAGGCCGGCTTTCCTAGCGACTATATTATAGGCGGAGTGAACGAAAAGTACAAAGATTCGCAGCGAATCTGGATTGTGAGGGAAAAGGAAGGTTTCTACGCGCTCATTGCCATTTGTACTCATTTAGGATGCACACCGAATTGGCTTGAAGACGCAAACAAGTTCAAGTGTCCATGCCACGGCAGCGGTTATTATAAGAGTGGAATCAATTTTGAAGGGCCGACACCACGCCCGTTGGAGCGAGCGCAAATTACTTTAAACGATGACGGCGAAATCGTGATAGACAAGAGCATAAAGTTTCGGTATGAGCTCGGTCAGTGGGGACTACCCGGATCATACCTCAAGTACACCGGTTAATTCAACCGAAAGGATTGTTACATGATTAGCCCGATGGAGAAGCTTCGAAAGACCGAAGTATACAAGTCGATCTTTCGGCACAAATACGACGACACTCCTCGCAATAGAGCATTGCAAATTGTTGACAATGTTTTTCTTCATCTTCATCCGGTCCGGATAGCGCGTCATGCAACCAATATAGGCTACACGTGGGGAATGGGGGGCATTACATTTCTTCTGTTTCTCGTGCTGACTCTTACCGGAGTTATTTTGATGTTTTATTATAGACCGACCGCTCAGTATGCGTACGAGGATATGAAGTATCTCATGAACGACGTTCCGTTTGGACCTCTTATCAGAAATATGCACCGATGGGCGGCGCACGCAATGGTTATCACCGTCATGCTCCACATGTTTAGGGTGTTTCTCACCGGTTCGTATAAGCCGCCTCGTCAATTCAACTGGGTCGTCGGCGTTGTCCTTCTTCTTCTAACATTCCTTCTCAGTTTTTCAGGCTACTTATTGCCTTGGGATCAACTTTCAATTTGGGCTGTCACTGTCGGTACGAACATGGCACGAGCGACGCCCTTCTTAGGAAGTGAGGGGCCTTTCGGCGCGCAACTCGGTATGCGCCCTGATGCTGATGTTCGTTTTGTCTTGCTTGGCGGCACACAAGTAGGTCCGCCAACTCTTCTTCGCTTTTACGTCGGCCATTGCATTTTTCTTCCTCTCATCGCGTCAATATTTATGGTGGTGCATTTTTGGCGGATTAGAAAAGATGGAGGAATTTCAGGACCGGATACCGGGAAAAAGAACTTCTAATATATCTCGTTCGCAAAAAACCTATGAAGCACTTGTTCGAACTCGTCAGCAAACCGGATAACATCCCGATAGTCGGATTGCTGTTGCTTGTCATATTTTATTCGTGGCTGGCATGGACAAAAGCGCGAAAGAATGACTTGGCTCAAATTCCAGAGGAGGCACGACTCGACGATAAAGTGCAGGTTTGGCCTTATCTCGTCCGTGTAGAATTTCTTGCAATGCTCCTTGTCTTATTCATTCTCGTCGTCTGGTCCGTCTTCATTAATGCGCCGCTTGAACAGCCTGCGAACCCTTCCCTTACTCCCAATCCGTCGAAAGCTCCATGGTACTTTTTAGGACTGCAGGAACTCCTCGTCTACTTCGACCCGTGGATTGCCGGCGTTGTGCTTCCTTCTATAATTATTGTCGGGTTAATGATCATTCCTTATGTCGATATTAACGAGAAGGGGAACGGGTATTATACTTTCAAAGAGAGAAAATTTGCAATCCTCACATTCTGCTTCGGCTTCTTAATACTCTGGGTTTCCCTGATCATGCTCGGGACATTTATGCGGGGACCTGGCTGGAATTTCTTCTTGCCCTGGCAGGACTGGGACATCCATAAAGTGGTTGTGTTGAACAATGTTGATTTGTCCGACTACTTTGGATTACCGACCCATCATCCCGATAACAGTCTTAATATTGCGGCATCGGTTTTTGGATTTTTGTTCCTCGCTGCCTTTTATCTCATACCAGGTGTGTGGCATTATGTAAAGTACAGGAATTCCGATGTTGTCAAGAAACTCGGCCTTGGCCGCTATGTGCTCGTGATGGGCCTTTTTCTGACGATGATGCTCGTTGTCTTAAAAATAGTCATACGTATTGCTCCTCCTTTTTTTGGCGGCTACGCTGTACATTATATCTGGGTTACTCCGTGGTTTAGCATATAAGGCTTCGTTTGTATTCTCTATTGTTCTTCATAAGGAGTTTAGATTGATGTTCCAAAAGCGAGCTGATACACCGGTTGAAAACAGGAATTATTCTACCTTCTACCTGGTGTTTAGCGGCCTCTTGTTTCTTTCGACTCTCTGGGCAGTTGTCGACGAAGTTGTCGTCCGCAGACCGTGGAAGGAGTACCAGAGTACATACTATAAGCTGAGCGAAGAAAAAGTTGCCGCCCAGTATAACGATGCGCTCGCCGCAGTGGACAGTTCCACCGCTGCCGATATCAACAGCCATCTCGCTGAAGCGAACAAAAAATTAGGAAGCAAAGAGTATCTCGATGCCATGAAGAAGGATGGCGAACTTCAGCAACAATTGGCTGATGCCACTCAGGACTGGAGGTTTGCCCGCAGTAATTCGGATGCTGCGTACTATCAATACCAGTCAGCGTTGCATGAAGGCCGGCCGACCGCGGACCTAAAAAAGAAAGTGGACGACATCGACGCCGGAATCGCAGCCTATGCGAAGAAGATGGATGACATCAATCTGGAGATTCAATCAAACAACACTGTCATCTCGGGCTTCAAAGATCCGGTGGACAGTCTTGAGGCCGCATTAAAGGCCCTCTATGCAGACGCAAACAAATTGCAAACAAAGCTCGAAGGGATCAGAAAGAGCCCGATTGCAATTCGCCAGGTATTGTTGAATGATTTTGATATTTCAAATTTTGGTGAAGTAAAAGCCCGCGTTGACCGATGCCAGACTTGCCATGCTGGATACAACGACAAGAACATGTCCGATGCCCCGCAGCCTTTCACGACACATTCAAACCCCGAACTGTTGAAGATTCATAACCCCGAAAAATACGGATGCTCGTCATGCCATCGCGGACAGGCATTTGCGTTGACCGTCGGAACCGCACACGGTGATCAAGACCCGTTCTGGGAAACGCCACTCTTGCGAGGCAAAGATGTTTATGCCGGTTGCAATTCTTGCCATCCAAGCCGACAGGCACTTAAGGGTGCCCCATATTTTTCGAAGGCCAAGCAGACGTTCCTTGAATCAGGATGCTACGGATGCCATGACATCGACGGTTATGCGAATCTACCCAAGATCGGTCCCCAGCTCAATTCGCTTTCTGCGAAAGTAAAACCCGAGTGGGTGTACAATTGGGTTCGAAACCCAAAGAATTACAACCCTCACACCCGAATGCCGAATTTCAAATTGACGGAAGAAGAAGCAGGGTCAGTGACGGCCTACCTGTTCAGCATCGGGAAGGAGAGCACCTTCCAGCTCGAGCACCCTGCCGGAACGTATAAGGGAGGTTCTGCCGAGAAGGGAAAAGAGCATTTTGAAAACTTTGGCTGTAAGGCCTGCCATGTTATGGGAGACGATCTCCGTGTACGGAATGCCCGAGGGTCAAGCTACGACTTCGCACCCGAACTAACGCACGCTGCCGGCAAGCTTCATCCGGATTGGATTTTTGACTGGATCAAAAACCCGCGCCACTACAATCCGACGACTAAAATGCCGAATCTCCGCTTGACGGACGGGGAAGCCCGCGATCTTGTTGCTTATATCATGACGATGAAGGACGACCGCCCGAAGGAAGCTTTTAATGCAGATATCACGTCGGAAGAAAAAATCGCCGAAGGCGCAAAAGTCATTCGCGAATACGGCTGCTTTGGATGCCACGACATTAAGGGAATGGAAAAGGTCGGCAAAGTGAGCGTCAACCTCTCTGATTTCGGCAGAAAGGTGTTGGACCAAATGGATTTTGGGGATACCAAAGTCAACCATACATGGAGAGATTGGGTAACCAACAAACTAAAGAATTCACGCGTCTTCCAAACCGATCGCATAGTTCAAAAAATGCCAGTCTTTGCATTTTCGGATGAAGAAATCGATGAACTGCGCACGATCTTGTTAAGTTTTCGCTCGGACAATCCGCAAATGAAGTATCAAGAGCCCGCGACTCAGCGTGTCGCCGATATCAATGCGGGAGAAAAACTAACGGTCAGTTATGGTTGCATCAATTGTCACCAGCTTGAAGAGCGCGGAGGATATTTCAGTGCGATACTCGACGACCCGACAAAGGGTCCGCCCCTTATTACGATTGAGGGAGGCAAAGTTCAGGAGCCTTGGCTGCAGGCATTTTTGAAGGCGCCGTCGCCGATACGTCCATGGCTGAAGGTCCGTATGCCGACGTTTTCACTTACAGAAAATGAAATCAACACCGTTACGAAATACTTTCTTGGCATCTCAAATTTGAACCTTGAAATGCGGGACTATGCCGCCTTTAAACCCGACCCGCATTTATTGGCTGATGGCACGAAACTCTTCAATGCATTTCAATGTATCAAGTGCCATCAACTCGGCGGCGCGGAAATGGATCCGAAGAGCGTCGCACCAAATCTCGAGCTGGCGAAGAATCGGTTAAAACCGGAATGGGTTATTTCATGGCTGACGAATCCGGAAGCAATTCAGCCCGGGACAATGATGCCGGGATACTTCCCCGACGGGCAGTCACCGATGCCCGATGTCCTTCAAGGCGATGCGCACCAGCAAATGGTGGCGTTGAGGGACCACTTGTTCACGCTCGGAAAGAAAAAATAATTCTTATCGTATAATCTTTTAAGGAGAAACAATGAAAAAATATTTGAATGCTTTTGTGATTGGTGCCATGTCGCTGATGAGTGTAACGTTGATGTACGGCGGCGACATCACCGGGAAAATTTCTTTCAGCGGCAAAGCGCCGGCCGTACCCCAGATAAAAATGAACGCAGATAAGCAATGCTTGGCGATGCATGCAAAACCTGTGAATTCTGAGGACGTCATAGTAAATAGCAACGGCACCTTGATGAATGTTTTTGTGTACATCAAGGACGGATTAACTAAGAAATACGATGTGCCGACGACTGCCGTGGTTCTCGCTCAACAAGGATGCCAGTATCACCCCCATGTGTTCGGAATTCAAGCAGGCCAGCCTCTCGAAATCGTCAACGACGACCCATTGCTTCACAACATTCACGCGCTGCCGAAAAACAGCCCGCAATTCAATAATGCACAGCCGTTGAAGGGGATGAAAATGACGAAGAAATTCGATAAACCGGAGATCATGGTAAAGTTCAAATGCGAAGTGCATAACTGGATGAACTGCTATGCTGGCGTTACCGACAATCCTTTTTATGCAGTCTCGGATGATAAGGGAAATTTTACAATTAAAGGAGTTCCCCCGGGAACTTACACCGTCGAGGCCTGGCATGAAAAGTACGGTACCCAGGAAATGAAAGTGACTGTCAGCGATAAAGTTGCTACCGCCGATTTTAAATACGCGGGAAAATAGAAATATTTCAATGAGGACAACGTTAGCGGTGCTTTGATTAACACGTTTTAATTGTTCTCGGCGCAAGTTCGCATCTAAGAAAAAGAATTTTCTCTTCACACTGCAGCCATAAGGATAACGAAATGGAGGATAACAATTCGCACGATCACCATTTAGGGTTCTGGCGAAAATATATTTTTTCGCAGGACCATAAGGTGATCGGCATTCAATACGGATTTACAAGCCTTCTCTTTCTCCTCTTCGGATTTACATTAATGATGGTAATGCGCTGGCAGCTTGCGTATCCGGGTCAACCGATTCCAATTATTGGGTCATGGTTAGGGGATGACCGGGCTCCTCAGGGCATCATGTTGCCGGAATTTTACAATCAGCTCGGAGCGATGCACGGCACAATTATGGTCTTCCTCGGGATCGTGCCTCTTGCCGTTGGCGCATTCGGTAATTACGTCATGCCGCTGCAAATCGGCGCACCGGATATGGCATTCCCGAAATTGAACATGACGAGTTACTGGGTCTACTTTCTCGGCGGCGTCACAATGCTCTCGAGCTTTGTCATGCCTGGGGGTGCGGCGAATTCAGGCTGGACATCTTACCCGCCCTTGTCCGTGATAGCGACAACGGGCCAAACGGTCTGGCTTATCGGCATGGTTTTTTTGATCACGTCTTCCTTGCTCGGATCAATAAACTTTATCGTCACTATAATTCAGTTGCGGGCCAAGGGACTCTCGTTCATGCGCCTGCCCTTTTTTGTCTGGGCGCAATTTGTGACCTCATTTCTCCTCCTGCTGGCATTTCCGCCGCTTGAAGCCGCAGGCGTACTGCAGCTTATGGACCGCCTTGCGGGATCGAGTTTCTTCCTTCCCAGCGGATTAGTCGTAACAGGGCAGCCGTTAAATGTCAGCGGCGGAGGCAGCCCGTTGCTCTGGCAGCATCTCTTCTGGTTCCTGGCTCACCCGGAAGTGTATGTATTAATTTTGCCCGCGATGGGGATCGTCGCCGAAGTCATCGCCAACAACACCCGTAAGCCGTTGTGGGGCTATAAGTCGATGGTCTACGCGACAATTTTTCTCGGTTTCATGTCCTTCATGGTTTGGGCACATCATATGTTCATGACCGGCATGGGAACGATCATCAGCACTTTTTTCCAGACAACGACGATGATTATTTCCATCCCCTCGGTCGTCATTTTGACCGCTCTCTTCATATCATTGTGGGGAGGGTCAATTCGGTTCACGACACCGATGCTTTTCGCTCTCGCATTTCTTCCGATGTTCGGAATCGGCGGGCTCACCGGACTGCCGCTGGGGTTATCAGCGACCGATATTCCTCTTCACGATACGTACTATGTGATCGGACATTTTCATTACGTTGTCGCGCCCGGAACAATTTTCGCCATGTTCGCCGGAATTTATCACTGGTTCCCGAAATTGACCGGGAGAAAAATGAACGAGACCCTCGGCAGGATTCATTTCTTCGGGTCCTTTGTCTGCATGAATGCGATTTTCATGCCGATGTTCATCGTCGGCCTTGCCGGCGTGTCGCGGCGCTTATGGGATGGCGGTGCTCAGTATGCTCACGCCCAGCCCGTTCTGCATTGGAATGAGTTCATGTCGCACGGCGCATGGGCGCTAGGAGTCTTTCAACTATTCTTCATCTTCAATTTGTTCTGGAGCATGAAAAAAGGGAGGAAGGTAGAAGAAAATTACTGGCAAGCCACAACGCTAGAATGGGCGACACCGACTCCGCCGCCGCATGGAAATTTTCTCACGGTGCCAGAAGTCTTCCGCCCGCCGTACGAATACAGCGTTCCCGGCGCCAAAAGAGATTTTACACCACAGAACCAACCGATGGAGGCCTGATCAATAATGGAAATTCCCTACACAGTTAAAGCACGGCCCGATACAGGGTTGATCAACGCAAAGCTCGGTATCTGGTTGTTTCTCGCTTCGGAAGTAATGCTCTTCGGGGCGCTCTTCTCTTCTTACATTTTATTACGGGTCAACGCAGTAGAGTGGCCTCATCACGTTCTTGATGTCCCGCTGGCAACCGTCAATACCGCCGTCCTCATCACATCGAGCATTACCATGGTCATGTCCTGGTCGTCGTTAATGATGAAAGACTTCAAAAAGTACAAAGTTTACATGGGCACCACGATTCTTCTCGGTTTTGTGTTTCTTACTATCAAATATTTTGAATATACTCATCATTTCCAGGCCGGGGAAATTCCGAGCAAGAGTACATTTTTTGCAATCTATTTTACGATGACCGGGCTTCACGCACTTCATGTGATCGGCGGGATGATTGTGAATTCGTATTTCTGGGGGCCTGGAAGCAAGATGTGGAAAACAGAGCCTGAGCGGTTCACAAACCGGGTGGAGGTTGCCGGACTTTATTGGCATTTCGTCGACCTCGTTTGGATATTTTTATTCCCTGTCCTTTACTTATTGTAGGAGAACACATGGAAGCTTCAACACACGCTGAAGAGGTCAAAAAACACGTCAGGGTCTACGTCTCGGTTTTTGTAACGCTGCTCGCGTTGACGATCATCACAGTGACGATTTCGTATTTCAATCTCAGTGTCGTTCCCGCGATCATCGTTGCGCTGGCGATTGCGTCGATAAAGGGTTCCCTCGTCGCAAGCTACTTTATGCATTTAATTTCCGAAAAGAAGATGATTTATGCGGCTCTCAGCCTTACAGCCGTTTTTTTCCTAACACTGATATTTATTCCGCTTCTCGCAATGTCTGATAGGATACATTAGCCATGTCCCTCAAAGCATTCCATGTATTCTTTATTTCTGTATCGGTCCTCTTGTCATTTGGCGTCGGAGGATGGGGCGTTCAATCATATTTTTCGGATTCGAACGATGTCGGAATTCTCGTCGGCATTTTTTTTATTCTCCTCGGAGTAGGCCTTGCATATTATGAATTTAAATTCATCCGTAAATTTAAGCATGTAGGATATTTATGAAGAACAGAATAGTAATGGTCGTTGCGTTTGCAGCGGCAAGAGCTCTATGCTTCCCGAACTCACTTTTTGCCTGCGGCGCATGCTACGGTGCAGCGGATTCGCCGGCGACGCACGGCATGAACTTCGCGATTCTCAGCATGATCGGAGTTACCGGCGGAGTGCTTGCTGCGCTAACATCGTTCTTTTTATATTTGCGCAAACGTGCGCGTCTATACCTTATCTCTGAGAGCGAGCATCCGACAACCGGCAATGGAGGAAATAATTAAATGATAAAATTTCTGCACCTTCCTGTCGATGGTTCTGCGCACGGCCCCGAAATCGATAGTATGCTGGCGATTATTCACTGGCTGATGCTGGTGTTGTTCATAGGCTGGGGAGCGTTCTTTCTTTACACGCTCATTCGCTTTCGGAAGAAAAAAAATCCCACAGCAGACTATGCCGGCGTCAAAAGCCATATTTCAAGTTATCTTGAAATAGGCGTGGCACTTTTTGAAGCCGTTTTGCTGATCGGCTTTGCCGTCCCTCTCTGGGCTAAGAGGGTCAATAGCTTTCCGGCAGAAAAAGATGCAACAGTTGTCCGCATTGTTGCCGAACAATTTGCCTGGAACGTTCACTATCCGGGGGCCGATGGTGTTTTTGGAAGGACAGACATATCGTTGATCACCGATGACAACCCCTTAGGGCTTGACCGGAGCGACCCGTACGCCAAGGACGATATTACGACCATTAACCAATTGCACATTCCCGTTGATAAGCCGGTGATTATCAGATTGTCGACAAAAGATGTCATTCACAGCTTCAACCTGCCGACGATGCGCATAAAGCAGGATGCAATTCCCGGACAGGTCATTCCGGTCTGGTTCACACCGACGAAGACGACCGACCAGATGGTTGCGGAACTGGCGGAACCCTTTCAGCTGACGGCGGGGGATACATCATCAAAATTATTTGAGCGAATTGCAATACAAGACTACCGTGCAAAGGACAGTACTGTTATTTTGAAAAAAGGAGATGTCTTCACTCCCGACGTGGTAAAACCTCTTCTCGATGCCGGCGTTACGGAAGTTCTCGCCGCCCCCAATGTCACAACGGAAATTGCCTGCGCTCAACTTTGCGGACTCGGTCATTATCGCATGCGCGGATATTTGAGTGTTGATACTAAAAAAGATTACGACGCTTGGATGGCTGATCAAGTTTCACAATTGCCTCACGATTCTGCCACTGTCGCGCCATAGCTTTGGAAGGAGCATTTTCGTGTGCTACAATAAGAGCCTTCATAGATTTTCTCTTTTCACCGCTTGCTGCACCTTTTGCCTTATAATCGCCGGCGGGTTGGTAACGAGCACCGGTTCAAGCCTCGCCGTTCCCGATTGGCCCCTTTCATACGGTATGGTGATGCCGCCGATGGTTGGAGGTATTCTGTATGAACACGGGCACAGGATGATTGCTTCGTTTGTGGGTTTGTTGACCCTCATTCTCACAATTTGGCTCTGGAAGAAAGAAGAGCGTCGCTGGGTAAAATTGCTCGGCATCGCGGCGCTTGCCGCTGTGATTGCGCAAGGATTATTGGGAGGATTGACAGTTGTCTTTCTTCTGCCGACTGCCATTTCCGTTTCACATGCGACGTTGGCGCAAACGTTTTTTGTTATCGTGTCGTCGATCGCATTATTTACATCTCGCTGGTGGCAATTCGATTATCCAAAACTCTCGCAAAACGCGGATTCTTTGCTCCTTCGTCTTTCGATTGCTGCGACAATAAGCGTTTATATTCAATTGATCCTCGGCGCACTTATGCGGCATACCGGCTCTGGGCTTGCTGTCCCAGATTTTCCGTTAGCATATGGGCAAATATTCCCGTCGCTTTCTCCTGAATCTGTAAGGCAATACAACCAGCAGCTCATCGATTCTAATCTCCGCCTCTTTGCCGATGGGGCTGTGACATCATCGCAGATTCTTATCCACATGCTTCACAGAATATGGGCAATCGTAGTTGCAGTTACGGTTGTTGCATTATCGGTCAAACTGTTGAAGTCTTCTCAATTGCCCGGACGGATCAAACGATTCGCTTATTTCCTTATTTTATTGATCATTGCCCAACTTACTCTCGGGATGTACACTGTTCTTTCGCAAAAGGCAGTTGATATTACGACCGCTCATGTTGCGACAGGTGCGCTTATTTTGGTAACCTCTGTGTTGTTAGTGTTGCATCTTGCAAGAATATATCAAGTGCAGGTAAGGAAATTCTCATTCACTTTGTCGACTGAAAGAGCTATTGCATGAACGGCGATGCCGAAGCAATTCAGCAGGTTGTTCCTTACTCTCGATCAGCGCTGAGGACGGTTGCTGATTGCATTGAATTGATGAAGCCGGAATTGACCTCACTCTCTGTTCTGACGGCCATTTGCTCCTTTTACCTGGCACATCTCGGGATATGGCGTGCTGCAGATT